>NZ_JBEXRL010000022.1:0-120913 GCF_040613075.1 Streptomyces sp. NPDC006314 | reverse complement strand
ACCTCCTGGAAGGATCCCGGGTCCAGGAGCAGCTCGATCCGCTCCCGCGCCGTCAGCTTGCCCTTGGCGTGCTGCGCCTCGGTCGCCTTCTCGCTGGGGCCTGCCACGGCCCGTGCACGAATCCCGTGCAGCTCGGCGACCCGTCCGCGCGCGTCCGTCGGCTCGCCGGTCGGCTCACCCGTCGTCTCTTCCAAAACGGTCATGTAGTGACCTTACGAAGGACACCAAGGAAAGCGAGCCGTCGACTCCGTACAGTCTCCGGCCCGTTTTCCTGGTGCCAGTGAACAGAACCACAGCGGTGTGCAGCCGTTCCGACTGCTCAGAAGGCATGGGCGTTGTAGGTGTGCCACAAAGACCTCACCTGAGAGCCACCTCACATTCGTGGGTGGAGGATGCCATCCCCGGGGTGACACGGACCCTCAGACGGCGGTCAGCCGACAGGATCACCACGCTGTCGTCGGCACGGTTCACCGCGCGCACCGGGCGGTCCCAGACGACCTCCAGCGGCTCACCCGTACGCGGCGGCTCGCTCACGCAGAGGGTGGCCGTCCGGCCCCGGCGGACGAGGAGCACGCTCGCGCCCGCCGAGACGGTCAGGTCCCCCACCGTACCGATCCGCCAGAAGTTCACCGCCGTCAGGCCCAGGCGGGGCACGGCGACGGCCTGGCAGGTGCCGTCATTGGCCAGAACGGACAGCCAGCGGCGGTCGGCGGCCCGGGCGGCGGTCTCGGCGCGGGAGGCGCCGGGCAGCAGGACGTAGACGTAGCCGGCACCGGCCGGGTCGGTGCCGTGGTCGAGCCACAGGGTCTGCCAGCGCCGGGTCCGGCGCTCGCCGGTGCTGGTGGTGTTGATGTCGCCCCAGGCGCCGGTGCGGTCCTCGCGGAGGGCGCGCAGTTCACCCCCGCACGGCAGCACCCACCCGCCGTGCTCCTCCAGGTGGGCCCATCGCCGGGCGCGTACGAAGGTCTGCGTGCCGCCCTCGCCGAGGTTGCGGTTGTCGACGACCGTCTCGACCGGGACACCGTCGGCGCAGCTGATCCCGGCACCGAGACAGACCACGGCGTCGTCGAGGAAGAACCAGGACTTGCGGGCCTCCAGGGTGGAGCCGAGGCCCTTGAGGTGCTGCCCCACGGCCGCGTACACGCCGTCCGTGGTCCCGCCGACCCAGCGGACGTCCGGCTTGGGCGCGCCCCACTCGCCGCCGGCCCGGTCGGCCAGCCGCTTGGCCGACACCGTGGTGCCGGGCAGGCGGTACCAGTCGACGGTCGGCCAGTACCAGTCCGTGTACTGGTCACTGCGGCCCTTCGGCCACCAGGAGAGCATTCCGGACCCGGTGTGCCAGCCGCGCGGGTTCTCGCCGTTGCCGCACTCGTAGTGGGCGATGCGGTCGCTGGCCATGGCGAGGGCGGCGGTGAAGCGGGGTGTGCGGTGGACGGCGCGGTCCATGGCCGGGAAGAGGCGGTGGCCGAGGGGTTCCCGGGCCGGGGGGACGGGTGACCCGGCGATGGCGTGCAGCCGGGCGAGATCGGCCACCCCGGACTGGCGGGCGGTCAGGAACGGTACCACCGTGTCCCGCTCGATCCACCCCTTGATCCGGCCGTGCCACCGCAGTCGCTCCGCCTCACTCGCGCCCTCCGCGAGAAGGGCGACGGCGGCGGCGAGTGCCTGCCCGTGGTAATGGTCGCTGCGCATCACCTGCAGGTCATCGCTCCGCAGGTAACCCCGGCTGATGGCGCGGCCGTTGACGCAGTCCATCACCAGCCCGTCGTGGATCAGGGGTGCGTAGGCGTGTTCGACGCCGTCCAGGATGTTCTGCCGGGCGGGGTCGGTGACCTCCCACGGCGAACCGGCGAGCAGGGCGAACAGCCGCCCCAGGCCGTCGAGCAGCACCTGGCCGTACGTCCCCGAGTAGGCGACCCAGGTGTGCTGGACGAACGAGCCGTCGGCGTACAGCCCGTCCCCCTCGGTGACGTAGGGGAAGACCGGCGACAGGGCGTCTCGCGCGAGGGAGACCCTGCCGGGGTCGCGTCCGAGGATGCCGCGTAGGGCGACGGAACGGCACAGGTCGACGCGGTTGGCGCCGGTGGACGTGCGGGAGTAGTCGGTGAGCATCGTGTCCGGGATGAAGTGGTCGACTGCCGCGCAGGCGGCCGCGACCCGGTCCCGGCCGAGCTGCTCGTACAGGGCGGCCGTGATGTCCGTCAGCAGCCGCGGGCTGCCGATCTGCCACTCCCACCAGTTGCCGTAGCGGGTGGTGGCCGGGTTGTAGACGGTGGTGGAGAGGTGGTCGAGCCCGCGGAGGACGTCGGCGAGGAGCGCGGGGTCACCGGTGGAACCGGTGCCGTCCTGGACGTACGCCTGGGTCATGGTCCACAGGCGGCCGTAGCTGAAGGTGATTCCGGAGGGCGGGTCGAAGGGGTGCCCCGGCCAGAGCGAGGCGGGACCGGGGACCATGCTCTCCCGGTACTCCCTTGCGCGGCCGCCGAGTTGGGCGAGCCGGGAGGCGTACGGCTCGGCCGCCGGGTCGTAGCCCGTGCCCAGGCAGATGCCGAGCCAGCGGCGGCGCAGGGTGTCGTACGGGTCGTCGGCCGCCCGGGCACCCGGCGCCGCGGCGGCGGCGAGGGCGGCGGCCAGCAGCAGCGCGCGTCGGGTCATGCCCATGGGGCCGGTCACCGCCCTCTCTCCTCGGCTCCCGGCTCAGCAGCCGCCGCAGTTGTAGTAGAGGACGTCCCAGTGGTTGCCCTCGTCGGCGTAGATGTTGCCGGAGCCGGACTTGTACTGCGGGGCGCCGTCGCCGCGTAGCCCGATGTACGTGAACGTGTTCTTGATGTACGACGTCACGCACGTGTTCTTGCCGTAGTCCAGCTTGTAGCCGTTCCAGTGCGAGTAGGTGCCGGAGGCGTGGCCGGTCTCGGTGCCGCCGGTGATGTTGAGGGCGCAGGCGCTGGCCCGTCTGAGGGTCTGGGCGCCCTGGGCCGTGGCGAGGTTGAGCTGCTCGAAGGACGTGCAGGTGGGGTTGTTCCGGTCCGAGCAGTTGCCGGAGGACGACCAGGTGATGCCGACGTCGCGGAACATCTGGGTGGCGGTGGCGTGGCTGATCTTGGTGACGGCGAACGCGTCGGTCGCGGTGCCGAGGACCGCGACGCCGGGGGCGGTGACGAGGGCGAGCGCGGTCAGGAGGGAGCGGACCTTCATGAGGGACCTTCCTGCGAGGGGCCGTGCGTCTCGCGGGTCGGCTGGCAGGTGGTGCAGGCAGATGGTGCCCGAGTCCGGGGTGCGCCGCCAGAGGGCGTGACGGTGACAGAGTGCGCCGACGCTGTCACACACTGATGGATGTTGAAAACTAAACGAAATGGGTCTACCGTCGAAGACGTCGGATTCATTCAACGTTCAACAAGGAGTGCGTCATGGGGATCTTCAGCCGCAAGGACACCACCGCCGTCGCCACCGCGCCGACCGCCGCCGGCCCTGACCTGACGGCGCTGACCGGCGACTACACCGTCGACCCGGCCCACAGCACGATCGGCTTCGTCGCCCGGCACGCCATGGTCACCAACGTCAAGGGCAGCTTCCAGGACTTCACCGGCACGCTGCACCTGGACGGCGCCGATCCCGCGAAGTCCACCGCCACGCTCGACGTCCAGGTGGCGAGCATCGAGACCGGCAACGCGGACCGCGACGGTCACCTGGTCCTCCGACTTCTTCAAGATCGACGAGTTCCCGACGATGACCTTCCGCTCCACCAAGGCGGAAGCCCTCGGCGGCGACGCGTACCGCATCACCGGCGACCTCTCCCTGCTCGGCGTCACCAAGCCGCTCACCATCGACCTGGAGTTCAACGGCGCCGCGACCGACCCCTTCGGCAACGAGCGCGTCGGCTTCGAGGGCAAGGCCGAGATCCTGCGCTCCGAGTGGGGCCTGACCTGGAACGCGGCACTGGAGACGGGTGGCGTCCTGGTCTCCGACAAGATCAAGCTGGTCTTCGACGTCTCGGCGATCCGGAACGCGTGAGCCTCCGGCGGACCCGCCGCGCGGACACGTCCGCCGGGTGGTTCCTCACCGAGGGGCGTCGAACTCGCACCACACGAACTTGCCGGGGTTGCGCTCCCCCGCCCCCCCACTTGTCCGCCAGCACCGACACGAGCAGCAGGCCCCGGCCGCCTTCCGCCTCCGGACCCGTCTCCCGGAGCCGGACGGTACCGGGGCCGCTGTCATGCACCTCCATCCGCAGCCGGTCCTCGCCGCGCGCGAGATCGAGCCGGACGGAGAAACCCCTGCCGGGCGGCACGCCATGCAGCAGCGCGTTGGTGGCCAGCTCGCTGACGCACAGCAACACGTCCTCCGCGCGCCGCCCCAGCCGCCAGTGCGTCAGCACCGCCCGCGTGAACTGCCGCGCCGCCCCGACCGACCTGCGGTCCCGCCGGAAGAACGCCCAATAAAGTCAGTACCTGGCAGGCGGTCGGCGCGCTGGTCGCGCACTACCGGAGAAGGCGCACCTCTCGCAGGAGGCGTTGGCCGAGCACGTACACCTCCACGTCGACACCGTGGCCTCCATCGAGCAGGGGCGGCTGGCTCTCCAGCCCTACCGCGCCGAGCAGTTCGACGAGGTGCTGGAGACGGGCGGGGCGCTGACGGTACCGCGAGGGCGGCAACTGCCTCGAACTCGCCTACACCTGGCCCAGCCACAGCGGCAGCGAAGGCGGTGACTGCGTCGAGGTCGCCGCCCACCCCGCCGCCGTCCACATCCGCGACTCCAAGGCCCCCGCCGGTCCGGTCCTCACCCTCTCCCCCGCCACCTGGAAGGACTTCCTGGGCGGCATCTAGACATCAGAAGCCCCCGCCGAAGTCCCCTCCCCCGCCGCCTCCACCGTCGAAGCCGCCGCCCCCGTCGAAGCCACCGCCGTCCCCGAACCCGCCCCCGAAGTCCCCGGGGTCGAAGTCCGTGCCGGAGACGTCGCCGCCCTCGTAGCCGCCGCCGTAGTCACCGCCGCCGAAGTCGCCGTAGCCGGAGCCGTAGCCGGCCGCGTAGGACGGGGTGGCCATCACGCTGCCCAGCACGGTGCCGAACAGGAGGCCGGGCAGGAGGCCGCCGCCGAAGTAGCCGCCGGCCCAGGGGCCGTAGGCCGGGCCCGCGTCCCAGTAGGGGCGGCGTCCGTACTCGGTGTCGACCTCGCGGATCACCGGGTCGCGGCCGTCGGCCAGACGGGTGGCGTCGGCCGCGCACACCGGGACCTGACGCGCGGCACCGCCGGGCGGCATCCAGGTGGCGTCGGTGACCGACGGGCCGTGACGGGGGTCGAAGAAGCACGGCGGCCTGCGTTCGGGGAGCGGGCGGCCTTCGCGGCGGGCGGCCAGCTGGGCCAGGGAGAAGCGGCCGTCCTCCACGGCCTCGGTGACCCCGCGGACGTCCTCCGGTCGCACCGCCGCCGCCATGCGCTGCTTGGCGGTCTCGTAGGCGTCCAGAGCACGCTCGTAGTCGGCGCGCATCGCGTCGTCGGCGCCCCGTTCCGAGGGGTGGAAGTCCAGGCGGTCCAGTTCCTCGCCGAACGCGGTGATGTCCTCGTCCACGACCACCCGCAGCCGGTCCAGGGCGGCCCGCTGCTCCTCCTCGCGCCGGCGGCGGTTGCGGCGGACCAGCGCGTACGCGCCCGCGCCACCGGCCACGACGACCGCGCCCGTCGTGATCAGCGCCGTGCCGGAGATGCCGTCGTCACCGGCCGCGCCGCCCCAGCTCTGCGGGGCGTGGCCGCCCATGTTGGCCAGGGCCCGGTCGGTGAAGTCGGCCAGCTGCGCCTTGGCGTCCTCGCCCTGGACGCTGCCGACCAGGTTCTTCCGGGCCGTTACCGACATGACGGAGGCGTCGGCGCGGGCGTCGAACCGGTCACCGAGGCGGACGCCGTAGAGGCCCGTGACGCCGGTCGCGGCGCGCAGGTCGTAGAAGAGGCGGGAGGTGGGGTAGTCGGCCGGGAGGACCGCGATGAACAGGGGTTTGTCCGCGTCCTTGATCCGCTCGGCGAGGGTCTCGGCGTCCGCCGCGGACAGCTCGTCGCGGGCCGCCGGGTCGACGTAGACCGGGCTTTCGCGCAAGGCCCGGGCGATCGTGGAAACACTGGTCTCCGCGCTCGCCGCAGGCGCGAACAGGGTCGCCAGCAACACGACCAGGACGGCGAGCAGCAGGGCGGGGAGGCTTCGGGTCCGCGCGACGGCCTTCATACTTCGACGCTACCCGAAGCTTCCCCAAACAGGGCATCCCGGTATTCCGGCGGTCAGACCGCCCGGTACGCCTCCGTCAGCTTCCGCACCGCCTTTCCGTAGCGGCCGGTCAGCAGCAGGTGGTCGGCGTCGGCGAAGGGCTTCGCCACCACCTGGGTGAGGTGGCCGTCCGCCTTCTGCTGGACGAGCAGCCGGGCCCGGGTCACCAGCGCCCGCCCGGTCCGGTCGTCCCCGTGCCGCTCCGCCGCCGCCGCACGGACGGCCAGGTCGCGCAGGGTGGCCGTACCGCCCTTCGGGACCTGGGTGAGGGTGGTCAGGCCCCAGCCGTACGGGAACTGCGGGTCGTACGCCGTGTCGCCCACGTTGACCGGCAGCTGCGCCTCCGACTTCGGCCAGGTGACCGGGAGCTGTCCGGTGAAGGGGCGCTTGCCGTAGAGGACGTCGGCGACGCCCTCGCCCTCGGTGCCGGGCAGCCAGGAGGCGACCAGGGCGTCGATCTCGCCCAGCCGGTCGCCGACGAGCTGCGGACGGCCGGAGACGATCAGCACCGCGCACTTCATGGCGGCGCACACCTTGTCCACGGCGGCCTGGTCGGCGGCCGACAGCTTCAGGTCGTGGCCGTTGCCGACGTCGCCGACACCCTCGGCGTACGGGGTCTCGCCGACCACGACCACGCCGACGTCATAGCCGCCGGTGGGAGCGGAGGCGTCCTTGGAGTACGTGACGTTCCCGCCCGCCTTGCGCAGGCCCTCGAGGACGGTCGTGCCCGGGACGATGTGCCCGGAGGCGCCCTGCCAGGTGAGGGTCCAGCCGCCGGTCTGGTTGCCGATGTCGTCGGCGTTGGACCCGGCGACGTACACCTTCTCGCTCTTCTTCAGCGGCAGGAGCCCGCCCGCGTTCTTCAGCAGCACCTGCGATTCGGCGGCGGCCCGGCGGGCGACCTCCCGGTGGGCGCGGGAGCCTATGGCGGCGGCGCCGGTGGGGTCGGCGTACGGGTGCTCGAACAGGCCCAGCCTGAATTTCTGGGTGAGGATCCGGGAGACGGCGTCGTCGATCCGCTTCTCGCTGATCCGGCCCGCCGTCACCTGGTGGGCGAGCGCGGTGCTGAACTCCTTGTAGGTGTAGGGCACCATCATCATGTCGACGCCCGCGTTCACCGCCGTGCGGACGTGGGAGGAGTAGTCGCCGGGGAGCTGGTCGATGGCGTTCCAGTCGCTGATGACGAAGCCGTCGAAGCCCAGCCGGTCCTTGAGCACGCCGTTGATCATGTCGCCGCGGGCGTGCATCTTGATCGCGCCCTTGCCGTCGCCCGCGATGTCCAGAGAGGAGTACGACGGCATGACCGTGCCGACGCCCCGCTCGACGGCCGCGCGGTACGGCGCGAGGTGGATGTGCTGAAGCCGCTCGCGGGTGACCTTGGTGACGCCCTGGTCGATGGTGTAGGACCCGGTGGTCGAGGAGCCGTACGCGGTGCCGCCGTCGGCCACGAAGTGCTTGGCCGTGGCCAGCACCTTGTCGTTCCGGCTCAGTTCCCTGCCGTTCGCGCGGCCCTGGAGGCCCTGGATGACGGTCTCCATGGACTCCACGAGGGCCGGGTCCTCGCCGAAGGACTCGTAGGAACGGCCCCAGCGTTCGTCGCGGCTCACGCACAGGCAGGGGGCGAAGTCCCAGGGGATGCCGGTGGCGCGGACCTCGGCTGCCGTCACCGCGCCCGTCCGGTAGGCGAGTCGGGGGTCGCGGGTGGCGCCGATGCCGATGTTGTGCGGCATGATCGTGGCGCCGGAGAGGTTGTTGTGGCCGTGGACCGCGTCGACTCCGTAGACCAGCGGGATCTGGAAGCGGGTCGCCCGGGTGCGCAGCTGGAAGGCGTCGATCATCTTCGCCCAGGCCTCGGGCGTGTTGGGTGTGGGGGTCGAGCCGCCGCCGGAGAGCAGGGAGCCGAGGGCGTAGGCGGCGATGTCGGCCGGTCGGGCCATCGCGCCGCGCTCGGCCTGGGTCATCTGGCCGGCCTTCTCCGCCAGGGACATCCGGCTCACCAGGTCGGCGACCCGCTTCTCGACCGGCAACCTGGCGTCCAGGTACGGCAGTCCGTGTGCGTCGATCACGATCTGCGGGGTCTCGGCGGGGGCCTTGGCGCCGGTGACCGTGAGCTTCAGCGGGATGGTCTCGGCGGGTTCGGCCGCCCGGTCCCGGCGGGTGGGTACCTCGATGGTCCGCGCGGTGCCGGAGGCGGTGCCGGCCGGGAAGGTGAGGGTGCCGGAGACGGGGGTGTAGTCCCTGCCGGAGGTCGCGGTGCCGTCCCCCGTGGCGTAGGTGACGGTCACGGGCTCGGCGAGCGGCCGGTCGCCGGTGGTGGCCACGGTGACCTTCACCCTGGCCGCCTTGCCCTCCTTCACCGGGTGGACGGGTGTGTCGGTGCCGGCGGTGGCGCGCAGTGCCTGGTCGGCGTTCCCGTACAGCTCCACGTCGTCCATAGCGAAGTCGCCCTTGGTGCCGGCCGGGAGGGTGATGGCGTAGCCCCACATCTCCTTGAGGCCGAGGATGTGGTCGATGCCGCCGACGGGCTGGTAGTCGGTGCGGTAGGCGAAGTCGGTGAAGGGAAGCTCGATCCGCTTCCAGCCGGTGAAGTCGTCGGTGAAGGAGGTGGTCCACAGTTCGGAGGCCTCGCCGTGGGCGCCGCCGTCCTTGATCTCGAAGGTGATCTTCTTGCCGTTGTTCCGGCCCTCCCACCACAAGCGGATGCCCTGGTGGGCGGACCAGTCGTGGGCGGGTGCGGTGGCGGCGAAGTCGTGGGTGAGGCCGCCGTAGCCACTGATGTCGTAGCCGCCGGCGAGGACGTGGCCGCCCTCGGGGGCGTCGGCGCCGCCGGCGAGGCGGAGCGTGGGCGGGTCGTCGGCGTCGCCACCCCAGGTGAAGATGCCCTCAGCGGGCTGGGAGGCGAAGGGCACCTCGCCCTCGAAGCGGTCGACGGGGACGGGGGCCGGATCGTCGGCGGCTCGCGCGGTCGCCGCCCAGGGCAGCAGACCGGCGAGGAGAGCGGCGGAGGCGAGCAGGGCGGTTCTTCGCATGGGCCTTCCCTCGACTCTCGTGGTTCACTCAGGACTTAGCTCACGCCATGAGTTAACTGGGCCCTCCCAGAACCGTCAAGACGGCATGTCAGGAGGTTCGGGCACAACCTCCCCCCGCACCAGGCACGTTGGCCCTCCCGTACGCCTGGGGGTACTTCACGCCAACGGCGCGGCGGTGCAGCTTGACGACTGCAACGGCAGCACCGCCCAGCAGTGGACCGTCCAGCCGGCGGATCGATCCGGACGCTCGGCGAGTGCCCGGACGTGGCCTCGGGCCCGACAACGGACAGAGCCGAGGTGCGGTTGTACGACTGCAACGCAACCGGTGCCCGACAGTGGTCGTACAACACCACCACCGGTGATGTCGTGGACACGGCGGCCGACAAGTACCTCGACGTCACGGAGGACTCGTCGGCGAACGGGGCACACGCACGGATCTGGTCGTGCACCGGCGCCATCAACCAGAAGTGGGCACTGCGGTAGGGCGGACATGAGACGCGCGAGGGTCATGGCGGCGGGAGTCACCGGCGGAATGCTGCTGCTCAGCGGCTGCACTGCCGTCGATCTGCCGCTCGCGGGGGTGCGGGTCGGCACGGACGGGACGCCGTACGCGGTCTTCCGTCCGTGCGGTGACGACGGCTACCAGGGCCCGCACCTCGACGGGCGAAGGCGCGGGGCCGGGGACGGCCCGGTGACCACCGGGTGGGACGCGCGGAGGGAGGGGCTGCACGGGGATGCCGGCTTCCCCCTCTTCACCCCGCCCGAGGGCTGGCAGGCCCGGCACCGGGGGAAGCAGGAGCTGCTGCCCCGGCACGACTACGTCCTCGGGTTCGGGCACTACGACAGCGGCGACTCCTACAACGGGGTCGTGGAGTTCACCGCCGATCAGATCGGGCGGCTGAAGCCCGGACAGGTCTGGGCGGACGGCCGTACGATGAGCCGCGGCGCGTTCGGGAGGCTCGCCGAGGACTCCTGCTGAGCGGCGGCCGCCGGGCGGCTGGGGGACGATGAGGGAGACCGGCGGGCCCGCCGGCACCTCACCGAGGAGCGGGATCATGCGCGAGTTCCTGGTCGAGATCGCCACCTCGGTGCCCGAGGGCACCCGTGGAGGAGGTCGCCCGGCGGCGGGCCGCCGAGGCCGTACGGGCGCGGGAACCGGCCGCAACCGGTCGTCTGGCACGGCTGCGGCGCCCGGCCGGCGAGTCGCGCGGCACCGGCGTCTGGCGGGCGCCCGACGAGGAGGAACTCGACCGGAAGGTGCTGGGCATCCTTCCGCCGCGGCCGTGGACGACGCTCCGTGCCACGCCGCTGGAGCGCCACCCGAACGGCCCCGGCCCGTCCTGACACGTCCGCGAGCCCGTCCGTCCTGGAGTCCCGTATGACCACACCGCAGGATCTGTTCCTCGTCAGCCTGGACGTCCCCGGCGACCACCCCGTCGAGCAGGGCGATCTGTCGCTGGCGCTCGCGGGGGCCGAGCTGATCGACCTCCTCGGCGCCCGGGCCCTCACCCTGGAGGGCGAGCGCATCCTGCCGGGGCCGACGCTGACCACGGGTGACCGGCTGCTGGACGAGGCGGGCGCCTCGCTCGTCCGACAGGAGCCGTACGAGACGGTCGAGGACTGGCTGTGGCGGCGGGGGCAGGGGCTGGCCACGGCCTACCGCGACGTCCTGGACTCCGCGGGGCAGCTCACGGGGAAGCGCCGTCACCGGCTGTCCCTGCGCAGCGGGGACGCCACCCCGGCCGACACCCCCGCCCGGCGGCACGCGGCCGACCGCTGGTGGTCCCACGAGCCCGTCCTGGCCGCCCTCGCCGGCACCCTGGGCATCCAGGACGACCGGCCGGCCCAGGAGGAACCCGGCGACGAGGCGGTCGTCACCGTGCTGCTGGCGGTCGGCGACGCGGTGACCGAGCTGGAGGCCGTGCGCGAGCGGCGGCGCATCGAGAACGTGGCCTTCGACAACATCTGGCGGGCGCCCTGACGACTGGTCCGACGGCATCGGGCCGGCCCCCGGGCCCGCTCCCGGCTACCGGATCGGCTCGCCGACGGCCAGCAGATTGCCCTCGCTGTCGCGGAACCAGGCGCCGCGCTCCCCGCGCGCGCCCTTGCTCGGGTAGTTGCCCTCGACCTCGGCGATGCCGTCGCGGGTGTGCAGGCCGGGCGCGTCGACCTCCTCGAAGACCACGCCCCGGTGCCGCAGCTCCGCCACGACCGCCTCGATGTCGTCCACCTCGAAGGCCATCTGCGTGAAGGTGCCCGGCGAGGTCCCCGTCGACCGGAAGACCACGAAGTCCACGCCGGAGCACCGGTACAGCAGCCCGCCGGGGCGTTCGTCGACGGGCTGCAGGCCGAGCTTCTCGGCGTAGAAGCGCCGGGCCCGGCCCAGGTCGGCGGCGGGCAGCCGGGTCGCCACGCGGGCTCCCGCCAGAAGGTCACCGTCGTCTGAGGTCATGCTCCCACTGTGACCTACTCCGCCGGTTCCACGCCCGCCCGCAGCAGGCCGTACGTGTACGCGTCCTCCAGCGCCTGCCAGGACGCGGCGATGACGTTCTCCGCCACGCCCACCGTGGACCACTCGCCCGAGCCGTCCGAGGTGGAGATCAGCACGCGGGTGGTGGACTGGGTGCCGTGCACGCCCTCCAGGATGCGGACCTTGTAGTCGACCAGGTCCAGCTTGGCGAGCTGCGGGTAGATCTTCTCCAGCGCCACGCGCAGGGCCCGGTCCAGGGCGTTGACGGGGCCGTTGCCCTCCGCGGTGGCGACGATCCGCTCCCTCTTGGCCCACAGCTTGACCGTGGCCTCGTTGGCGTGAGTACCGTCGGGGCGGTCCTCGACGATGGCCCGCCAGGACTCGACGTCGAAGTACTTCAGCGGCCTGCCCTCGACCTCGGCGCGCAACAGGAGTTCGAAGGAGGCGTCGGCGGCCTCGTAGGTGTAGCCCTCGAGTTCGCGTTCCTTCACCCGCTCGACGACGCGGCCGACCAGCTCGCGGTCGCCGCCCAGGTCGATTCCGAGTTCCTTGCCCTTCAGTTCGACCGAGGCGCGGCCCGCCATGTCGGAGACCAGCATGCGCATGGTGTTGCCGACCAGCTCGGGGTCGATGTGCTGGTACAGGTCCGGGTCGACCTTGATGGCGGAGGCGTGCAGGCCGGCCTTGTGCGCGAAGGCGGAGACGCCGACGTAGGGCTGGTGGGTGGAGGGGGTGAGGTTGACGACCTCGGCGATGGCGTGGGAGATGCGGGTCATCTCGCGCAGGCGGCCGTCGGGCAGCACCCTCTTGCCGTACTTCAGCTCCAGGGCCGCGACGACCGGGAAGAGGTTGGCGTTGCCGACCCGCTCGCCGTAGCCGTTGGCCGTGCACTGCACGTGTGTCGCGCCCCCGTCGACGGCGGCGAGGGTGTTGGCGACCGCGCAGCCGGTGTCGTCCTGGGCGTGGATGCCGAGCCGGGCGCCGGTGTCGGCGAGGACCGTGGAGACGACCGCGTGGACCTGGGCGGGGAGCATGCCGCCGTTGGTGTCGCAGAGGATGACGACGTCGGCGCCGGCCTCCGAGGCCGTACGGACGACCGCCTTGGCGTACTCCGGGTCGGCGCGGTAGCCGTCGAAGAAGTGCTCGCAGTCGACGAAGACCCGGCGGCCCTGGTCCTTCAGGTACGACACCGTGTCCCGGACCATCTCGAGGTTCTCCTCGAGCGTGGTGCGCAGCGCCAGTTCCACGTGCCGGTCGTGCGACTTGGCGACCAGGGTGATCACCGGGGCGCCGGACTCCAGGAGCGCCTTGACCTGGGGGTCGTCGGCGGCCGTGGTACCGGCGCGGCGGGTGGCGCCGAAGGCGACCAGCTGGGCGTGCTTGAAGTCGATCTCCGCTTGCGCACGGGCGAAGAACTCGGTGTCGCGGGGGTTCGCACCGGGCCAGCCGCCCTCGATGAAGCCCACGCCGAAGTCGTCCAGGTGCCGTGCGATGGTGAGCTTGTCCGCGACGGTGAGGTTGATGCCCTCGCGCTGCGCGCCGTCGCGCAGCGTGGTGTCGAAGACGTGGAACGAGTCGTCGAGCTCGCTGGTTGCCGTCTCGGTCATGGTCTCAAGGCTCCTGTTGTGGATCTTCGGTCTTACCGGAATGACCGGCTCCACCGTCCCCCCAATACTCCCTCGCGCTCCGCTGCCGGCTGCAGGTGGGCCGGAAAACGAAAAAACCCCTCGCGGGTGCGAGAGGTCTGCGCGCGGGTCGAGGACGACGGTGGCCACCCGCACTTGGTCGTACGAGGTGGTCACTGCGGACCGGCGCGCCTGCTGCCAATAATCATGGCGAACGAGAGCACGGGGGCAGTCTGGCACAGCGACGCCCCCGGCTCACCGGCCGTCTCAGGATGCGGTCGTCAGGCTGGACTCCCCGGACCCCTCGGCGGCCTTCACCCTGGCCAGATCGAGGTCCTTCGTCTCCCGCATGGCGACGTAGACCACCAGGGACACGGCCGCACAACCGGCCACGTACCAGTAGAAGCCCGACTCGATGCCGGCCTTCTTGAACCACAGGGCGACGTATTCGGCGGTGCCGCCGAAGAGGGCGTTGGCGATGGCGTACGGCAGGGCCACACCCAGCGCGCGCACGCCGGTCGGGAACAGCTCGGCCTTCACGCAGGCGTTGATGGAGGTGTAGCCGGTGACCACGACCAGTGCGAGGAGGGCGAGGCCGAGGGCGGACCAGTAGCCGCTCGCATGCCCCAGCAGCGTCATGATCGGCACGGTGAGGACGGTGGAGCCGACCGCGAAGGTGATCAGCAGCGGGCGGCGGCCGATGCGGTCGGAGAGGCGGCCCGCGAGCGGCTGGAGACAGGCGAAGACGATCAGCGCGGTGAAGGAGACGAGGGTCGCGGTCTCCTTCGGCAGGCCCGCCGAGTTGGAGAGGTACTTCGTCAGGTAGGTCGTATAGGTGTAGTACGCGACCGTGCCGCCCATGGTGAGGGCGATGACCAGGAACGCCTCCCGTTTGTGCTGCCACAGGGCGCGCAGCGTGCCGCGCTCCTCGGCGTGCGAGGCGTCCTCCTCGTAGACCTCGGTCTCCAGCATGTTCCGGCGCAGATAGAAGATCACGGCCGCGCCGAGCGCGCCGACCACGAAGGGGATGCGCCAGCCGTAGCCGTGCAGGGCGTCGTCGGACATGGTGCGCTGGAGGATGATCTGCAGGCCGAGGCCGACGATCTGGCCGGCGGTCATGGAGACGTACTGGAAGCTGGAGGCGAAACCGCGGCTGCGGGGGTCGGAGGCCTCGGTGAGGTAGGTGGCGCTGGCCGCGTACTCGCCTCCGACCGACAGGCCCTGGAGCAGACGGGCGACGAGCAGGACGAGGGCGCCGCCGTAGCCGGCGACCGAGTAGGTCGGGGCGACGGCGATGAGGACGGCCGAGGCCGACATGAGCGTGACGGTCAGGGTCAGCGCCGCCTTGCGGCCCTTGCGGTCGCCGACCCTGCCCAGCAGCCAGCCGCCGACGGGGCGCATGAAGAACCCGACGGCGAAGATCCCCGCGGTGTTCATGAGCTGGGCGGTGGGGTCGCCGCTCGGGAAGAAAGCGCCGGCGAAGTAGGTGGCGAAGCTCGCGTACACGAACCAGTCGAACCACTCGACCATGTTGCCCGCCGAGCCGACCCAGATCTTCTTCCAGTGTTGTCGTCCCATGCGCCGTTATCTGCCCGGCGGCGGAGGCAACGATTCCTTCACCCGGCGCGGCCGGAAGCCCGACGCGATCAGACGTCGCGCGGCAGCAGCGTCTCGGTGATGAACTCCGTCACATGTGCCAGCACTTGCTCACGGTCGGTACCACGCAACCCGATCGCCACATGGATGGAGAACCCGTCGAGCAGCGCACGCAACCTCGCCGCGAAGCGGTCCGCGTCCACCCCGCGGAACTCACCGTGCGAGATGCCCTCGGCGATCAGGGCGACCAGATCCCGGTGCCAGGCGCCCTCGATCGCGGCCTGCCGGGCCCGGGCGTCGTCGTCGGCGTTCTGCGAGCGGTTCCAGACCTCCAGCCAGAGCGTCCAGTGCGGGTCGCGGTGGCCGTCGGGGACGTACAGGTCGACATAGGCGGACAGGCGCTCGCGGGCGGTGCCGGGGCCGGTGAGCAGGCGGCCCCGCTCCGCGCCGAGCCGGCCCTCGCTCCACTCCAGGGTCCGCAGCAGCAGCTCGTCCTTGGAGCGGAAGTAGTACAGCAGGTGCCCGCTGCTCATGCCGACCTCGCGGCCGAGCGCGGCCATGGTGAGCTTCTCCAGGCCCCGCTCGGCGATCATGTCCATGGCAGCACCGAGGACGTCCTCACGGGGCGGGGCGGGGGTACGGCGGCGCGGGGACGGGGTCTCGCTCATGCCGGGACCGTCCGTACGGCGTCGGGGACGAACCGGGTCGCGTACTCGCTCGTGCAGTCCGCGGCCACGATCGCCACCTCGGCACCGCAGGGGCACAGGCGGTTGGCACCGTGCTCCCCGTCGGGGCCGCAACAGCCGATGTGCCGCCACGAGTCGGGGTGGAAGACCAACTCGGGGACGTCGAGCGGATGCAGGACGTACGTGTCGCGGGGCCCGGCGGAGACGAGCAATCCGCGCTCGTCGGACATCCATTTCCCGCCGGGCACCACGCCGTCGTACTCCTCGTCCTTCGGCGCGGGCACGAACGGCGCCCCGTGCGGCAGCGGGTCGACTGCGTAGGTGCCGCGCGACAGCCGGGCCGGAGGCAGGCGCTGCCCGTCGGGCCCGGGCAGCCCGTCCCAGTCGGGGAACTCGGGCATCCCGTCGAGGCGCCGGACCGGTTCGGTCAGCCGATGGCCGCAGGCGGCACAGAGCAGTATGTCCACGCGTATGTTCTACCGGAAGGCGGACGTCACCGGGTCTTCGGCTGCTGCTGGGTGATGCAGTGGATGCCGCCGCCGCCCGCGAAGATCGTCCGGGCGTCCACCAGCGTCACCGTCCGCTCGGGGAAGAGGCGGCGGAAGATCCCGGCGGCGATCTCGTCACGGGGGTCGTCGAAGCCGCACAGCACGAGGCCGCCGTTGCAGATGTAGTGGTTGATGTAGGAGTAGTCGGCCCAGTGACCGTCGGCCTCCAGGGCGGTCGGTGCGGGTACCTCGACGACCTCCAGGGCGCGGCCGCGCGCGTCGGTCGCCGACTTGAGGATGCCGATGACCTCCTTGGTGACCGCGTGGTCGGGGTGGGCCGGGTCCGGCTGCCGATGTGCGACCACGACACCCGGGCGGGCGAAGGCGGCGACGATGTCGACGTGACCGAGGGTGCCGAAGCCGTGGGGCGGGTAGTCGCCGGTCAGGCCGCGCGGCAGCCAGATGGCCTTGCTGGTGCCGAGGTGGGCGTGGATCTCGGCCTCGACCTCCTCCTTCGACCAGTGCGGGTTGCGCTCGGGGCCGAGCTGCACGGTCTCGGTGAGCAGGACGGTGCCCTCGCCGTCGACATGGATCGCGCCACCCTCGTTGACCAGCTTCGAGGCGTACGTCTTCGCGCCCGCGAGATCCGAGACATACGCGGCGATCTTGGCGTCGTGCTCCCAGCGGGCCCAGTCCTGTGCGCCCCAGCCGTTGAACGTCCAGTCGACGGCGGCCAGTCCGCCCTGGCCGTCGGTGAGGAAGGTGGGGCCGATGTCCCGCATCCAGGCGTCGTCCAGGTCCCGCTCGACGGTGTCGATGCCCGGGCCGAGCAGCGCCTGTGCCTCGGCGGACCGGCCGGGGCCGCACACGACCGTCACCGGCTCGAAGCGGCGGACGGCGCGGGCGACGGAGGCCCAGGCGATGCGGGACGCGGCGAGGCCGTCGGGGTCGTCGAAGGTGGGGTTGGGGTCCGGCCACGCCATCCAGGTGCGCTCGTGCGGGGTCCACTCGGCGGGCATGCGGAAGCCGTCGGCGGCGGGGGTGGTCATGTGGCCGGTCCTTAGAGGAAGTAGAGGCGGTTGAGGGGGACGGAGTCGGCGGGCGCGGAGCGCAGCGGGTCGCCGTCGAGGGTGACCAGGCCGGTGCGCCGGTCGACGTCGACCGCTCCGACGCGGGCGTTGAGCCGCAGGTCGGCGGGGCCGATGCCGCGGGTGCCGCGGACGGCGACCCTCCGGCGCCGGGTCGGCATCGTGTCGTTGCCCTGGTCCACGGCGGCCTGGGCGACGAAGGCGACCGAGAGGTCCGCGGCCGTGGCGCCGTACGAGCCGAACTGCGGCGCGAGCACGAGGGGTTCGCAGGTGTCGGTGGCCGCGTTGGGGTCGCCGGTCACCCCGTACGCCGGGAAGCCGGACTTGAGGACGAGCTGCGGCTTCGCCCCGAAGTACTCCGGGCGCCACAGCACGATGTCGGCGAGCTTGCCGACCTCGATCGAGCCGACCTCGTGGGAGAGGCCGTGCGCGATGGCGGGGTTGATGGTGAGCTTGGCCATGTAGCGCAGGACGCGGGCGTTGTCGTCGCCCTCGCCGTCGCCTTCCAGGGGGCCCAGTTCGGCCTTCATCTTGCCGGCCATGGCGAAGGTACGGCGGACGGTCTCACCGGCGCGGCCCATGCCCTGGGCGTCGGAGGAGGTGATGCCGATCGCGCCCAGGTCGTGCAGCACGTCCTCGGCGCCCATCGTGCCGGCGCGGATGCGGTCGCGGGCCATGGCCGCGTCACCGGGCAGGTCGGTCTTGAGGTCGTGGACGGAGACGATCATGCCGTAGTGCTCGGCGACCGCGTCCCGGCCGAAGGGCAGGGTGGGGTTGGTGGAGGAGCCGATGACGTTCGGGACGCCGGCCATCTTCAGCACGTTGGGCACGTGTCCGCCGCCGCAGCCCTCGATGTGGAAGGCGTGGATCGTGCGGCCCTCGAGGACGCGCAGGGTGTCCTCGACCGACAGGCACTCGTTCAGCCCGTCGCTGTGCAGGGCCACTTGGACGTCGTGCTCCTCGGCGACGCGCAGGGCGGTGTCCAGGGCCCGGGTGTGGGCGCCCATGTCCTCGTGCACCTTGAAGCCGGAGGCACCCCCCTCGGCGAGGGCCTCGACCAGCGGCGCGTCCGAGGAGGACGAACCACGGGCGAGGAAGCCGATGTTGACCGGCCAGGCGTCGAAGGCGCTGAATGCGTGGCGCAGTGCCCAGGGGGAGTTGACGCCGACACCCCACACCGGGCCGAACTCCTGACCGATGATCGTGGTCACGCCGGAGGCGAGGGAGGCCTCCATGATGCGCGGCGACAGCAGGTGGACGTGGGTGTCGACGGCCCCGGCCGTGGCGATCAGCCCCTCGCCGGACACGATGGAGGTGCCGGTGCCGACGACGACGTCCACGCCGTCGAGGGTGTCCGGGTTGCCCGCCCGTCCGATGGCGCGGATACGGCCTTCCCGGATGCCGATGGAGACCTTGCGGATGCCCTGGGCCGCATCGATCACGACGACGTTGCTGATCACGACGTCACAGGTCTCGCGGACGGCGGCGGCCTTGAGGTGCAGTCCGTCGCGGGCGGTCTTGCCGAAGCCGGCCAGGAACTCGTCACCGTAGCGCTGGGAGTCGGACTCGACCCGGATGGTGAGTCCGGAGTCGCCGAGACGGACGCGGTCACCCGCGCGGGGGCCGTGGGTGGCCGCGTAGGCGTGCGGGTCGACGTCGATCGCCCGGCTGATCTCGCGCCCCTTCGAACGGCTCACCGTTCCCCGCCTCCCCGCGGCGCACCTGCCGGCGCGACTCCGAGATATCCGCAGGCCGCCGCCCTGCGCAGGGCCTCGTCCCTCGCACCGGGCGCGTCCAGCGGTCCGTCGACCAGTCCGGCGAAGCCGATCGCGATCCGCTCGCCGCCGATCGGGACGAGCCCGACCTCCTCGCTCTCGCCCGGCCCGAAGCGGACCGAGGACCCGGCGGGTACGGCGAGCCGCATGCCGTAGGCGGCCGAGCGGTCGAAGTCCAGGCGCGGGTTGGCCTCGAAGAAGTGGAAGTGGGAGGTGACGGAGACCGGCACGGTCGCGGTGTTGGTGACACGGAGCCGGACGGCCGGCCCGGGGTCGGTGTGCCCGGGGCCGGGGAGCAGCGCGCCGGGGGCGTCCTCGCCCAGGCCGCCGCCGATGGGGTCGGAGACCACCGCGAGCCGGGAGCCGTCGTCGAAGACGGCCTCGACCATCACCTCGGTGACGACGTCGGCGACGCCCGGCAGTACGTCCTCGGGACCGAGCACCGACCGGGCCGCCTCGATGGCCTCCGCGAGCCGCTTGCCGTCCCGGGCGGCCTCGCAGACGGTGTCCGCGATCAGGGCGGTCGCCTCCGGCACGTTCAGCCTCAGGCCGCGCGCACGGCGGGCCCGGGCCAGCTCGGCGGCTCCGAAGAGCAGCAGCCGGTCGCGTTCCGTCGGGGTCAGTCTCACGACGCGGCACCTCCTTGCCTTCCATGGGTTAGAGCATCACTCTAAACGCAATGTTCTTGAAAGAGAAGGATTGACCGGCGACCCATGGCCGCGTCACATTGAACGTCGCTCAAACTCGAAGGCGGCCGTCGAAGGAGACCCAGCCATGCCGATAGAACAACGCGGCGTCGACACCATCCCGGACGAGGAGCGGACCAGCGGTCCGCGTGACCTCGTCTCGATCCTGCTCGGCTCCAACCTCTGCCTCGGAGTGATCATCTTCGGCTGGCTGCCGCCGTCCTTCGGGCTCGGCTGGTGGGCGTCGGTCAGCGCCATCGTCGCGGGCACCGTGGTCGGCACGCTGTTCACGGCCCCGCTCGCGCTGGTCTCCCTGCGCACGGCGACCAACCTGTCCACGTCCTCCGGCGCCCAGTTCGGTGTGCGGGGCCGGCTGGTCGGCTCGGTGGTCGGCCTGCTGCTGGCCCTCGGCTACACCGCGCTGACGGTGTGGATCGGCGGGGACGTGATGCTGCGGGTCCTCGGCCGGCTCTTCGGGGTGCCCGCGGACGGGGTGTCGTACGCCCTCGGCTACGCCGTGCTCGCCGCGGCGACCGTCGCCGGCGCGGTCTACGGCTACCGGGTGCTGCTCGCCATGTCCCGGGTGCTCGCCGTGGGGATGACGGCCCTGCTGGTCCTCGGCATCCTCGCCTACGCCCCCCACTTCACCACCTCGGCGCTGCCGGACGCGGGCGGTTGTCTGCTGGGCTCCTTCTGGCCGACCTGGTTCCTCGCGGCGGTGGCGGCGGGCCTGTCCGGCCCCGTCGCCTTCATCACCCTCCTCGGCGACTACACCCGGTACGTCTCCCCCGCCCGCCACTCCAGCCGCAAGGTGCTGCACGCCACCTGGCTCGGCCTGGTCCTCGGCCTGCTGGTTCCCCAGCTGTTCGGCACCTTCACGGCGTACGCGGCCCACGCCGCCACCGACTACGCGGGCCCGCTGGTCGCGGCCTCCCCGGCCTGGTACCTGGTCCCGCTGCTGCTGTCCGCCTCCGCGGGCTCGGTCGGCAACGCGGGCCTGATGCTGTATTCCATGGGTCTGGACCTGGACGCGATCCTGCCCCGGGCCTCACGCGCCCACGCGACCTACGCGGTCGCCGTCGTCGCCACGGCCTGTGTCTTCGTCGGCCACTACGCCTGGAACGCGCAGTCCGCGATGACCTCCTTCGTCCTCCTGCTCACCGCCATCGGCACCCCGTGGGCGGTCATCACCCTCATCGGCTTCGTCCGCTGTCGCGGCGGGTACGACGCCGACGCCCTGCAGGTCTTCAACCGCCGCTCCCGGGGCGGGATCTACTGGTACCGGGCGGGCTGGAACGTGCGGGCCACCGCCTCCTGGGCGGCCGGCGCGCTGGTCGGGCTGCTGGCGGTGTCCCTGCCGTCGTACGAGGGCCCGCTGCTGGCGCTGACCAGCGGTGTGGACTGCAGCTTCCTGCTGTCGGGCGGGGTCGGCGGAGCGGTGTACCTGCTGCTGACGGCCGCGCGGGCGGGTCAGCCGCCGGCCTGTGGGGACTCGGCCTCGTCCACGTCGGACGGCCGGCGTTCCCCGGTCGCGTCGTAGCGGACCGGGCCGTTCCGATGAGGTCCGGGGCGGCCGGTTCGCGGCAGGCTCCCGTGCAGCGGACCGGGCGCGGTCCGCGGGCCGGTCGCGGGGTTCAGGACGACCGGGCGGGGGCGCGCCGCCTCCGGCGCGGACCGCGAGCCCATGACACGGCCCGCCCCGGAAGCGGGACGGGCCGTATTCGTGTGCGCCGGGTGGGGCTCAGCCGACGCGGTGCATCCAGTTGTGCTTGTCCTCGGTCATGCCGCGCTGGAGGCCGAGCAGGGCCTCGCGCAGGCGAAGGGTGACCGGGCCGGGGTTGCCGTCGCCGTGGGTCCAGGCGTCCGTCTTGGTCTTGACATGGCCGATCGGGGTGACCACGGCGGCGGTGCCGCAGGCGAAGACCTCGGTGAGGGCGCCGGAGGCGGCGTCCTTGCGCCACTGCTCCAGGGTGATCACACCCTCCTCGGCGGTGTAGCCGAGGTCGCGGGCGACCTGGAGCAGGGAGTCGCGGGTGATGCCCTCCAGGATCGAGCCGGTCAGGGCGGGGGTGACGATCCGGTCGCCGTAGACGAAGGCGACGTTCATGCTGCCGCTCTCCTCGACCTTGGTGCGGGTCACCGCGTCGAGGTAGACGACCTGGTCGCAGCCGTGCGCGGCGGCCTCGGCCTGCGGCAGCAGGGACGCGGCGTAGTTGCCGCCTGTCTTGGCGTCGCCGGTGCCGCCCGGGACGGCGCGGACGTGGTCCTCGGAGACCCAGATGGTGACCGGCTTGACGCCACCGGAGAAGTACGCGCCGGACGGGGAGGCGATCAGCATGAACAGGTACTCGTTCGCCGGGTGCACGCCGAGCGCGGCCTCGGTGGCGAACATGAACGGCCGCAGGTACAGCGACTCCTCGCCGCCGTGCGGCGGGACCCAGTCGGCGTCCTGGCTGAGCAGCGCGTCCAGCGCGGCGATGAACAGTTCCTCGGGCAGTTCCGCCATGGCCATGCGGCGGGCGGAGTTGCGGAAGCGGCGGGCGTTGGCCTCGGGGCGGAACACCGCGATCGAGCCGTCGGGCTGCCGGTACGCCTTCAGACCCTCGAAGATCTCCTGGCCGTAGTGCAGGACATGGGTGGAGGGGTCGAGGGAGATCGGGCCGTACGGGACGAGCTGCGCGTCGTGCCAGCCGCGGCCCTCGGTCCACTTGACCGTCACCATGTGGTCGGTGAAGTGGCGGCCGAATCCGGGGCTGGCCAGGATCGCCTCGCGCTCCGCGGCGGCCAGCGGGTGCGCGGACGGCTTGAGCTCGATCGTGGGCGTCGTCATGAGTGGTTGTCCTTCACCGGTTGTAGTGACGGGCCGCGCTCACGCCCGAACTGCCAGTCGTCAGTGCTAGGACGTCCGAGCTTTCCCTCATACCGCGGCTCCGCGTTCGATTATCGCGCGGGGGGTCGCGGCGGACGGAATCGGGGTGAAAGCGGCCCAGGGGTCGATGGTGGCACCCGGCGGGGACACGGGGAAGCCGCCGGGCGTGGTGACCCGGCGGCTTCTGGGGGTGGAGCGCCGGGTCAGCCGGCTACTCGGGCGGCGAGCGCGTCGCCGATCTGCCCGGTGCTGCGGGCACCGAGCGCGGAACGCTCGGTCAGGTCGGCGGCGACCGCCGTGTCGATGCGGTCGGCTTCGGTGTCGTAGCCGAGGTGACGCAGCAGCAGCGCGACGGACAGAACCGTGGCGGTGGGGTCGGCCTTGCCCTGGCCGGCGATGTCCGGGGCCGAGCCGTGGACCGGCTCGAACATGGACGGGAACTCGCCGGTGGGGTTGATGTTGCCGGAGGCGGCCACGCCGATGCCGCCGGAGACGGCCGCGGCGAGGTCGGTGATGATGTCACCGAAGAGGTTGTCGGTGACGATGACGTCGAACCGGGCCGGGTCGGTGACCAGGTAGATGGTGGCCGCGTCGACGTGGATGTAGTCCGTGGTGACCTCGGGGAACTCCGCGGCCACCTTGTTGAAGACGTTCGTCCACAGATGCCCGGCGAAGGTCAGCACGTTGTTCTTGTGGACCAGCGTGAGCTTCTTGCGCGGGCGGGCCTGGGCGCGGGCGAAGGCGTCGCGGACCACGCGCTCGACACCGTAGGCCGTGTTGACGGAGACCTCGGTGGCGACCTCGTGCTCGGTGCCCTTGCGGATGGTGCCGCCGTTGCCGGTGTACGGGCCCTCGGTGCCCTCGCGGACGACGACGAAGTCGATCTCCGGCTGGCCCGCCAGCGGGGTGGCGACACCCGGGAGCAGCTTCGACGGGCGCAGGTTGACGTGGTGGTCGAAGGCGAAGCGGAGCTTGAGCAGGAAGCCGCGCTCCAGGACGCCGGACGGCACCGACGGGTCGCCGATCGCACCGAGCAGGATGGCGTCGTGCTGCTTGAGCGCGTCGAGGTCGGCTTCGGTGAGGGTCTCACCGGTGGCGTGGTACCGCTTGGCGCCGAAGTCGTAGTCCTTGGTCTCCAGCTTCACATCCTGCGGCAGGACGGCGGAGAGGACCTTGAGACCCTCGGCCACGACCTCCTGGCCGATGCCGTCACCGGGGATCACTGCGAGATTGATGCTGCGAGACATGCGGGCACCCTACCCCTCGTCCCAGGGGATGACATGCCCTGTCCGCCATGCGGACACCGTGTCGGCGTCCCGGTGCAGTCGGCCGCCCGGCGTTCCCCCTTATGCGGGACGGGCGCGACGGGCGGCGGCTTGACCGCTTCGGGGTGCGGCGCGGCGGGTGAGGCCGCGCCGCACCCCGTGCGGGTGCGGCTCCCGGTTCGGTGGCGCCCCGGCACCGTGGCTCAGTGGCCGGTCTCGCCGCCGTTGTCCCGGCGGTCGAGGGCGCGCTGGAGGGCGGCGGCGGCGTTCTTGCGGTCGGACTCGCTCGTGCGGGACGCGTGGCGGACTCGGCGGCGGACGGTCGTCTCGGCCATGGAAATCGACTCCTTCGGCAAACGTGGAGTACGGCATTGAGGGGTTTCGAGACGCCGGAAGGGGCGGGGAGCATCGGCCGCAGGGGTTGCCTGCACGGGGCCCGGCTCACGACCGCCATTCGCTGGATCGAGCGAGACGTTCGGCTCCTACCAAGCTAAGGGAGCCGGCCGTCTCTGTCTGCACAATTACTCGGACTTCCTACTATCTGAGACGACGGACTGTGCCACACCGCTCTGAGCTGTGCTTTCGTACGCCGGGAGTGGTCCGGCCACCCGGCTCCGAGGTGCCTGTCACCACGCGATGACGGGCGCGGCCGCGAGCCGGACGCCCCGCTGCCGGCATACCCGTGCGGGTCGGCACGATCCGCCGGCAGGGGAGGCCCGGGAGGAGGTGCACGACGTCGCCGTTCCGCGCCTGCGCGGCGGGGCGCCGACGGCGGACGGGACGGTCGACGGGTTCATCGTGGTCCACACGGCCCGGCACGCCGTCAGGTGACGTCCCCGTCGCGCCAGTCGAGGACCAGGTCGTGGGCGGGGTCGAGGGGGCCGGCGAGCGCGGGTCGCACATACACGCCCCCTTCCTCCTCCGGGAGCCGCACGATCCCGTCCGGGGAGAGGACGTGTACCTGGCCGCTCCACCGCTGCCAGCCCCGGGCGGTGTATAGCAGGGCGCCCTCGTCGCTGGCGGACAGCGCGCCGAGGTCGTAGGCCCGGTCGATCACCCGCTCCAGCTCGGCCATGACCCGGCCGCCGAGCCCGGTCCGCCGCACGTCGGCCCGTACGGCGACGGCTTCCGCGTACCCGGTGCGCAGCCAGCGTCCGCGGTGCCGGACACGGCGCATCACGACGGCCCCGTGTGCGGCGAGCCCGGCGTCGTCATGGAGGAGCACATGCATCCCGCCGAGTCCGTGATCCCAGTCCCCCTCGGAGAAGTCCCCGTCGAACGCGTCGTTCAACAGGGCGCGCACGGAACGGAGTTCGGCGGGTTCGAGGTCGGCGGTGTGGGCCAGACGGAGGTGAGGGGCCATGCCGCCAGTGTGGCATCCGACCCCGCCGGATCTCACTGCGGAACCGCCCGTGTTCTGCTCGCGCCGGCATGCGGCAGAGGTCGCGCTGATGACCCTTCTCGACGTTCTGGCGATTGTGCGCGCTCTTCGCCGGTGGGGGGTCTTGGAGGGCGCGATCGCAGGATTGACACGTGCCGATGGACGTGCGAATGACGTAGCCGGCGTCCTCGTCGTACGCGGGGCAGGTGCGGCGGGAGCGCATTATCGCTTCGGGCACTTGGCCATGTAAATCATGCCGTTGGTCAGTGCCGTGCCGGTCGTGGCGACCGATGGGTCGTACGCCCATGCCAGAGAGCCATGATTGCCGGGTGGGATTCACCGTGGGCGTTGCCGGTGACGTCGAAGTTGGTGGCCCATCCGGACTTCGGGGCCCGACGCAGGTCCCGAGGGCGGTACTCGTCGACGCCATCTCCGCGCTCATGACCGAGCGCCAAGGCGACCTCGACCAAGCCGGCCCTGGTGCGCCATGTCGACGTGTTCGGGGCTTACGGCGTGCCGCTCGGTGTGAAGGCGCGGTACACCACGTTGCCGGATATTCCGTACGGCGTGCTGGAGTTGCCGCTGCAGTTCGCGCTGGACGACACTGCTGTGCAGGTTACGTAGACGTTGCGGTGCGCCGGCTGCCGCACCTGCCATGTCCAACCTGATGGCCTGTCCGGCCAAAGCCGTCAAGCATCCGGCCATCCGCCCGGATGACAGCCAAGGGGCAGATGCTTTCCGATATCTTCGCGGCGATGGTCCGTACGCGAGGAGGCTTAATGGCTGAGCAGGTGAGGCGACTGGCTGTGCCGGTGGGCGTGGAGTTCTACGGGTGGGCACTTCAAGACTGGGATGACGACTACGTTCCTGACACTTTTCCGGACGGATTCGAAGCCGGCGCGTTCCTCACGCCCCTTGCAGGACGCTTGGATTTCACGAGCGCCGGCCACACCCATAGGGCGGATCTAGTCGTAGAGGAATGGGATGGAGAACCCCCTCTCCCAAGTTCACCTGCCCCATCCGGTGTTTGGGACGAGATCGCGGATGCCAAGCTCCGTTGCGAGTCGGGGCAGTTGCGCATTTGGAGCATGGGGGGCCCGATGACCGATGACATCCCGGTTGAGCTGTCGAGGAAGCCTGCCACCTGGGCGGTAAGGGCTCTGTGCGCCGGACGCAAGGAAGTGGCTGCGCTTGCGCGGCACAGCGTTCCGCAAGGTGTGGAACGCTACGTCATCCAGTTTTGGCCGGCCGAGCCATAGGCCCGGAGCAGGGTTGTACGGGCCAGCCCAAGCCCCAATCGCTTCATCGGCTGGCCCGGCCTCAAACTCTCTAAGAGGAGATATTCACCATGAAACCATCATCAGGGCCATCGATGATGCGGTTCAACTTGTAGTACTGGAGAAGCAGGTTGCCCGCGGCTCCGTTACTTTTTTTGGAAACGGGCATTACGCTGAAGTTCAGCGGGTCCTGGCGCGGATTGTAAACGGATCCGGCCGCACCTTCGTACGTGGATGCGAAGGGAAACTCATCGCATTCTCTCTTACCGCCCTTCGAGTAGTCTCGCCCCCAATACTTGGTGCAGTTGTAGACCGCTCGGTTGCGAATCTTTTCCCGCCGCTTACCATCCCAGTAGAGGCGAGTTAGAGGAGCGCTGGACGTCTTCCCGGGAAGCTTCTTCCTGCTGAAAGGGGGCCTCGTCTGTCCGGGCTTTGTGTAGGCCTTCTTGATGTGCGAGGCTACTTCATGTTCCGGGGCGCTACTGGCGGTGTGGTACCTCAGCGAGGTGAGCACGCTGAAGACAGCGGCGCCGGCCGACTTCGGCAGGTATGTGGCCTGATCCCAGCGCGGAGGCAACATGAAAATGTCACCGCCGAGTCCCGGACTCGTCCAACCAGGCGGGTCCTTCAGCGAAATGCTCGGCTGGTAAACCGACGCGATCAAGCGGGTCTTGGGACCCGACGTCCCTGTCTGCCCGGAAGGAACGTTGATTGTTTGGTGGATCGTTCGCCCGTCCAGCAGCTCTTGCCACGTTTTCGTCTTCGGGAGTTTGTCACCACCCTTGATTATCTTCACCCTAGACGGCCAGGTTTTGGGTATCGATGCTTTGGTCGTGATACCCAGTTGCCGCGCCGCGTTGATTCCTGCGGCGGTGAAGCCGGTGTAGTAGTACGTCGCGGTCATGGTTCGGCTATCCTTGGGAATGGTGCCGATCACGATCACGTCGAACTGACTGGTACCGACCGGATCTCCATCCCTGATCCATACCTGACTGAACGTTTGGCCCGAGCAGACGGCATACCTAGATTTCACGTAGAACTTTGAGGAGCCCAGATGCTTGATGCACTCCTGCAGCTCCATACCGTGAGAAGGCTCGGGAAGAGATACGGCGGATGATTTCCCGCGGTCGATGCCTTCAGACTGCGCCGACGCCTTTTGCGAGAGGGGCGCGAAGGATCGCGCCTGGCCGACCGTCTCGCGCGGAAGAAGAGGAAGTGATGACTCCTTGTCCTGTAGGGCATGGAGTCGACGCATACCGTCGGGACCCCGAAGCTCGGACAGTGTCAGGGGCTCCGATCCGATGGGCTGGACGTACCCTTCCACTTGTTGGGCGTGCTGGCCCTCATCCGCTTGTGCAGAAGTGAGAGGAGCCAGCAGCGATAGGACCGCTGCTGTCGATAGGCCCGTCGCCAACCGGCGTTTCGAGCCCAGGAAAAAGCGCTGCACGCATGCCCCCGGTTCGTTTGGCGTTGATCTTGCCTGATCGAACACAAGGACTACCGGCGAGCGGGCTTCAAATCAACACGGAACGAATCGAACTGGCGTAATTTCTTTGGGCGTTGGCTAGGACTGAGGTTCCGGGCCACAGGCAGGCTACCGTTCGGGAGCCGCCGCGCTGTGCCTGTGAAGCCGGCCGTTCGGGGACCGGCGATGAGGTTCGTCGCCCAGTACTCCAGCGGTAGATCGTGATCTTGACGACCGGACAACCTGCTGGCGGTTGGTGGGCGTAGGGCCGGGGCCGGGCGGCACTCAGTTCGTGTCGGATCCGCTCTTCCATGCGAGGCGGAGCTGCTCTGCGGCATCGGTGGCTTGGCGAAGTTGGTATCTGCCGTCTTCGCCGAGGCCCGGCCGCCGCGGTGCGACGCGGTTGGCCGAGAACCTCCCGCCGGAGGCAGCCTCTCCGGAGGAACGCCTGCGCGGCATCTGAGCCCGGATCAGCCGGAGCGCGCCCCGTCTCCGAAGTGCACGCCGACGGCCTGGCTCACCTCGAGAACCAACCGGACCCGGCACCACCCTCATTGCTCAGCGCGTCCCGACACAGCCCACCGGCTCCGTTGGTCCCACTGGCGACGCGCCACCAGGCCCGACCCCAAGCAAGTGACTACCGCCGCCAGGCCCTGCCCAACGTGATCACGAGTTGATCGCGAACCAAGGATCGGCCATGCGTCGGGCCGGCTCCAGCGCGCGCTCCCGGTCCTCGAACTCGATGGACCACTGCAGCACGGTCCGCTCCCGTTCCTCGTCCTCCGTGCGTTCCGCGCGGTCGGTCAACTCGCGCCACCGGGCAGGCGTTCGGAGTGGTCGCCGAGCCCGGCGAGGAAGTTGGCCTGGTAGGCGGGTACCAGTCGGCGTCCGGGCCGATGCGGGTACCGGAGACCCACACGGGCCGCTGACCAGCTCCGGGTGGGCGAGCGCAGAGCTCAATGCGAGTCGCGCGCCCGGGAAGCGCCCGAGCAGCGCCGTCCGCTCCCGCCCGAAGTGCCGTCGTACGGCATGCAGATCCGCTACGAACCGCTCGCTCGTCCACGGCCCGTCACACCGCACGGAGCGGCCACAGCCGCGCTGGTCGCGGCGGACCATCGGGGTCACACCGGCCGGCAGCCCGGACGTCGGCGGACATGTCCCACAGCCCCGGCCCGCCGTGGCACCACACCAGCGGGTCGCCTTCACCACCCGAGCGTTCCGCCCACAGCCGTACCCCGTCATCGGCTGCGACCGCGCGCGCCTGTGGCGATACGCGTCCGGAGTGGGTGACGGGCCGGGAAGCCCGCTCGGATGTCAGGCTTCCCGGCCCGCGGCCGTGGGGGCTGGCTGGTCAGCCCATGTGCGGGTATCCGTAGTCGGTCGGCGGGACCAGGGTCTCCTTGATGGCGCGGGTCAGCGTCCAGCGCAGGAGGTTCTGGGGGGCGCCGGCCTTGTCGTTGGTGCCGGAGGCGCGGCCGCCGCCGAAGGGCTGCTGGCCGACGACGGCGCCGGTCGACTTGTCGTTGATGTAGAAGTTGCCCGCGGCGAAGCGGAGCTTCTCCATCGTGTACGCGGCCGCGGCGCGGTCTCCCGCGATGACCGAACCCGTGAGGGCGTAGTCCGACACCGACTCCATCTGGGTCAGCATCTCGTCGTACTTGTCGTCCTCGTAGACGTACACACCGAGGATCGGACCGAAGTACTCGGTGCGGAAGATCTCGTTCTCCGGGTCGGTGGACTCGATGACGGTCGGGCGGACGAAGTAGCCGACCGAGTCGTCATAGCTGCCGCCCGCGACGATCGTGCAGGTCGGGTCCTCCTTGGCACGGTCGATGGCGGCCTTGTTCTTGGCGAAGGAACGGTCGTCGATCACGGCGCCGATGAAGTTCGACAGGTCGGTGACGTCACCCATGGTCAGGTAGTCGACCTCGGCCGCGAACTCCTCCTTGAAGCCGGAGTTCCAGATGGAGGCCGGGATGTAGGCGCGGGAGGTGGCGCTGCACTTCTGGCCCTGGTACTCGAAGGCACCCCGGGTGAGGGCGGTCTTGAGGATCGCGCGGTCGGCGCTCGGGTGGGCGACCAGGAAGTCCTTGCCGCCGGTCTCGCCGACCAGACGCGGGTAGGAGCGGTACTTCTCGATGTTGGCACCGACCGTCTTCCACAGGTACTGGAAGGTCTTGGTCGAACCGGTGAAGTGGATGCCCGCGAGGTCGCGGTGCTCCAGGGCGACCTGGGAGACCTCGATACCGTCACCGGTGACGAGGTTGATGACACCCTTGGGCAGGCCCGCCTCCTCCAGCAGCTGCATGAGGAGGACGGCCGCGTGGGTCTGGGTCGGGGACGGCTTCCAGACCACGACGTTGCCCATCAGGGCGGGGGCCGTGGGCAGGTTGCCCGCGATCGCGCTGAAGTTGAACGGCGTGATCGCGTAGACGAAGCCCTCCAGCGGGCGGTGGTCGAGGCGGTTCCAGACGCCCGGGGAGTTCGCCGGGGGCTGCTCGGCGAGGATCTGGCGGGCGTAGTGGACGTTGAAGCGCCAGAAGTCCACCAGCTCACAGGGGGTGTCGATCTCCGCCTGCTGGGCGGTCTTCGACTGGCCGAGCATGGTGGAGGCGGCGATCGTCTCGCGCCACGGTCCGGCCAGCAGCTCGGCGGCGCGCAGGATGATCGCGGCGCGGTCGTCGAACGACATCGCGCGCCAGGCCGGCGCGGCGGCGAGGGCCGCGTCGATGGCGTCCTTCGCGTCCTGCCGGGTGGCGTTGCGCAGGGTGCCGATGACGGCCTTGTGGTTGTGCGGCTGGACCACCTCGAACGGCGCGCCGCCGCCCATCCGCTTCTCCCCGCCGATGGTCATCGGCAGGTCGATCGGGTTCTCGGCCAGCTCCTTGAGCTTGACCTCGAGGCGGGCGCGCTCGGGCGAGCCGGGGGCGTAGCCGTGCACCGGCTCGTTGACCGGGGTGGGGACCTGGGTCACAGCGTCCATGAGATCCGTAACTCCTTGTACGTGAGCGGGTGTTCGGGCTCAGCCCTTGCTGATCATCGAGCGGAGGAAGAAGCCCAGGTTCGCCGGCTTCTCCGCGAGACGGCGCATGAAGTAGCCGTACCAGTCGGTTCCGTAGGCGGTGTAGACACGCATGCGGTGGCCCTCGGCGGCCAGCCGCAGGTGCTCCTCGCCGCGGATGCCGTACAGCATCTGGAACTCGTACTCGTCGAGCTTACGGCCGACCTTGTGGGCCAGCTCCTGGGCGATGGCGATCAGGCGCGGGTCGTGGGACCCGATCATCGGATAGCCCTCGCCCTCCATCAGTGTCCTGAGGATACGGACGTACGCCTTGTCGATCTCCTGCTTCTGCTGGTAGGCGACCTCCGCGGGCTCCTTGTAGGCGCCCTTCACGAGGCGCACGCGACTGCCGGACGCGGCAAGGCGGCGGGCGTCGGCCTCGGTGCGGAAGAGGTAGGCCTGGATGACGCAGCCGGTCTGCGGGAAGTCCTTCCGCAGCTCCTCGTGGATGGCGAACATCGAGTCCAGGGTGGTGTGGTCCTCGGCGTCCAGGGTGACCGTCGTACCGATGGCGGCGGCTGCCTCGACGACCGGGCGGACGTTGGCGAGGGCCAGCTCGTGGCCGTTCTCCAGCGCCTGCCCGAACATGGACAGCTTGACGGACATCTCGACCCGCTCGCCGAACCCCAGCTCCTCGAGGTGGTCGATCAGCTCCAGGTAGGCGTCCCGGGCGTGGGCGGCCTGCTCGGGGGTGGTGATGTCCTCGCCGACGACGTCCATCGTCAGCTCCAGGCCCTTGGCCGTCAGTTCCTGGATGATCGGCACGATGTCGTCGGCGGTCTCGCCGGGGATGAAGCGGTCGACGACCTGCTTGGTCACCGGGGCCGCCGAGATCAGGCGTCGCATCCGGTCGCTGCGCGACGCGGCGAGAATCACGGGACCCAGCACGGGGCACCTCCACAGACAAGCACCGAAACGGCCGTCACCCGACGATTCGGGTACGACACGGAGAACCACCGTGAAACCTAAGGATCTCTCCGATCGTCAGCCATCGACAGCTGTCACGCATCCGTGTACGGGATCTCAGACAGATGTATGAAGGCGGCGGAGAATGCGGGAGAATGCCCGCGTGACGGCGGCCTACAGGGGTGACTACCAGGAGCTCGTGGACGAGATCTCGGAGCTGCTGGGCGTTCCGGCGACCCTGGAGAACCGGGACTTCGAGCTGATCGCCTTCGGCGCGTACGACAGCGAGGACGAGCTGGATGCGTCGGCGCTGGACCCGGTGCGCACCCGCTCGATCCTGACCCGGCGCTCCACGGCGACCGTCCGGGCCTGGTTCGAGGGCTTCGGCATCACGCGCGCGACCGGGCCGGTGCGGATCCCGCCCAGCCCGGAGGCCGGGGTGTATCGCGGCCGTATCTGTCTGCCGGTACGCCACCGGGGTGTCGTCCTCGGCTATGTCTGGCTGCTGGACGGCGACCCGGGGCCCACGGACCCACAGCTGGCGGCCGCCATGCGGGTGGCGGACCGGATCGGCGCGCTGCTCGCGGACGAGGCGGAGGCCGGGGCCGGGCTGAGCCGGGAGCTGCGGGCGGTGCTCACCGCGGAACGCGGCTGGCAGCGTGACATGGCCGTGGCCGAACTGCGCACCGCCCTCGGTCCCCGCGCGGACGGCCCGCACACCCTGGTCTGCCTCGCCCCCTGGCCCTCAGCCGACCCGGACGACGCCCCCTCCCCGCGCACGATCCCGCACGCGACGGCGCTGTGCACACTGCCGTGGGGGGCGACGGGCCTGACCCTCGCGGTCCTGGTACGGCTGCGCAGCACGGACGTGGTGACACCCGCGCTCACGGCGGCCGGCCGGCTGCTGAAGGAGGCCGAGGGGGCGGGGGGAGCGAAGTCGCGGGGAACCGGGGCGCGTACGGCCGCCGCCGTGGCCGCGAGGTTCGGCGGGCCCGCGGGGGCCGGCGGGACTGCCGGGTTCGCCGCCGGGCTCGGCGAGCCCCGCACCGGTCTCGCCGAGCTGGGCACGGTCTGGCAGGAGGCACGGGCCGCCGCGCGCGCCGCGCTGGCCGAGCCGCGGTTCGGTCCTGTCGCGGAGTGGGCGCGCATCGGGCCGTACCGGCTGCTGACCGCACTGCCCCCGGAGTCCGCGCACGATCCCGTGGTCGGCCCGCTGCTCTCCCCCGTCCACCGGGAGCTGGCCCGCACCGCCGAGGTCTACCTCGACTGCGCCGGACAGGCCGGCCGCACCGCCGCCGAGCTGGGCATCCACCGGCAGACGCTGTACTACCGCCTGTCCCGGGTGGAGCAGCTGACCGGGCTCGACCTGGATGACGGGGAGGACCGGCTGCTGCTGCACATGACGTTGAAGCGGGCGCGGCTGTGACCGGCCCCCGGGCACGGGGGCGGTACGTCAGCGGCCGGCCGGGCCGGTGGCCTCGATCACCCGGCGCAGTCCCTCGGTGAGCCGATCGGCGTCCGGGGCGGTCTGCGGGGCGAAGGACCACTGGAAGATGAGGCCCGTCATCAGGAGGGTGTAGAAGCTGCCGAGCGTGTCCACGGCGTCCTCCGTGACCTCCTCCTCCGGCACCCCCGTCATGAGGGCGACGAACCCGCGCGAACCTTCCCGCTGGGCCTGCGCGAGATGGTCGCGCACGTCGGGCAACTGGTCGCCCATGACCGCGATCTCCGCACTGAGCCGCCAGAGCGAGCCGGGCTCCCGCATGGTGGCGATGACGTTGGACCACACTTCCCGGAAGCGCTCCAGGGAGCCCGGCGCGGCGCTCAGACCTGAGTTCGCCTCGCCGGTGAAGGCATCGGACAGCCCTTCCACCAGTGACACGTAGGCCTGCGCCAGGAGCGCGTCCTTCGAGCCGTAGTGGTAACCGATAGACGCCAGGTTGGTGCCCGACTCCTTCACGATGTCCCGCGCCGTGGTGCGCGCGAACCCCTTCTCCAGCAGGCAGCGCTTGGCGCCTTCGAGCAGATCCTCACGGTGTCCCATGCCGGCCAGCCTACCCGCGGTCCATACGACCGTCCTAGACAAGTGACCTATACAAGCGTTCTAGACAGACGTTTAAGACGCCTGTACGTTTCCTGTCATGACGAACCCGACGAGCACCACCCCGACCGCGTCCCCGACCGCACCCCCGACCTCCCCCACCCGCGCCGGACGCCGTGAGTGGACCGCGCTCGCCGTGTTGATGCTGCCGCTGCTGCTGGTCTCGATGGACGTCTCGGTCCTCTACTTCGCCACCCCCGCGATCAGCGCCGACCTGCGGCCGACCGGCACCCAGCAACTGTGGATCTTCGACATCTACGGCTTCGTCCTGGCCGGCCTGCTGATGACGATGGGCTCCCTCGGCGACCGCGTCGGCCGCCGCAAGCTCCTCCTCATGGGCGCCGCGGCCTTCGGCGCCGCCTCGCTCCTCGCGGCCTACGCGAACAGCGCGGAGACCCTGATCGCGGCCCGTGCCATCCTCGGCATCGGCGGCGCGACCCTGATGCCGTCCACGATGGCCCTGGTGCGCACGATGTTCACCGATCCCGCCGAGCGGGCGAAGGCGATCGGTCTGTGGTCCGGCGTGATGACGGGCGGTGTGGCCCTCGGCTCGGTGATGAGCGGCATCCTCGTCGAGCACTTCTGGTGGGGCTCCGTCTTCCTGGTCAACCTGCCCGCGATGGCACTGCTGCTGATCCTCGGTCCCGTGCTGCTGCCGGAGTCGAAGAACCCCGAGCCCGGACGCTTCGACCGGGTGAGCGTCCCGCTGTCGATGGCCGCCGTACTCCCCGTGATCTACGGCCTCAAGGAGATCCCCTCCGAGGGCTGGCACCCGCTGTACGTCGTCTCGATCACCGTCGGCCTGCTCTTCGCCGCCCTGTTCGTCCACCGGCAGCGCACCGCCGGCTCCCCGCTGATCCCGCCGGCCCTCTTCCGGGGCCACGGCTTCACCCCGGCGCTGGTCCTGACCCTCGTCAACACGTTCGGCATGATGGGCTCCGCCATCTTCACCACGCAGTACCTGCAGTCGGTCCTCGGCAAGAGCCCCCTGGCGGCCGCGCTGTGGAGCCTGCTCCCGTCGGTGTTCATCGGGGTCGCCGCACCGCTCACCACCCAGCTGGTCCAGCGGGGCCTCAACCGCGCGTACGTCGTCGCCGGCGGCTTCGCCGTCGCCGCGGCCGGTTACGCACTGTTCGCCTTCGCCGGCACCGATTCCCTGTGGCTGGTGCTGGCCGCGGCCGGCGTGCTCGCCTGCGGGGTGATGGCGATCATGTCCCTGCTGACAGACGTGATCATGAGCAGCGCCCCGGTCGAGCGGGCGGGCACGGCCTCCTCCCTCATGGAGACCAGCGCCGAGTTCGGCGGCGCCCTCGGCATGGCGGTCCTGGGATCCATCGGCACGGCCGTCTACCGCCACGAGATGCCGGCCACGGCCCCGGCCGAGGCCCGCGAGACCCTGGGCGGCGCCCTCGCCACGGCCGCCCACCTGCCCGGCCGCACCGGCGAGACGCTGCTCGCCACGGCTCGGGAGGCCTTCACCAGCGGGATGCACGGGGCGGCGATCGCCGGAGCGGTGACGCTGGCGCTGGCGGCGGCGGGAGCGGCGGTGACCCTGCGGCGGATCGAGGTCGGGAAGAACGAGAAGTAGGGCAGACGAAAACGCCGGACGGGCTGAGAGATCCCAGCCCGTCCGGCGTTCACGGCTGTATGGGGGGCGGCAGCCCCGGACGGCACCTCAGACCAGGTTCACCGACCGGGCCGACGTCGCCCCGATCTCCGCCGCGAGCTCGGCCAGCACGCCGGAGACCACCGTGTCGTCCACGGTCAGCACCGCCAGCGCCTCGCCGCCCGCCGTCGCACGGGCGACCTGCATGCCGGCGATGTTGATGCCCGCCTCGCCGAGGATGCGGCCGACGGTGCCCACGACGCCCGGACGGTCCTCGTAGCGCAGGACGACCATGTGGTCGGCGAGCGCGAGGTCGACGTCGTAGTCCCCGACCGCGACGATCTTCTGGACGTGCTTGGGGCCGGCCAGCGTGCCGGAGACCGACACCTCCTCGCCGGTGCCCAGCGTGCCGCGCACGGTCACCACGTTGCGGTGGTCGGCCGACTCCGAACTGGTGGTCAGGCGGACCTCGACACCGCGCTCCTGCGCGAACAGCGGGGCGTTGACGTACGACACCGTCTCGTCGACGACGTCCTCGAAGACACCCTTCAGCGCGGACAGTTCCAGCACCTTCACGTCGTGCTGGGTGATCTCGCCGTAGACCTCGACGTCGAGGCGGACCGCGACCTCACCGGCGAGCGCGGTGAAGATGCGGCCGAGGCGCTCGGCGAGCGGCAGACCGGGCTTGACGTCCTCGGCGATGACACCGCCCTGGACGTTCACCGCGTCCGGCACCAGCTCACCGGCGAGGGCGAGGCGGACGGACCTGGCGACCGCGATGCCCGCCTTCTCCTGGGCCTCGTCGGTGGACGCGCCCAGGTGCGGGGTGCACACGACCTGGTCCAGTTCGAACAGCGGGGAGTCGGTGCAGGGCTCCTTCGCGTACACGTCGAGGCCGGCGCCGGCGACCCGGCCCTCCTTCAGCGCCGCGTACAGCGCCGCCTCGTCGACGATGCCGCCGCGGGCCGCGTTGACGACGCGCACGCCGGGCTTGACCTTGCGCAGCGCCTCGTCGCCGATCAGGCCGAGGGTCTCAGGGGTCTTGGGCAGGTGAACGGTGATGAAGTCGGAGACCTCGAGCAGCTCGTCCAGGGACAGCACCTTGACACCCATCTGCGCGGCCCGCGCGGGCTGCACGTAGGGGTCGTAGGCGACGACCTTCATGCCGAAGGCGGACATGCGCTGCGCGACGAGGGCACCGATGCGGCCCAGGCCCACGACACCCAGCGTCTTCTCGGCCAGCTCCACGCCCGTGTACTTGCTGCGCTTCCACTCGCCGTTCTTCAGCGCGGCGTTGGCCTGCGGAATGTTGCGGGCGGTGGCGAGAATCAGACCGCAGGCCAGCTCGGCGGCGGTCACGATGTTGGAGGTCGGGGCGTTGACGACCATGACGCCGGCCTTGGTGGCGGCGGAGACGTCGACGTTGTCCAGGCCGACGCCGGCCCGTGCGACGACCTTGAGCTTCTTCGCGGCGGCGATGGCCTCGGCGTCGACCTTGGTGGCGGAACGGATCAGGATCGCGTCGACGTCGGCGATGGCGGGGAGCAGTTCGGCTCGGTCGGCTCCGTTGGTGTGCCGGATCTCGAAGTCCGGGCCGAGCGCGTCGACGGTCGCGGGCGACAGCTCTTCAGCGATGAGTACGACGGGTTTCGAGCTCACGTGAGTCCTCACAAGTCCAATGCGGACGGCCGTCCCGACGGCCGCAGGCGGTGGAGGGGCTAGCCGCGGAAGACGCACGACGCTGTGGGCCTGACGCGTGTTGTGCAGCAGTCTAGTGGCGTGGCGGAGGTCGTATTGCGCCTCCGCGGAAGGATCACCCGTCCGTGGCTGGACGGGGTGGACAACAGGGGCCGGAGCAGTCCGCCCCGGCCCCTGTGATGAGGCTTACGCCTCCTCGTTCACCCAGCTCATCAGCTTGCGCAGCTGCTTGCCGGTGGTCTCCAGCAGGTGCTCGGAGTCCTGCGTCTTGTACTCGTTGTACTTCTTCAGACCGCCGTGGTACTCATCCATCCAGTTCTGGGCGAAGGTGCCGTCCTGGATCTCCGCGAGGACCTTCTTCATCTCCGCCTTGGTGCTGTCGGTGATGACGCGCGGGCCGGTGACGTAGTCGCCCCACTCGGCGGTCTCGGAGACGGACCAGCGCATCTTCTCCAGGCCGCCCTCGTACATGAGGTCGACGATCAGCTTCAGCTCGTGCAGGCACTCGAAGTAGGCGATCTCGGGCTGGTAGCCCGCCTCGACCAAGGTCTCGAAACCGGCCTTGACCAGGGCGGAGGTGCCACCGCACAGCACGGCCTGCTCGCCGAACAGGTCGGTCTCGGTCTCCTCGGTGAAGGTCGTCTTGATGACACCGGCGCGGGTGCCGCCGATGGCCTTGGCGTACGACAGGGCCAGCGGGAAGGCGCCTCCGGTGGCGTCCTGCTCGACGGCGGCGATCGCCGGGACGCCGCGGCCCTCCTCGTACTGACGGCGCACCAGGTGGCCCGGGCCCTTCGGGGCGACCAGGGCGACGTCGACGCCGGCCGGGGGCTTGATGAAGCCGAAGCGGATGTTGAAGCCGTGGGCGAAGAACAGCGCGTCGCCGTCCTTCAGGTTCGGGGCGATGGACTCCTCGTAGACCTGGGCCTGGATCGGGTCCGGGATGAGGATCATGATGACGTCGGCCTCGGCGGCGGCCTCGGCCGGGGTCACCACGCGCAGGCCCTGCTCCTCGGCCTTGGCCTTGGACCTGGAGCCCTCGTGCAGACCGACGCGGACGTCGACACCGGAGTCACGCAGCGACAGCGCGTGGGCGTGGCCCTGGCTGCCGTAGCCGATGACCGCGACCTTGCGGCCCTGGATGATGGACAGGTCGGCGTCAGCGTCGTAGAACAGCTCGGCCACTTTGGGTTCTCTCCTTGGTGTGCAGGTTGTGCGTCCCACCGTATGCCGGTGAGGGAGGGGAAGTTCGAGGGTCTCGGCATACGGGCGGGCGGCGACTCACCGACCGCCCGTATTCAGCCTTACGCAGATCGGTCGAGAGCGCGCAGCGACCGGTCCGTGATCGAACGGGCGCCACGGCCGATCGCGATCGTGCCGGACTGGACCAGTTCCTTGATGCCGAACGGCTCCAGCATCTTGAGCATGGCGGACAGCTTCTCGCTCGATCCGGTGGCCTCGATCGTCACGGCCTCCGGGGAGACGTCGACGGTCTTGGCGCGGAACAGCTGGACGATCTCCACGATCTGGGAGCGGGTCTCGTTGTCGGCGCGGACCTTCACCAGAACGAGTTCGCGCTGAACGGCCTGACCCGGCTCCAGCTCGACGATCTTCAGCACGTTGACGAGCTTGTTGAGCTGCTTGGTCACCTGCTCGAGCGGCAGGTCCTCGACGCCCACGACGATGGTGATGCGGGAGATGTCGGGGTGTTCGGTGACACCGACCGCGAGCGAGTCGATGTTGAAGCCGCGGCGGGAGAACAGGGCGGCGATCCGGGCGAGGATGCCCGGCGTGTTCTCCACCAGGACGGAGAGCGTGTGCTTGGACATGTCTGGTTGCTCTTCCTCGCTCAGTCGTCTTCGTTGTCGCCGAAGTCGGGGCGGACGTCCCGGGCGGCCATGATCTCGTCGTTGGAGGTGCCTGCGGCGACCATCGGCCACACCATCGCGTCCTCGTGGACGATGAAGTCGATGACGACCGGGCGGTCGTTGATGGAGTTCGCCTCGGCGATGACCTTGTCCAGGTCCTCCGGACGCTCGCAGCGCAGGCCCACGCAGCCCATGGCCTCGGACAGCTTCACGAAGTCCGGCACGCGCGTGCCCTTGGCCTCCGGGTTGATGTCGTCGGGGCCGCTGTGCAGCACGGTGTTGGAGTAACGCTGGTTGTAGAAGAGGGTCTGCCACTGGCGGACCATGCCCAGGGCACCGTTGTTGATGACGGCGACCTTGATCGGGATGTTGTTCAGCGCGCAGGTGGTCAGTTCCTGATTGGTCATCTGGAAGCAGCCGTCGCCGTCGACCGCCCAGACCGTCCGGTCCGGCCGGCCGGCCTTGGCGCCCATCGCGGCCGGGACCGCGTAACCCATCGTCCCGGCACCGCCGGAGTTCAGCCAGGTGGCCGGCTTGTCGTACTGGATGAAGTGGGCGGCCCACATCTGGTGCTGGCCCACACCCGCCGCGAAGATCGTGCCCTCCGGGGCGAGCTGCCCGATGCGCTCGATGACCGCTTGCGGGGACAGGGAGCCGTCCTCCGGCTGGTCGTAACCGAGCGGGTAGGTCTCGCGCCAGCGGTTGAGGTCGCTCCACCAGGCGGTGTAGTCGCCCTTGTGGCCCTCGCTGTGCTCCTTCTGCACGGCCTGGACCAGGTCGGCGATGACCTCGCGGGCGTCGCCGACGATCGGCACGTCGGCGGCACGGTTCTTGCCGATCTCGGCCGGGTCGATGTCGGCGTGGACGATCTTGGCGTACGGGGCGAAGCTGTCCAGCTTGCCGGTGACGCGGTCGTCGAAGCGGGCACCGAGGGCGACGATCAGGTCGGCCTTCTGCAGCGCGGTGACGGCTGTGACCGCACCGTGCATGCCCGGCATCCCCACGTGCAGCGGGTGGCTGTCGGGGAACGCGCCGAGCGCCATCAGGGTGGTGGTGACGGGCGCTCCGGTGAGTTCGGCGAGGACCTTCAGCTCGGCGGTGGCCTGTGCCTTGAGGACACCGCCGCCGACGTAGAGGACCGGCCGCCTGGCGGAGGTGATCAGCTTGGCCGCCTCGCGGATCTGCTTGGCGTGCGGCTTGGTCACCGGGCGGTAGCCGGGCAGGTCCATCACCGGCGGCCAGGAGAAGGTGGTCCTCGCCTGGAGGGCGTCCTTGGCGATGTCGACCAGGACCGGGCCCGGGCGGCCGGTGGAGGCGATGTGGAACGCCTGGGCGATGACCCGCGGGATGTCCTCGGCCTTGGTGACGAGGAAGTTGTGCTTGGTGATCGGCATGGTGATGCCGACGATGTCCGCCTCCTGGAAGGCGTCCGTGCCGATCGACTTCGAGGCGACCTGGCCGGTGATCGCGACCAGCGGCACCGAGTCCATGTGCGCGTCCGCGATCGGCGTGACCAGGTTCGTCGCACCCGGCCCCGAGGTCGCCATGCAGACACCGACCTTGCCGGTCGCCTGCGCGTAACCCGTGGCCGCGTGCCCCGCACCCTGCTCGTGACGGACCAGGACGTGCCGCACCCGGGTGGAGTCCATCAGCGGGTCGTACGCCGGCAGGATCGCACCACCGGGAATGCCGAATACCGTGTCCGCGCCGACCTCCTCGAGGGAGCGGATGAGGGACTGCGCACCCGTGACGTGCTCGACGGGGGCGGACTGCTGTCCTCCGGAACGGGGCCGCGGCTGCGGATGGTGGGCCCCGGTGGCCTGCTCGGTCATCGGCATTCTCTTCTCGATGCTGAGGGTTTTTGCGAGGTTCGGGCGGAGTTCAAGCGCTGCACGAACGGCGCTCGTGCAACAAAAAACCCCTCGTGCCGGAAGGCAAGCGAGGGGAGCGCGCCGGTGAGGTCGCTGGGGATTCCGGATCGTCCTCCGGTGCGTCCCAGCTCAGCCGACGCGCTGTCCAAGTACGAGAATTCGGGTGCGCATGGCACTGACCCTCCCCCCGGCACGCACCACGTGTCAAGTAGGTGGGACGGGAGTCTCATTATGTGAACGAAGGGCACCGCCGCCTCCGAAGACGGCGGTGCCCTGTGTACACCCTGTGGCCCTTTCCACGGCTCGTTCACCTCCGCGGTGCCACAGTCGGTGTCGAGGCCACGACCGTGCTCAGCCCCTCGGGCCTCCGCGCCCCGCCGCTCTCGGCCTCGCTCGGGCGCGTGCACCCCCACGCACCCTCGGCACCGACGCGCCCCTGCGGCTCTCTCGCGCCGCCCGCGAAGGCGGGTTCGGCCGGTGCGTGGGGCACCGGATAGTGGCCGGATCCGAGCGCCCGGCGCAGCCGGTACTCGTCCAGCGGACCGGCGAACGCCATGCCCTGCCCGTGCGTGCAGCCCATCGCGCGCAGGGCGACCACCTGCTCGGGCAGATCCACCCCCTCGGCGACGGACTGGAGCCCGAGATCGCCGGCGATCCGCAGCAGCCCAGCGGTGATCTTGTGCAGGCGTGCGGACTCCACGACCCCTTCGACCAGGCTGCGGTCGAGTTTGAGGATGTCCACGGGCAGCCGCCTGAGGGCGGTGATGGCCGCGTAGCCGCTGCCGAACCCGTCCAGCGCGATCCGCACCCCGAGCCGGCTGAGCGCGGTCAGCCGCCGTTCCAGCTCCTCCGGCGGAACCCGGGGATCGGTGTCGGACAGCTCGATGACCAGCGCGCCGGGCGGCAGCCCGTGCCGGGTCAGCAGCGCCTCCACGGAGCCCATCGAGCGGTCCAGCAGCCGCCGGGCACCCATCCGTACCGCCACGGGTACGACGAGCCCGGTGGCGGCCCGTTCGGCGGCCTGCTCCACGGCCTCCTGGAGGAGCCAGCGGTCCAGTTCGGCGGTCTTGTCGCCGTCCTCGGCCACCCGCAGGAACTCGGCCGGCGTGAACAGCACCCCTTGGGAGGAGCGCCAGCGTGCCTGCGCGGAGACCGCGGCGATCCGGCCATTCCCGAGGGAGACCACCGGCTGGTGCAGCAGCGCGAACTCGCCGTCGTGCAGCGCGGAACGCAGCCGCGTGGCCAGCCCCGCCTTGCGTACGACGTCCTGCTGCATCTGCGGTCTGTACAGTTCGACGCGGCCCTTTCCGGTCGATTTCGCGCGGTACATCGCGAGGTCGGCGTTGCGCAGCAGCTCACCGGCGCCGAGTCCCGGTTCGGCGAAGGCGACGCCGATGGAGGCGTTGACCCGGACCTCGTTGCCGTCGATGGCGTACGGCTGCGAGAGGGTCGCCCTGAGGCGGTCGGCGAGTTCCAGGATGTTCCGCTCCCGGGCGGTCCGGTCGCGGGTGCCGTCCCCGGCGATCAGGGCCGCGAACTCGTCGCCGCCCAGCCGGGAGGCGGTGTCCCCCTGCCGGACCGCGTCCTGGAGCCTGCGGGCGGCCTGGACGAGCAGTTCGTCCCCGGCCTGGTGGCCGATCGTGTCGTTGACGGCCTTGAAGCCGTCCAGGTCGATGAAGAGCACGGCCGTGCCGCGCAGGGCGGCACCCCGGTCGGTGGCGCGGCGGCCGGAGAGGGCCTGCTGGACCCGCTTGGTGAACAGCGCGCGATTGGGCAGGTCGGTCAGCGGGTCGTGCTCGGCGTTGTGCTGCAACTGCGCCTGCAGCCGGACCCGTTCGGTCACGTCCCGGCTGTTGAAGATGAGGCCGCCGTAATGGCGGTTGACGGTGGACTCGACGTTGAGCCAGCCGCCGTCGCCGGAGCGGAACCGGCACTCGATGCGTGTGGTGGGCTCCTCCAGCGGGCTGGCGGCGAGGAAACGGCGCACCTCGTGCACCACGCAGCCCAGGTCCTCCGGGTGGATGAGCGCGGCCAGCTCCGTGCCGACCAGCTCCTCGGCGGGCCGGCCGTAGACCCCGGCGGCGGCCGGCGAGACGTACCGCAGGATGCCGTTGGGCGCGGCGATCATGATCACGTCGCTGGAGCCCTGCACCAGGGAGCGGAAGTGGTTCTCCTTCTGCGCCAGCTCCTGGGTGAGAGTGATGTTGTCCAGCAGCATGATGCCCTGGCGGATGACGAGCGCGAGCACGACGGCGCCCGCGGTGATCAGCACCACATGATCGGGTCTGCGGCCGTTGAGGACGTTGTACAGGATGCCCAGCGTGCACACGGCGGCGGCGAGGTACGGGGTGAGCGCGGCGAGCGAGCCGGTGATCGGCCGTCCGGCCGGGTACCGGCTGAGGTCACCCGCCGGGGCGGGCGCGGCCGGGTGGTGGCGGCCCGTGCCGCGCTGCCCGGGCAGGTGCTCGTGGACCACGCGCGTGTGCCCGCCGGACACGCGTGCCTCCTGCGCGCTCCGGTGCCGGCGAGCGACCCAGGGGGCGTAGGCGAGCAGCAGCGAGCCGGCGAACCAGCCCGCGTCCAGCAGCTGCCCGGAGCGGTAACTGCTGTGCAGCAGCGGCGAGGTGAACAGCGCGTCGCACATCACGGTCAGCGCGAGCGCGCCGATCGCGGTGTTCACCGCCGTGCGGTTGCCCGGGGCGCGGCGGAAGTGCAGCGCGAGGACCATGCTGACGAGCGCGATGTCGAGCAGCGGGTACGCCAGCGACAGCGCGGTGTGTGCCACGCTCGGCCCGTCGAAGCGGGCCGCCTGGGCGAGGGCGAGGCTCCATGACAGGGTGAGCAGCGAGCCGCCGATCAGCCAGGCGTCCAGCGCAAGGCAGATCCAGCCCGCTCTCGTCACCGGCCGCTTGGCGAGGACCAGCAGGCCCACGATGGCGGGCGGCGCGAAGCACAGGAAGAACAGGTCGGCGTAGCTGGGGCTGGGCACGGACTGTGCGAGGACGACCTCGTACCAGCCCCAGACCGCGTTGCCCAGGGCCGCCATCGCCGAGGAGAGGGCGAACAGCAGCCATGCGGACCGGAAGTGCACGCGCGCGCTGCGGGCGTACAGGAAGCACGAGACGGCCGCGGTGCCCGCCGCGGCGCTCAGCCCGAAGTCGCCCATGATCAGTGCGACTTCCTCGACTCCCCAGCCGAACGCGGCTCCGACGGCATAGGCCGCGCACACCAGGGCGAGGACGAGCTGCTCCGTCAGTCGCGTACCCTCACGGCCGGCCGGCCGGCGCGGCGGCGCCTCCTGCGGGTGCGGCCCGCGCACCGCTTCGTCGAGGGTGGTCGTCACAGAGGGCGGCGCGCTCACCGGGGCCTCCCGGTCCGCGCGGCTCCCGGGTCCTGCCGTTCCCGGTGCGCTGGGTGCGCCTGCCTTCTGCGGCCGCTGTGCCTGCGCTGGTGATGGCTGTGCTGACCGGTGTGGTGGCCGCGTCTGCGTGCGGCCGTGCGCCAGGGTCGCCGTCGGCGGCTCCGCCGCGTCGGATCGTTCGTCCATAGGCCGTGCATCGCCCGTCGCCCCCCTCACAAATCTGAAATGTCCGTCCCCGGCGCCGAGTGGTCGGCGGCGCACCCCTGTCGGGACGATACACCAGGATCGTCACTCAGGGACATAGCCTCTCTACGCTCCGTGACGATCAGTGGGGACGTCTGCACGGGCCGCGTCCGAGAGGTTGCGGAGTGTGCCGGAAGCGGATTACCGCCCGGTCGCTCCCGTCGTAAGCATCACGTTCCGCAAGGGCTCCTGGTTCACGAAACGGGTCAACTGGTCGGCGAGCAGCCGCTTGGCGCGCGGAAGGAACGCCGAGGAGGGGCCGCCCACATGCGGGCTGATCAGCACGCCGGGCGCCTGCCACAAGGGGTGTCCCGGGGGCAGCGGTTCGGGGTCCGTCACATCGAGGGCGGCGGTGATCCGGCCGCTCTCCAGCTCGGTGAGCAGCGCCTTGGTGTCGACGACGGGCCCGCGCGCGACGTTCACGAGCAGCGCCCCGTCCTTCATCCGCGCGAGGAAGTCGGCGTCGACAAGGCCCCGCGTGGCCTCCGTGAGCGGGGTGGAAAGGATCACGACGTCCGCTTCCGGGAGCATTGAGAGCACATCGGTGATCGGGTGCACAGGACCGCGCGCCGTGGTGCGCCGGGAGCGCGCGATGCGCGCCACCCGCGCGACCTCGAAGGGCACGAGCCGGTCCTCGATGGCGGCGCCTATGGCGCCGTAGCCGACGATGAGGACGTTCTTGTCGGCGAGGGAGGGGTGGAACCCGCTCTGCCAGCGCTCCTGTTGCTGGGCCCGGACGAAGCCGGGGATACCGCGCAGGGCGGCGAGGGTCAGGGTGAGCGCGAGTTCGGCGGTGCTCGCCTCGTGCACTCCGCGCGCATTGCACAGTTGCACGCCGGGCACGATCGACGACAGCCGCGCGGTGATGTCGTCGATGCCCGCCGTGAGCGTCTGGATGACCCGCACCCGGGTCAGGTGCTCCAGCGGGCGGACCTTCACCGGCCACCGCTTCATGTACGGCACCACGTACACGGCACAGTCCGCGGGGTCGCCGGGAAATTCCTGGTCACCGCTGTCGCCCCCGTCCCAGAACAGGTACCGGGGCCCTTCGGGAAGCCCCTCGATCTCCTCAGGCGGGATGGGGAGCCATACGTCTGCACTCATGGCAAGGAGGCTATGTCAGGGGCCTGGGGCGCAGAGGTTAGGTTGGGGGCCGGGCAGAGGGAGGTTCACGAGCAGGTGGAGCGCAGGACGATCGGCGCGGGGGCGCTTGCGGTGGGGGCCGTCGGACTCGGATGCATGCCGATGAGCTGGGCCTACAGCGGGTCACGGCAACGTGGCGACGAGTCGCTGAGAACCGTGCACCGGGCGCTGGACCTGGGTTCGAGCCTGCTGGACACCGCGGACATGTACGGCCCGTTCACCAACGAGCTGCTGCTGGGCCGGGCGCTCAAGGAGCGGCGCCGGGACGCGTTCGTCTCCACGAAGGTGGGGCTGCTGGTGGGCGAGCAGCACATCGTGGCGAACGGCCGCCCGGGGTACGTGAAGCGGGCCTGCGACGCCTCGCTGCGCCGTCTGCAGACGGACGTGATCGACCTCTACCAGTTGCACCGCGCCGACCCCGAGGTGCCGGTGGAGGAGACGTGGGGGGCGATGGCCGAGCTGGTGCGGGCAGGGAAGGTACGGGCGCTGGGCCTGTGCGCGGTGGGGGCGCGCGGCGGGCGCCGCTCGGGTGCCGGGCTGCACGACACCACCCTGCGCCAACTGCAGCGGGTGCAGCAGGTGTTCCCGGTGAGCGCGGTGCAGGCGGAGCTGTCGGTGTGGTCGCCGGAGGCGCTGACCGCGCTGCTGCCCTGGTGCGAGGCGCGGGGCGTGGGCTTCCTCGCGGCGATGCCGCTGGGCAACGGCTTCCTGACCGGCACGCTGCGGCCCGGCGAGGGCTTCGAACCGGACGACGTGCGTGCCCGCCACCCCCGGTTCACGGCCGAGATGATGGCGGCCAACCAGCCGATCGTCGCGGGGCTGCGCCGGGTCGCGCGGCGCCACGGTGAGGACGTCACCCCGGCGCAGGTGGCCCTCGCCTGGGTTCTGGCCCAGGGCCGGCATGTGGTCGCCCTGCCGGGCACCAAACGGGAACGCTGGGCCACGGAGAACGCGGCCGCGTCCGGGCTCCGGCTGACCGAGGAGGACTTGGCGGAGGTGTCCGGGCTGCCGGCCGCCCTGGGATCGTGGGACTGAGGCGGCTGCGGGGCCGCGCTCTCGGTGCCCGCCGCTTCCGGCGATCGGTTTCTCGTGGATCGGGAACCCGGGAGGGACGAGCGGTGTATGAGAGGGAGAACCAGCGACTGGATCACCGCCTTGAAGGGACCATGATCGTGCAACATCGAGCTGTGTCGGCCGTATTGGCCGCGGCCGCCCTCCTGCTGGCCGGCTGCTCCTCCGACGGAGGGGGATCCCCGGACGGCGGCGGGAGCAGGGCGCCGAGGGGTACGGCGACCGGCGCCGCCCCCTCCGGCGGAGCCGGCGAGTCGGCCCCTCCGGCCAAGGGCTCGGTGAGGGTGCTGCGCACGGTCACCGAGGGCCTGAAGACACCGTGGGGGCTGGCCACACTGCCCGGCGGTGGTCTGCTGGTCTCCTCCCGGGACGACGGGACGATCACCCGGATCGACGAGGAGACGGGCAAGAAGACCGAGCTGGGCGCGGTCTCCGGGGTCGCCCCGGCCGGCGAGGGCGGTCTGCTGGGCATCGCCCTCTCCCCGGAGTACGCCTCGGACCACATGATCTACGCCTACTTCACCTCGGCCTCGGACAACCGCATCGTCCGCATGATCTACGACGAGCAGAAGCCGGCCGGTGATCAACTGGGCGCTCCGGACACGGTGTTCAAGGGCATCCCGAAGGGTTACATCCACAACGGCGGCCGGATCGAGTTCGGCCCCGACGGAATGCTGTACGCGGGCACCGGCGAGAGCGGCCAGAAGGGCCTGGCGCAGGACAAGAAGTCCCTGGGCGGCAAGATCCTTCGGCTGACCCCCGAGGGCGAGCCGGCCCCGGGCAACCCGTTCCCGGACTCCCCGGTGTACTCGTACGGCCACCGGAATGTCCAGGGGCTGGCCTGGGACGACAAGCAGCGGCTGTTCGCCTCGGAGTTCGGGCAGGACACCTGGGACGAGCTGAACGCGATCAAACCCGGCGACGACTACGGCTGGCCGGACGCCGAGGGGAAGTCCTCCGAGGCCGGCTTCCACAACCCCACAGCCCAGTGGCACACCGATGACGCCTCCCCCAGCGGCATCGCCCATGTCGACGGCGTGATCTGGATGGCGGGCCTGAAGGGGCAGCGCCTGTGGCGCATCCCGCTGAGCGGCACGGAGGCCTCGGCGGCCCCACAGGCGTTCCTCACCGGCAGGTACGGCCGCCTTCGCACGGTGGCCCCGGCGGGCGGCGACAAGCTCTGGCTGGTGACGAGCAACACGGACGGCCGGGGGACGCCGAAGAAGGGTGACGACCGGGTGCTGGAGGTGGAGGTGAGGTAGCCCCGCTCCCCGCGCTCACGGCTCTTCCGGCTCCTTCTTCGGGGCCTCGTCCGGCTCCGGTACGGCCGGCTGCGGTTCGGGCAGCCGTATGACGGCCTTTCCGGAAGCCAGGTCGATGGGTCCGTGGCCGGGGTCGCTGTCCCCGACGTCCTCGCGGGTCAGCTCGAGCCGGTTCTGCTCGTCCCGGGTGTGCCGGCGGCCGGGTGCGAACAGTTCCTCGAAGGCGTTGAACACGGCTACTCCCCTTTGCCGGTTTTCTCCAGCGTAGATCTCAGCCGGTCGTTCCGGCAGCCAGCGTCTCGGCCGGGAAGAGTTCCAGCCGGTGGGCCACCGCCGCCGCCTCACCCCGGCCCGAGACGCCGAGTTTGCTGAGGATGTTGGAGACGTGGACGCTCGCGGTCTTCGGGGAGATGAACAGCTCCTCGGCTATCTGGCGGTTGGTGCGGCCGGCCGCGACCAGCCGCAGCACGTCCCGCTCCCGGCCGGTGAGGCCGAGGGCCGCGGCCGGGTCGGCGGGGGCGAGGGCCTGGCGTGGAGCACGGGTCAGGGTGAGGCGGGCGCGCTGGGCGAGCCGGGCGGCGGCGTCGGCGAGGGGACGGGCGTCGAGGTGGGAGGCCACCGCGGCGGCCAGCCGGAGCAGTTCCGCCGCGCGGTCGCGTTCGTCGTCGCCGCCCTCGGTCAGCAGTGCTCCGGCTAGGCGGTGGCGGACCCGGGCGAGGTCGTAGGGGCGGTCCAGGCACTCGAACGCGGTGACCACGGGCGACCAGGTGTCGGCGGTGTCCTCGCCCTGCGCGCGGAGGAGTTCGGCGCGGGTCCAGTGGTCGTAGGCCTGCCAGAGGGGGGCGCCCGTGGTGAGGTGCCGCACCGCCTTCCCGAGGCGGTCGAGGATCTCGGGGCGGTCGGGCCGGGCCGCGGGCAGGGCGCGGGCGTCGGCCTCGGCGGTGGCGGCGGCCAGCAGCAGCGGCCAGCCATAGCGGTGGGTGCCGGGCGGGAAGCCGGCTTCCAGGGCCTGGAGCAGTTCGGTGCGGGCGTCGGCGATGCGGCCCTCCGCGGCGGCGACACCGAGGGCGATGCGCGCCAGCGGCAGGGACTGCTGGGGCATGGGGTCGTGGGTGCCGTAGTGGGCGCGGGCGGCGGCGAGTTGCCGGCCGGCCTCGGCGAGGTCGCCGCGGGCCAGGGCGAGGTGGGCCAGACGCAGGGCGCCCGCGCCGCGGGGCTTGGCGCTGTGGCCGACCCGGGTCGCGTGGGTGGCGGCCTCGGTGGCCTCCTGCCACTGGCCGAGGGAGTAGAGCGCGTCGGACAGGTTGCCCCAGGCCCAGGCCTCGGCGTCCAGCAGCGCGTACTTACGGGTGAAGGCGATGCCTTCGCGCAGAAGGGGGGCGGCCTCGCGGTCGCGGCCGATGGTCTGCATCACGGACGGCAGGTTCACATAGGCGCGGCCCGCGACATGGTGCACGCCCTCCGCCAGGGTGTCCCGCAGGACCTGCCGCATCTCCGCGAGGCCGGTCTCGTGGTCGCCGGAGTCCACCTTGAGTCCGCTCAGGGTGAGGCGGGCGTGGAGTTCGATGTCACGGGTGCCGACCATCCGCGCGTACTCCACGGCCTGCTCGGCGGCGGCGATGGCCTCGGGGCCGGGCCGATGCAGCATGGACCAGTTGGCGGCCAGGGCCAGCACCTCGGCGTGCACCTCGGAGGGCGGCAGGCCGCGTACCAGGTCCCGGGCGGTGGCGAGTTCCCGCCAGCCGTCACCCCGCGCCTGGGCCTGCACCAGCCGGGAGCGCTGCACCCAGAACCAGGCGGCGCGCAGGGGATCCGGCTCGTCCTCCAGGAGGCGCAGCGCCCGTTTGGTGATCTTCAGGGCGCGTTCGCGTTCGCCGCCGAAGCGGCCCGCGACGGCCGCCTCGGCCATCAGGTCGAGGTAGCGCAGCGGGGTGGTGGCCGGGTCGCAGCCGCACGGAGGGTAGCTCTCGGCGTAGTCGACCGGGCGCAGGGCGGAGCGCACCTCTTCCGCGACGCTGTCCCACAGCTCCATCGCCCGCTCCAGGAGCCGGAGTTGTTCCGTGTAGGCGTGCCGGCGGCGGGCCACTACGGAGGCGTCCAGGACGGCGGGCAGGGCCTTGGCGGCGTCGTGGGCGTGGTACCAGTAGCTGGCCAGGCGCATCACGCGCGCGTCGGCCGCGACGAGCGTGGGGTCCGCCTCCAGGGCCTCGGCGTAGTGGCGGTTGAGGCGGGAGCGCTCGCCGGGCAGCAGGTCGTCGGCGACGGCCTCGCGGACGAGGGAGTGCCGGAAGCGGTATCCGTCGCCGGCCGGGGTGACGGTGAGGATGTTGGCGCCGACGGCGGCCCGCAGCGCATCGATGAGGTCGTCCTCGGCGAGCTGGGCGACGGCGGCGATCAGCCGGTACTCGACGGTGGAGCCGCCCTCGGCGACGACCCGGGCGACCCGCTGGGCGCTCTCGGGCAGCGCCTCGACCCGGACCAGGAGCAGATCGCGCAGGGAGTCCGTCAGGCCGGTGCAGCTGCCCTGACAGGCGGCGACGGCGAGTTCCTCGACGAAGAAGGCGTTGCCGTCGGAGCGTTGGAAGATCTCGTCGACCTGGGCGGGGTCGGGTTCGGCGGCGAGGATGCCGGCGATCTGGCGGCCGACCTCCTCGCGCGTGAAGCGGGCGAGTTCGATACGGCGGACGGTACGCAGCCGGTCGAGTTCGGCGAGCAGGGGGCGCAGTGGGTGGCGGCGGTGGATGTCGTCGGAGCGGTAGGTGGCGAGGACGAGGAGGCGGCCGCTGCGCAGGGTGCGGAAGAGGTACGCGAGCAGGTGGCGGGTGGAGGCGTCGGCCCAGTGCAGGTCCTCCAGGACGAGCACGACCGGGTGCGCGGCGGCGACCCGCTCCATCAGACGCACGGTCAGTTCGAACAGGCGGGCCATGCCCTGCTCGTCATGGCGGCCGGCTCCGGCCTCGCCCAGTTCGGGCAGCAGCCGCGCCAGTTCCTCCTCCTGACCGGCAGCCGCGGCGGCGAACTCCTCCGGCAGGGCTTCGCGCAGGGCCCGCAGAGCGGTGGAGAAGGGGGCGAACGGCAGCCCGTCGGCGCCGATCTCCACGCAGCCGCCGAGCGCGACGACCGCTTCCCGGCGGCCCGCTGCCACGGTGAACTCCTCGACGAGGCGGGTCTTGCCGACGCCCGCCTCGCCGCCGAGCAGCAGTGCCTGCGGCTCTCCCGCGGCGGCACGGGCGAGCGCGTCGTTCAGGGTGTCCAACTCGTCGGTGCGACCGACGAACACGGGGCTGACGGACCTGGTTTCCACGGGCCAGAGCATCGCACGGGGCATGGACGGCGGGGCACCGGTTTTCCACAGCTTCGGTGCGATCGTCGTACCGGCGGCCTGGAGGGTCGGGCCACCAGACGGAAGGGGCGTACGACTCCGCTGGGAAGCCGTACGCCCCTCGGGCGGAAGAGGGCCGACCCCCGTGCGGCCCTCCTCCCCATCCGTGCGCGTGTCTCCGGGGCCTCCGGTCCTCGCCGGGCCGGCGGTCACGCGGTGCGGGGCTGCCGGTGCCGGCGGGGGCGGCCGGTATGGGACTCTGCCGCCTGGTCGGCGTTGCGGGCGGACCGCTCCTGGCGGGCGGCGCGGCGGCCCCGTTCGGCCTCGCGGGCCAGGCGGGCCTGCTCGGCCTCGCGGATCAGCTGGGCCGAACGCATCCGGTGGTACTCGAGCTCGAACATGGTGTGCCCTTCGAGGAGAGGCGGTGTGGTGCTTCGCTTTCTGCGATGCCTCCACCTTCGTCTCCCAGGGGGGTGCGCCACATCGGGAGAGTTCCGCATCTTCGGGCCGCCGCCGGGCCGCACGCGCGCGTAAGGGGCCTTAGGGGACCCGTAAGGTGCGCACGGATTCCCTAAGGCCCCTGGGACCTGCGGGTCATCAGCCGGCCGAGGGCAGGCCGAGCAGCGCGTCGGAGTACTTCAGGACGGCCAGGAGCAGGCCGATGACGCCGAGCGAGGCACCCGCCCAGGCGACCGACTTGATCCAGGCGGCCTGAGGGCGGCCGGGCGCGCCGAACGCGGGCCGCGCCAGCACGACCACAGCGGTGATCAGCGCGGCGAGCGCGAACAGGCCGGCCCACAGGGCGGTGGTGTGCCAGGAGTCGCCGTAGACCTCCTTGATCTGCGTGGCGACGCTCGCCGTGGACGAGGTCCGCAGCTGGCCGACGAGCTGCTCGCGGGCACCGGCGATGGTGCCGATCCAGCCGCCGCTCAGCGAGACCAGGCCGAGCGCGGCGGACACGACGGCACCGGCGCCCTGGCCCACCCCCGACGGAACCTTTCCCTCCTGCTCCGGCGCCTCGACGGGCTCCTCCTCGGCGGTCACCACGTCAGCGGCCTCCGCGTCGACGGCCTCCGCGTCAGTGGCCTCGGCCCTGATGGTCCCGGGTGCCCGCTCCTTCTCGGCGGTGGGGGTCTCCGCCGTCGTCTCGTCGTTCCGCGCCCGGATGCCGGCCTCGGCGCCTTCCTCTGTCTTCGTTGCCATACCCGGCACCGTACGGACGCTGTCTGAGAGGTCCCTTAATGATCGTGGTGCGCGGTACGCGCGCGTGCGGCACGCCACTCGGGGGCGAGCACCGCCCAGATCTCGGTGCTGGCGCGCACGCCCCGGTGCGGGTAGTTCTCGCGGAGCAGTCCCTCACGGATCATGCCGAGCCGCCGGGCCACGTTGATGCTGGGCTCGTTCGCCGCGGACACGTGCCACTCCACGCGGTGCATGCCGCGCTCCTCGAAGGCCCAGTCGAACAGCACCCGCATGCCGCGTGTGACGAGTCCGCGCCCGGCCGCCGCCGGTTCCAGCCAGCAGCCGGCCTCACAGACCCCGCTCGGCGTGTCCCAGACGCGGAACAGCAGCCCGCCGACGAGCTTCCCGTCCAGCCATATCCCGTGCAGGCTGCCGGTGTCGGCGCCGCGCTTGTCGGCGTAGGACTTGAGGTAGGCGCGGGCGGAGTCCAGGTCGGTCACGATGTCCGGCAGGCCGATGTGCCGGCCGATGAAGTCGCGTCCCCGGTCGATGCCGGCGAGCAGCTCCTCGGCGTGCCAGACCTCCAGGGGCCGCAGTTCGGCGCCGTCGTCACCCAGGGATGTCGCGTACATTCTGCCGCTCTTCCTTCCGTAGTTCCTGGACAGAGACCCAGACCTGGGCCGAGCCTCTCATGCGCGACGCGGCACTCGGGCGGCTCGACGCCGATGCGGGCAGCCGGCGCTCCAGCCGGCCCGGGCAGCCACCGGTCGGCCGAGCCGGGCGGGTGCGTCAGGGCGGGCACGAGCAGGGTGCGCAGCACGAAGGCGTCGCCGGCGAGGGCGGCGGCTCTGCCGCCGCAGGGGCGCCTCAGTCGAACTGGTCCCCCAGCGCCATGACCATCGTCCCGGCGATCAGCAGCCACAGGGCCCTGCGGGTACGGCCCCTGGAGCCGAGGACCGCGGCGAGAGCGCACACGGCGGCACCGAGCGCGTAGGCGGCGGGCACGAGCACGGGAGCGGACCTGGTGAGCCGGAGCAGCGCGGCGGCCAGCCCGGCGAGGCTCAGCAGAACCCCGGTACCGGCGGCGGTCCAGCGGGCCCGCCGGGCGTCCTCGATGTGCTCGTCCTGTTCGGGTGCCGCGGCTATCGCGGGCTCGTTGTCGGAATGGGTGCGTCCGCTCATGGCGGTCGAGCGTATCGCTCCGGCTGGGAAACCAGGTGCGCGGCGGTGGCCTTGGCTGCTACGCATGGTCGCTTGTGACCGAGAGAGCCGGAACGACCGATGAACTCACCAGGCGTCTCACGCACCCGCGTTACCCCCGCAGCAACCACTACGACGTCCGCTGGACCATCGAGAACCAGATGGGTCCGCACGCGCTGTGGCTGCTGGAGTGGCTGGTACCCGCGCTCGGGCTCGACGCGCTGCCGCCGGACGCCCGCGTGCTCGACCTCGGCTGCGGGCGCGCCCTGACCTCCGTCTTCCTGGCCCGTGAGTACGGCGTCCAGGTCACGGCCGCCGACCTGTGGGTGAAGCCCGACGACAACGCCGTGCGGATCGCGGAGGCGGGCGTGGCCGACCGCGTGCTGCCGGTGTTCGCCGAGGCGCACGACCTGCCCTTCGGGGAGGGTACGTTCGACGCGATCGTGTCGATCGACGCCTACCAGTACTTCGGCACCGATGACCTGTATCTCCCCGTGCTGACCCGGCTGCTGAAACCGGGTGGGCGGATCGGGGTCGTGGTGCCGTCGGTGCGGGAGGAGATCGACGGTGCCGAGCCGCCGGAGCACCTCGAACCGTACTGGGACCCGGGCTTCTGGGCGTTCCACTCCCCCTCCTGGTGGCGGCGGAACTGGACGCGCAGCAAGGCCGTGACCGTCGAGACGGCCGACTGGCTCCAGGACGGCTGGCGCGACTGGCTGCTGTGGAGCGAGGTGTGCGCCGAGGAGAGCCCGAGCGAGTTCATGGCGGGCCTGGCCCGCGACTCGGTGGATCTGCTGCGCGCCGACGCGGGGCGCACCCTGGGGTTCGCGCGGGTCGTGGGACGCCGCAACTGACGGACACGGCCCCGGAGACTGCGCCTCCGGGGCCGTATCGAGCGTGCGCGGGGCTCAGCCCGCGCTGGCGCCCAGCTTCTCCAGGATCAGCTCCTTGACGCGGGCCGCGTCGGCCTGGCCGCGGGTCGCCTTCATGACCGCGCCGACCAGGGCACCGACCGCGGCTACCTTGCCGCCACGGATCTTGTCCGCGATGCCCGGGTTGCCGGCGATGGCCTCCTCGACGGCCGAAGTGAGCGCGCCCTCGTCGGAGACGACCTTCAGGCCGCGCTTGTCGACGACCTCGTCCGGGGTGCCCTCGCCCGCGAGTACGCCCTCGATGACCTGGCGGGCCAGCTTGTCGTTCAGGTCACCCTTCGCGACCAGCTCGGTGACCCGGGCCACCTGCTGGGGCGTGATCGCCAGCTCGTCCAGGCTCTTGCCGGACTCGTTGGCGCTGCGCGCCAGTTCACCCATCCACCATTTGCGGGCGGAGGCCGCGTCGGCACCGGCGTCGATCGTGGCGACGATCGGCTCCAGCGCACCGGCGTTGAGGATCGCCTGCATGTCGGTGGCCGAGATGCCCCACTCGGCCAGCAGCCGGGTGCGACGGACCAGCGGCAGCTCGGGCAGGGCCGCGCGGATCTCCTCGACCCACTCGCGCGAGGGCGCCACGGGAACGAGGTCGGGCTCCGGGAAGTACCGGTAGTCCTCGGCCTCCTCCTTCACGCGGCCCGAGGTCGTGGACCCCGTGTCCTCGTGGAAGTGGCGGGTCTCCTGGACGATCGTGCCGCCGGACGACAGCACGGCCGCGTGCCGCTGGATCTCGTAGCGGGCGGCGCGCTCAACGGAACGCAGGGAGTTGACGTTCTTCGTCTCGGAACGCGTGCCGAACTTGTCGGCGCCCTTGGGCATCAGCGACAGGTTGACGTCACAGCGCATCTGGCCCATCTCCATGCGGGCCTCGGACACGCCGAGGGCACGGATGACCTCGCGCAGCTCACGGACGTACGCCTTCGCCACCTCCGGCGCGCGCTCGCCGGCACCGACGATCGGCTTGGTGACGATCTCGATGAGCGGGATGCCCGCGCGGTTGTAGTCCAGCAGGGAGTGGGACGCGCCGTGGATACGGCCGGTGGCGCCGCCGACGTGGGTCGACTTGCCGGTGTCCTCCTCCATGTGGGCGCGCTCGATCTCCACGCGGAAGGTCTCGCCGTCCTCCAGCTGCACGTCGAGGTAGCCGTTGAAGGCGATCGGCTCGTCGTACTGGGAGGTCTGGAAGTTCTTCGGCATGTCCGGATAGAAGTAGTTCTTCCGGGCGAAGCGGCACCACTCGGCGATCTCGCAGTTGAGCGCGAGACCGATCTTGATCGCGGACTCGACGCCGGTCGCGTTGACGACCGGGAGCGCGCCGGGCAGGCCGAGGCAGACCGGGCAGGTCTGCGAGTTGGGCTCGGCGCCCAGCTCGGTCGAACAGCCGCAGAACATCTTGGTCTTGGTGCCGAGTTCGACATGGACCTCGAGGCCCATGACGGGGTCGTACGACGCCAGCGCGTCCTCGTACGACACCAGGTCGGTCGTGGTGGTCACGGTGAACTTCCCTCTCAGCCCAGCAGGACGTCGTCGTCGCCCAGCCGCTTCAGCTCGCGGTAGAGAATGGCCAGGTTGGTGACTACCGCGGCACCGGTCACGACGGCGTCGAGCAACCGCAGCGTGTCGTTGTCTCCGCGGGCCTTCTTGATCTGCTTGTAGACGCCGACGGCGCCGAACGCCGACGTGGCCATCGACACGTACAGGCCGGACTTGGACTTCTTGAAGCCCTTGGCCTTGGACAGTGCGCTCACAGCGACGGAGCCTCCTCGATCAGCGGGTGGCCCCACTTTTCCACGAAGGCTGCCTCGACGGCGGCGCCCACCTTGTACAGGCGGTCGTCCTTCATGACGGGGGCGATGATCTGCAGACCGACCGGGAGGTTGTCCTCCGGGGCGAGGCCGCACGGCAGCGACATGGCCGCGTTGCCCGCCAGGTTGGTCGGGATGGTGCACAGGTCGGCGAGGTACATCGCCATCGGGTCGTCGGCGCGCTCGCCGATCGCGAAGGCGGTGGTCGGGGTCGTCGGCGAGACGATGACGTCGACCTGCTCGAACGCCTTGTCGAAGTCCTGCTTGATGAGGGTGCGGACCTTCTGCGCGCTGCCGTAGTAGGCGTCGTAGTAGCCGCTCGACAGGGCGTACGTGCCGAGCATGACGCGGCGCTTCACCTCGGGGCCGAAGCCGGCCTCGCGGGTCAGGGAGGTGACCTCCTCGGCCGAGTGGCCGCCGTCGTCGCCGGTGCGCAGGCCGTAGCGCAGGCCGTCGAAGCGGGCGAGGTTGGAGGAGCACTCGGACGGCGCGATCAGGTAGTACGCGGACAGCGCGAGGTCGAAGGACGGGCAGTCCAGCTCCACGATCTCGGCGCCCAGCTCCTTCAGCAGCTCGACGGACTCGTCGAAGCGCTGGATGACGCCGGCCTGGTAGCCCTCGCCGCGGAACTGCTTGACCACCCCGACGCGCATGCCCTCGACGCTGCCGTTGCGCGCGGCCTCGACCACCGGCGGGACCGGGGCGTCGATGGAGGTGGAGTCGAGCGGGTCGTGCCCGGCGATGACCTCGTGCAGCAGGGCCGCGTCCAGGACCGTACGGGCGCAGGGGCCGCCCTGGTCGAGGGAGGACGAGAAGGCGACCATGCCGTAGCGGGACACCGCGCCGTACGTCGGCTTCACGCCGACCGTGCCGGTGACGGCGGCCGGCTGGCGGATGGAGCCACCGGTGTCGGTGCCGATGGCGAGCGGGGCCTGGAAGGAGGCGAGCGCGGCGCTCGAGCCGCCACCGGAGCCACCGGGGATCTTGGTGAGGTCCCAGGGGTTGCCGGTCGGGCCGTAGGCGCTGTTCTCCGTGGAGGAGCCCATGGCGAACTCGTCCATGTTGGTCTTGCCGAGGATGACGACGTCGGCGTCCTTCAGGCGCTTGGTGAGCGTCGCGTCGTACGGCGGGATCCAGCCCTCGAGGATCTTCGAGCCGACGGTCGTGGGCACGCCCGCGGTGGTGAAGATGTCCTTGAGCGCGAGCGGGACGCCGGCCAGGGGGCCGAGCTTCTCGCCGCGGGCCCGCTTCTCGTCCACGGCACGGGCCTGGGCGAGGGCGCCCTCGCGGTCGACGTGGAGGAAGGCGTGGACCTTCTCGTCGACGGCCTCGATGCGGGCGAGGTGCGCCTCGGTGACCTCGACGGCCGTGAGCTCGCCGGAGGCGATCTTCGCGGCGGTCTCGGCCGCCGTGAGCTTGATGATGGTGCTGTCCGTCATGGTCAGTCCTCCCCCAGGATCTGCGGCACCTTGAAACGCTGCTGCTCCTGGGCCGGGGCGCCGGAGAGCGCCTGCTCGGGGGTGAGCGAGGGACGGACCTCGTCCGGCCGCATGACGTTCGTCAGCGGGAGCGGGTGCGAGGTCGGCGGTACGTCTTGGTCGGCGACCTCGCTGACGCGGGCGACCGCGCCGATGATGTCGTCCAGCTGGCCTGCGAAGTGGTCGAGTTCTTCGGGCTTCAGCTCCAGACGCGCCAGCCGGGCGAGGTGGGCGACCTCCTCGCGCGTGATGCCAGGCATGCAGCGATCCTCTGGGGTGAGTGTGAGTGGTTTGGACCCAATCCTATGGGGCGAGGCCCCCTGCCCGTGAAACGGTCGGCCCCGGGCCCGCTCTCACCGGCGCCGCCCGTCCCAGGCCTCGCTCCTCAGGAAGTGGTTGTCGTAGAGCTCCTGGACCTCCAGCAGGCTCTCCGGGGTGACCTCGCCGAGGCGGATGCGCTGCAGGTGGCGGAAGTACTCGAAGCGCTCGACGCCCGGGGCGATGACGATCAGGATGTCGGCCGTGCTGCCGGGGGCGGCGGCGAAGGCGTGCGGCCGGTCCGGCGGGACGATGACCAGGTCGCCGCTCTGGGCGGTGACGATGTCGTCGCCGGACAGCAGCTCCGCCTCGCCGTCGAGCAGGAAGAACATCTCGGCGGAGTTGTGGTGCACATGCGGGCGGGCGCCGTCGGCCCCCTCCGCGAGGGTGACGCGCACGGTGGACAGTGCGCCTCCGCTGGCGCTGCTGTCGGCCAGCAGCCTGACCGTGGTGGGCGCCCGGCCGACCACCTCGGCCTCCGCGTCCCGGACGAGGACGGTGTCGTCGAACTTCGGAACGAACAGCGACATGGCTTGTCTCCCCCTGTGAGGTGTCGTCAGACGGCGAAGAGCAGTCCGGCACTGATCATCACAACGATCGCCGTGGCGAGGTGGATTCCGAACGCCACGGCTTTCGTGCCGCCGTTGCGCAGGACTATCAGGGTGTCGCCGAGCGGGACGAGCGCCACGGCGACCATGAACCAGGCCTCGGCACGGGCACCGGCGAAGGCCAGCAGGGCCAGGCCCAGCAGTCCGAAGGTGCCGTCCCGGAGCCCCTTGATCGACAGGTAGGCCCGGGCGTCGCCGGCGGGGTCCGCCGGGACGCCGTAGCCGGCCGCGGCGGGGCCCGGCTGGAACAGGAACCGGTAGCCGAGGAACACGCAGAACAGGTCGAGCAGGACGGCCAGGGTGTAGGCGGTGACGGTCATGTCTTTCTCCTCTTGCCTGTTTCTAGCACTGCTAGCGACGAGAGCGAAGTTAGCAGAGCATCGACACGAACGCTAGCGATGCTAGAATCGCGGCATGTCGATCCAGACGCGCCGGCAGCGCGAACGAGCGGAACGCGAGCGGTTGATCGTGACGGCCGCGCGGGAACTGGCGGAGGCCGAGGGCTGGGACGCGGTGACCACACGCCGGCTGGCCGCCGAGATCGAGTACAGCCAGCCGGTCCTCTACAGCCACTTCAAGGGCAAGGACGCGATCATGGCGGCGGTCGCGGTGCAGGGGTTCACCGACCTGGCGGCCGAGCTACGGGCGGCGCGGACGGGGGCGCAGGGGACTCGCGAGGCACTGGTGGCGGTGGCGGAGAGGTACACGTCCTTCGCGCGGCGCCGGCCCGCCCTCTACGACGCGATGTTCACCCACCTGGTGGACCTGCCGTTCGCGACGGAGGAGGCACCCGCTCCGTTGCGGGAGGCCTTCGGTGAGCTGCTGTCGGCGGTGGAGCCGATCGCCGCCGAGGGGGACGATGCCGGCCTGCTCACGGAGACGTTCTGGGCGGGCCTGCACGGGTTGGCGACGCTGATGCGCAGCGGCCGGCTGCCGGAGAAGGGGCACGAGCCACGGCTGGCACTGCTGATCGGGCACTTCGCGGGCGGCTGAGACAGGGGTGGGAGGGCTATTCGGCGGCCGGAAGCGCGGCGCGAGGCCGTTGCCACCCGCGCGAACCACGGGCCCGCAGCCACGCCGTCGTCTCCTCCGGTGGCATCGCCGCGGCGACGAGCCACCCCTGTACCGCGTCGCAGCCCAAATCCCGCAGCCGTTCCCACGTCTCGTCGTCCTCCACGCCCTCGGCGACGACGAGGAGGCCCAGGGAATGCGCCAGGTCGACGGTGCAGCGCACGATCTCCGCGTCCTGGGCGTCCACGGCCAGCCGGGCCACGAAGGAGCGGTCGATCTTCAGCTCGCTGACGGGCAGCCGCCGCAGATGGACCAGGGACGAATACCCCGTGCCGAAGTCGTCCAGGGACATCTTCACGCCGTGCCCGGTGAGCCCGGCGAGGGTGTCGGCGACCCGTTGCGGGTCCTCCAGCAGGACGTGCTCCGTTATCTCCAGCTGGAGCGCCCCGGCGGGGACCCCGTGCCGGGCCAGCCGCGCGGCGACCAGACCCGCGAAACCCGGCGTGTGGACGTCGCGCGGTGAGACGTTGACGGCGACCGGGACCCGCAGCCCCTGCGCGCGCCACCGGGCGACCTGCGCGAGAGCGGTGTCCAGGACGTACTCCGTCAGATGGGGCATCAGCCCGGAGGACTCGGCGATCGCGATGAACTCGTCCGGCGGCACCTTCCCGCGCTCGGGATGCACCCAGCGGACCAGCGCCTCCAGACCGGCGACCTGCCCGTCGAAGCGGACCTTGGGCTGGTAGTGCAGCTGCACCTCGTGCGCGTCCAGCGCGCGGCGCAGATCGCCCAGCAGGCCGAGGCGGTCCGGGGTGTTGGAGTCGCGCTTGGACTCATACACCTCGACGCCCGTACGGTCCCTCTTCGCCTGGTACATCGCCACATCCGCCCGCCGCAGCAGTCCTTCGGCGTCCAGGGCGTGGTCGGGGAAGACGGCGACGCCGGCGCTGGCCTCCAGGACGAGGGTGAGCCCGTCGAGATCGAGCGGGGAGCTGAGCGCGGCGACGAGGCCACGGGCGACCCGGGTGGCGGAGGTGGTGGAGTCGGCGACGGGAAGTAAGACGGCGAACTCGTCGCCGCCGAGGCGCGCGGCCTCCGCCCCGCGCGGCAGGGCGAGCCGCAGCCGGTCGGCTATCTGGAGCAGCAGCCGGTCACCGGCGAGATGACCGAGGGTGTCGTTCACCGACCGGAACCGGTCGAGGTCGATCAGCACCAGGGCGGTCCGGGCGCCGATGCGTTCGGCGTCGTCGAGGGCGGTCCAGATCCGCTCCAGCAGCCACTGCCGGTTGGGCAGCCCGGTCAGCGGGTCGCGCAGCTGCTCCTCGGCGCGGGCGCGGGCCATCCACAGGGTGGAGTCGAGGGCTATGAGGGGTATCGCGAACAGCGGGAGCAGGATCGGCTGGGCGTCGGCGACGACGCACACCAGCGGCGCGATACCGAGCAGCGCGACGGCGACCAGGCCCTGTCTGACCAGGGCGGTGCGGGCGACGGTGGGCACTCCGCCGCCGCGCGGGAGGTGCAGGTACCACAGCAGGCCTCGGCTGACGGCGAGGTAGGCGACCGCGACGAGGACGACCTCGGGCACGGTGGTGACGCTCCAGCTGCCGGGCCGCCAGGGCTCCTCGACGCTCGGCACCCGGCCGAACGCGCCGAGCAGCAGGGCGCCCACGCCGATGCCGAGGATGTCCACCGCGCCGTGCAGCACGCCCTGACGCCAGCGGTGGCGTCTGGCGATGCCGACGAGGACGACGACGGTGAGGCTGACCATGCCCGCCGGCACCCAGCCGTACAGCAGCAGGACGGCGAGGGTGAGGGCGGCGCCGGAGCCGGTGCCGCCCCACCAGCGGGCGCGGCCCAGCATGACGAGGTGGCCGACGATGATGCCGGTGAGCAGGGCCAGCGACCAGCCGACCGTGCCGCTCGGGAAGAGGGCGTGGTGGCCGGCGTAGGCGCGGTAGAAGCCGGCGCCGAGGGCGCATCCGGCCGCGGCCACGACGGCCGCGGGCAGGGCCGGCCAGGACAGATGCCGTTCGGGGTCGGCGCCGGTGAGGCCGGGGGCGGGGCCGATGGCCAGGGGTGTCGGGGTGTGCGGTTCGGTGGCGGTGCCCGGTCCGGCCCGGCGCGGCCGCCCGGCCGTCCGCCCGTCGCCCCGTCCCGTCCACCGGTTCCCGCGCCACGCGCCCGCGCGGCGGCGCAGGCGCAGCCATGAGTCCGGGGCGACGCTCTCGGTCGGTTCCATTCCCGTCCCTCTCACAGCCGGCGGTGCCCACGCCACGCGGTCCGATGCCCGACAACCATCAGCGGCTCCGCGTCGAAGAAACCTTCCCCGCGCCCTTGTCGGGCTCGGGGATGCCCCAACCGCAGCCGGGCACGGCAGGCGCACATCTCAACAGTAGGCCGCGGAAGGCTTCCACGGGCAGCGGTCGTCAACGGTTGCCCGAATGCGCCCGGGCCACCCGTATGCAACTGATATGCGCCGATCGGGTGGCCTTCAACCGCTACTCCCCGGTCGGAAGCGCAACTTCGGCCGCCGCTTCGGGGCCCCGCTCCAACAGGACGCCGAAACCGTCCTCGTTCAGAACAGGAACCTTGAGTTGCATGGCCTTGTCGAACTTGGATCCGGGGTTGTCGCCCACAACGACGAAAGAGGTCTTTTTCGACACCGAACCGGTCACCTTCGCGCCCCGGCTCTGCAGGGCCTCCTTGGCGCCGTCCCGGGTGAAGTTCTCCAGTGTGCCGGTCACGACGACCGTGAGCCCCTCCAGCGGGCGCGGGCCCTCGTCCTCGCCGGTCGAGCGGTCCTCGAGCGGAACTCCGGCGGCTTTCCACTTACGGACGATCTCGCGGTGCCAGTCCTCGGCGAACCATTCCTTGAGCGCGGCGGCGATGATCGGGCCGACGCCGTCGGTGGTCGCCAGCTCCAACTCGGTGGCCTGTTCGATGCGGTCGATGGAACGGAACTCGCGCGCGAGGGCCTGCGCCGCGACCGGGCCGACGTGCCGAATGGAGAGCCCGTTCAGGAAGCGGGCGAGCGGACGGGATTTCGCCGCCTCGATGTTCTCCAGCAGGGCGAGGGTGTTCTTCTTCGGCTCGCCCTTCTGGTTGGCGAAGACGGTGACGACCTTCTCCTCGCCCGTTTTGGGATCCCGCTTGGGCAGACCGCTGTCCGGGTCGAGGACATAGGCCTTGATGGGCAGCAGCTTCTCCACCGTCAGGTCGAACAGGTCGCCCTCGTCCACCAGCGGCGGGTCCGCCGGCTCCAGCGGGCGGGTGAGCGCGGCGGCGGCCACCGCGCCGAAATGCTCGATGTCCAGGCACTCGCGACCCGCGAGGTAGGAGACGCGTTCCCGCAACTGGGCCGGACAGGTACGGGCGTTCGGGCAGCGGAGGTCGATGTCGCCCTCCTTCATGGGCCGCAACGGCGTCCCGCACTCGGGGCACTCGCTCGGCATCACGAACTCCCGCTCGCCGCCGTCCCGCAGGTCGACCACCGGGCCGAGGATCTCCGGGATGACGTCACCGGCCTTGCGGATGACCACGGTGTCACCGATGAGCACGCCCTTGGCCTTGACGACCTCCTGGTTGTGCAGGGTGGCGAACTCGACCTCGCTGCCCGCCACCGTGACCGGTTCGACCTGGGCGTACGGCGTGACACGGCCGGTGCGGCCGACGCCGACCTTGATGTCGATGAGCTTGGTGTTGACCTCTTCCGGCGCGTACTTGTAGGCGATCGCCCAGCGTGGTGCCCGCGCGGTGGAGCCGAGGCGGCCCTGCAGCCGGATCTCGTCCAGCTTGACGACAACGCCGTCGATCTCGTGTTCGACGGAGTGCCGGTTCTCGCCGTAGTACGCGATGAACTCCCGTACGCCGTCGAGGTCGTCCACCACGCGGTTGTGCCGGGAGGTGGGCAGGCCCCAGTTCTTGAGCAGGTCGTACGCCTGGGATAGGCGGGTCATGCCCGTGAAGCCCTCCAGGGCGCCGATACCGTGGACGACCATGTGCAGGGGACGGGTGGCGGTGACCCGCGGGTCCTTCTGGCGCAGCGAACCGGCGGCGGCGTTGCGGGGGTTGGCGAAGGGCTTGTCGCCGGCCGCGACCAGGCGCTCGTTGAGTTCGAGGAACTTCTCCATCGGGAAGTAGACCTCACCGCGGATCTCCACGAGGTCGGGGACCTCGTCACCGTGCAGCCGGTCCGGGATCTCCGCGATCGTACGGACGTTCGGCGTGATGTCCTCGCCGGTGCGGCCGTCGCCCCGCGTCGCCGCGCGCGTGAGGCGGCCGTTCTCGTACGTGAGGTTGACCGCGAGGCCGTCGACCTTCAGCTCGCACAGGAAGTGGTACTCCTGGTCGCCCAGTTCCCTGGCGATGCGGTCGGCCCAGGCGGCGAGGTCGTCGTCGTTGAAGGTGTTGTCCAGGGAGAGCATCCGCTGGCGGTGCTCGACGGACGTGAACTCCGTCTCGTACGACCCCGCGACCTTCTGGGTCGGCGAGTCCGGGGAGCGCAGCTCCGGGTACTCCTCCTCCCATGCCTCCAGAGTCTTCAGGAGCTTGTCGAACTCCGCGTCGCTGATGACGGGAGCGTCCTTCACGTAGTACCGGAAGCGGTGCTCCTCGACCTGCTCCGCCAGCTGGGCGTGCTTCTCGCGGGCCTCGGCGGGCACCGCCGTCGTCTCCGCTTGCTTGTCGCCGGCCACCGTGTTGTCCTTCCGTTACTCTGGGTTGTCCTCAAGGGATCTCGCCGCCCGGACGCAGTGGGCGAGCGCCTGGCGTGCGTAAGCGGGGGAAGCCCCCGCCAGACCGCACGCCGGGGTGACCGTGACCGCCTCCGCGAGCAGCCCCGGACGCAGCCCCAGCCTGCGCCACAGCGTCCTGACACCCATGACGCTACCGGCAGGGTCTGACAATGGGCCGTCCGTGGCGGGGACGACACCGGCGAACAGCCGCGTCCCGCTCTCGACGGCCTCGCCGATCACGTCGTCGTCACGCTCGGTGAGAAGCGCGAAGTCGAAGGAGACGGCGGCCGCGCCCGCGCGGCGCAGCAGGGCGAAGGGGACGTCGGGGGCGCAGGAGTGGACCACGACGGGTCCGCCGCCGTGCACCCCGATCACGTCCCGCAGAGTGGACTCGACCACCTGCCGGTCCACGGACCGGTGCGTGCGGTAGCCGCTGGCGGTCTTCACCTGCCCGCGCAGTACGGCGGTGAGGGAGGGTTCGTCGAGCTGCAGCACGAGCCGGGCGCCGGGCACGCGCCGCCGCACCTCGGCGAGGTGGAGGCGCAGGCCCTCCCCGAGTGAGGCTGCGAGGTCGCGGCAGGCACCGGGGTCCGACAGCGCGGCCTCGCCGTTCCTCAGCTCCAGGGCGGCGGCCAGCGTCCACGGCCCGACCACCTGGACCTTCAGGTCGCCCTCGTAGCCCTGGGTGTACTCCTCCAGGGCGTCCAGGTCCTCCCGCAGCCAGGAACGGGCACGCTTGGTGTCCCGGCCGGGCCGGTCCCCGATCCGCCAGCCGCTGGGCTCCACGCGCGCGTACAGCTCGACCAGCATCCCGGCGGTGCGGCCGATCATGTCGGCGCCGGGGCCTCGAGCGGGCAGCTCGGCAAGGAAGGGGAAGTCCTCGAAGGACCCGGTGGCGGTCTTGGCGGCCTCGCGGGCATCGCCACCGGGCAGGGACCCGACGCCGGTGGCACCACCGAACCTGAACACGCTGTTTTCGCTCACCAGGGAAGCCTACGGAACCCTCCGGCCGAGATCAGCGCCCCGGCCGTACCGTCAGGTCGTTGACCTCCGCGTCACCCGGCAGATCCAGGGCCATCAGGATCGTCGTGGCGACCGACTCGGGGTCGATCCACTTCGAAGCGTCGTACTCCTTGCCCTCCTGCTGGTGGACCTTGGCCTGCATGGGGCTCGCCGTGCGGCCGGGGTAGACGGAGGTGACGCGGACGCCGTTGCCGTGCTCCTCGTGGCGCAGGGAGTCGGCGAGGGCCTTCAGGCCGTGCTTGGAAGCGGCATACGCCGACCAGCCGGCGTGCGCGTTGAGTCCGGCACCCGAGTTGACGAAGATCACATGGCCACGGGCCGCGCGGAGCTGGGGCAGGAAGTGCCGGGTCAGCTCGGCGGGGGCGACCAGGTTGACGTTGAGCTGGTGGCGCCAGGACTTCGGGGTCAGGTCGCCGACCTCGCCCAGGTCCACGACTCCGGCGATGTGCAGGAGCGAGTCCACACGGTCCGGGAGTGTCTGGTGGGAGAACGCCCACGAGAGCTTGTCGGGGTCCGCGAGGTCGCCGGCCAGGGTGCGCGCCCCCGGGAACTCGGCGGCCAGTTCCTTCGCCCGGCCCGCGTCGCGCGCGTGCAGCACGAGTTCGTCCCCGCGGGCGTGCAGCCGGCGGGCCACGGCCGCGCCGATTCCGGAACCGGCCCCGGTGATCACATGAGTAGCCATGCCCGCCATGCTCGCATCAGTGGACGCCGAGCTGCTCCTCCAGGTAGGCCAGGGCCCCGACCGGCTCGTCGGCGAAGAAGACCAGCTCGGCCAGCGGGCGTGGCAGAAAGCCCTCGTCCTCCATACGGCGGAACTGCTCCCTGAGGCCGTCGTAGAAGCCGGCGGTGTTCAGCAGCACGACCGGTTTCGTGGTGCGGCCGTGCTTCTTCAGCTCCAGGATCTCGGTGGCCTCGTCCAGTGTGCCGGTGCCGCCCACCATGATCACCACGGCGTCGGCCTTCTCCAGCAACAGCTTCTTGCGTTCGGCGAGGTCACCGGCGATGAACATCTCGTCCGCACCGGGTCGCGCCTTGTTCGCGAGGAACTCCACGGACACGCCCAGCAGCCTGCCACCGGCCTCCTGCACGCCGTCGGCGACCACCTTCATCAGGCCGACGTTGGAGCCGCCCCAGACCAGGGTGTGACCTGCCTTGCCGATCAGTTCCGCGAACTCGCGCGCGGGGCGCGTGTAACGCTCGTCGAGGTCGGCGGCGGACAGGAAGACGCAGATGTTCATGGCCCCTACCGTACGGTCGTTGCCGTGCGCGGGAAGAAGGGCGGCCCGCCCGGTGCTCACCCCATATGACCCAAGGACACACCATCACCATCGAGCAGAGCGAGCGGCACGTGCGCGTGGTGCACGGTGACCAGGTGCTCGCGGAGACCGACCGCCCCCTGGCGCTGCGCGAGACGGGCTGTCCGGTGCGGTACTACATCCCCGCCGAGGACGTACGCCTCGACCTGCTGACCCCCTCCGACACGCACACCGTCTGCCCGTTCAAGGGCACGGCGTCCTACTGGTCGCTGCCGGACGCGCCGGACCTCGTCTGGGCGTACCCGGACCCCAAGCCGGAGGTGGCGCGGATCAAGGACCATCTGTGTTTCTACGAGGCCGACGTGTCATGACGGCCGGCGACATCGCCGTGTCGTGACCGATCGGTTCCGTGCTCTACGGCAGTCTGCACGGCCATGGACAAGAACACGACTTCCCGCGACGGCACCTCTCTGGCGTACGAAGTGAGCGGCCAGGGTCCCACGGTGATCCTGGTGAGCGGCGCGATGTCCACCGGCGGCACCGTGGCGCCCCTGGCCCAGCGGCTCGCGGACCGCTGCACGGCCGTCGTCTACGACCGCCGGGGCCGCGGGGCGAGCGGTGACACGCCGCCCTACGAGGTCGCCCGTGAGGTGGAGGACCTGGCGGCGCTGATCGACGCGGTGGGCGGCGATGCGGCGCTGTTCGGGGTCTCCTCGGGCGGCGCACTGGTCCTGGAGGCGGCGGCGAGCGGGCTGCCGGTCCGTCGGGTCGCGGTCTACGAGGTGCCGTTCGCCGACTTCCTGACGGGCGGCGCCGAACGCGAGGCCACGTACAAGGAGCAGCTGGACAAGGCGCTCGCCGAGGGCCGGCGCGGGGACGCGGCGGAGCTGTTCCTGCGCATGACGGGCCTGGCCGAGGAGATGATCCGGGGCGCCCGCCGGTCGCCGATGTGGGCCGGTATGGAGGCCGTGGCGCCGAGCCTCGCGTACGACGACGCGGTCATGGGCGACGGCCTGCTCCCCCGGGAACGGCTCGCCGGAATCTCCGTGCCCGTGCTGTCCTTCGCGGGCGGGGCGAGCCCGGAGTTCCTGCGCGAGGCGTCCCGCGCGATCGCGGACGTGGTGCCCCGGGGCACGTACCGGGTCCTGGAGGGGCAGACCCACATGGTGGACCCGGATGTCGTCGGTCCTTTGCTGGCGGACTTCGTCACGGGGTGAGGCTCGCGACCCCTGTGAGGGCTACACCGCCGCTGCCGTCGCGCGCGTGGTCGACGCGATCGTCGCCGAGCCCACCACCCGCGTGCCGTCGTACAGCACGATCGCCTGGCCGGGGGCGACGCCGCGGACCGGCTCGGTGAAGGTGACGCGCAGTTCGCCGCCGACCGGTTCCGCGGTGACCCCGGTCTCGCCGCCGTGGGCGCGCAGCTGGGCGGTGTAGGTGCCCGGACCGGTCGGAGCCGTGCCGCACCAGCGCGGCTTGATCGCGGTGAGGGCGGTGACGTCCAGGGCGGACGCGGGACCGACGGTGACCGTGTTGGTGACCGGGGAGATGTCGAGGACGTAGCGCGGCTTGCCGTCGGGGGCCGGGGTGCCGATGCGCAGGCCCTTGCGCTGGCCGATGGTGAAGCCGTACGCGCCCTCGTGCGCGCCCAGGCGGTTGCCGTCCTCGTCGACGATGTCACCCTCGGCCTTGCCGAGCCGCTTGGCCAGGAAGCCCTGGGTGTCGCCGTCGGCGATGAAGCAGATGTCGTGCGAGTCGGGCTTCTTGGCCACCGCGAGGCCCCGGCGCTCGGCCTCGGCGCGGATCTCCTCCTTGGTGGTGACCGTGTCGCCGAGCGGGAACATCGCGTGGGCGAGCTGCTTGTCGTCCAGGACCCCGAGGACGTACGACTGGTCCTTGGCCATGTCGGAGGCGCGGTGCAGCTCACGGGCGCCGTCCTCGCCCACGACCACCTTGGCGTAGTGGCCGGTGCAGACGGCGTCGAAGCCGAGGGCCAGCGCCTTGTCCAGCAGCGCGGCGAACTTGATCTTCTCGTTGCAGCGCAGGCACGGATTGGGGGTGCGGCCCGCCTCGTACTCGGCGATGAAGTCCTCGACGACGTCCTCGCGGAAGCGGTCGGCGAGGTCCCAGACGTAGAACGGGATGCCGATGACGTCGGCCGCGCGGCGGGCGTCACGCGAGTCCTCGATGGTGCAACAGCCCCGCGCGCCGGTACGGAAGGACTGGGGGTTCGCGGAAAGCGCCAGGTGGACGCCGGTGACGTCGTGGCCGGCTTCCGCGGCACGCGCGGCGGCGACGGCGGAGTCGACTCCACCGGACATGGCGGCGAGGACGCGGAGGGGGCGGGTGCGCTGCGGGGTGTCAGTCATAGCCCTTCCAGAGTACGGGGGCGCGGGAACCGGGTCCGCCGGATATCCGTTGGAGATCACATGGGGGCGAGTGAGGACCGCGTGGGCACGGCGAAGGACGACACCGGCCGCCGGCTGGGGCGGCGGGCCCTGCTGGTCGGCGGGGCCGCGGCCACCCTGGGCACGGCCGTGCTGGCCCGGGAGGAGCTGTCCCGGCTGTGGTGGCGGCTGCCCGGCGTGGACAGGCCTCGGGTGGCGGGCGCGGTGGACTTCCGGGGCGCCCGCTGGGTGGCGGCCTCTCCGGCGAACTACCGGCGGGCGGACCGGCCGGACGACTATCCGGTGGACCGGGTGGTCGTGCACGTCACCCAGGGCGGCTACGGGTCGGCGGTCAAGGTTTTCCAGGACCCGGCGCACGGGGCGGCCGCGCACTACATCGTGCGCAAGGACGGGCACGTCACCCAGCTGATCCGGGAACTGGACGTGGCCTTCCACGCGGGTAACCGGCAGTACAACGAACGCAGTGTCGGCATCGAGCACGAGGGCTTCGTCGAGGACGCGTCCTCCTTCACGGACGCCATGTACGTGGCCTCGGCGCGGCTGACGGCGGCGATATGCGGGCGGTACGGCGTGCCCGTGGACCGCGAGCACATCATCGGCCACGTGGAGGTGCCGGGCGCGGACCACACGGACCCGGGGCCGCACTGGGACTGGGGGAGGTACATGGGGCTGGTGCGACGTGCGCGCAGTGCCGGGGCCTGACCGGCGCGGCAGATCCGGGCCCGGCCGGCAAAAAATCAAGAAATCAGCCCTTTATGTCTGGGATGAGGCGTTCTATCCTGATATCAGACCTACGAGACGAGTGAGGGAGTCCAAGCGGAGTAGCCGACTACAGCGAGAGGCACACCGCCTCCGCTGGTGCCGACGTCGACGCTCGGGCTGAGAGGCCGGAAGGTTGCTGGGACAGGACCGGACGGCGACCCCCAGATACCTGATCCGGGCAATACCGGCGAAGGGAACCCGCCTCGTAGGTCGCTTTGTGCCCAGCCGGACTTCACGCCTTGTCTTCTCAGCTGAGACCCGCCGCCCGGGCCCGTTCCACCGCCGGGCCGATCGCCTTGGCGACCGCCTCGACATCCGCCTCCGTGGAGGTGTGGCCGAGGGAGAAGCGCAGGGTGCCGCGGGCTAGGTCCGGGTCCGTACCGGTGGCGAGCAGGACATGGCTGGGCTGGGCCACACCCGCGGTGCAGGCGGAACCGGTGGAGCACTCGATGCCCTGGGCGTCCAGCAGGAGCAGCAGGGAGTCGCCCTCGCAGCCCGGGAAGGTGAAGTGCGCGTTGGCCGGAAGGCGGCCCTCGGGGGCCGGGTCGCCGCCGAGGATCGCGTCCGGTACGGCGCCACGGACGGCGTCGATCAGCTGGTCCCGCAGGCCACCGATCTCGCGCGCGAACCACTCGCGCTGCTCGGCGGCGAGGAGGCCCGCGACGGCGAAGGAGGCGATGACCGGGACGTCGAGGGTGCCGGAGCGTACGTGCCGCTCCTGACCACCACCGTGCAGGACGGGCACGGGGGTGTACTCGCGGCCGAGAAGCAGGGCGCCGATGCCGTACGGGCCGCCGATCTTGTGGCCGGAGACGGTCATCGCGGCGAGACCGGAGGCGGCGAAGTCGACCGGGACCTGACCGAAGGCCTGGACCGCGTCGGAGTGCAGAGGGATGCCGAACTCGGCGGCGGCGTCGGCGAGTTCACGGACCGGCATGACCGTGCCGATCTCGTTGTTGGCCCACATCACGGTGGCCAGGGCGACGTCGTCGGGGTTGCGGGCGATGGCCTCGCGCAGCGCCTCGGGGTGGACACGGCCGTAGGGGTCGACGGGGAGGTACTCGACGGTGGCGCCCTCGTGTTCGCCGAGCCAGTGCACGGCGTCGAGAACGGCGTGGTGCTCGACCGGGCTGGCCAGGACGCGGGTGCGGGCCGGGTCGGCGTCACGGCGGGACCAGTACAGGCCCTTCACCGCGAGGTTGTCGGCCTCGGTGCCACCCGAGGTGAAGACGACCTCGCTGGGCCGGGCGCCCAGCGCTTCCGCGAGGGTTTCGCGGGACTCCTCGACCGTGCGGCGGGCCCGGCGGCCGGAGGCGTGCAGGGAGGACGCGTTGCCGGTGATGCTCAGCTGGGCGGTCAGTGCCTCTGCCGCCTCCGGGAGCATCGGGGTCGTGGCGGCGTGGTCGAGGTAAGCCATGGTGAGCCGATTCTACGGCCCCCCTGCCATCGGCCGACTGGCCGCCGTCGGCCGGGTGGCGCCTTACGTGGGCCGCACCCGGGGTCGGGGGCGCCGCACCCGGGGTCGGGGGCGCCGCGCCCGGCACCGTCGGCCGCGCCCACCCGTTCCGCCCCAGCGGAACGACTGCCCACGGCGGCGGATCGGCTGCGGGCCGGAGTGGGGTGGCGGATCGACCGCGGACCGGCGTGCGGTGGCGGGATCGACTGACGGTCGCCGCGCGGTGATGGCTCGGCTGTCATCCGCCGTGCGGTGACGGATCGACCGCCGACCTTCGTGCGGTGACGGATCGGCCGGCGCCCGCCGTGCGGTAGCGGATCGGCTGTCGCCCCGCGTGACCGCCCCGTCGCCCCCAGAGCCCTGCCGGGTCGGCCTCACAGGCTCCAGGACACCGTGTGGGACAGCTCCATCGCGGTCAGCAGGACCGCCAGATCGGCCACGCCCAGGGCCAGGCCCAGGTACGCACGGCCGCGGCGGGCCGTCCCCCGCCAGAGCGCGACGGCGGCCAGGGCGATGGCGATCGGGCCCAGGAAGAGGTTGAGGACCAGCAGACCGAGGAGGCCGAGGATGAAGGACGCGACGGCCATGCCGTCGGCGTCGCGCGTGCGCGGCCGGGTGCCGAGGTCGGTGCGGCTGGTGGCCGGTGCGGTGAGTTGCATGGTGCTCAGCTCCTGAAGTCCTTTCCGACGGTCAGTTGACCGAAGTGCGGCGACGGCGGCCGTGGCGTTCGCGGATCGCGAAGACGCCGAGCCAGACGGCGATGACGGCGGCCATCACGGCAGTGACGGTCAGCGGCGCGTGGGCCACGGTGCCCAGCACGACGCCGAACAGCATGAGTGCGGCGACGAGGAACAGCATGGGATCAGATCCCCCCTCCGAGATGCCTCGTGTTCGGCTGGTGTGAAGTTTGGGTGAACAGTTGTAGTAACAGTTGTTCACTGACTTTGAGTCTAGCGCGTCCGACGGCTTTTCAATTCCAGAGAACAGTTGTTAACTGGATGACATGAGTCACACCCTCGGCATCCGGCAGGCCCAGAAACAGAAGACCCGGCAGGCGTTCCTCGACGCGGCACTCGCGCTGCTGGAGGAACAGAGCCTGAGCAGTCTGGGACTGCGCGAGGTCACCCGGGCCGTCGGTGTCGCCCCGACCGCCTTCTACCGGCACTTCCGCTCGACCGCCGACCTCGGGATCGCCCTGGTCGACGAGGCGCTGGGCAGCCTGCACCCGATGGTGCGGACAACGGTGTCAACGACGGGTGACAGTGAGGAACGCATCACCCGCGCCATCGAGTTGATCGCCCACCACGTCGACGCGTATCCGGCACACGTCCGGTTCATCGCCCGCGAGCGGCACGGCGGGGTGCAGCCGGTGCGCGAGGCCATCCGGGACCAACTCGCCCGGTTCGCCGAGGAGGTGAAGGCCGAACTGGTCAAGGATGCGGAGGCGGCGGGCTGGAACGACGACGACCTGCTGATGCTGGCGCACCTCTATGTCGACCAGATGCTCATCACCGCCTCCCTGTTCCTGGAGGCGCTGGAGGCCCCGGAGGCCGAGCGGGAGCGGGTGACGCAGCTCGCCACCCGGCAACTGCGGCTCATCAGCATCGGCCGCAGCCACTGGCTCGACTGAGCCACCTGGGGCATGCGGCGGGGGCGGCATATTCGGCCTGCCGCCCCCGCGGTCGTGCGGCCCTCCGCTCTGCTGGGCCTGCCCCGGCCTGCCCCGACCCGGACCACCGCAGCCGCCCCCGGGACCGCTCTGGCCACCGGGCGCACCGCTCGGCAGGCCCGAAGGGAACCCGCTGGGCCGGCCGGACGTACCGCCCGCCGGCAACCCGGACGGTGTCCGGCAACCCTGCCGCCGACCGGAGTCGTCGCCGCTGGCGAGGAGTCGCCGGAGCCGCATGCGGTCAGCGGCAGCGGGGAGGCGGACAGCAGGGCGACGGTCGGGAGGAAATGGGCGCGCTTCCTGAGGCGCCGCCGCCCACCTGGGATCTCAGTCGCCGGCCGGGCTCGTCCCCTGGTACAAGGCCGTGACCGAGCGGGCCCCCGCCAGCAGTTCCGCGCGGGCCTCGGGCGGGTCGAGAACCTCCACGCGGTCGGAGAACACGAGAAGTTGGCGCACCGCGCGCAGCACCGGGTACGACAGCCGGGCGGTGACCCATTCGCTTGCGCCGTCGTCGTCCGGCAGGGCCGTCAGCTGCGAAGCGACCATCCGCTGGAACATGTCGAGAAGCTCGCGCCGGACCCGCACGGTGACCTCGACCCCGTCCGCCCGGTCCTCCACCTGGCGTCGCAACACCTCCCAGACAGCCGTGAGTTCGACTCCGCTTCGACGCCGTACGGGCTCGTCCAGCAGCCGGGCCGAGCGCACCCGGTCGGCGCGGAACAACCGCGGGGCACCACGCCGGTCGGCGACCAGGTACCAGACGCCGGCCTTGGCCACCAGGCCGTACGGGTCCACGGTGTACGTCCGCGGCTCCCGCTCACCGCTGTGCCGGTAGCGCAGTCTCAGACGCCGGTCGGAGAAGACCGCGTCCTGCAGCACCCGCAGGTCGACGGCCTGCTGCGGGCCGCTCTTCCAGCGGGTGGCGTCGACCAGGATGCGGCGGCTGGTCACCTCGGCGGCGGGCCGGTGCGGCGCCGGCAGCGCGGCCATCACCTTGCGCAGGGCCGAGCCGAGGGCCGCGTCGAGACCGAGTGCGGCGTGGGCGCCCTGGGCGGCCAGGATGAACAGGGCGCGGGACTCGTCGGCGGTCAGCCCGGTGACGTCCGTGCGGAAGCCGGCGAGGAGTTCGATGCCGCCGTGCCGGCCGCGTTCGGCGTAGACCGGGACGCCGGAGGCCGACAGGGCCTCGATGTCCCGGTAGATGGTGCGGACCGACACCTCGAGCCGGTCGGCGAGTTCGTGCGCGGGGACGCGGCCCCGGGTCTGCAGGAGCAGCAGGATCGACAGCAGCCGGTCGGACTTCACGCGCTCAGGATCACGCCGCGCGGTGTCCCGCGCAAATGTTGACGGAAGGTGTCAGGTTTTCCCGGGATTCTCGTCGCACCGGCCACCGAGAGAGGCACACCATGACCACCACCGGCTTCACCGACCCGCGCCCCGTCTACGCCCGCGCCACCGAGCAGGCGGCGGCCCTCATCAAGACGGTCCGCCCCGAGCAGCTCGACGGCCCCACGCCCTGTACCGAGTTCGACGTACGGACACTGCTGAGCCACATCGTCGGCGGTACCCGGCGGATCGCGGTCGTCGGCGAGGGCGGTGACGGACTCGCCGTGCGCCCGTTCGCCGAGGGCGTCGAGGACGACGGCTGGGCTGCGGCCTACGACGAGGTGCGGGTCCGCGTCCTGAAGGCGTGGGAGAGCGACGAGCGGATGACGGCCCCGGTGCGTGTGCCCTGGGGCGAGGTCCCCGGACACGCGGCGCTGTCGGGTTACGTGATGGAGATCGTCACGCACACCTGGGACCTCGCCGAAGCCGTCGGCCATCCGCACCGACTCGACCAGGAACTCGCCGAGTTCGCACTCGCCACGGCCCGCCGGGTACTGCCCGATTCCCGGCCCCGCGACCAGGAGACCCCCTTCGACGCCCGCCGCGAGGACCCCGAAGGAGCCGGTGCCTACGAGCAGTTGGCGGCCTGGACGGGCCGCGCGCCGCTCAGCCGAGCCTGACCCGGGCGAGCTGCCGGGACTGGGCGACCAGGCGGTCCTCGCTGTCCCAGACCTCGGCGTCCTCCTCCAGGAAGCCGCCGGCCAGGTTGCGGGTGGTGATGGACACCCGCAGCGGGCCGGGGGCCGGACGGTGGCGGACGTGGACGGTGAGTTCGACGGTGGGCACCCAGCCCTTGAGGCCGATCTCGAAGGCGGTGGGCGGCAGGGCGTCCACCGTGAGCAGCAGGGAGAGCGGGTCGGCGGCACGGCCGTCGGCGAGGCCGAACCAGGCCCGCATCTCCCCCTTGCCGGAGGGCGCGCCGAGCGCCCAGCCGAGGGTGGCGGGATCCAGCTTGATCATCAGCCGCTCGGTGATGGCCGAACTGCCCGGCACCGGAGCGGGAGAGTCGTCGGGACCGAGGCACTGGTCCAGCGGCGGGATGGCGGGCGGGGTCGCCGTCGTACGGACGTCGTCGGGAAGGGCGGCGAGGTCGCCGTAGGAGGCGAGGACGCGGATGCGTTCGACCTCGTTGCCCTCCTCGTCGTACTGGAAGAGCGAGGCCTGGCCGGTGGAGAGGGTGCGGCCGGTGCGGACCGTCTCCGTGCGGACGACCGCCGGGCCGGGCTGGGAGGCGGTCAGGTAGTGCGCGGAGATGGTGAAGGGGTCCGCGTGCGGAAGGGTGTCCGCGAGGGCCCGGCCGAGCACGGCCAGCAGATAGCCGCCGTTGACGGCGTTGATGATGGTCCAGCCGGCCGAGAGGTCGATGTCGTAGACACCGGGGGCGCGCCGGGTGACCGCCGTGTCACGGTCGAACTCGCTGTCGCCGATCACGGCCCGCGAGGGGGGTCCCCCCGCTCGAGCGAAGCCGAGAGTAGGGGAGGGTGCGGAAGCTGCTTCTGGCATGGATGAACGGTACAACAGGAAATTACTAAGCGGTAGCTTTTGATAGAGGGCGGGGACGGGGACCCGACGCGCAGCGCGCCACCGGGTCTACTCCTCCGTCACGGTCGACCGGCGGTTCCACGCACGCGGCGCCCGCCAGTGGAACCGCATCGCGAGCAGCCGCAGCACGAAGGCCGTGACGACCGCGAGCCCGCTGGTGAACGGAGTCAGGGCGTCGTAGTGGATACAGAGCACCACCATCGTGGCGCCGACGATCGCCGGGACCGCGTACAGATCCCGGTCCCAGCGCAGCAGGGACGGCACCTCGTTGGCGAGCACGTCCCGCAGCACGCCGCCGCCGACGGCGGTGGCGAGGCCCAGGGTCGCGGACGCGGTCAGGTTGAGGCCGTAGGAGTACGCCTTCGTCGTCCCGCTCACGCAGAACAGGCCGAGGCCGGCCGCGTCGAAGACGAGCACCGCCGCCTGGATGCGCTCCACGTGCGGATGCAGGAAGAAGACGACGAGTGCGGCGAGCAGCGGGGTGACGAAGTACCCGAGGTCCGTGAAGGCGGCCGGGGGCACCGCTCCGATGATCAGATCGCGGAACAGTCCTCCGCCCAGCGCGGTGACCTCGGCGAGGACGGCGATGCCGAAGACGTCGAAGTTCTTCCGGACGGCCAGCAGCGCGCCGGAGATCGCGAACACGAAGATGCCGATGACATCGAGCACGTGCTGGACGGAGGGACTGAAGAGTTGCTGGAGCTGCACCCTGACATTCTTACCCGATGGAACGCCTGAACCTTACAAAGCCAGGCTCACAGGGCGGGTTTCCCTGTGGTGAACAGCCAGGCGTCGAAGAGATCGTCCAGCTGCCGCCCGCTGACGTGCTCGGCGAGGCGGATGAAGTCGGCCGTGTCCGCGTTGCCGTACCGGTGAAGCTTCGTCCAGGCGGGCAGCAGCTTGAAGAAGGCGGTGTCGCCGATCCGCTCACGCAGCGCCTGGAGGGTCATCGCGCCGCGCTGGTAGACGGCGGAGGCGAACATCGTGTCACGCTGCGGGTCGGCCACCTTGATCTGCCAGAAGGAGGAGTCGGCGGGGCGGGAGTGGTAGCCGGCCAGGAAGGAGTCGTGGGCCGAGCGGGTGCCCTGGTGTTCCGCCCACAGCCACTGGGCGTAGGTGGCGAAGCCCTCGTTGAGCCAGATGTCGTTCCACCGGGCCACGCTCACCGAGTCGCCGAACCACTGGTGGGCCAGCTCGTGCACGATGGTCGTCTCGTTGCGCACGGCCGAGTAGGCGGGCTTGCTCTGCACCTCCAGCGAGAATCCGGCCTCGGGCATGTCGTCGACGATCGCGCCGGTCTCCTCGAAGGGATACGGGCCGAAGACCTGCGACCAGTAGTCGGTGGCGGCGGCGGTGACGGCGTACACGTCGACGCTGTTGCCGTTCTTCAGTACGGGGTCGATGGCGACGTAGATCGGGATGCCGCCGGGGGTCCGCCCGGTGCGCACGTCGAACTTCCCGATGGTGGCGGTCGCGAGGTACGTGGCCATGGGCCTGCTCTCCCGCCAGTGGGTGTACGTCGAGCCGCCCTTGTCGTACGTCGACACGAGCCGGCCGTTGGAGACGGCGGTCAGGCCCCGCGGCGCCTTGATCCGGATGTCGTAGGTGGCCTTGTCGGAGGGGTGGTCGCTGGACGGGAACCAGGTGGAGGCGGCGTTGGGCTCGCAGACGACGAAAACGCCGTCGCCGGTCTTCATCCAGCCGTACTTGGAGCCGAACACGATGGGGCCGCCGAGGGGCTCCGGTATGCCGCCGTAGGTGACGCTCACGGTGAAGTCCCGCCCCCCGCGCAGCCGTTGCTTCGGGGTGACGGTGACCTCGTCGCCGTTACGCGTGAACCGGGCGTGTCTGCCGTTGACCTCGACCTTGGTGATCTCCAGCTGCTGCAGGTCGAGGTCGAAGGAGGAGAGCTTCCGGGTGGCGCGGGCCGTGAGGGTCGCGCGGCCGTTCAGGCGGCCGGTGTCGGGGGCGTAGTCGATGTCCAGGTCGTAATGGCGGGCGTCGAAACCGCCGTTGCCCAGCTGCGGGAAGTAGGGGTCGCCGATGCCGGGGTCGCCGGGGGCCGGGGCGGGGGAGGCCGCGATGGCGAGTAAGGAGGCTGCCGCGGTGGCGAGCGAGCCGAGACGTGCCGAACGGGAGAGTGCCATGAGTCGTCCCTTTCGCGCGTGTGCCGATCAGTGGTCGGACACGGACGACTCTGCACTCCCCCGTTCAGGCATGTACATGACTTTGCCCAGTTGTCATGTGCTACTTGTCGGTTGACTCCTGGGAGTCGGCTGCGGGCGCCTCGCCGGCGGTCCCGGCATCGGCTTCCCGCTCCGCCTCGGCCGCGCGGCCGGTCTCCTCGGCGACGGCCTCGGTGTCCCCGGAGCCCTCTGCGGGAGCGTCGGCGGCGGCACCGGTGGCGGTGGCGGGCTCGTCGGCCTCGGCCGCGGCCATCTCGGTCGAAACCCTCGCACCGGGACCGGTCTTCGCGCCGGAACGCGCCGCCTCGACGGCGGTCTCCTCGGCCGCGGCGGCCTCGGTCTCCACGGAGGCGTTCGCCGCTTCGGAAGCCGCAGCACCCCCAGCAGCCGCCACCTCCTCGGCAACGGGCTCCTTCTCCGTCGAGCCGCCGGCGGCTACCGCGTCCGGCACCAGTTCCGACGCCTTCTTCGCCGCCGACAGCAGGACCGTGTCCTGCGGGGCCTGGTCGGCGAAGTTCTCCGGGTGGTGACAGGCGACCCGCTGCCCCGGCCTCAGCTCCACGAGCTGCGGCTCGGTCGTCTTGCAGATCTGCGTCGCCTTCCAGCACCGGGTGTGGAAGCGGCAGCCGGAGGGCGGGGCGATGGGCGAGGGCACGTCACCGCGGAGCAGGATGCGCTCGCTCTTCTGACCCCGGCGCTTCGGGTCCGGCACCGGCACGGCCGACATCAGCGCCTTGGTGTACGGGTGCATCGGCGTCTCGTACAGCGAGGTGCGGTCGGCCAGTTCGACGATCTTGCCGAGGTACATCACCGCGATCCGGTCCGAGACGTGCCGGACGACGGAGAGGTCGTGCGCGATGATCACGTAGGTCAGGCCCAGCTCCTCCTGGAGGTCGTCCATGAGGTTGACCACCTGCGCCTGGATCGACACGTCCAGCGCGGACACCGGCTCGTCGGCCACCACGAGCTTCGGCTTCAGGGCGAGCGCGCGGGCGATGCCGATGCGCTGGCGCTGACCGCCGGAGAACTCGTGCGGGTAGCGGTTGTAGTGCTCGGGGTTGAGACCCACGACCGACAGGAGCCGCTGCACCTCCTTCTTGATGCCGCCCTCGGGCGTGACGCCCTGGAGCCGGAAGGGAGCACCGACGATCGTGCCGATGGTGTGGCGCGGGTTCAGCGAGGAGTACGGGTCCTGGAAGATCATCTGCACATCACGGCGCAGCGGGCGCATCCCGCTCACCCCGAGGTGGGTGATGTTCTTGCCCTCGAACTCGATCGTCCCCGCGGTCGGCTCCAGCAGCCGGGTGATCAGCCGGCCCATCGTCGACTTGCCGCAGCCGGACTCACCCACGACGCCGAGCGTCTCGCCGGAGCGCACCTCGAAGTCGATGCCGTCGACCGCGCGCACCGCGCCGCTCTGCCGCTGCAACAGTCCCTTGCGGATGGGGAAGTGCTTCTGCAGGCCGGTGACCTTGAGCAGGATCTCGCCGGGGGCGACGGCCTTGTCAAGGGTGGCCGCGCCAGAGGTTCCCAGCTCCGCACCCGCGGACGCGGGCTCCGCGCCGTCGCTCTGGGCAGGGATCTTCACTGCCTTGTCCTTGGCGTTCTCACTCACAGCTTCGGCGCAATCTCTTCGGTCCAGATCCGCTCCCGCTGCTCCTGCGACATGTGGCAGGCGGCCCAGTGCCGGCTGCCGACCTCGGTCAGTTCCGGGCGGACCGTGCGGGTGACGTTGTCCTTCGGGACGTCGGCGTACGGACAGCGCGGGTTGAAGGCGCAGCCGGACGGGATGTTGATCAGCGAGGGCGGGGAGCCCTTGACCGGGATCAGGCGCTCCTGCTGTTCGCGGTCCAGACGCGGCATCGAACCGAGGAGGCCCCACGTGTAGGGGTGGCGGGGCTCATAGAACACCTTCTCGGTCGGGCCGCGTTCCACGCATCGGCCGCCGTACATCACCAGGATGTCGTCGGCGAGTTCGGCGACGACACCCAGGTCGTGGGTGATGATGATGACCGCGGAGCCGAACTCCTTCTGCAGATCACGGATCAGGTCGAGGATCTGCGCCTGGACGGTCACGTCGAGGGCGGTCGTCGGCTCGTCCGCGATGAGCAGCTCGGGGTTGTTGACCAGCGACATGGCGATCATGGCGCGCTGGCGCATACCGCCGGAGAACTCGTGCGGGTAGTTGTCCACCCGCTTGTCCGGCTGCGGGATGCCCACCCGGTCGAGCATCTCGACCGCCCGCCTGCGGGCGGTCTTCTTGTCGACGTCGTGGTGGATCCGGTACGCCTCCACGATCTGGCTGCCGATCGTGTAGTACGGGTGCAGCGCGGACAGCGGGTCCTGGAAGATCATGGCCATCTCGCGGCCGCGCAGCCTGCGCACCTCGGCGGGGTCGGCCGAGAGCAGCTCGGTGCCGTTCAGCCAGATCTCGCCGGAGAGCTGCGCCTTGCGCTTGCCGTACTGGCCCGTGGTGTGCAGGCCCATGATGCCGAGCGAGGTGACCGACTTGCCGGAGCCCGACTCGCCCACGATGCCGAGGGTCTTGCCCTTCTCCAGCTGGAAGCTGAGGCCGTCGACGGACTTGACCAGGCCGTCGTCGGTGGGGAAGTGGACCTTCAGGTCGCGCACTTCGAGGAAGGCGGTGGGGGCGGCCGATGCGGCGACGGGTTCCCCGACGGCGGCTCCGGTCTTGTTCAGGTCGGTCATCCCAGCCTCACTCGCGGGTCGATGACGGCGTACAGAAGGTCGACGGCGAGATTGGCGACGGCGATCGCCAGCGCGGCGAACAGGGTCACACCGAGGATGACAGGCAGGTCGTGGCTGCTGATCGCCTGCACCGCGGCGAGGCCGAGGCCGGGGAGGTTGAAGGTGGACTCGGTCAGCACGGCGCCGCCGAGCAGCGCGCCCAGGTCCAGGCCGAAGACCGTGAGGATCGGGGTCATCGCGGAGCGCAGCGCGTGCCGGGTGATGACCGCGCGTTCCCCGAGGCCCTTGGCGCGGGCGGTGCGAATGTAGTCCTCGCCGAGCACATCCAGCATGGTGGCCCGGGTGAGACGGGCGTACATCGCGGCGTTCAGCAGGGCGAGCACGATCCATGGCAGCAGCAGCGTCTCGAACCAGACGTCGATGGAGTCGTCCGTGTTCAGACCGTCCTCGATGTGGATCCAGCCGAGGTTGTGGACGAAGAGGCCCATCGCCACCATGCCGGTGAAGAAGACCGGCAGCGAGACACCGCCGAGCGCGCCGATCATCGCGGCGCGGTCCCAGATCGAGCCCCGCTTGAGAGCGGAGACGATACCGGCGGCGACACCGGCCGCGAGCCACAGCACACAGGCGCCGGCGGCAAGGGCGCCGGTCACCGGCATGGCCTCCTTGAGGGTGTCCCACACCGGCTTCTCGGTGACGAAGGAGTAGCCGAAGCAGGGGGCGGGGCAGTGTGTGACGTCGTTGCCGTTGGCGTAGTCACGTCCCAGCGGAATGCCCTTGACGAAGTCCCAGAACTGCACGAGCAGCGGCTGGTCGAGGCCGAGCTTGGTGCGGATGCCCTCGATCTGTTCCGCTCCGGTGGCCTTGCCGGCGAAGAGGACGGCGATGTCCTGGCCCGCCCACTTGGGCAGCATGTAGAAGACGGTGAAGGTCGCGAGCAGGACGACCAGCACCATGATGAGTACGGCGAACAGGCGCCGGATGAGGTAAGCAAGCACTGTGCGCGGCCCGGCGGCGGCCAGGGCCTCCTTGTGGGAGGTCCCGGCCGCCGCCCGGGCCATCACCTGCCCTTCGGACTGGCGGGTTTCGGCGGCAAGGGTTCGATCACTTCGGGTGTGCGGCGACTACTTGACGACGCCCAGGGACACGTAGTCGTAGCGGCCGTTGTAGGCGGCGGACGAGTAGACGTTCGTCAGACGCGGGCCGCGCCACGAGATGTTCTTCTCGTAGATGAACGGCATCCAGTCGGCGTTGTCGATCAGCTGCTTGTTCATCTGCTCGTACAGCGACTTGGACTTGGCCTTGTCGGTCGTGGCGATCGCGTCGTCGAAGATCTTGTCGATCTTCGGGTCCTTGATCTGCGACTCGTTGTAGTTGCCGTTGTCGAAGATGAACCGGCTGTCGAACAGCGGCTGGGCGTAGCCCTGACCGGTCGGGAAGTCCGGACCCCAGCCGCTCATCGTCATGCCGTAGCGGCGCTCCTTCACGACCTTCGGCGAGCCGCTGATGCTGGAGGACTGGGCACCGTCGATCGAGTCCACCTCGATCTTGATGCCGGCCTTGGCGAGCTGCTCCTGCAGCGCCTCCGCGGCATCCACCTCACCGGGGTTGTTCGTACGAGCGGTGATCTTGGTGGAGAAGCCGCCGGGCTTGCCGCACTGCTTCAGCTCGTCCCTGGCCTTGGCCAGGTCCGGCTTGCCCTTGCGGGCGAGGACGCCGTACGGGTCGTAGTCGTTGTAGCCCGGGATGGACTTCGGGAAGACCGAGTTGGCGATCTCACCACCGGCGATCTCACCACCGCGGGTCTGCTGCAGGCCCTTGAAGTCGGTGGCGTAGAAGACGGCCTTGCGGCAGTGGACGTTGTCCAGCGGCTTCGCCGAGTGCACCAGGGCCACGTAACGGACGAAGGACGTCTGGATGTTGTCGATGTCCGCCCTGTGGTCCTGGACGGCGGTGACGCGGCCCGACTGGGTCATGCCGGTGCCGTTGACGTCTACGTCGTAGTCGCCTTCCATCAGCCTCTTGTCGTTCTCCTCCAGGTTGGCGGAGATCGTCACCGTGATCTTGTTCGGCAGAGCGGGGCGGATCGGGTCCGAAGCCTTCTTCCAGGCGGCGTTGCGCACCAGAACCAGGCTCTTGCCGGCGTTGTACGACTGCACCTTGTACGGGCCGGAGGAGAGCGGGTGCTGGGTGTACTTGGCGCCCGTGTCCTTGTCGGCCTTCACCGGCGCGCCGGTGGGCATGGCGAGGAACTGCTCGAAGTCACCGTTGGGCTTGGGCAGCTTGAAGACGATGGTCTGGTCGTCCGGCGTCTCGATCGCCTTCAGGCCCAGCTTGTCCTTGGACTTGTCCTTGTAGGGACCCTTGTACTCGCCCTTGGGGTCGAGCGTCTGCTTGATGTAGGCCGGACCACCGGTGATCACATCCGTCGCCCAGATGCGCTCGATGCCGTACTTGACGTCCTTGGAGGTCAGCTTGGAGCCGTCCTCCCAGGTCACTCCGTCACGCAGCTTGTAGGTGTAGGTCTTGCCGTCGGCCGAGACCTGCGCGGGGCCGGTGGCGAGGTCGCCGACCAGCTTGTTGGAGGCCGCGCCCGGCTTCGTGTCGTAGGTGACCAGGGTGCGGGTGAAGAACCGCATGAAGTCCCAGGTCATGCCGTAGTAGGTGCGCTGCGGGTCGAGGGAGTCGAAGTCCTGCTTGCCGACGAACCTCAGCGTCCCGCCCTTCTTGGTGGACGCGTTGACGACCTTGTTCAGCGCGGCGTTGTAGCCGGCGCCCTTGTCCTTGCCGTCGCCGTCATCGTCACCGCCGCCGCACGCAGTGGTGCTCACCAGCGCCGCGACAACGAGGGCCGCGCCAGCAGCGAGCCGCCGCTTCGGGAAACCTGTGGGCATTTTCTCGTAACCTCCGAGATTCGCGGTCCCGGGCCTTAGCCGGAGAACCATGGAGAGAGCCACCTGACAGTGCGGCAGGGGCAAGTCGTGGGTCAGCGGGTCCCCTTGGGGTCCAGCGCGTCACGCAGGCCGTCCCCGAAGAGGTTGAAGGCGAGGACGGTGATGAAGATCGTGGCGCCCGGGAAGACCATGAACATCGGGTCGTGCTCATAGGTCTGCAGCGCGTCGCGCAGCATGCCGCCCCACGACGCGGTCGGCGGCCGGACACCCGCGCCGAGGAAGCTGAGGGCGGCCTCGGTGAGGATGTTGGTCGGGATCATGAGCGTCGCGTAGACCAGGATCGGGGCGACCAGGTTGGGCAGCAGCTCCTTGAACAGGATGTGCCGGCTGCCGCCGCCCAGGCTTCGGGCGGCTTCGATGTACTCGCGTTCCCTGAGGCTGAGCGTCTGCCCACGGACGATACGGCCGACGTACGGCCAGCCGAAGAATCCGATGACGAGGACGAGGACCGCGATGCGCACGCCCGTGCCGGTCAGGCCCAGCAGGTCGTCGGGCAGGACCGAGACGAGGGAGATGATGAACAGCAGCTGCGGGAAGGACAGCAGCACGTCCATCGTGCGGCTGATCAGCGAGTCGACCCAGCCGCCGAAGTATCCGGCCATGATCCCGAACAACGTGCCGAAGGCCACCGCCACCACAGCGGCCAGGAACGCCACGAGCAGGGAGATGCGGGCGCCGTAGACGATCCGGCTGAAGACATCCCGGCCCTTGTTGGGTTCGACACCGAAGAGGAAGTCGCCGCTCACGCCGCCCCACGTGCCCTTGGGGAGGTTGGTCAGTTCGTCCAGTTCCTCCTGGTGAAACGCGTTCGGCGGGTGGCCGAGCAGAGAGACGATCAGCGGGGCGAAGATCGCGACCAGTACGAGGAAAAGAACGGTGCACCCGCCTGCGAGAGCCAGTTTGTCCTGCTTCAGGCGGTGCCAGGCGATCTGCTTGAGAGACCGGCCCTCGATCTTCCTGCCGCCCTCCGTCTCCGGCGGTGCGGTCGGGGTCGCTTCCGCAGTCGTGTCATGCAGTGGCGCCGTCATCTGGCAGGGACCCCTCTCGACCGGCGGTGGCCGGCCCGCGCTTGCCGCTGTGGCGGCCTGATCATCCGTCATACGCAAGAGGTGGCGACCCCTTGTTGCGGGGAGTCTTCAACGGCGCGGCGATCACTTACCAGACTTGGCGGTGAATGGATGCCTAACCGTGATGCTGCGCTGGGGATTCCGTTATCCGGACGGCGAGTTGGCGACACCGGATACCTACAACCCGAGCATCTTGGTCATCAGTGGAGATTCCGTACTATCCGTGCAGGTGAAGTCTCACCCGCGGCCGGCCGGCCACCCGTGTGACGAGCACCACACCACATGTCGGCTTGTCCCGCTCTGCGGCAGCACAAGCCGTTTCGCCGGGATTCCACCGTGGGTGTCAGTGTCGAGCGACATGACTGTGCCCGCCTCTCGAGCGAGAGGCGGGCACAGAACTGTCAGTAGCCGCCGGGCACCGGCGGATAGCCGTATCCGGCGGCGGGGGCCTGCGGCGGGGACGGTGCCTGAAGCGGGGGCTGGGGCGGGGCCGCGTGGGCCTCGCGGTCGTAGAACGGGCGTGCGTGGGCCCGCATCCACATCACCACCGGGTCGTGGTCGTCGGTCATCGCGACCGTCGACACCGGCAGCCCCTCCGGGACCGCCCCGACCGACTGCTGCATCATCGCGCGCACCGAGTCGACCGCGGCGGGCGAGGTGTCGTACACGTCCAGGCCGAGGGCGAGATACGGCGCCCCGAGCGCCGGCTGCACCCAGGCGCGGCGCAGGGAACGCAGGGCCGGGGTGCGGTGGGCGTTCTGCGCGAGCAGGGCGTAGAACTGCGGGATCTCGATACCGGGTTCCGCGAGCCGGAGCGGGCCGGCGGGCTGGCGGTCCAGGCCGGTGGCGATGCGGCGCAGATCCAGCCAGGGAATGCCGACGCCGCCGCCCGGGGCGTGCGGGTTGAGCCAGAGACCGTAGTGGTCCGGGTAGAGGGTGCGGGCCACGTCCAGTCCGTCGACGACCTCGTAGGAACGGTTCCAGCCGCTGGCCGACAGCTCCTGGGCGGAGGTCACGCAGGGGGCGTAGTGGAAGCCGTCGACCTCCATGTTCCCGTACTGGGCGTCCGGGGAGCCGGCCTGGCCGTGCCACAGGAGCATCCAGATCTGGCCGGAGGACGGGGTGGCGAGGGCGCGCAGCAGGGCCTCGTAGGCGTCGTAGCGTCCGGGCGTGACCTGGCGCAGCGTGTGCTCGACGCTGCCGCTGTGGCTCGCGCTCACCTGTCGTACCGGCCCTTCTGTGGAGTGCCCCGCGTGTGGAGACAGCTTAAGCGCCCACCGGGGTGCGGCTCTGGGTCCGTGCGCGGGTGCGGGTGGTCGGCGGCCGCTCGCGCCCCGCGGCGGAGCCGCGTACCGGACCCGGCTCCGCGCCCCTTCGAGCTACGTCAGTGACCGTATTGGTAGAAGGGCCGCACGTTCGTCTTCAGCCAGTCGGCCACCGGGTCGTCGGCCACGTCGAGGAGGACGAGGTTGACCGGCCACCGGACCGGGACCTTGCCCAGGGCGCGGCCGAGGGCCTCCAGGGGAAGTGCCCGCAGGTCGCCCTCCCACTGGGAGAGTTCCACGCCCACGAACATCACCGGGTCGGCCGTCTCGACGGCGGCGAGGCAGCGGCGGGCGGCGAGGACCACTCCGGTCCCGGCGAACTCGGCGGACGCGGCGGCGAGGAAGTCGACCGGGTCGTCCTGCCAGTCGGGCTCGAAGAGGCGGACCCGGCCGCCGGTGCCGGGGCCGTCGAGCGGGGTGCGGCCCGCGCGGCACAGTTCGGCGACCGCCTCGGGCGGCAGCGGCATGCCGACCACTCCTCCGGGGTTCACGGCTATGCCCGCCTGCGGGGGCAGGCCCTGCGCGAACTCCACGGCGGGGGCGATGGTGTACGACATATGGGGGCCGGTCACCTGGCGGAGCTGTTCCTCGGAGCTGAACACCGGGACGTACGCCTGGCCGTCGATGTCCATCGTGGGCAGGTCCAGCGGGCCGCTGTGCGGGCCCCCGCCGTTGGGCAGGGGGATCCACAGGAAGCTCCGGCCGAGGACCTCGATGATCCGGCCGCCCGCGGAGGGGATGCCGAGGGAGGCCGAGAGCACCTCCTCCAGTTCGTTGCCGGGCCAACCGCCGTGCGGGTGGGGGTGCGCCTGTGCCGGGAAGTCCGCGGGAATGTCCGCCGGGAAGTCCATCTGCCTACCGTCTGCCGGGAACCACTGCTGTGAGCAAGAAGGCTAGCGGGTGGCGGGGACAGCGGCCGGTGCCCGTGCGCGGTGACGTGCTCAGCCGGTGAAACCCACGCGGCGCAGGGTGTCCGCCGCGGCCCGGTCCAGCAGCACCGCCGAGCCGCAGCCCACCGGCAGTTCGCCGCGCTCGACCGCGCCGAGCAGCCGGGCGGTCGCACGGCGGTGACGGCGGAAGGCGTAGCGGGACACGCCCCGGCCGCGCTCGCGCTGCCCTTCGCGGGCGGTCCCGGGTGCGACGTCGAGGAGCAGCAGGTGCAGGGTGCCGCCGCGGCGGCGGGCCTCGCGGGCGAGCCACGCGCGCACCCAGGGCTGGGTGCCGCAGTCGTGCACGACGACGCCCTCCCCGGTGCGCAGCGCGCGCCGCAGTCCGGCGTAGTGGGCGAGGCGGACCAGGGGGCGGTAGAGCGCGTACGGCAGGCCCCGGGGGACGCGGGCCGCGAAGTGGTCGCGGGTGTCCTGGGAGTCGATGCGGCGGCCGGAGACCGCGCGGCGCATCAGCGTGGACTTGCCGCTGCCGGGCAGGCCGGTGATCACGACGACGTCATGGGGGTCGAAGACCAGGGCGTGGGGGCTGCGGCCGTCGCGGTCGCGCAGATCGCGGACGACCGGGACGGGGCGCTCCGCGCAGCGCTCGCGAGCGGGGGCGGAGGGCTGCTTCGGCATCGCGACGCCGGTCGTGGCGGCGGTGGCGGCGGCGTACGCCGTGGTCCTGTTCACCGTGAACGTCCTCCCCTGTGGGCTCGGTCATACCCATGCCCGCTGTATGTAAAGAGAAGGTAATGGGGGACGGTCGGTGGTTCGGTGCGCGTAGTGCCACAGGTCGGTTACAGATGCGGGCCCTGACGGGCGGGGGCGCGGCGTGCAATGATGTGCCCGCCAACTGCATACCGGCCGTTTGAATCCGCGCGGGAGAGTCCCCAGTCACTGGGGCGCCGAAGGAGCAAGTCCCTCCCTTGAATCTCTCAGGCACCGTTACCGCGCGGGCGAGGCACATCTGAAAAGCGGGTCGCTGTGACAGTGGCTCCACCCAAGGTGCAAGCCGTGATCGTCCCTGTGGCGGTCGTGGCGAACCTCTCAGGTTCCGATGACAGATGGGGAGGAACGTTCCTCGCCTTCCCCGCGCTCGGCTGCGCTCGCGCGGGGGACCCCATCGCCTTGGGAGACGACCGACCGATGAGCAGTACCGAACTCCGCCACACCGCGCTGGATGCGCTGCATCGCTCGCTCGGTGCGACGATGACCGACTTCGCCGGCTGGGACATGCCCCTGCGCTACGGCTCCGAGCGCGACGAGCACCTCGCGGTGCGGACCAGGGCCGGCCTGTTCGACCTCTCCCACATGGGCGAGATCACCGTCACCGGCGCCGAGGCGGCCGCCTTCCTGAACTTCGCCCTGGTCGGCAACATCGCCTCCGTCGGCGTCGGCCGCGCCCGCTACACCATGATCTGCCAGGCCGGCGGCGGCATCCTGGACGACCTGATCGTCTACCGGCTGGCCGAGACCGAGTACATGGTCGTGGCCAACGCCTCCAACGCCCAGGTGGTGCTGGAGGCGCTGACCGAGCGCGCCGCCGGCTTCGACGCCGAGGTACGCGACGACCGGGACGCCTACGCGCTGATCGCCGTCCAGGGCCCGGAGTCCCCCGGCATCCTGAAGTCCCTCACCGACGCCGACCTGGACGGCCTGAAGTACTACGCCGGCCTGCCCGGCACGGTCGCCGGTGTCCCGGCGCTGATCGCCCGCACCGGCTACACCGGCGAGGACGGCTTCGAGCTGTTCGTGAAGCCGGAGCACGCGGTGGAGCTGTGGCAGGCGCTGACCAAGGCGGGCGAGGGCGTCGGCCTGGTCCCGTGCGGTCTGTCCTGCCGGGACACGCTGCGCCTGGAGGCGGGCATGCCGCTGTACGGGCACGAGCTGACCACGGAGCTGACCCCCTTCGACGCCGGGCTCGGCCGGGTGGTCAAGTTCGAGAAGGAGGGCGACTTCGTGGGACGCGAGGCGCTCGCGGAGGCCGCTGAGCGCGCCGCTTCCGAGCCTCCCCGGGTCCTGGTCGGCCTGGTCGCCGAGGGCCGCCGGGTGCCGCGCGCCGGGTACGCCGTCGTCGCGGGCGGCCGGGTGATCGGCGAGGTCACCTCCGGCGCCCCCTCCCCCACCCTGGGCAAGCCGATCGCCATGGCGTACGTCGACGCGGCGCACGCGGCGCCGGGCAGCGAGGGCGTCGGCGTGGACATCCGGGGCAGCCACGAGCCGTACGAGGTCGTGGCGCTGCCGTTCTACAAGCGCCAGAAGTAGACACTGGGCGCGGAGCGTCCAGATGACGTGACCCTGCGCACATCCCCCCCTGCTCACGAGCAGCTCCAGCAGTCCCCCCTTCACCAGCACTCCCGCGCGTACAGGAGAATTCAGGCCATGAGCAACCCCCAGCAGCTGCGCTACAGCAAGGAGCACGAGTGGCTGTCGGCCGCCGAGGACGGCGTCGCGACGGTCGGCATCACCGAGTTCGCGGCCAACGCGCTCGGCGATGTGGTCTACGCCCAGCTCCCCGAGGTCGGTTCCACCGTGGAGGCGGGCGAGACCTGCGGTGAGCTGGAGTCGACCAAGTCGGTGTCCGACCTCTACTCGCCGGTCAGCGGTGAGGTCACCGAGATCAACGAGGACGTCGTCAACGACCCGTCGCTGGTCAACTCCGCCCCCCTCGAGGGTGGCTGGCTGTTCAAGGTACGCGTCACGGAGGAGCCGGCCGACCTGCTCTCCGCCGACGAGTACGCCGCCCACACCGCCGGCTGAGGAGTCGTAGTCCCATGACCGTCCTGAACACGTCCCTGCACGAGCTGGACCCGGAGATCGCCGCCGCGGTCGACGCCGAGCTGGACCGCCAGCAGTCGACCCTGGAGATGATCGCCTCCGAGAACTTCGCGCCGCTCGCGGTGATGGAGGCGCAGGGCTCGGTCCTCACCAACAAGTACGCCGAGGGCTACCCGGGCCGCCGCTACTACGGCGGCTGTGAGCACGTCGACGTCGCCGAGCAGATCGCCATCGACCGGCTCAAGGAGCTGTTCGGCGCCGAGTACGCCAACGTGCAGCCCCACTCCGGTGCCTCCGCGAACCAGGCCGCGCTGTTCGCGCTGGCCCAGCCCGGGGACACCATCCTCGGCCTGGACCTCGCGCACGGCGGCCACCTGACCCACGGGATGCGGCTGAACTTCTCCGGCAAGCAGTTCGACGTGGTCGCCTACCACGTGGACGCCGCGACCGGCCTGGTCGACATGGCCGAGGTCGAGAAGCTCGCCAAGGAGCACCGCCCCAAGGTGATCATCGCGGGCTGGTCGGCGTACCCGCGCCAGCTGGACTTCGCCGAGTTCCGCCGGATCGCCGACGAGGTCGACGCGTACCTGTGGGTCGACATGGCGCACTTCGCGGGCCTGGTCGCCGCCGGTCTGCACCCGAACCCGGTCGAGTACGCGGACGTGGTCACCTCCACGACCCACAAGACCCTCGGCGGCCCGCGCGGCGGCATCATCCTCGCGAAGAAGGACTTCGCGAAGAAACTGAACTCGTCCGTCTTCCCGGGCTTCCAGGGCGGTCCCCTGGAGCACGTGATCGCGGCCAAGGCGGTCTCCTTCAAGGTCGCCGCCTCGGAGGAGTTCCGGGAGCGTCAGCGCCGTACGGTGGAGGGTGCGCGCATCCTCGCCGAGCGGCTCACGGCGGCCGACGCCCGCGAGGCCGGCGTGAACGTGCTCTCCGGCGGCACCGACGTACACCTGATCCTGGTCGACCTGCGTGAGTCCGAGCTGGACGGGCAGCAGGCCGAGGACCGCCTCCACGAGGTGGGCATCACGGTCAACCGCAACGCCGTCCCGAACGACCCGCGCCCGCCGATGGTCACCTCGGGCCTGCGCATCGGCACGCCCGCCCTGGCGACCCGCGGCTTCACGGCCGACGACTTCGCCGAGGTCGCGGACGTGATCGCGGAGGCGCTGAAGCCGTCCTACGACGCGGATGCCCTGAAGGCCCGGGTGAAGGCCCTGGCCGACAAGCACCCGCTGTACCCGGGTCTGAACAAGTAAGTCACCTTTTGCGGGGCACCGCGCACACTGGAAGAACAGTGCGCGCGGTGCCCCACCCCTGCACCGCCCTGCACCACCCCGTATTGAGGAGTCACCCGTGGCCATCTCGGTCTTCGACCTGTTCTCGATCGGCATCGGCCCGTCCAGCTCCCACACGGTCGGCCCGATGCGCGCGGCGCGCATGTTCGCCCGCCGGCTGCGCAACGAGGACCTGCTCGGTTCCGTCGCGTCCCTGCGCTGCGAGCTGTACGGCTCGCTCGGCGCGACCGGCCACGGCCACGGCACCCCGAAGGCGGTCCTCCTCGGCCTGGAGGGCACTTCCCCGCGCACGGTGGACGTGGAGACGGCCGACGAGCGGGTGGAGACGATCAAGCAGGCGGGGCGTCTGAAGGTCCTCGGCGAGCACGAGATCCCCTTCTCCTTCGACGACGACCTGATCCTGCACCGTCGCAAGGCTTTGCCGTACCACGCCAACGGCATGACGATCTGGGCGTACGACGCTCAGGGCGCCGAGCTTCTTTCGAAGACCTACTACTCGGTCGGCGGCGGCTTCGTCGTCGACGAGGACGCGGTGGGCGCGGACCGCATCAAGCTGGACGACACGGTCCTGAAGTACCCGTTCCGCACGGGCGACGAGCTGCTGCGTCTCACGAAGGAGACGGGCCTGTCGATCTCCTCCCTCATGCTGGAGAACGAGCGGGCCTGGCGCACGGAGGAGGAGATCCGGGCGGGCCTGCTGGAGATCTGGCGCGTGATGCGCGAGTGCGTGCGGCGCGGCATGTCCCGCGAGGGCATCCTGCCCGGCGGCCTGAAGGTCCGCCGCCGCGCGGCCGTCTCGGCCCGCCAGCTGCGCGCCGAAGGTGATCCGCTGGCGCATGCGATGGAGTGGATCACGCTCTACGCGATGGCGGTGAACGAGGAGAACGCGGCCGGCGGCCGAGTCGTCACCGCACCCACGAACGGCGCGGCGGGCATCATCCCGGCGGTCCTGCACTACTACATCAACTTCGTGCCCGGCGCCGACGAGGACGGTGTCGTCCGCTTCCTGCTCGCCGCGGGCGCCATCGGCATGCTCTTCAAGGAGAACGCCTCCATCTCCGGTGCCGAGGTCGGCTGCCAGGGCGAGGTCGGCTCCGCCTGCTCCATGGCGGCCGGCGCGCTGGCGGAGGTCCTGGGCGGCTCCCCGGAGCAGGTCGAGAACGCGGCCGAGATCGGCATGGAGCACAACCTGGGACTGACCTGCGACCCGGTCGGCGGCCTCGTCCAGATCCCCTGCATCGAGCGCAACGGCATGGCCGCGGTGAAGGCGGTCACGGCCGCGAAGATGGCGATGCGCGGCGACGGCTCCCACAAGGTGTCCCTGGACAAGGTCATCAAGACCATGAAGGACACAGGCGCGGACATGTCGGTGAAGTACAAGGAGACGGCGCGGGGCGGCCTTGCGGTGAACATCATCGAGTGCTGACCGGCGGCCGGCACCGGTTCCACTGCAGAAGGCCGCAGCGCCCCGAGCGCGGCGGCCACCCGCGGGGGCTGTTGCCGTGGCCCCCTCACCGCCCCGCCGTCGAGCCGGTGAGGCCCTGGTGGTCACCGGGCACGAGGTGCCGCCGCCGGACTCCGGCCCGGACAAGGGACGGAAGACGCCCGCGCTGGTCCCGGCACGTCCAAAGCGCGGGGGCCTGAGCGGATTCGGCCTGGCCGCCCGGTCCGCCCCGTGCTCCCCAGTACCGCACACGCAGCAGCTCGCCGGCAGCGCCGGCGAGCTGCTGCGGGATGTTACGGCACCCGCCCGCCCGCGGTCCCCGGGACGCCCGTTCGACGCCGGCACCCAGCAGGTCACCGCGCTCGCCCTCGACCCTGAGACGGCGCGCCTGTACCGGCGTGCGCCCCGCGCTGAGGCCGATGTTCCCCCAGGGGCTACCGCACAGTAACCGCTCACCCCTACGCTGCCGCCAACCCAGCGGCAACGAAAGGGAGTTCGAGCATGCGGGTGATCAGACGGCTGGCGGCGCTCGTGGGCGCCGCCACTCTGCTTACGGTGGTGCCGGGCAACGCCCACGCGACGCCGGCGAAGTTCTCCGAGACGACGGCGATCGGCACGCACAACGCGTACGAGAAGGCCAAGTACCCCTACTTCGCGCAGGCGTTGGACTCCGGCGCCTCGCTGCTGGAGCTGGACGTGTACGCCGACGCCCTCAGCCACCGCTGGCGGGTCAGCCACGGCAACCCGCTGGGCAACGACAACAACTGCGAAGCCGCCAGGACCCCGGGCGAGCTGTACGGCAGCAGACGCAACCAGGATCTCGGCAGCTGCCTGGACAACATCGCCGCCTGGAACCAGCTCCACCCCGACCACGCGCCGATCGTCATCAAGGTCGAGATGAAGCTGGGCTTCAACGACCGCGCCGGCCTCGGACCGGACGAGTTCGACACGCTCGTCTCGCGGAGGCTGGGCAGCAGCGTGTACAAGCCGGCCGACCTGCTGGGCGGGACTCATCCCTCCCTCGACGCCGCCGCCAGGGCGAACGCCTGGCCCGCCCGCGACTCCCTGAAGGGCAAGTTCCTCTTCGAGCTGATCCCCGGCACGGTGGAGCAGTCCAACCCGTTCGACCACTACTGGACGGACGAGGAGTACGGGGACCATCTGCGCGACCAGCACGCGGCCGGGAACATCTCGGCCGCCCAGGCCTTCCCCGCCGTGCTCGGCGCCGAGAACGGCGATCCGCGCACCCGTCGCTACGACGCCTCCATCCGGCCCTGGTTCGTGTTCTTCGACGGTGACGCGGCCACCTACGTCGGCAACGGCTACGACACCTCGTGGTACTCCACGAACCACTACATCCTGATCGCGACGGGCGCACACAACGTGTCCCCCGCCATCTCCTCCACCGACCCGACGGACGCCGAGATCGCCTCTCGAACGGCCCTGCTGGCCAAGGACCACGCGAGTCTCATCACTTCGGACTGGGCCGCGAAGCCGGCGTCCGTTCTGAGTTCGGTGACCACCCGGAGCTGAGGTTCCGGATGCGGCCGGAGGGGGCACAACTCCAGCATGCTGCACGGCATCGACGTAAGCGCCTTCCAGTCCTCCGCGTACGACACGGACGGCCTCTCCTTCGTCTTCATCAAGGCGACGGAGGGCCGTTCGTACGTCAACCCCCGACTCACCGCCCAGACGAAGACCGCCCGCGATGCCGGACTGGTCGTCGGCTTCTACCACTTCCTGTGGCCGGGCGATCTCACCGCCCAGGCCGAGTACTTCGTCCGTCACGCTCCGGACCACCCGGGCGACCTCCTCGCCGTCGACTGGGAGACGACCGGTGACGGCACCCACGCGAGCAACGCGGAGAAGGACCGCTTCATCCGCAAACTGAAGCAGCTGCGACCGGACAACCGGGTCCTTCTGTATGCGAACCGGAACTTCTGGCTGACCGTGGACACGACCTCCTACGCCGGCGACGGCCTGTGGATCGCCGACTACGTCACCGCGGGCAAGCCCCGCATCAAGGCGAAGTGGCGGTTCCACCAGTACACGTCCGAGCCCCATGACAAGGACGTGGCGAACTTCGCGAGCAAGGCCGCACTCAAGGAGTGGGCCCGCGCCGCCTGACACGCTCGTTCGTCCGACGGACCGCCGCATCCGCCCCGGTCGTTCCGTCAGGTCGCCCAGGTCATCCCCGGAAGTCCGCCGGGCGTTCGGGGGAGGCTTCCGTGAGGGCCTTCTCGACGGCCTCCGTGCCTGCCCGGAGGCCGTAGACCGGGGTGCCGGGCTGCTGGTGCCAGGAGTCGTCGATGCCGCCGGCGTCGACGGTGTCGAAGCCCAGCTCGTCGATCAGGTCGCGCACGACCCGCTTGGCCGCCTCGTCGTCGCCGGCGACGGGGAGGGCGATGCGCTCGGGGTCGCCCGCGGGGCGGGGGCGCTCCAGGATGTCCTGGGCGTAGGTGCCGTTGAAGGCCTTGATCACCGGGTGACCGAGATGCTGTTCGGTCCAGCGGCTCTCGGTGAGGCCCTCGTCCTCGATGGCCGCGATCCGGCCGTCCCGCTGCTGCGGGTAGTAGTTGCCGGTGTCGATCACCGCGACGCCCTCGGCCGCGCCGTCCAGCAGGCCGGAGGGGAGGTCCGGTACCGCTTTCAGGGGGACGGTGACGACCACGACCTGGGCGCCCTTGGCCGCGTCCTCGACGCGGACCGGGGTCGCGCCGGTCTCCTCGGCCAGTTCCCTGAGGGTTTCGGGGCCGCGCGAGTTGGCCACGGAGACGTCGTGGCCGAGGGCGGTGAGCCGCCGGGTGAGGTTGCCGCCGATGTTGCCCGCGCCGATGATGCCGATCTTCATGACACACCCTCCGAGACATTGATGCATGCACGTGCATGCGTCTGTACGTGGGCGTCAACCCGGCGGGGCGGGGGTGTATTCCGACCCTGCGGCAATCGCGTGGGCGGGGGCAGCGCCGTACGGCGATCCTCGCTGGTACCGCGGTTCGGCTCCATCAGGTGACGGGCAGGGCGCCGCCGGTGAGACAAGGCCCGCCGGCGCGTGCGGATCCGACGGGGCGGCGTGGGGGCATGCCGAAGGGGGTGCCCCTCCCCGCGGCATCCCCGCACGGGACGGGCACCCCCTTACGAGCACGTCACTTGCTCAGGTAGGCCCAGAACTCGTCGAACGACAGGACCTTGTCGCCGTCGAGGTCGCGGGACTTGATGATGGCCTCCGCCACCGTCTCGGTGACGTTCCAGTCACCCGCCTGAGCCAGGGCGGACTTGAACTCCGCGGCAGTGATGAATCCGTCACCGTTCGCGTCGATCCGCTGGAACTGCTTACGTGCTTCCTCGATGTCCGCCACCGATCCGCCCCTTTTGTTCGTGTTTCTCATGCCGTGCTGGCGTACTGACGCTGGTCAGGTTAACGGCCCGGCCAGGCGCGCAGCGCCACGGCCACCCAGCCGAACTCCTCCCGGTACCCCGAGGGCTCCTGCTCGACCTTGATCACCGCCGCCAACTCCCGTCAGCGGGCCACCTCTTGGCCGAGGTCGATGCGGCGCGGCACGGTGGCCCGGTCGGCGCCGGTCCCGAGCAGGTCGGCCAGGAAGGCGTCCGCCTCGGGCGGGCGGCGAGCGGACCGTGGCCGAGGTCGTACGCCCTCGTCGGACCGGTAGCGGATGGTGCGCACGGACAGTCCGGTGGCACGGGCCGGCCCGCCGGTGGCGATGAGTCCGGTGCCGTCCTCGATCATGTCTGCGAGTCTGGGTCTTCCAGTGGGTGGAGACTCAAGGGGCGGCCTTGGAGACCTTGCGGGACATTCTGGACGCGGCGGCACAGGGTGTCTTCCCGCCGGCGGACGGCCGCACGACGGTCGTGCCGCAGCCGTCGCCGCGGGACGCTGGGGTGTTGTCCTTCACCGGGCACTCGGTGGTCTTCACCGACGAGGACCCGGAGTGGGTGCGGGAGGCACTGCGCGGTATGGACTGCGACCCGCTGGCGGCGACGATGAACCCGCGCTTTCTGACCGCGCTCATGGACCGGACGGGACACCGGACGGAGACCATCGACGCGGTGCTCGTGGGTCCCCCGCTGCCGGGTGAGCCGCCGCTCGCGCTGCGGGAGATCGAGGACGCCGGTCATTCCCGGATCCGTTACGCCCGGCGGCGCCGGGACGAGGTGCGCGCCTGGGTGGCCGACGGCGGGGTGCTGGTGCTGGGGCGTGGGGTCGCCGGGCGGCTGGAGGTGTCGGTCGAGGTGGACGAGGACGGACGGCACCGGGGCCTCGGGCGGCAGCTGGTGACCGCCGCCCGGTGTCTGGCCGCAGAGCCGCTGTGGGCGCAGGTCGCGCCGGGGAACGCCCGCAGTCTGCGGGCGTTCCAGGCCGCGGGTTACCGTCCGGTGGGCGCGGAGGCGCTGCTGCTCGGCCCGGCCGGCTGACCTCGCGTCAGCGGAAGATCCCCGTGTGCCCGAGCGAGTAGCGGCCCGGCTGCGGATAGACGGCGAGGCCGTGGGGGCCGCCGCCGACCCTGATGCGGGCCAGTTCGGCGCCGGTGCGGGTGTCGATGGCGTACACCTCGGCGTTGTACCGGCCGGACAGCCACAGGACCTTGCCGTCGGCCGAGACGCCCCCCATGTCGGGGCTGCCGCCCCCGGGCAGATGCCACTTCTTGGTGAGCCGGTTCCGGTGGAAGTCGAAGATCGAGATGGAGCCCTCGCCCCGGTTGGAGATGTACATCTCGCGGGAGTCCCGGCTGATGTAGAGGCCGTGGGCGCCCTTGCCGGTGGCGAGGAACCGGGGCCGGGTGAACTTGTCCCCGTCGAGGATCCACAGCCCGTCGGCCATCATGTCGGCGATGTAGAACAGCTTGCCGTCCGGGGAGATCTTGACGTCCTGCGGCATGGCGCCCTGGAACGGCAGCTTCTCCTGGGCGACGACCTTCATCTTCGCGGTGTCGACCTTGAGGATCTCACCGCTGAACTCGCAGGAGACGATGAAGTAGCGGCCGTCGATCGAGAAGTCGGCGTGGTTGACGCCGTGGCAGCTGACCGGCACGGACTTGACGACCTTCATGGTGTGCGCGTCGCGGAAGACCAGCCGGCGGTCCATGGAGGCCATGACGACGGCGTACTTGCCGTCGGGCGTGAAGTACAGGTTGTAGGGGTCGTGGACGTCGACCGGCTTTCCGGCCCTGCCGGTCCTCGGGTCGATCGGGGTGAGGCTGTTGCCGAGGTCGTTGTTGACCCAGAGGGTCTTGAGGTCCCAGGACGGTACGACGTGCTGGGGCTGGTCGCCGACCGGGATCGTCTCGACGACCTGGTAGGTCTTGGGGTCGATGACGGTGACGGTGTCGGAGTTGGTGTTGGGGACGTACACCCGGGACGGGAAGTCCCTGACCACCGGCGAGAGCCGGTTGGGTCGGTCGGCGGCGTAGACGTCGGTCGGGTCCTCCACGGGCGGCATCCCGGGCAACACGTGCACCTGGGCCTTCTTCACCTGCGGCTGGACCGGTGCCTTGCTTCCGAGGGCCTCGTCCTCCGGGTGGCGGCCCCCACCGCCGCACGCGGACAGCAGCGTCAGGGCGGTGAGGGCGGCGCCGGCGGCCAGCAGGCGGGTGGCTTTCGTGGTTCGCATCAGCTCAGCAGCTCCGTGGTGGTGACCGCGCGCAGTCCACGGCGGTCGAGTTCGTGGAGGACGTCGGGCAGCGCGGCGACCGTGTCCGGATATCCGAAGTGCAGGCTCACCACCGATCCGTTCGTCACGTCGGCGAGGATCTTGCGGGTGACGGCGGCGGCGCCGGGGCGGGTGTAGTCAAGCGAGTCGACGTCGTACGACAGCACGTGCGGGTAGCCCGCGGCGCGGGCCAGCCGGGCGACGAGCGGGGAGGCGGTGGGCGCCCTGGAGGGGCGGAACCAGGCGCCGATGGATCCGGTGAGCCGCTCGAGCCGGTCGGCGCAGTCGGTGATCTCCTTGCGGGCGTCCGCCCCGGCGAGGGCGTTGACGGCGATGTGCCGCTGGGTGTGGTTGCCGAGGTCGTGGCCACCGTCGAGGATGCGCCGGGCGACGCCGGGGTGTTCGTCCAGCCAGGTGCCGACGGCGAGCACGGTCAGCCGGGCGCCCTGCTTCTCGGCCTCGCTCAGCAGGGAGTGGGCGAGGGCGGGGTCGCCCTGGCCGTGGAAGGTGAGCGCGACCCGGGGGCGGGTGCGCGGGCCGTGGGTGATCTGGACGGGCTGCCCGGGGTAGGCGCGGGGGCCGGGGGCGGCCTGTGTGGTGGCCACGGGCCGGCCGGACGTGCGGGCGGCGGACGGGGAGGCGGGGGCGGACGCGGATGCCGGGGTGGCGGGCGGTACGGCCCGGCCGGAGCCGCAACCGGCGGCGAGCGCGCCGCCGGCGGCGAGCCCGGCGCCCGCGCGCAGCATCCCGCGTCGGTTGGTCGTGGTCACCCGCACCATTTAAGGGGCGATGAGGGAGAAAACCGCCGATTAGCCCGATCGGGAGGCGATTTCGGGTCGCGGTGGCGGCAATACCCCGGGCACTTCGCGGGAAGCACCGCGATCGGCCGTCGCCCGGCCGCGCGCCCGTCCTGTCTGGTCGCGCGGTTCCCCGCGCCCCTTCGGGACGCTCAGCGGTCGGCGACCCGCATCTCGAACCAGGTCGTCTTGCCGCGTGGGAGCAGATCCACGCCCCACCGGTCGGAGAGCTTGTCCACGAGGAACAGTCCGCGGCCGCTGACGTCCATGTCCTGTACCGGCATCAGACAGGGCAGCCCGCGTGAGGGATCGCGGACCTCGACGCGGATCCAGCCGGGACGGCGGCGCATCCGGAGGCCGAAGACCCGGGCGCCGGTGTGCCGTACGGCGTTGCCGACGAGCTCCGACACGAGTAAGACGGCGTCCTCGGTGAGTTTGGGGCCCAGCCGCCAGGTGCGCAGAACGACGACCTGGGCGAGCCGGCGTGCGGTGGCCGCGGACTCCGGGCGGGACGGCAGCGGCACCTCCGCCTCCGCCGGGTTACCGAACAGTTCGAGCGCCTTGAGCGCCTGCTCGTCCTCGACCGCGGGCGACCAGCGTGCCGCGGCCGCACGGCTGTGTCCCCGCGGCTGTTCGATGCCCTCCAGCCCCGCCATGCCCCCATGATGGCGGCGCGGAGCCGCCTCGGGGGCTGTTCTGAAGGAATACGCCCCCCGCGCGCCCCCTTCGCGCGCCCGTCGATCGGCATATGCCGAGGGCATACCGGCGCCCGATGCGGCCCGTCTGACCTGCGGCGACAGCCCACCTCCGGGCAAGCGTCAAGCTCCCTCGACACGGCAGGTTTAAGGTTGCCTTAAGGCTCCCATAACCGCCCCATCGAGGGAACCGGAAGAGACGACGCGTCAACTGCACGTGACACCAAGGGAGTTGCGGGAAGGTCACACCGCTGACACTCAGAGGAACTTGGCCTTGCCCGGCCCCTCCTCCACGAAGCTGCGCATGCCCCGCTCGCGGTCCTCGGTGGCGAACAGACCCGCGAACCAGTTCCGTTCGACGGCGAGCCCGGTGTCGATGTCGGTCTCCAGACCGGTGTCGATGGACTCCTTCGCCGCGCGCAGCGCGATCGCCGGGCCCTGGGCAAGCTTCGCGGCCCAGGCGTGCGCCTGCTCGTACACCTCGGCGGCCGGGACGACCCGGTCCACCAGGCCGAGGGAGAGGGCCTCGTCGGCCTTGACCTGACGGCCCGTGAAGATCAGGTCCTTGGCCTTGGAGGGGCCCACCAGCCGGGACAGCCGCTGGGTGCCGCCGGCGCCCGGGATCAGGCCGAGCAGGATCTCGGGCTGGCCGAGCTTGGCGTTGTCTGCGGCGATGCGGTAGTCGGCGCACAGGGCCAGCTCGCATCCTCCGCCGAGCGCGTAGCCGGTGACGGCGGCGACGACGGGCTTGGGGATGCGGGCCACGGCGGTGAAGGAGTCCTGCAGGGCGCGGGCGCGCAGGACCATCCCGGCGTGGTCCATGTTCTGCATCTCCTTGATGTCCGCGCCCGCCGCGAACACCCGCTCGCCGCCGTAGATCACCACGGCGCGCACGTCATCGCGGCGCGTGGCCTCCTCGGCCAGTTCCTTCAGCCGGTCCTGGGTGGCGATGTCCAGCGCGTTCATGGGCGGACGGTCGAGCCGCAGGGTGCCGACGCCTTCGGCGACTTCGAGAGTGACGGTCATGCAGAGCAGGTTAACGGGGACTAACGGCTACGGGCCCGGTGCCGTTCCTCACAGCACCGGGCCCGTACATCGGTGAGGGTCACTTCTTCCAGTCGGCCCAGGACATGTTCCAGCCGTTGAGGCCGTTGCCCGGGTCCACCGTGCGGTCGTGGGAGTTCTTGACGACCACCACGTCACCGACGATCGAGTGGTTGAAGAACCAGGCCGCCGGGACGCCGCTGTCGTAGCCGCCGCGCACATCGCGCAGGCCGACGCAGCCGTGGCTGGCGTTGTAGTTGCCGAAGGCGCCGCCGCCCCAGTAGTTGCCGTGGATGAAGGTGCCGGAGGTGGTGAGGCGGATGGCGTGCGGGACGTCCTTGATGTCGTACTCGCCGCCGTAGCCGACGGTCTCGCCGTTCATCCGGGTGACGGTCAGCTTCTCGCTCATGACCATCTGGCCGTTCCAGGTCTCGTAGCCGGGCTTGCCGGTGGTGACCGGGATGGTCTTGATGACCTTGCCGTCCTGGGTGACCTTCATCGTGTGCTTCTTGGCGTCCACGACGGAGACCTGGTCGCGGCCGATGGTGAACTTCACGGTCTTGTGCTGCTCGCCGTAGACGCCGTCGCGGCCCTCGACACCGTCCAGGTTGAGGTCGACGGTGACCTTCGTGCCTTCCTTCCAGTACTTCTCGGGGCGGAAGTCCAGGCGGTCGTTGCCGAACCAGTGGCCCTCGACGTCCACGGCCGGCTCGGTCCTGATCGTGATGGCCTTCTCGACGTCCTCGGGGCGGGTGATGCCCCGGGTGAACCGGACGGAGAACGGCATACCGACGCCGACGGTGGAGCCGTCCTCGGGGGTGAAGTAGCCGACGAAGGTGTTCTTCGGGGTCAGCGTGGTGAACGAGGAGTCCTCGGCGGCCTCCCGGCCCTCGGAGTCCTTGGCGACCGCGTGCACCGTGTACTTGGTGCCGGCGGCCAGGTGGGTCGACGGCGCCCATGAGGCGCCGCCGCCGGTTATCGCGCCGTCGACCTTCGCGCCCTTGGCGTCCTTGACGGTGACCTGGGTCAGCTTGCCCTGGCTGACGTTCACCCTGAGGGCGTCACTGGTGTCGACGCCCGTGGCCCCGGACTTGGGCGAGATGCTGACGGCGGCCGTCGACTGCTCGCCCTGCTGGTTGCCGTCCTTGCCCTTGCCCGAGCCCGGGCCGGACCCCGAGTCGCCGCCCCCGGCGCAGGCGGTGACAGCCACCAGCAGGGCGCCGGATATCAGCACCAGCCCCTTACGGCCTCGCCCCCAGCCCCCCGTCGACGCCCCAGGTATAGGCCGCACGTTCAAGTCGTCTCCCCTCGCCGGGCCTGGTCAGGCCCGCTCCCCACCACACTGGTGCGCGCATATTAACCGCCGGGTTCTGAGCAGGGAGTCAGGCGAAGGTCACCGTTCCGTCGCAACTTCCGCCGGGCACCCTCGCCACCCAACATGGCCCCTCACCTGGTTACTTCACCGCACTGCCCGCTTTCCACTCCTTCCAGGTCATGTTCCACCCTCCGAGGCCGTTGTCGGGCGCGACCGTTTTGTCCTGACTGTGGACGACCTCGACGACGTCACCGATGAGGCTGCGGTCGAAGAACCAGCCCGCCGGGGTGTCCGAACCGCCGCCCTTGACGTCCCTCAGGCCCACGCAGCCGTGGCTGACGTTGACCTGGCCGGGGGCGTCCGGGGCCCAGTAGTTGCCGTGCAGGAAGGTGCCGGAGTCGGTGAGTTTCATGGCGTGCGGGACGTCGGGGATGTCGTACTCGCCGCCGAAGCCGACGGTGCGGCTGTTCATGCGGGTGACCTCCAGCATGTCCATCACCACCATCTTCCCGTTGTAGGTGGGGTGCTTGGGGGCGCCCGCCGTGATGGGGACGGTGGCGAGGAGCTCTCCGTCGCGCCGTACGTCCATGGTGTGCTTGACCGCGTCGACCAGGGAGACCTGGCTGCGGCCGACGGTGAAGGCGAACGTCTTGTCCTGCAGCCCGTAGACCCCGCGCGCGCCTTCGACGTCCCGCAGGTCCAGGTCGACCGTGACCTCGGTGCCGGGCTTCCAGTAGTGCTCGGGGCGGAAGTCCAGGCGGCCCTTGCCGAACCAGTGCGGGCGGATCTCGGCGGGGGGCTGTGCGCTGACGTGGACGGCCCGTTCGACGGCGGCCCGGTTGTCGATCTCCCGGCTGAAGGAGAGGGAGACGATCATTCCGGTGCCGACGGTGGCACGGTTCTCGGGGGTGACGTAGCCGATGAACCGCTCGTCGGGGACGTAGGTGGTGAAGGTGGTGTGCCGGGCGGAGCGGCGGCCCCGGGAGTCCAGCGCGACCGCGTCGACGGTGTACTTGGCAGCGAGCGCCAGCCGGTCCTCGTCGGGCCGCCAGGTCAGGCCATCGTCGCTGATACGCCCGGGGACCGGGGAGTCCTGCGCGTCCTGCGACTTGACCACGGTCACCTTCTCCAGGCGCCCGCCGGGCACCCGTACCCGCAGCCGGTCACCGGAGCGTACGGCCTTGCTGCCGTCCTCGGGGGTGACGCGGATGACGTCCTCGGGGGCCCGGGGTTTACCCAGCGCCCCGCCCATGCCCAGCGGTCCCGATCCGTCCGGAGAGCAGCCGGCCAACAGTGCTGTGCCGATCATTACGGCCGCCAACGCGGCCCGCGCGCGCCGCGCGCGTCCTTGTACGTGCCTCACGCGGGGCTCAACGACCGGCCCGCTCCGGGGAAACGTGAGTGCGACGCACGCACTGGGCAGAACAGAGGGAAGGACGACACGGTGGGGAGCCGCCGCGCCCGCGTCGGAGCCGTCGGGGCGCAGCCGTGCCGGGGGCCGGGTCTGCCGACAGGCGCGCTCGGCTCTCAGGCGCGGCCTGCTGCGCCGCCCCGGGGCGAGCCACTGAAAGAGGGGCCGACAGGTGACGAGCGCAGCCGAGCAGCGGGCACCGGCCGGGGAGCCGGCCGCCGGGAGCGGGCAACCGGCGGCGGTGACCGGCGCCCGTCGGGCCATACCGCCCGCCCCGACGGTGTGGCCGGGTGCGCCGACCCCGCTGGGGGCCCGGTTCCGGGTCGGCCCGGACGGGGTCGCGGGCACCAACTTCGCACTGTGGGCGGCCGGGGCGGAGGCGGTCCGGGTGTGCCTGTTCGATGAGCGGGGCCGGGAGACGCAGGTTCCGCTCACCGAACTGACGCACGAGATCTGGCACGGTTTCGTGCCCGGCGTGATGCCCGGACAGCGTTACGGCTACCGGGTCGACGGCCGCTGGGACCCGTGGACCGGCGCCCGCTGGAACCCGGCCAAGCTGCTGCTGGACCCGTACGCCCGGGCGGTGGACGGCGAGTTCCGGCTTCCGCAGGAGGTATACGGGCACGTCCGGGACTGGCCGGAGCAGCAGGTCGCGGACACGGTGCGGGACGAACGGGACTCGGCGCCGCACGTGCCGAAAGGTGTCGTCGTCCACGATGACGACGACTGGTCCGACGACCGGCGCCCCAAGACGCCCTGGGCGGACTCGGTGATCTACGAGCTGCATGTGCGGGGCTTCACCAAGCTGCACCCCGGCATCCCCGAGGAACTGCGCGGCACCTACGCCGGACTGGCGCACCCGGCCGCGGTCGAGCACCTGGTGCGGCTGGGCGTCACGGCCGTCGAGCTGCTGCCCGTGCACCAGTTCGCGCACGAGGACCACCTGCTGCGCCGGAGCCTGAAGAACTACTGGGGCTACAACTCCATCGGCTACTTCGCCCCGCACGCGGCCTACGCGGCCTCCGGCACGACCGGACAGCAGGTGGGCGAGTTCAAGCGGATGGTGCGGGCCCTGCACGCGGCCGGCATCGAGGTCATCCTCGACGTGGTCTACAACCACACCGCGGAGGCGGGCGAGCTGGGGCCGACGTTGTCCCTGAAGGGCATCGACAACCGCGGCTACTACCGGCTCCAGGGCGACGCCCGCCGGTACGCCGACTACACCGGCTGCGGCAACACCCTGCACGTCGTCCAGCCCCAGGTGCTGCGCCTGATCACCGACTCGCTGCGCTACTGGGTGACGGAGATGGGCGTCGACGGCTTCCGCTTCGACCTCGCGGCGGCGCTGGCCCGCTCCATGCACGACGTGGACATGCTCTCGCCGTTCCTGGCGGTCATCGCCCAGGACCCGGTGCTGCGCCGGGTGAAGCTGATCGCCGAGCCCTGGGACATCGGCTCGGGCGGCTACCAGGTCGGTGCCTTCCCGCCGCTGTGGACGGAGTGGAACGACCGCTACCGCAACGCGGTCCGGGACTTCTGGCGGCACGCCCTGCCGGACGTGCGCGAGATGGGCTACCGCCTCTCCGGCTCCAGCGACCTGTACGCCTGGGGCGGCCGCCGCCCCTACGCCTCCGTCAACTTCGTCACCGCGCACGACGGTTTCACCCTGCGCGACCTGGTGTCGTACGAGCGCAAGCACAACGAGGCCAACGGCGAGAACAACCGGGACGGCACCGACGACAACCGCTCCTGGAACTGCGGGGCGGAGGGCGAGACCGACGACGAGCGTGTCCGTGCGCTGCGGCGCCGGCAGCTCAGGAACCTCCTCACCACCCTGCTGCTCTCCACGGGCGTGCCCATGCTGGTCGCCGGTGACGAACTGGGCCGCACCCAGCGCGGCAACAACAACGCCTACTGCCAGGACAACGAGATCAGCTGGCTGGACTGGTCGCTGCTCCAGGAGCCCGGCTGGCGGGCGATGTTCGACCTGACCTCCCGGCTGATCGCGCTGCGTCATCGGCATCCGGTGCTGCGCCGGCGGGCCTTCTTCTCCGGCCGGTCCCAGACCGCGGACGGGTTGCGGGACCTCGCCTGGTTCACCTCGCGGGGCGCGGAGATGACCGAGGGCGACTGGTACGCGCCCGCGGCCACGCTCGGCATGTATCTGTCCGGGCGGGACATCCCGGGCCGGGACGAGCGGGGCGCGCCGGTCGTGGACGACAGCTTCCTCGCGGTGCTGCACGCCGGCGACCGGCCGACGGGGTTCGTGCTGCCCGGTCCGCCGTGGGCGGAGCGGTACGAGGTGGTCGTGGACACCTCCGCCGAGGAGCAGGCGGAGGCACCGGGAACGATCCACCCGGCGGGGACCCGGATCACGGTTCCGGCGCGGGCGGTGCTGCTGCTGCGGGTCGCCTGAATCCCTGGGGCTGTGCACCGGCCGTGCGTGACGCGGATCACGCCGGCCCAGTGCAACGCCTCCGCGGTTCAGAGCCTTTCTCTTCGTGTGGACAGCCGGCGAGAACGGGGACCGTGGGGACGGAACAGGCTCGGGCCGGTGAGTACGACACGTTCGTGACGGTCCGCTGCGCCCATGCCTGAGCGTGACAGCGGCGGCAAAAGGGGTCTTGCCGCCGAAGAACACCGCCCAGTTCCGTGTCATGAATGGGGTGGCTCCAGCATGACTTCCTCACGTCTCCTGGGTCGCCCTCCCGTCTCCGATTCATGAATCAGTCGCCACACACCCCGCCACAGTTCAACCAGCTCATTTACCGGAGGACTCGAGTCCGGTTATACCGGGCATGACCCGGCCGCCTAACGCGGCACCTGAAGATCAGTAGTATATGATCTCGATATCGGGCGTGACGCCCGATGAGATGAAGGTTCGCCCGTGAATGGGGGGTGCGGCCTAGGCGCTCAGCACGCTGAGGCGCCGGGACCTACAGGCCAAGGCCGATCCTGGGGCGGCTTGCCCGTGCCCTGATCGCGAAAATGCACTCACGGACACTTCCCGGAAGGAATTTGACTATGAACAAGTTTGCGCGCGCGTCGATCGCGGCAGGTGCCATATCGGCCGCAATGGTGACGGTTGTCGGGGTCGCGCCGACGGCGTCGGCGGCGGGCGGTCACAGCCTGAAGAACGGTTATGGCTATTGCCTGGGAAGCCTTAACGGGGCAGATCGCACTGTTGGATACATGTGGTCGTGCAACGGTAACCGCGATCAGGTCTGGACCTTCAATTACGTCGGCGAGGACGTCCTCGGGAGCTTCTACCAGATAATCAACGGCAACGGCCAATGCCTGGGCATTTCCGGCGGCTCGAAGTCGCAGGGCGCAAAGATCTCCGTGTGGGATTGCAACGGAAACCCCGACCAGAAGTGGTACTGGAAGTCCGGTAGCGGAGCCGAGATTATCAACCGCAATTCCAAGAAGTGCCTTGCCGGGTCCGGCAGCTTCGGCAAGGGAACCAATGCGATCCAGTGGGGCTGCAACGGCAATAAGGACCAGAAGTGGCACTGGGTATAGTAAACAACAACGGCCCGGAGTCGCTGCGAGAAGTGCCGCAGGACCGGTGAGTAACTGAAGGCGAACATCAAGAGGGCCCCTGGGGATTCGATGTCCCCGGGGCCCTCTCCCTTCCCCGTCCAGGCAACCGGCCGGCCGGGTCAGGCGAGGCTCTCCCGCCACGCCCTGTGCAGGTCGGCGAATCCGCCCGTGCCGGCGATGAGTTCGTCCGGACGGCCGTCCTCGACGATCCGGCCGTGCTCCATCACCAGCACGCGGTCCGCGATCTCCACGGTCGACAGCCGGTGCGCGATCACCACCGCCGTACGGCCCCGCAGCACCGTCGACATCGCCCGCTGCACCGCCCGCTCGCCCGGGATGTCCAAAGAACTGGTCGCCTCGTCCAGGATCAGCACCGCCGGGTCGGCCAGCAGCGCCCGTGCGAAGGCCACCAGTTGGCGCTGCCCGGCCGAGATGCGGCCGCCGCGCTTGCGGACGTCGGTGTCGTAGCCGTCGGGCAGCGCGTCGATGAACTCGTGCGCGCCGATCGCCTTCGCGGCCTGCTCGATCTCCTCCCGGGTGGCGTCGGGCCGGCCGATGGCGATGTTGTCCGCGACCGTACCGGAGAACAGGAACGCCTCCTGGGTCACCATCACGACCCCGCGCCGCAGTTCGGTTACGGGCAGCTCGCGCAGGTCGACCCCGTCCAGCAGCACGCGCCCCTCGGAAGGGTCGTAGAACCGGGCGAGGAGCTTGGCCAGGGTCGACTTGCCCGCGCCGGTGGTGCCGACGACGGCGACGGTCTGCCCGGCCGGCAGGGTCAGGTCGAAGCGGGGCAGCACCTCGCCGCCCGTGCGGTAGGCGAAGCGCACGCCGTCGAAGACCACCTCACGGCCCGGGAACCCGCCCTCCAGCGGCGGCAGTTCGCGGGGAGCCGTCGGCTCGGGCACGGACGGGGTCTGCGCCAGCAGCCCGGCGATCTTCTCCAGGGAGGCGGCGGCCGACTGGTAGGAGTTCAGGAACATGCCGAGCCGGTCGATCGGGTCGTACAGCCGGCGCAGATACAGCACCGCCGCCGCCAGCACACCCAGCTCCAGCGAGCCCGACGCCACCCGGTGGGCGCCCCACAGCACGATCCCCGCGACCGCCGTGTTGGCCACCAGCCGGGATCCGACCACATAGCGGGCCATCTCCAGCAGCGCGTCCCCGTTCGTCCGCTCGTGCCGCTGGTTGAGGGCGGCGAACCCGGTCTCGTTCGCGGCCTCCCGGCGGAAGGCACGCACGGGACGGATGCCGTTCATCGTCTCCACGAACTTCACGATCACCGCGGCGATCGCCGTGGACCGCGCCCGGTACACCCGTCCCGCACGCCGCTGGTAGACCCGGACGAGCAGATACAGCGGCACGAAGGAGGCCACCGCGACCGCGCCGAGCCCGAGATCGAGCCAGAGCAGCATCGCCGAGATGTAGACGAAGGACAGCACGACGGTCACCAGCTCCTGGAGCCCGTCGTTGAGGAGTTCCCGCAGCGACTCGACGTCCGTGGTGGAGCGGGAGATCAGCCGGCCCGAGGTGTACCGCTCGTGGAAGTCGACGCTCAGCGCCTGCGCGTGCCGGAAGATCCGGCCGCGCAGATCCAGCAGCACGTCCTGGCTGACCCGGGCGGAGGTCTCGATGAACGCGAACTGCAGCACACCGGAGGCGAGGGCGCACAGCAGATAGCCGGCGGCGACCGCGACCAGCGGGCCGTGCCGGTGGTCCCGGAACGCCGGTACGGCCTTGTCGATGGCGTACGCCACCAGCAGCGGGCCCGCCTGCACGGCCGCCTGCTGCAGCAGGAGCAGGAGCGCGGTGAGTGCCGCCCGGGCCTTCATGGGCACGAGCAGCGAACGCAACAGGGCCCAGGTGGCGCCGGGCGGGGTGGGCAGGACGTCGCGGTCGAAGGGGTCGCCCGTGTCCCGCGGGTGGCCGTGTTCGTCGTCCTCGGCGACGGCCGGGGTGGAGGTGGTCGTGGTGGTCAACGGGAGTCCTCCTGCTGTTCCCCGGACATCAGATGGGCGTACTCGGCGCTGCCGCGCAGCAGTTCGTGATGGGTGCCGACGGCGGCGATCCGGCCACCGGACAGCAGGGCGACCCGGTCGGCGAGCAGCACCGTGGACGGGCGATGGGCCACGATCAGGGCGGTGGTGTCGGCGAGGACCTGCCGCAGCGCCGCCTCGACGGCGGCCTCCGTGTGCACGTCCAGGGCGGACAGCGGGTCGTCCAGCACCAGGAACTCCGGCCGGCCGACCACCGCGCGGGCGAGGGCGAGACGCTGCCGCTGGCCGCCGGAGAGGCTGAGGCCCTGCTCGCCGACGCGGGTGTCGGTGCCCTGCGGGAGCGCGTGCGCGAACTCGGCCTGCGCCACCGCGAGGGCCCGGTCGAGGTCCGCCTTTTCGGCGCCGTCCGCGGCTCCCATCAGGACGTTCTCGCCGACGCTCGTGGAGAAGAGCGTGGGTTCCTCGAAGGCCACGGCGACCTTCGCGCGGAGTTCCGCGCGGGGCATCGCCGTGATGTCGGTGCCGTTGAGGGTGATGCGGCCGGAGGTGACCTCGTGCAGGCGCGGGACGAGCGCGGTGAGTGTCGTCTTGCCGCTGCCGGTGGCCCCGACGAGGGCCATGGACTCGCCGGGGCGGATGTGCAGGTCGATGTGGGTGAGGAGGGGCGGGGAGTCGGGAGGTGCGTCCGGGTAGCGGAAGGAGACGTTCTCGAAGCGGAGGCCATCGGAGCCCGACAGGCCGCGGGCAGTCGTGCCGCGCGGGACGGCACCCGTCCCGGAGAAGTGCGGCACCCCGTCGGCGCCGGGCCGCGCGGCCGGCTCCCGGCCCACGACGTCCTCCGGCTGCTCGTCCATCACCTCGAAGTACCGCTCGGTCGCCGTCGCCGCCTCCTGACTCATCGCCAGCAGGAAACCGATCGAGTCCACCGGCCACCGCAGCGCGAGCGCCGTACTCAGGAAGGCGACCAGCGTGCCCGCCGACAGGGCACCGTCGGCCACCTGGACCGCCCCCAGCACCAGCGCCGCACCGATCGCCACCTCGGGCAGTGTCACGATGACACCCCAGATGGCGGCCAGCAGCCGCGCCTTGCGCAGCTCGGTGCCGCGCAGGGTGCCGGACAGCCGGTGGAACGCCCGCGCCTGGCTGCGGTGGCGGCCGAAGCCCTTGATGATGCGGATGCCGAGCACACTCTCCTCGACGACCGTCGTCAGATCGCCGACCTGGTCCTGCGCGCGCCGCGCCACCTCCGCGTACCGCCGTTCGAAGACCACGCAGGTCCACATCACGGGGATGGCGGGCCCGAGGATGACCAGGCCCAGGACCCAGTCCTGCAGCAGCATGATCACCACGCCGACGAGGATGGTCACCCCGTTGACGAGCAGGAACGTCAGCGGGAAGGCGAGGAACATACGCAGCAGCATCAGGTCCGTCGTGCCCCGGGAGAGCAGTTGGCCGGACGCCCAGCGGTCGTGGAAGGCCACGGGCAGCCGTTGCAGATGGCGGTACAGCCCCGCGCGCATCTCCGCCTCGACGTGCGACAGCGGCCGGGCCACGAGCCAGCGCCTTATGCCGAACAGGACCGCCTCGGCGATGCCGAGCAGGAGAAGGTACAGCGCGCCGCGCCAGACACCCGCCGGGTCCCGGTCGGCGACCGGGCCGTCGACCATCCACTTCAGGACGAGCGGGATCACCAGCCCGGTGCAGGACGCGACGACCGCGACGAACGCGGCGGTGAACAGCCGGGCGCGGACGGGGCGGACGTACGGCCACAGCCGCAGCAGGGTGCGTACGGCGGAACGGTGTTCGGTGGTTGCACGTGTCGTGGGCATCACTCGCGAGCCTACGGATCGGCACTGACAACGCCACCGACTTTCGGCCTGGCCCCGCTCCGCCGTCGGTCCTGGGACCTGCGTGTCCGAGGGGCCGGACCAGGCGGGCGCCGCGGCGTCGACCGGCCTCTTTATTCCATGGAGCGGCTGTCCCCTCCCTGGATAGGTTCGACGTTTGGTGTCGGGGCGCGCTTCCGGCGAGGCCGAGCGGATCGGGGGATGGATGATCGACGCCTACGAGGACCCGGGCACGCCCGACACCCGTGGCGGCTGGCGCTATCTGTGGTGGCTGGTGCTGCGCCAGCCGGGCCGGTCGGCGGCCGGAGCGCTGCTGGGCAGTACGTGGATGGTGCTGCTGGCCGCGCAGCCGTACATGCTGGCGCGGGCGGTGGACGACGGTCTGGTGCCGGGGCGGCTGGGGGTGCTGGCCGGGTGGACAGCGGTGATGTTCGTGGTCGGGTCGGTGAACGCCTGGCTGAGCATCCTGCGGCACCGGACGATGACCCGGGTCCGGATGGACGCCAACTTCCGCACGGTCAAGGTGGTCGTGGGGCATGTGGTGCGCCTCGGGGCGGCGCTGCCGCGCCGGGCCGGGGCCGGAGAGGTGGTGACGATCGGGGTCGGCGACGTCAAGACCCTCGCGCAGGCGCTGACCGTGGTCGGGCCGGGCGTCGGCTCGATCGTGGTCTACGCGGTGGTGGCCGGGCTGTTGCTGACCGTCTCGGCACCGCTCGCCGCGGTCGTGCTGCTCGGGGTGCCGGTGATCGCGCTGCTCACCGGCCCACTGACGCTGCGTCTGCAGGGCGCCGAGAGCGAGTACCGGGAGCGGCAGGGGGTCCTCGCCGCGCGCATCGGCGACCTCGCGGGCGGCCTGCGCGTCCTCAACGGCCTCGGCGGGAAGGGGTTGTTCGCGGACGCCTTCCGGCGGGACTCGCAGCGGCTGCGGGCGCAGGGTTACCGGGTGGGCGCGGTGGCCAGCTGGGTGCAGGCGTTCGGCGTGGGCCTGCCCACCCTGTTCCTGGCGGTGGTGACCTGGCTCGCGGCGCGCCTCGCGGCCCAGGGGGAGATGACCGTCGGCGAGTTGGTGTCGGTGTACGGCTATGTGGCGGTGCTGATCGGACCGGTGGCGTTCTTCGTGCAGATGGCCTACGACCTGAACCGGGGTGTGGTGGCCGCGCGCCGGGTCGTACGGCTGCTGCGGCTTGAGCCGGAGCCGGACATCGGCACGCTGCCGCCGCCCGACGGGCCGGCCGAGCTGCACGATCCCGCGTCCGGGGTGCGGGTGGTGCCGGGCCGGCTGACCGCGCTCGCCGCCGCCCGGCCCGCGGAGGCCGCGGCCGTGGTCGACCGGCTCGGCCGGTACGGGCCGACCGACGTCACCTGGGGCGGGGTACGGCTCGACGCGGTCCCGCTGGACGCCGTACGCGGACGCGTCCTGGTCGCGGACAACGAGGCGGACCTGTTCGCGGGGCCGCTGCGAGAGGTCGTGGCCGCCGAGCGCCCGGCCGGTGACACGGCCCTCGGCCGGGCCCTGTACGCGGCCGCCGCCGAGGACGTCGTACGCGGACTGCCGGACGGGCCGGACGCACTGGTGGCCGGGCAGGGCCGCAGTCTGTCCGGCGGGCAGCGGCAGCGGCTGCGGCTGGTGCGGGCGCTGCTGGCCGACCCGGAGGTGCTGCTGGCCGTGGAGCCGGCCTCCGCCCTGGACGCGCACACGGAGGCGACGGTCGCCGGGCGGCTGCGCGAGGCGCGGAAGGACCGTACGACGGTGGTGACGTCCACCTCCCCGCTGGTGCTGGACCGCGCGGACACGGTCGTCTTCCTGGTCGACGGCAAGGTGGCGGCGAGCGGCCCGCACCGGCGGCTGCTGGCCCGGGAGCCGGGCTACCGGGCGCTGGTGGCACGGGACCTCGAGAACTCCGAGGACACGCAGGACAGGCCCGTGGAGGCGACGGACGCCGGGGAGGCCGTGCGGTGACGACGGGTGAGGGGCTGCTGCCGGTCGCCGACCGGGCTCAGGTACGGCGGGCCGCGCTGCGGCTGGTGCGGGCCGACGGGCGGGCGTTCACCGCCGCGCTGCTGCTGAACGCGCTGGCGGCGGGGGCGGGGCTGGTCGGGCCGTGGCTGGTCGGACGGATCATCGACGAGGTGCGGGCCGGGCACGGGGTCGGCACGGTGGACCGGCTGGCCCTGTGGATCCTGCTGTCCTCGCTCGTGCAGTTGGTGCTGGCCCGCTGGGCGCGCTACGTGAGCCACCGGTTCGGGGAGCGGACGCTGGCCCGGGTGCGCGAGGAGTACGTCGAACGGGTGCTGGCGCTGCCCGCGTCGGTGGTGGAGCGGGCCGGCACCGGCGATCTGACGGCGCGCGGCACGGCGGACGTGGCGACCGTCGGTACCACGCTGCGGGACGTCGGCCCCGAGCTGCTGGTCAACACCGTGCAGGCGCTGTTCGTGCTCGGCGCGGTGTTCGCGCTCGACCCGCTGCTCGGGGCGTTCGGGCTGCTCGGGCTGACACCGATCTGGCTGGCGCTGCGCTGGTATCTGCGGCGGGCCAGGGACGGCTATCTCGCCGAGGGCGCGGCCACCTCGGAGGTCGCGGAGATCGTCGCCTCGACGGCGGCCGGGGCCCGGACCGTCGAGGCGTTCCGGCTCCGGCGGCGCCGGATCGCGGCGAGCCGGGACGCGCTGGAGACGTCCCGCCGGACCCGCTTGCACACCCTGTTCCTGCGGACGGTGTTCTTCCCGGCGGTCGAGGTGACGTACACGGTCCCCGTGGTGGGGGTGCTGCTGCTCGGCGGGTGGCTGCACGCGCGGGGCGCGGTCGGGGTCGGCGCGGTGGTGGCTGCGGCGCTGTATCTGCGGCAGTTCACCGAACCGCTGGACCAGATCCTGATGCGGGTGGAGCAACTGCAGAGCAGCGGCGCGTCGTTCGCGCGCGTGGAGGGGCTGGCGCGGGCGCCGCGCGGCGAAGCCGGGGGCGGGTCCCCGGTGCCGGCGGACGACCGGATCGATGTGCGCGGTGTCCGGTACTCCTACGAGCGTGGCGGCGAGGTGCTGCGCGGGGTGGATCTGACGGTACGGCCCGGGGAGCGGCTCGCGGTGGTGGGCCCCTCCGGGGCCGGCAAGACGACCCTCAGCAGGCTGCTCGCGGGCATCGACCGGCCCGGGGCCGGCACGGTGACGGTGGGCGGTGTGCCGGTCGCCGAACTGGAGCCGGAGCTGCTGCGCCGCCAGGTGGTGCTGGTCACCCAGGAACACCATGTCTTCCTCGGCACGGTCCGGGACAACCTGCTGATCGCCGAACCGTCCGCCACGGACGCCGACCTGTGGGCGGCGCTCACGGCGGTGGGCGCCGACGACTGGGTCCGTGCGCTACCGGACGGCCTCGACACCCGCCTCGGCCCGTCCGGCCGGCGGACGGACGGCTCCCAGGCCCAGCAGCTGGCGCTGGCCCGCGTGGTGCTGGCCGACCCGCACACCCTGATCCTCGACGAGGCGACGGCCCTGCTGGATCCCGCCACGGCCCGTCACACCGAACGCGCGCTGGCCGCGGTCCTCCGGGGCCGCACGGTCATCGCCGTCGCCCACCGCCTCCACACCGCCCACGACGCGGACCGGGTGGCGGTCATGGAGGACGGCCGCCTCACCGAACTGGGCACACATGAGGACCTGGTGGCGGCCGGCGGGGCGTACGCGGCGCTGTGGCGGACGTGGCACGGGGACGCCGCGGAACACTGAGCGCGGCGTGAGGCCGTCGGCCGGGTGCAGGTGCGTGGGGGCTGGTCGCGGAGGTCCCCGCGCCCTCGGCGACTCCACCCCCAACCGTTCGCATACCGAACATGAACATCCGGTCAACGGAGCATTTCCGGCCAAGTTTGTGACGCGGTCCTGACAGGTGTGGTGATCCCCTGTCACTCTTCCCTGGCCGACTCACAGCAACCCCACATCTTCTGCACACTTCGCGTGAGCCGGCTCCGCACCTGCACGTGGTTCCGCGCAACGCCCTGATCTGCCCGGACGTCCCAACCCACCGTCCGGTCTCCCCTGGCCGCGCAGCCCGCGGTCACGCAGAAGGAGTCAGTGTTGAGAAGCAATTCCTCTCGCGGACGCACCTCCCACATACCGCACCGCCGCACCGCCACCGTCGCCCTCGCCGGTGTCGCCGCCCTGATCGCCGCCGCCGTCCAGGCGGGCGCAGCCACCGCCGCACCGGCGAAGCCGCAGGCCGGCAAGGTCAACCCGGCCCACGTGGCTCTCAAGCTCACCCCTTCGCAGCGCGCCGAGCTGATACGCCACGCCGACGCCACGAAGGCGACCACCGCCAGATCGATCGGCCTCGGCGGCAAGGAGAAGCTGGTCGTCCGGGACGTCGTCAAGGACGCCGACGGCACGCTGCACACCCGCTACGAGCGGACGTACGCCGGCCTGCCGGTGCTCGGCGGTGACCTGGTCGTGGGCACGGCCAAGTCGGGCAAGACCATGGACGTCGTCAGGGCCACCAACGCCACCCTGAAGGTCGCCTCGCTCACCCCGGCCGTGTCGAAGGCCGCGGCCGAGAAGCAGGCCGTGCAGCGGGCCAAGGCCCTCGGCGGCACCAAGTCGGCCGCGGATTCCGTGCGCACGGTGATCTGGGCGGCCAGCGGCAGGCCCGTGCTGGCGTACGAGACGGTGATCGGCGGTCTGCAGGACGACGGCACCCCGAACCAGCTGCACGTCATCACCGACGCGGCCACCGGCAAGAAGCTCTACGAGTACCAGGGCATCAAGAACGGCATCGGCAACACCCAGTACAGCGGGCAGGTCACGCTGACCACGACCCAGTCGGGCTCCACGTACACGCTCACCGACGGGGCGCGCGGGGGCCACAAGACGTACAACCTCAACCACGGCTCCTCGGGCACCGGCACCCTGTTCTCCCAGTCCTCCGACACCTGGGGCAACGGCAGCAACTCCAACGCCGCGACCGCCGGCGCGGACGCCCACTACGGCGCCGCGGTCACCTGGGACTTCTACAAGACCACCTTCGGCCGCAGCGGCATCAAGAACAACGGCGTCGGCGCCTACTCCCGCGTCCACTACGGCAACGCGTACGTGAACGCGTTCTGGGACGACAGCTGCTTCTGCATGACCTACGGCGACGGTTCCGGCAACGCCAAGCCGCTGACCTCGATCGACGTCGCGGGACACGAGATGAGCCACGGCGTCACCTCCAACACCGCGGGCCTGAACTACAGCGGTGAGTCCGGCGGTCTGAACGAGGCCACCTCGGACATCTTCGGCACCGGCGTGGAGTTCTACGCGAACAACTCCTCCGATGTCGGCGACTACCTCATCGGCGAGAAGATCGACATCAACGGCAACGGCAGCCCGCTGCGCTACATGGACAAGCCCAGCAAGGACGGCGCGTCCAAGGACAACTGGTACTCGGGCATCGGCGGCGTCGACGTGCACTACTCGTCGGGCCCCGCGAACCACTTCTTCTACCTGCTCAGCGAGGGCAGCGGCACCAAGGTGATCAACAACGTCAGCTACAACTCGCCGACCGCGGACGGGCTTCCGGTCACCGGCATCGGCCGGGACAAGGCGCTGCAGATCTGGTACCGGGCGCTGACGACCAAGTGGACGTCCACCACCAACTATGCGGGCGCCCGCACCGGCACCCTCGCGGCGGCCGGTGAGCTGTACGGCACCACCAGCGCCGAGTACAAGGCGGTGCAGGACGCCTGGGCGGGCGTCGGGGTCGGCTCCCGCTCCGGCGGCGGGGGTGGCGGCGGTACGTCGTACGAGAGCACCACGCCGGTGTCCGTCCCGGACAACGGGCCGGCCGTCACCTCGAGCATCACCGTCTCCGGCAGGACCGGAAACGCGCCGAGCAACCTCCAGGTGAGCGTCGACATCACCCACACCTGGCGGGGTGACCTGGTGATCGATCTCGTCGGCCCGTCGGGCACCGCGTACCGCCTGAAGAACTTCAGCTCCTCCGACTCGGCGGACAACGTGAAGGAGACCTACACGGTCAACGCCTCGGCGGAACCGGCCAATGGGACCTGGAAGTTGAAGGTGCAGGATCAAGCCGCGTACGACACCGGAACGATCAACAGCTGGAAGCTGACGTTCCCGTAAACCGCGCGCCACAGGCCTGAGAACACAGGGCCGTCCGAGGGTCCCACACCCTCGGGCGGCCCTCGTTCACACTCCTGCAATGTTTGTCGGACAGTCGACTTTCAGCCAACATCACTTCAGGGTCCTGACATGTACGCGTCCCTGATGTCACTCTCTCTCCACCCGCCGCAGCAGCACAGCAACTTCGCTACGCCACACACTCCGGCCAGTAACCCCACACTGTCCGGACTCCCCCACGAGAAGGAGCTTGCGTGAGCCCCCTCTACGCGCGTCACAAGCGCACCACTCTGGCCATCGCCACCGCCGTCGCCGCCGGAGCCCTCATCTCCACCGGTCTGACCACCAGTGCCAGCGCCCAGACCCCGGCCGGGTCCGCCGCCGCCAAGCCCTTGGCCGCCGCCCCGACCACGCTGTCCGCCGCGGCCCGCACCACCCTGATCAAGCAGGCCCAGGTCGACGCGACCGAGACCGGCCGGCAGATAGGCCTCGGCGCGAAGGAGAAGCTGGTCGTCAAGGACGTCGTCAAGGACGTCGACGGCACGCTGCACACCCGCTACGAGCGCACCTACGCGGGCCTGCCGGTGCTCGGCGGCGACCTGATCGTCCACACCGCCAAGTCCGGCAAGACCGAGGGTGTCACCAGAGCGGCCAAGTCGGCCATCAAGGTGGCCTCGCTCACGCCGCAGATCAGCGCGGCCAAGGCCGAGAAGCAGGCGGTGTCCGCCGCCAAGACCCTCGGCTCCGCCAAGACCACCGCGGACGGTGCCCGCAAGGTGATCTGGGCCGGCTCCGGCAAGCCCGTCCTCGCCTACGAGACGATCGTCGGCGGCCTGCAGGACGACGGCACCCCGAACCAGCTGCACGTCATCTCCGACGCGGCCACCGGCAAGAAGCTCTACGCGTACCAGGGCATCGAGAACGCGACCGGCACCGGCAAGAGCCTGTACTCCGGCACCGTCAGCCTCACCACCAACCTGTCGGGGTCCACGTACCAGCTGTACGACACCACCCGGGGCGGTCACAAGACCTACAACCTGGCCCACAAGACGTCCGGCACCGGCACGCTGTTCACGGACGCCGACAACGTGTGGGGCACCGGTGCGGCGTCGAGCTCCAGCACCGACCAGACCGCGGCCGTCGACGCCGCCTACGGTGCGCAGAAGACCTGGGACTTCTACAAGAGCACCTTCGGCCGCAGCGGCATCAAGAACAACGGCGTCGGCGCCTACACCCGCGTGCACTACGGCAACGCGTACGTCAACGCGTTCTGGGACGACGGCTGCTTCTGCATGACGTACGGCGACGGCGAGGGCAACGTGAACCCCCTCACCTCGCTGGACGTCGCCGGCCACGAGATGAGCCACGGTGTCACCTCCAACACCGCGGGCCTGAACTACTCGGGCGAGTCGGGCGGTCTGAACGAGGCCACCTCGGACATCTTCGGCACGGGTGTGGAGTTCTACGCGGCCAACTCCGCCGACGTCGGTGACTACCTCATCGGCGAGGAGATCGACATCAACGGCGACGGCAGCCCGCTGCGCTACATGGACAAGCCCAGCAAGGACGGCGGTTCCGCCGACTACTGGTCCTCCACGGTCGGCAACAAGGACGTGCACTACTCGTCCGGCGTCGCGAACCACTTCTTCTACCTCCTCGCGGAGGGCAGCGGTTCGAAGACGATCAACGGCGTGACCTACAACTCGCCGACCTCCAACGGCTCCACGGTCACCGGCATCGGCCGCGCCAAGGCGCTGCAGATCTGGTACAAGGCGCTGACGACGTACATGACGTCGACGACCAACTACAAGGCCGCCCGCACGGCGACCCTGAACGCGGCGTCCGCGCTGTACGGCTCCACCAGCACCGAGTACAAGGCGGTCGCGGCGGCCTGGTCGGCGGTCAACGTCGCCTAACCGCTTGTGAGCCGTGTCAGGGCGGCACCCGGGAACAAGGCGTCCCGGGTGCCGCCCTACTCTTGTGACCCATGTCCTCGGCGCCCTTCACCTACGAGCCGGTCGGCGCGACCCGCGACGACCTGACGCTCTGCCCGCCCGGCTTCCACCCCATGCTCGTCCGCACCCGCCTCGGCGAGGGCCACGAGGTCTTCCGGCGGGCCGCCGAGGCGGTGCTGACCTGGGAGATGCACCGGGCGCTCGGCGTCGGCATCGACGCCACGGCCGACCGCGCGGCCCCCGGTGTCGACGTCACGGTCACCCTGGCCGCCCTCGTCAAGGCACCCTGCCGGATCGTCTGGACGGTCGAGGAAGCCCGCCGCGCCGGCTGGGCCTACGGCACCCTGGAAGGCCACCCCGAGTGCGGCGAGGAGGCCTTCGTGGTCGACCGCACGGGCGACGGCACGGTCTGGCTGACGGTCGCCGCATTCAGCAGGGCGGCAAAGTGGTATGCCCGCGCCGGCGGCCCGGCGACACGGGGCTTGCAGCACGCGTACGCGCGGCGGTGCGGAGTGGTACTGAGGAGGCTGTGCGCGGGACTGACGGAGGCATGACGTACCAGGCATTGCCGGCCCCCGCCGTCCCCCCTACCGCGCGGCCGGCCTGAGAGAACCCGCGCTCTGCCGTGTGTGCGGGGATGGTGTTCGGCCATATCCGAGCGGTCGGCCGCGTTCTTCGTTGCAGTCGGCAAAGGGCCGATGTCATGATCTGAATCATGGCTGACCACGGGGGCGATGCCGACTCGACGGCTCGAATGCCCAGGTCGCGGCTGTACGACTACCTGGGACTGGCCCGCACCGACCAGCGGGACACGACCGGACCAGCGGCATCCGAGGGCACCGCTTCGCTCGAGCATGCAGCGACCCCTCCCGATCCCCCGGACTCCGCCGAGCGCAGGCGCCGCGAGTTCGCCGTACTGCTGGGCGAGTTCCGGCGTGCGGCCGTACTCTCCCCCTCGACGCGGAGAACGTCGGCCTCCTGACCGCCGACTATGGCGGCGTCCGCTGGATCTACGCCTTCTCGAACGAGCATGCGCTGGCCCGTTTCGCGCTCGCGCGGGGTGAAGGTGATCGGGAGTGGGCGTATCAGCGGTGGCTCGGGGCGCGTCTGCTGGAGGCCGCGGTTCCTGCCGTGGGGGTGCCGTGCGGGGTGGCCCTGGACGTGGGCAGCGAGGGTGAGGGCGCGCTGTTCCCACCGGTGCGCGGGATCGTGCCGAGCGAGGTGGCGGTCGACATCGAGGCGGGGACGGGGGACGTGGAGTGAGCGGTGGCGGCAAGGATCTGACGGCGGACGGGCTCGGGTTGATCGCCAAGGGCCTGACCGAGGCGCTGGGGGAGCTGAAGGAACTCGGCATGGTCGGCGAGGCCGGGGCCGGTCGCGGTTTCGGTGACATCGCGCTGTCCGGGCTGGAGCTGGGGCATGAGGGGCTGACGGACGAGTTCAAGTCGTTCTGCGAGCGCTGGGAGTGGGGGGTGCGGTCGCTGATCAACGAGGGCAACGGGTTTGCCCAGAAGACCGGCCTGGCGGCGGGCACGTACTACGAGACCGACCAGTACGTCGAGGGCACCTTCAAGGTCGTCGAGAACGCGGCCATCGGCAATCCGTACGCCTC
>NZ_JBEXRL010000021.1:0-138234 GCF_040613075.1 Streptomyces sp. NPDC006314 | reverse complement strand
GGTGTGGGTCGACGGCGGCTACCGCCAGCACCTCGTCGAGCACGCTGCCACCCTCGGCATCGACATGGAAATCACCCAACGCAGGCCCGGGACCAGGGGATTCGCCCCTATCCCCAAGCGGTGGGCGGTTGAGCGGACCTACGGCTGGCTCATGCTCCACCGCCGCCTGGCCCGCGACTACGAAACCCACCCGCACCGATCCGAAGCCATGATCCACCTCGCCATGACCGACCTCATGGCCCGCCGCCTCACCGGCGAGAACACCATCTCCTGGCGTGACCCGACATCACGCAGCCAAAGGCCTATCTCGGGATGAAACAACGGGTGAAAACGACCTCTTATGCAGCGGCTTCGCGGGCTTTCCCCCCGGGCTTTTCATCTGACGTACCGTCAGTTTCAATGGGAGGGTGATGGGACACGCAGGGGCGGCGGCCGCCGCCGTCCGGTATCTGGGGCCGAGGCCGGTCGAGGCGCTGCCGCGGCCCGAGTTGCGGTGTGTGCGGGAGGACGAGCCGGCGCCGGTGGGGCAGGGGGACTTCCGGCGGGTACTGGGGGCCTTCGCGACCGGCGTCACCGTGATCACGGCACCGCCGGCCGACGCCTCCGGCTCCCCCGCCGGTTTCGCCTGCCAGTCCTTCTCCTCCCTCTCCCTCGACCCGCCCCTGGTCTGCTTCATGGTGGGTCGCACGTCCACCACCTGGCCGCGCATCGCCCGCGCCGGCGTCTTCTGCGTCAACGTCCTCGGCGCCGGCCAGGGCGAGCTGTGCCGCGCCTTCGCGGTGAGCGGGGCGGACAAGTTCGCGGGGGTCGCCTACGACCCGGCGCCCGTCTCCGGCTCCCCGCGTCTCGCCGGTGCCGCCGCCTGGATCGACTGCACCCTCCACGCCGTGCACACCGGGGGCGACCACCTGATCGTCGTCGGCCGGGTGGACGCCCTCGGTGAGGAGGGGCCGGGCGAACCGCTGCTCTTCCATCGGGGGCGGTTCGCCCGGCTCCGCACGGGCTGAGCCGACGGTCAGTCTCCCCGCGGTGGGCGGGTTCAGGTCAGGGCGGGCACTGAGGTCGCCGACGTGCGGCGGATCACCAGGGACATCAGGGCCGCCGCCGCGCACAGGGTGCCGGAGGCGTACCAGACCACGTTGTAGGAGCCGAAGAGGTCGCGGGCGAGGCCGCCGAGGTAGGCGACGAGGGCCGCGCCGATCTGGTGGGAGGCGAGCACCCAGCCGAAGACGATGGCGCTGTCCTCGCCGTACCGCTCGCGGCACAGGGCCAGGGTCGGCGGAACCGTGGCCACCCAGTCGAGGCCGTAGAAGACGATGAAGAAGAACATCGGCGGGTGGACGGCCGGGCCCAGCAGCATCGGCAGGAACACCAGGGAGATGCCGCGCAGGGCGTAGTAGACGGCGAGCAGGCGGCGCGGTTCGAAGCGGTCGGTGAACCAGCCGGAGGCGATCGTGCCGACCACGTCGAACACGCCGATGACCGCGAGCAGCGAGGCCGCCGTCGTGACGGGCATGCCGTGGTCGTGCTCGGCGGGCACGAAGTGGGTCTGGATCAGGCCGTTGGTGGAGGCACCGCAGATCGCGAAGGTGCCGGCGAGCAGCCAGAAGGTGCCGGAGCGGACGGCGGAGAAGAGGACCGTGAGCGTGCGGCGGGCGGCGCCGGTGACCGGGGGCGGCTTGGGGACGAACTCCTGCGCGCCGTACGGCTTCCGGCCGACGTCGGCCGGGTGGTCGCGCAGCAGGATCCAGACGAAGGGGACCACGGCGAGGGCGGCCAGGGCGACCGTGACGGCGGCGGGGCGCCAGCGGTGGTGCTCGACGATCCAGGACAGCAGCGGCAGGAAGATCAGCTGGCCGGAGGCGGAGGCGGCGGTGAGGATGCCGCTGACCAGGCCGCGCCGCTCGGTGAACCAGCGGTTGGTGACGGTCGCCGCGAAGGCGAGGGCCATCGCGCCGGTGCCGAGGCCGACCATCAGGCCCCAGTACAGCCACAACTGCCAGGCCGCCGTCATCCACACGGTCAGGCCGGATCCGGCGGCGATCACGGTCAGCGCGACCGCGACGACCCGGCGGATGCCGAACCGGTCCATCAGCGCGGCCGCGAAGGGCGCGGTGAGGCCGTAGAGCGCGAGGTTGAGGGAGACGGCCGCGCCGATCGTGCCGCGGGACCAGCCGAACTCCTGGTTCAGGGGATCGATGAGCAGGCCGGGCAGGGAGCGGAAGGCCGCCGCGCCGATGATCGTGACGAACGTGACGGCGGCGACGAACCAGGCGCGGTGCACACGGCGGCGCCGGGCGGGCGGGGCCTGGACGGGGGCTGCGGCTGGGGTTGTCTGAGTCACGTCATAGAGCCTCCTTCCGCGGGTCCCGCACATCGAGTGGCCCGAAGGACAGCATTCGTTAGGATCGGGCCATGCGTATCGGCCGGGACTTCCGTCCGCACCGGGTCGCCGTCCTCGCCCTGGACGGCCTGCTCCCCTTCGAACTGGGCATCCCCCACCGGATCTTCGGGCGGCCGACGGACGGCGGGGGCCATCACCTGTACGAGGTGGTGACCTGCTCGGTCCGGCCTCCCGGGCCGGTCGAGACGGACGCCGACTTCGCCGTGCACGTCCCCTACGGCCCTGAGGGCCTGGAGACGGCCGACACGGTGATCGTCCCGGCCTCGTACGAACTCGGCCCGGTCTACGAGGAGGGCAGGCTCACCGGCGAACTGGCCGCCGCGCTCGCCCGCATCCGCCCCGGCACCCGGCTCGCCTCCATCTGCACCGGCGTGTACGTCCTCGCCGCCGCCGGCCTCCTCGACGGCCGCCCGGCGACCACGCACTGGGCCGAGGCCGAGCGCTTCCAGCGGATGTTCCCGCGGATCATGGTGAACGCGGACGTGCTGTTCATCGACGACGGGGACGTGCTGACCTCGGCCGGTGTGGCCGCCGGGATCGACCTGTGCCTGCACATGGTGCGCCGCGACCACGGCACGGCGGTCGCCAACGACGTGGCCCGCCGCACGGTCGTACCGCCCCACCGGGACGGCGGGCAGGCCCAGTACATCGAGCGGCCCGTCCCCGCCCCCCGGCTGTCCACCACGACCGCCGCCCGCGCCTGGGCGCTCGGCCGCCTGCACGAGCCGATCCAGCTGCGGGAGATGGCCGCACAGCAGGCCATGTCGGTGCGCACCTTCACCCGCCGCTTCCGCGAGGAGGCCGGCGTCAGCCCCGGCCAGTGGCTCACCCAGCAGCGCGTCGAACGCGCCCGCCACCTGCTGGAGTCCACCGACCTGTCGGTCGACCAGGTGGCCCGGGACGCGGGCTTCGGCACGGCCCAGTCGATGCGGCAGCATCTACAGCAGACGCTCGGAGTCACTCCCACCGCGTACCGGAGAACGTTCCGCACCGGGGTGAACGGCTCCGCCGAGCGCCACGGGAGCGTGGGCAGCCCCGGCTGACCGCTCCCTGCGCACCTCACCCCACCATCCGATCCCGGTGAGCGCCAGGGTCAGCCCCACCCCCGCCAGGACCGCCGTGGAGGGAGCCGTCAGCTTCAGCAGGGCGCCCGCCAGCGAACCGGTGGCGGCGTAACCGGCGCCCGCGGCCGCGTACATCACCGAGTACCCCGCGGCCAGGGCGCCGGCGGGCAGCGCCTCGCGCAGGGCCAGGTTGCGGGTGAGCATCGCGCACGACTGGAGCAGGCCGCCCGCCGCCAGGGCGACCGCGATACCGGCCATGTGCGGTATCAGCGCGGCGAGGGTGACGCACACCGACGTGCCCCCCATCAGCACCACGCTGCGCGTGCGCAGCCGGCCCGGCCAGGAACGCAGGCCGTACAGAAACGCCCCGAGCCCCGCCGCCACGGCCAGTCCGGTGAGCAGCGGGCCGGACCAACCGACGGCGATGCCGCGCTGTTCGAGAAGGGCGGGCAGGACGAGTTCGGCCAGTCCGAGCAGGGTGAGGCTGGCCGCGCCGGTGACGTACACCGGCCAGGCGCCGGCCAGCAGGCGGATCAGCGGGACCCGGTCGCGGTCCTCCGGCTCGCCCGTGTCCCAGCCGGCCGGCAGCAGCCACAGGCCCGCGACCGAGACCGCCATCAGGCCGGCCGCGAGCAGCAGCGGCACGCGGGGGGCGGCACCGAGCGCGAGAGCGGTGACGACGGCCGGGGAGACGGCCCAGACGCCCGACATCAGCATCGACTCGGTGGACAGGGCCTGGGCGACGGCACGCTCCGGGACGACGGCGGTGAGCAGGCTGCGCAGACCGCCGGCGGCCCCGGCGGGCGCGGCACCGGCCAGGAAGGCGCACGCGCCGAGGACCGCGCCCGGCGCGCCGGGGAACGCCCCGAGGCCGCCGAACCCGGCCGCCCCGGCCAGCAGCCCTCCGGCCAGGTGCGGGCGCGGGCGGTCGGGGCGCATGCGCATGCCGAGCAGTGGGGCGCCGAGGATCTCGCCGATCACGTAGGCCGCGGCGAGGGCAGCGCCCAGCGAGTAGCCGCCGGGCCGCTCACGGACCAGGAAGACGAGCGCCAGCGGAGCCATGGCCACCGGCATGCGGGCGCCGATGGCCACGAGGGCCCAGGTCAGGACCTGCCGGGAAGCGACATCGCGATAGCTCATACGACGACCGTAGGGGGCGGCACCGACAGGAGCCGAGGGAATTCCCCCCGCCTGTGGACGACTTCGGGCCCCGCCCCGGCGGTGGGCGTCAGAACGTGAGCACCGCCCGGCCCACCCGCCCCGCCTCCGCGTCCGCGCGCGCCTTGCCGAAGTCCCCCACGGGATAGGTCGCCGTCACCAGCTCATCCAGCAGCAGGCGGTGTTCGCGGTACAGCTCGGCGTACAGGGCGATGTCCCGGTGGGGGCGCGAGGAGCCGTAACGGCAGCCGAGGACGGACTTGTCCAGGTAGAGCGAGGAGACCAGGAAGGAGGCCTCGGCCGTGGCCGGCGGGACGCCGAGGAGGACCGCCTGGCCGTGCCGGTCGAGGAGGTCGATGGCGGCGCGGATCAGCTCCACCCGCCCGACGCACTCGAAGGCGTGGTCGGCGCCCGTGGGCAGGAGGTCCCGCACGCCGTCCGTCGACGTCAGGAAGTCGGTCGCACCGAACTGCCGGGCCACCGCCTCCTTGGCCGGATCGGCGTCCACGGCCACGATCCGCAGGGCCCCCGCGAGCCGCGCGCCCTGCAGGACGTTCAGCCCGATGCCGCCCGTACCGATGACGACGACACTGTCCCCCCGGTCCACCCGGGCCCGGTTCAGCACCGCCCCCACGCCGGTGAGCACCCCGCAGCCGATCAGCGCGGCGGACTCCAGCGGGATGTCCTCGGCGATCCGCACCGCCTGTACGGCCTTGACGACCGTCCGTTCCGCGAAGGCCGAGTTGGAGGCGAACTGGTGCACTCGTCCCGTGCCCCGTGTGAACGGCGTACCCGGGCGCCCGATCGCCTGCCGGCACATCGTCGGCCGGCCCCGGTCGCACTCCGCGCATGTGCCGCAGTTGGCGAGCGTGGACAGCGCCACATGGTCGCCGGGCGCGACGTGCGTGACGCCTGCGCCGACCGCCTCGACCACCCCGGCGCCCTCATGGCCCAGCACCACCGGCACCGGGAAGGGGATGGTGCCGTCCACCACGGACAGGTCGCTGTGGCACAGCCCGGCCGCCGCGATCGCCACCAGCACCTCGCCTGGGCCCGGCTCCCGTACCGTCAGGTCGTCCACCACCAGGACCTGCCGGCCGTCGAACACCACGCCACGCATCACACGGCCCCCTTGGGCTCTCTGGGCAGACCGAGCACGCGCTCGGCGATGATCGTGCGCTGAACCTGGTCGGAGCCGCCGTAGACGGTGTCGGCCCGGGAGAAGAGGAACAGGTGCTGGGACGCGTCGAGTTCGTACGGCGCGGAAGGCGACCAGTCCGCGGGGCCTGCCGCGGCCGCCGCCCCGCGCACCCGCACCGCCAGCTCGCCGAGCCGCTGGTGCCAGTTGGCCCACAGCAGTTTGGCCACGCTGGGTGCGCCCGGGTCGCCCGAGCCGCCGAGGGTGCGCAGGGCGTTCCAGCGCATGGTCCGCAGCTCGGCCCACTGCCGGACGAGCCCCGCACGCAGGACGGGATCCTGTACGGCCCCGCTCTCCTCGGCCGCCCGCACCACCCGCTCCAGCTCCTGCGCGAACCCGATCTGCAGGGCCAGGGTCGACACCCCGCGTTCGAAGCCGAGCAGGCTCATCGCCACCTGCCAGCCCCGGCCCTCTCCGCCGACGACGTGTTCCGCGCGCGCGTGTGCCCCGTCGAAGAAGACCTCGTTGAAGTCGCTGGTGCCGGTCATCTGGCGGATGGGCCGCACCTCGATGCGGCCCGGCTGGTCCATCGGTACGAGCAGAAAGCTCAGACCGTGATGGCGGCGGGCGTGCGGATCGGTGCGGGCGAGCACGAAGCACCAGTCGGCGTCGTGGGCCAGGGAGGTCCAGATCTTCTGGCCGGTGATCCGGTAACGCGGGCCCTCCCGTACCGCTGTCGTGCGGACTCCGGCGAGGTCGGAGCCGGCGTCCGGTTCGCTGTAGCCCTGGCACCACAGTTCCTCGCCGGCCGCGATCGGGGGCAGGAAGCGGGCCTTCTGCTCGTCGGTGCCGTGGGCGAGGAGGGTGGGGGCGAGGAGGTTCTCGCCGATGTGCCCGGAGCGCGGGGGTGCGGGTGAGCGGGTGTACTCCTCGGCCCAGGCGACCTGCTGGGTGAGGGTGGCCGTGCGGTTGCCGTAGCCCGCCTCCGGCCAGCCGAGCCCTATCCAGCCGGCCTTACCGAGGGTGCGTTCCCACGCACGTCGCTCCGCCGCCGGGTGGGCGTGTGCGGCCAGCCAGCCGCGGGCCTCGGCACGGAAAGCCTCATCCTCTTCACTGAACCCGAAATCCACGTCGCCTCCGGTTGGGTACGAGAGCGCCCCTCGGGGGCGCGGGGCCGTATCGATATGCGGCTCCGCCGCGTGGGCGCGACCGGCCACACACGGCCCGCAGTCGCCGGACCACGACGCGTCCGAGCCCGTCAGGCGTTGGGCCGGCCGCCGTCCCGCGCCGCCGACTCCATCGCCGCCAGGTGCGCCAGCATCGGCATCGGGTCCACCCCCACCGACCCGGGCAGGAACTCCGCGATCGTCTCCGGCGTCCACCCGCCGGAGGCATACGCCGCCCGTATCTCCCTCGGCTGGGCCCACACCGCGATCTTCGGCCCGGCGATCGTGTACACCTGCCCGGTGATCCCCCGCTCCTTCGCGTCGTCGGACAGCAGGTACACCACCAGCGCGGCGACGTCCTCCGGCTCCCCGATCTCCGTCAGCTCCATCGGCACGTTCGCCGACATCCGCGTACGCGCCACCGGCGCCACCGCGTTCGCGGTCACCCCGTACTTGTGCAGGCCCAGCGCGGCGCTCCGCACCAGAGAGATGATCCCGCCCTTCGCGGCGCTGTAGTTGGCCTGGGACACCGAGCCCTGATGGTTGCCGCTGGTGAAGCCGATGAGCGTGCCGGACTTGCGCGCGCGCATGACGGCGGCGGCGGCCCGGAAGACGGTGAACGTGCCCTTGAGGTGGGTGGCGACCACCGGGTCCCACTCCTCCTCGGTCATGTTGAACAGCATGCGTTCACGCAGGATGCCCGCCCCGCACACGACCCCGTCGAGGCGGCCGTACGACGACAGGGCCGTGTCCACGACCCGTTGGCCGCCGGCCATCGTGGAGATGTCGTCGGCGACCGCGACGGCCTCGCCGCCCGCCGCCTCGATGTCCTCGACGACCGCCTCGGCGACCTCGCTGGTGGGTGCGGTGCCGTCGGTGGAGACCCCGTAGTCGTTGACGACGACCCGCGCGCCCTCGGCCGCCGCCGCGCGTGCGACGGCCCGTCCGATGCCGCGTCCGGCGCCGGTCACGGCGACCACTCTGCCTGCCAAGAAGTTCCCCACGCCCGGCCCCTTCCCGCATTTTCTGACGGCCCATTAGATTTTATGGCGCGCCGGACGCGCGGACACAAGCCCCGGGGAGGCACCGGATGGCACTGCCGGAGGAGTTCCACGAGATCGCCGAGCGCGTGAACAACTGGGGGCGCTGGGGGGCCGACGACGAGATCGGCACGCTGAATCTCATCACCGACGAGGTGGTGCGCGCCGCCGCCGCCGAGGTCCGCACCGGCCGCCGTGTCCCGCTCGCGCTGCCGCTCCGGCAGGACGGGGTGCAGGCCGGGATGATCCCGGGGCGGGTCAATCCGCTGCACACGATGGTGCAGATCAACCAGGAGCTGTTCGGGCCGGGCACGGTGGCGTGCAGCGACGACGCGGTGACCATGGGGCTGCAGGCGGGCACCCACTGGGACGCGCTCACCCATGTCTCGCACTCGGGGAAGCTCTACAACGGCCGGCCGGCGCACACGGTCACGGCGCACGGCGGTGCCGAGTTCAGCGGGATCGACAAGGCCCGGCACATCGTCTCTCGCGGGGTGCTGCTGGACGTGGCCCGGGCGCGGGGCACGGACCGGCTGGAGGGCGGCCACGCGGTCACGCCGGAGGACCTCGAGGTGGCGGAGGAGTTCGGCGGTACCCGCGTCCGGTCCGGTGACATCGTGCTCGTCCGCACCGGGCAGGTGCGGGTGTATCTGGCCGGGGACAAGCATGGGTACGGGTATCCGTCCCCGGGCCTGTCGGTGCGCTGCCCGGAGTGGTTCCACACCCGCGATGTGGCGGCGGTCGCGAACGACACGCTCACTTTTGAGATATTTCCGCCCGAGATCGAGCATCTGTGGCTGCCGGTGCATGCCCTGGATCTGGTGGAGATGGGGATGCCCCAGGGCCAGAACTGGAATCTCGAAGAGTTGTCCACAGCCTGTGGAGAAAAGCGGCGGTACGCGTTCCTGCTGTCGGCGATGCCCGAGCCGTTCGTCGGCGCGACGGGGACGCCGGTGGCGCCGGTGGCGATCCTCTGAAGCCGCCGGACTCGCCGCCGTGGAACCGGCCGTCAGGAAATCGGGGTTTTACAGGGCCCCCGGCTGGACCGGCCGGTGGCGCGTGTCCCCCCACCCTCGTGTGCACGCGCCGCCGACCGTGCGACCCACACTCGGCGAGGACCGCCACCACCGGGGCCCTCGCCGTCCCCTCGCGGCGAATCGACGCCCACCAGCGTGATCACACGGACGCGGGCCGTCAACGCCGGAACGCCCATTTGTCGCATAGGCCCTGTTCATGGTGCCCGCGCACGGATGCACCCCCGGCGCACCCGCGCATCGGGGGTCTACACCGCTTCGAAGGCGAGGCCCTCGTACGCGGGCAGTCCGCCCCCGCACGCCATCGCGGCGCTCTCCCGGGGCTGTGAACAGCGGTCCAGCTCGCACCAGATGCTCTTGCCGGCGCCCTCGGGGCTCCAGCCCCAGCGGTCCGCCAGGCAGTCCACGAGGGCCAGGCCCCGGCCACCGGTGGCGTCACCTGAGGCGCACCGCGGCACGGGGGCGCGGGAACTGGTGTCGGAGACCTCCACCCGCACCGTGGCCGACGGGGCGGCCGGGGTCGCCGGGCCCGGCAGGGAGAGTCGCAGCACGGCCGGTCGGCCGGTGTGCACCACGGCGTTGGTCACCAGCTCGGAGACGAGCAGGATCAGGTTCTCGGCCAACGGCTCGTCGGCCTCTATCCCCGACCCGGCGAGCCGCGAGCGGGCCCATCTCCTGGCCCGTCCCACCTCCGCGGGGTCGGGCCGGATCTCCAGCTGCACTTGAAGCACCTGCACCGCTCACACCATCCGAACCGGCGGACACATGACCCGACGCCACCCGGACGCCACGGCGCGAGCCGCGACGGTCAGCACGACGAGGGCCACGATCGTAGCCATTTTCTGCATGGCCAGAACAACGGCCAGAGCAAGGGTCACGGAACGTGATTCCCTTACGCGACAGCATGGTTGACGTACAGTCACCCCAACAAGCGCTTCGGGCATATTCCATCGCGAAGGAGTACGCGTGAGGCATACTGTGCGACGCTCGTGCCGGGGAGTCGAACAGGCGGAGGCAGAGGCCCTGGCCGCCCCGCGAACAGCGGCGCGCACCGCGCGGACCGGCACCACCCCAGGGGCACCACCGGCACGGCTCGTGCTCGCAGCCACTCGCATCCCACACAAGGTACCGGAGCGGGCGCCCGACTCCAGGCCGTGACGAGTCACGCAATGGACACAACCCGATATCGACGCTCCGTGATGCCACTACGCCACGATCCGCGACATCTTGGGCCATGGCTTTCCGGCGGCGCGGACCGGGAAGCCACCGGCCGTCAGACCGCCAGCCGTTCGGCGAGCAGCTCCTCACTCCGCGTGCCGCCGCCGCCACGACGGGCCCGCACCCAGGCCCGTTTCAGGTGCAGGTGCACATCGGCCTCCCAGGTGAAGCCCATGCCGCCGTGCACCTGAAGGCAGTCGCGGGCCCCGCGCACGGCGGCCTCGTCGGCGAGCAACCGGGCGGCGGCGATGTCGGCGCGGTCGGCCGTCACGGCGGCGGCGTAGACGGCGGCGCGTGCGGTCTCGACCCGCACCAGCAGGTCCGCGCACAGGTGTTTGACTGCCTGGAAGGCTCCGATCGGCCGCCCGAACTGCTCGCGTGTCCGGGCGTGTTGCACAGCCAGCTCGCACACCCGTGTGGCCGTGCCGAGCTGCTCGGCGGCGGTGAGGAGGACGGCCACGGGGTCGGCCTCCGCCACCCCGCCGGCACCAGGGATCCGGTGCAGGGGCGTGAGCGGGTCCACCGACCGCAGCGGTACGGCACCGGAGGCGTTCCCGCGGACGACGTCCGCCGCGTCCAGCCACTCCACGAGCGCGCCGTCCACGGCCGCCACGACCGTCTCCCCGGCAGCCGCACCGGGCACGGAGCCGGCCGCCAGGTGGGTGGCCACGAGCGGCCCCGGCAGCAGGGCCCGCCCCGCCTCCTCGAAGGCCAGCACCGCCTCGGGCAGGCCCAGTCCGACCCCGCCGTCCGCCTCCGGCAGCCGCAGGGCGAAGAACCCCGCCTGCCCGAGCGCCCGCCACAGCGCCCGGTCGATCAGGCCCGGCGCGTCCACGGCCGCCCGCAGCACCTCCCGCCCGCAGCACCGTTCCAGCAGCTCCCGCACGCCTGTCCGTAACGCCTGCTGGTCATCGGTGAGTTGGAAACGCACGCTCATCTCCCCCTGGGCATACCGAGGATGCGTTCGGCCACGATGTCGCGCTGGATCTGCGAGGTGCCGGCGGCGATGGTGTACGACAGGGCGGACAACCGGTCGAGGACCCAGGGACGGTCCAGGTCGAGGCAGTCCGGGCCGAGGACCTCGGCGGCGGTGTCGTACAGCTCCTGACGGGCGTGCGAGTAGGCGAGCTTGAAGACCGAGCCTCCGACGCCCGGCACCCCGCCGCCCGCCTCGGCCTCGCTCACGTTCCACTGGGTCAGCCGCCACAGCGCCCGGAACTCCGCGTCGAGCCGCCCGAGCCGCCGGCGCAGCACCGGGTCGTCCCAGCGGCCGTTCGTCCGGGCGGTGCGGGCGAGTTCGCCCAGCACCCGGCGGCAGGCGACGACCTCCCCGACGAAGGCCGTGCCGCGTTCGAAGGAGAGCGTCACCATGGTCACGCGCCAGCCGTCGTTCTCCGCCCCGACCCGGCCCGCGACCGGCACCCGCACCTCGTCCAGGAACACCTCGGCGAACTCGGCCGATCCGGCGAGCGTGCGCAGCGGTCGTACGGTGATGCCGTCGGCGTCCATCGGCATGGCGAGCCAGGTGATGCCCCGGTGCCTGGGCGCGTCCGGGTCGGTGCGGACCAGCAGTTCGCACCAGTCGGCGACCTCGGCGTGCGAGGTCCAGATCTTGGACCCCGTCACTATGTAGTGGTCGCTGTCGCGCCACGCGCGCGTGCGCAGCGCGGCGAGGTCGGAGCCGGCGCCGGGTTCGCTGAACCCCTGGCACCAGACCTCCTCGCCGCGCAGGATCGGTGGCAGCCAGCGCGCCCGCTGCTCGGGGGTGCCCTCGGCGGCGATGGTCGGCCCCGCGTGCAGCAGCCCGACGAAGTTGGCTCCTACGTAGGGCGCGCCCGCCTTCTCGGTCTCCTCCAGGAAGATCAGCCGGGTGGTCGGGGAGGCGTCCCAGTGGACGTCGGCGTACCCGGCGTCGTACAGCATGCGCTGCCAGCCGAGGTCGTAGGCGCGGCGGCCGGCCCAGTCGTCGGGCGAGGGCCTGGCCGGCAGGGTCGGCAGCACCTTGGCCAGCCACTCCCGCAGCCGGGCCCGGAACTCCTCCTCCTCGGGTGTACCGGAGAGGTCCATCACGAGGTCGGCTTGTCGAAGTCCAGGCCGAGCATGCGGATGGCGTTGCCCCGCATCAGCTTGTAGACCGTCTCGTCGTCCAGTCCCTTCACATGGTCGAGGGCGACCTCCTTGGTGTGCGGGAAGGTCGAGTCGACGTGCGGGTAATCGGTCTCGAAGGTGGCGTTGTCCCGTCCGACGACGTCGATCGACGCGACTCCGTGCTTGTCGCGGAAGAAGCAGCAGAAGATCTGCCGGTAGTAGTACGTCGACGGCGGCTCGGGGATCAGATCGCGCACGCCGCCCCAGGCGCGGTGCTCCTCCCACACGTCGTCGGCGCGTTCGAGGGCGTACGGGATCCAGCCCATCTGGCCCTCCGAGTAAGCGAGTTTGAGGCGCGGGAACTTCACCAGGACGCCGCTGAAGAGGTAGTCCATCATCGAGGCCATGGCGTTGTTGAAGCTGAGCGAGGCCTGCACGGCGGGCGGCGCGTCCGGGGAGGCGGCGGGCATCTGGGAGCTGCTGCCGATGTGCATGTTGACGACCGTGCCGGTCTCCTGGCAGGCGGCGAAGAAGGGGTCCCAGTACCCGGAGTGGATGGACGGCAGCCCGAGGCAGGTGGGGATCTCCGAGAAGGTGACGGCCCGCACCCCGCGCTCGGCGTTCCGCCGGATCTCCGCGACGGCCAGCTCCACGTCCCACAACGGGATCAGGCACAGCGGGATCAGCCGCCCGCCGCTGTCCCCGCACCACTCCTCCACCATCCAGTCGTTGTAGGCGCGCACGCAGGCGAGGGCGACCTCCTTGTCGTGCGCCTCGGCGAAGGTCTGCCCGCAGAAACGGGGGAAGGTCGGGAAGCAGAGGCTGGCCTCGACATGGTTGAGATCCATGTCCGCCAGGCGCGCCTCGGGATCCCAGCACCCGCGCCGCATCTGCTCCCGGGTGATCCCCTCCAGGGTCATCTCGTCCCGGTCGAAGCCGACGGCGGCGATGTTCCGCTTGTACGGGAACTTCAGGTCCTCGTAGATCCACCAGTCCGTCGGCTGCCCCTGCGGGTCCATGGTGATCCGGTACTTCCCGCCGACGTAGGCCAGCTCCCCGATGCCCGCGGTCAGCGGCTGGGGCCCCCGGTCCCGGTACCTGGCCGGCAGCCAGGTCTCGAAGAGATGAGCGGGCTCGATCACGTGGTCGTCGACGCTGATGATGCGGGGCAGTTCGGCCATGGGACCCACCTACTCATCTGATGGAGCGTCAGATTCATGCTCTGCCCGTCAGGCTAGTCGCGCGCCCCTGGACCGACAAGGCACACGGCCCTACGCTCTGGCCACTGTCTGACTGACCGTCAGCTGAAGGCAGGGGGCCGAAGTGAACGACACGACCGCACACGCCCTGAGCGCCTCCCGCACCCTGTGGGAACTGGCCGACCGGCGCGCCCGGCTCACCCCCGAGCGCCCGGTACTGCTCCAGGAGGACCGGGTACTCACCTTCGGTGGCCTGCGCGACCGCGCCGAACGAGTCGCCGCCGGCCTGTACGGCATGGGCGTGCGCCCCGGCACGGTGGTCGCCTGGCAGCTGCCCACCCGCATCGAGACGGCTCTGCTGTCCTTCGCGCTCGCCCGCCTGGGCGCCGTCCAGTCCCCGGTCATCCCCTTCTACCGCGACCGGGAGGTCGGCTTCGCGCTCAGGGAGTCGAGGGCGGAATTCTTCGCCGTACCGGGCGTGTGGCGGGGCCACGACCACACGGAGATGGCCCGGCGGCTGGGCGCCAAGGGTGTCTTCGAGGCATACGACACCCTTCCCGACGGCGACCCGTCCATCCTGCCCGCCCCACCCGCCGACGGCACCTCGGTCCGCTGGATCTACTGGACCTCGGGCACCACCTCCGACCCCAAGGGCGTGCTGCACACCGACCGCTCCCTGATCGCCGGCGGCTCCTGCCTGGCCCACGCGCTCCGCCTGACGCCGGCCGACGTCGGCTCGATGGCCTTCCCCTACGCCCACATCGCCGGCCCCGACTACACGGTGCTACTGCTGCTCCGCGGCTTCCCGGCCGTGATGTTCGAGCACTTCGCGCTGCCGGAGGCGCTGGCGGAGTACCGGCGGCACGGTGTGACGGTGGCCGGCGGCTCCACGGCCTTCTACTCCATGTTCCTGACCGAACAGCGCAAGCGGCCGGGCGAGAAGGTGATCCCCTCCCTGCGGCTCCTCGCGGGCGGCGGCGCCCCCAAGCCACCGGAGCTGTACCACCGCGTGGTCCGCGAGATGGGTGTCCAGCTCACCCACGGGTACGGCATGACCGAGGTTCCGATGATCACCATGGGCGACCCGGAGGACACCGCCGACAATCTCGCCACGACCGAGGGCCGCCCGCCCGAGGGCATGGAGATCCGGATCACCGGCGGCGAGGTGCGGCTGCGCGGCGAGGCCGTCTGCCAGGGCTATCTGGATCCCGCGCAGACGGCGGCGGCCTTCGACACCGACGGTTTCCTGCGCACCGGCGACCTGGGCCACGTCACCGACTCGGGGCATCTGGTCCTCACCGGCCGCCTCAAGGACGTGATCATCCGCAAGGGCGAGAACATCTCGGCCAAGGAGATCGAGGATCTGCTGGCGGCGCATCCGGCGGTGGGGGACGTCGCGGTGATCGGCCTCCCGGACGCCGACCGGGGCGAGCTGGTCTGCGCGGTGGTGGAACGGGCCGCTGGGGCGGCGGAGTTGACCTTGCCGGACGTCACCTCGTATCTGCGGGGCCAGGGCCTGTCCGTGCACAAGCTGCCCGAGCGCCTGGAGGTGGTGGACGCCCTGCCACGGAACGAGACGCTGCGCAAGGTGCTCAAGTACAGGCTGCGGGAACGGTTCGGCACCGTAGCGGGGCCGTGACAGGCAATGATCGATCCGGCGGACGGCCGCTTCGCCGGCGCCCGCCACCACTGTCGCGGCCGCGCCCGGCGTGCACCGGGGCAGCGCCCCTTCCGCCGCGGCCAAGGCGGTGCCTTCCGTCCGGACGCAGACGCTCGCGGACGGCAGCACGGCCGAGATCTTCAGACGGGGCGCCCACCACCACCGGCCGCGAATCGTCCACCGGGGCGGGGTGTACGCCACGCGGGGGGCGGTGCCGAACCGAGGTGACGGACCGAAAGGCGCGACGCAGTCACTCGGGGACGGTGAAGTAGCGGGCGAACGCGGGGACGATGTCCGGCTCGGCGATGCTGCCGTCGTCGTCGGCGTCGAGGGCCGCCGCGGTGGCCTCGGCGATCTCCTCCGGCACGCGCAGGACCCGGAGCACGCGGACGGCGTCGGTGACGGTGACGTGGCCGTCCCCGTCCGTGTCCGCCACCGCCAGGGCCGCGTGCAGGAAGGGGCGGGCGATCTCGGCGAAGCGGTCGGGGTTGTCGCGCAGGCGCTTGACCGCGCCGGTGACGAACTCCTCGCGGGTGATGCGCTGGTCGCCGTCCCGGTCCGCGATGCCGGCCATCCCCTGCCAGAAGGCCTCCGCGCCGGCGTACAGCGCCTGCCCCTTGTCGGAGCGGGCGGTCACGGTGAATTCGGCGAGCAGTCCCTTGGCCGCCGCGCTGAAGTCCTCGCGGTCGATGTAGCCGTTGCCGTCCTGGTCGAACAGGGCGAAGCGGGCGACGATCCTGCGCTCGTACTCGGTGCTGACCATGTCTGTTCGGGCCGCCTTACCTGTGCGTGGGTTGATCTGGCAGGGAGCGTACGACGTGGGCGGCCGTCGAATGGCGGAAAACCGACGGTTGTGCCGAGACCGGGGGAGTTCCGCGACAGCGGCGTGGCTTTGTCGCGAAGACGGCTGCGCCCCTCAGGCCGAGAGGGGGCCCGCCTCGTCCGTGGTCGCGGAGCCGAGGTCGGGGTGGACGTCGAAGAGGCGGCGGACGCCGAGCGCGCCGAGGACCCGGTTGACGTGCGAGCCGTCCTCGGCGCCCCGGTCGGGCAGGATCAGCCGCAGCCGGCCCTGACAGGAGCGGATCAGCCTGCGGACGGCGATGAGGACGCCGACCCCGCTGGAGTCGCAGAAGAACACGTCGGAGAGGTCCACGACGAGGCTGTGGTGCCCCTCGGCGACGACGTCGTGCACCCGTTGCCGCAGCACCGGCGAGGTCATCAGGTCCAGTTCCCCGGACACCTGGAGCACGGCCCACCCGCCCTGTTCGACGCCGGTCACCTTGAATGTCACGGCCATGCCCCTCCGCTCGCCGCCATTCCCGGAACCGCCCGGAAACGGAAGCAGTTCCTACGCTTCTTCCGCGCGGCTGCCCAGCGGCCGTTCCCTGAAACGTAGCGCGGCAAACCGGGCGTGATCGACAAGGGACTTGTTTCGGTCACTATCGATCGTGTTCGATCAGAGATGTATGCGCCGTGCGTGGAGGTTGTGTGAAGAGGGCACTATCACCTGCGGCGCTTCGGGGGGCGCACATTGACACAAAGGGGCGTGCGCTGTCAGACGTGCCGACTACATTCGAGAGGACGGCTCAGACACGCTGGACGGGCCGGGACACGGGCGAGGGGAGGGGAACCGCATGGCCAAGAAGGACGTACCGCCCCGCTGGGACCGCAAGATGCAGCAACGGCTGGCCCGCGGTGAGGCGGCCGCCCTCGGCGAGCTGTACGACCGGTTCGCCTCGCTCGTGCACAGCCTCGCCCACCGCGTCCTCGGCGACGAGAGTGCCGCCGACACCGTCACCCGCGAAGTCTTCGCCCACGTCTGGGAACACCCCGAGACCTACGACCCCAGACAGGGCCCCCTGCGCTCCTGGGTCGCCGCCGTGACCCACCGGCTCGCCGTGCAGCGGCTGCGCGACAGCGAGACCGCCGCGCTCCCCCGGGGGAACGGCGGCTCCACGGAGGAACTGGAGCGCAAGGTGCGCCGCGCCTCGGTCGCCGCCCGCGCCGACTACATCGTCCACTCCATGCCCGCCCCACTGCGCGCCGCCCTGGAACTGGCCTACTTCCAGCGCCGCGACTACCGCCAGACCGCCAACGACCTCGGCGTCACCGAGGACGAGGCCCGCCGCCGGCTCCGTCTCGGCCTGCAACTGCTCTCCACCGCCCACGACGTCGGGACGCCTCCGGGATACGGGGGTGCGGTGTGAGCGGGGCGGGACGGTCCGAGGCACACGACGAGTACGACGGCCACGAGACAGCGGAGGGGCAGCAGGAGCGGCAGGCCGAGGGCACCGAGGGGTACGAGGGTGGCGACGGCCGGAGCGAGAAGAAGCAGGCCGGCGACGGTGACAGCGGGGGTCCGGGCTCCGGGGACGTACCGCTCGGACCCGGCGGACCCGATCCGGCCCGGCGCCCGCGCATACCGGTTCGCCGCGCCTCCGTCGAGGACGGCGGGCGTCCGCTGCCCCACCTCGCCGACCCGGGGGACCACACGCCCGTACCGCCCGACCTGTCGCACGACGTCCTGAAATCACTCCTCGGCGCCTGGGCGCTGGCCGCCTGCCCGGCGGCGGAGACGGCCGCCGTGGAGGAGCACCTGGGCGCCTGCGGAAGCTGCGCCGACGAGGCCCGCCGGCTGCGCGAGGCGGTCGGACTGCTGCACCAGCCGGAGACCCTGGACCTGGACCCGGGGCTGCGCACCCGCGTCCTGGAGAGCTGCCTGGACCGCCGGCCGCCGCACATCCCGGTACCCGGGTGGGCGGCACCGTACGACGCCGAGACCGCCCGCCTGGACGCGCTGCTGCAGGACTTCGGGGACGCGGAGTGGCATGCGCCGGTGCGGCTGCGGTGGTTCGAGACCGACACACCGACGAGCCGTCGGACGACCGTCGCCGGGGTGATCGCGCACCTGCTGTCGGTGGACGGGCTGGTCGCGACCGCGCTCGGCCTGGAGGACCCGCTGGCCGAGGTCGCCGAGGCGGCGGAGAAGGACGCGGTGGGCCCGGCCGGACGCACCGAGGCGTTCTGGCGGGCCTCCCACTTCCCGCCCACCCGCTCGGTACGGGCGCCCTGGCGGGAGCAGAGCCACAGCCTGGTGCGGACGGTGTCGTTCACGGGCGGCCACTCGGGCGGACTCGCGGTGTCGTACGGCGACTTCGAACTGCCGCTGCACGACGCGATGCTGGACCGCGCCTTCGAGTGCTGGGTGCACGCCGAGGACATCGCGGAGGCGGTGGACTACCCGTACGAGCCGCCCGCGCCGCGCCATCTGAGCCGGATGATCGACCTCGCGGCCCGTATGCTGCCGGCCGCGCTCGCCGAGCGGCGCCGCGCGGGCCTGTCCACGCCCGGTACGACCCCGCACCTCGTCAGCGCGGGCGCGCCCGGGCGCAGCCTTCGGCTGGAGATCGAGGGCGCTGCGGGCGGCGAGTGGCTGATCCCGCTGGACTCACCGGCGGCGGTGGGCTCCGCGGACTTCGAGGTGGCCCATGTCGCCCTGGACGGCGTGGAGTTCTGCCGCCTGGCCGCCGGCCACGTGCCTCCGGCGGAAGCGGCGGCGGGCCAGGTGGGTGACCGTCAGGCGATCAAGGACGTACTGTTCGCGGCGGCTTCGCTGAGCCGGCTGTAAGGGTGGGCCCGGATTCGTCGGCGGCTGCGGGTCACCGGTGGCCCCCGCGGCCGCCCCGCGGCCGAACGGCCCGAGCCGTCAGGCGAACACGACCGTCCGGCGCCCGTTCAGCAGGATCCGGCGCTCCGCGTGCCACTTCACCGCCCGCGCCAGCGCCTGGCACTCCACGTCGCGCCCGATGGCGACCAACTGGTCCGGGGTCACGCCGTGCCCGACCCGCTCGACCTCCTGCTCGATGATCGGCCCCTCGTCGAGGTCCGCGGTGACGTAGTGCGCCGTCGCACCGATCAGCTTCACACCCCGCGCGTGCGCCTGGTGGTACGGCTTCGCGCCCTTGAAGCTCGGCAGGAAGGAGTGGTGGATGTTGATGATCCGGCCGCTCAGCTGCTTGCACAGGTCGTCCGAGAGGACCTGCATGTAGCGGGCGAGGACGACCAGTTCGACCTTCTCCTCACGCACGATCTCCAGCAGCTTCGCCTCACCCTCCGGCTTGGTGTCCTTCGTCACCGGAATGTGGTGGAACGGAATGTTGTAGGAGCCCACCAGCTCTTCGAAGTCGGTGTGGTTCGAGACCACGCCCACGATCTCCACGGGCAGCGCGCCGGTCTGGGCCCGGAACAGCAGGTCGTTCAGGCAGTGCCCGAACTTGCTGACCATCAGCAGGATGCGCATCCGCGCGTCGGCACGGTTGATCTGCCAGTCCATGTGGAAGGAGTCGCCGATCGCCGCGAAGCTCGCCCGCAGCTTGTCCACCGTCACCGGCGCTTCGGCCGAGAAGTGGACGCGCATGAAGAACAGGCCCGTGTCGTGGTCGCCGAACTGCTGGCTGTCCTCGATGTTGCAACCGGTCATGAACAGATAGCTGGACACGGCGTGCACGATGCCCTGCTTGTCCGGGCAGGAGAGGGTGAGGACGTACTGGTCGGCCGGGGCGGCGGTCGCGGACTGCTCGTTCATGCACTACAGGGTCCCATACCGGCCCCGCGCCACGGGCCGCCGTCCGCTAGGCGGACCTGGTCATGATCCGCAGCACTTCCAGGCTGCGCGGCGGGGCGTCCGCGTCGTCACCGTCACTCGCCGCGAGGCGCAGGTGCGCGTCCCGCGCCGCCCGCACCGCCTCCGGCCACGCGTGGTGGTCGAGATACGCGGCGACCGGCGCGTCCGGGCCGACCTGGTGCATGATCCGCAGCACCCGCAGCACGGCGGTGTCGACGAGCGCCGCCTCCTGCGAGTCCCGGAATATCGTGCCGACGTACTTCTCCGCCGACCAGTTGTCCAGCCAGGTGTCCTCCACCAGCCGGTACACGGCGTCGGTGACGTCGCCGTACCCGTCCACGCCGGCCAGCCAGACGTCCCGCTGGAACACCGGGTCGGAGAGCATGTGCAGCGCCGAGCGCACATTGCTGCGCCAGCGCCACCACGGCATGTCGTTCAGGGGCATGCCGCCCATGGTGGAGGAGCGGCGGCCGCGACGGGAAGAGTTCTCCGAACCTTGCACGGTCATCGATCGTACGTTCCCGGTCACACGACCCTCACCGAACCCCTGTAATTCACCCCCCTGTCACCTCTCATCGACCGAGGGTCACTCTCCGGTTAGCGATGTGAGGGAATCGTGCGTGAGCATGACCGGCAGGCGACGCACCCGCAGCACCCCCCTTCCCCCACGTTCCCGGCCCGTCAGAGGCACCGCGCTGGCCGCGGGCGCCCTGGCCCTGTGCGCGTCGTTCGCCGCCGGATGCGGGGTCGTCCCCGGTGCCACGGGGGGCTCCGGGGGCGACCCGGTCACGGTGATGACCTGGGCGCCGCAGGACACCGACGCCACCAACAAGCCCGGCATGCCCGCGATGGCCCGCGCCTACGCGAAGTGGATCAACTCCCACGGCGGCATCCACGGCCACAGGCTCGAGGTGCTGACCTGCAACGACCACAACGACAGCGTGGGCGCCGCGAAGTGCGCCCGGCGCGCCGCGGCCGAGGGCGTGGTCGCGGTCGTCGGCTCCTACAGCCAGTTCGCCGACTCCTACCTCGCCCCGCTGGAAGGCGCCGGCATCCCCTACATCGGCGGTTACGGCGTCACCAACGACGAGTTCACCGGCTCGATGTCGTACCCGGTCAACGGCGGCCAGCCCGCCCTCCTGGCCGGCCTGGGCAAGGCCCTCGCGGACACCTGCGGCAACGTCGTCCTGGTGCGCCCGGACAGCATCGCGGGTGACGAGTTGCCCGTGATGCTCGACTCGGGACTCAAGACGGGCGGGCATCCGGACGCCGACGACCAGCTGGCCGCCGAGGACGCCACCGAGTACGGCGGCCAGGCCGAGCAGGCACTGCGCCAGGCGACCAGGGACGCGACGGAGAAGGGCTGCGTGGTGCCCGCGCTCGGGGACCGCACCGACACCTTCATGGACTCCTTCCGGCGGGCCCGGGAGGACTTCCCCGGGGTGCGCACGGCGACCGTGCTCGGCAGCGTCGACCAGACGGTGATCAACGCGACGGGCGGGGCGTCCGGGCCGTACGAAGGGGCGTACATCACCGGCTGGTACCCGCCGGCGTCCGACGCGCGCTGGGATGCGATGAGGAAGGTGATCAACGAGGAGGCCTTCGGCGACAACCGCATCGACCCCGCCGACGCCGGGGTGCAGACCACCTGGATCGCCTACACCGTGCTCAAGGCCGTGCTGGAGGAGACCGGCGCCGGCGAGGTGAGCGCCGACACCGTGCGCCGCACCCTCGACGACGGCCTGCGGGTCTCCACCGGCGGCCTCACCCCGACCCTGCACTGGCCCTACGAGAGCGAGCTCGCCGCCGTCGGCTTTCCGCGGATGGTCAACGCGAACGTGACCCTCCAGGTGGTCCAAGACGGCAAGCTGGTCGCGGCCCGCAAGGGCATCGGCGCCGGCTCCGGGATCGCCGACATGACCCGGACGCTGGAGAACGCGGACGTGCAGTGAGCCGCACGGCCGCACCCCCGGCCGTCAGCCCGTCACAGCTGGGTGGGCTGGCGCTGGGTCAGGCCGTACTTCGTCGCGATCACGTTCCACAGCGCCGCCGCCTTCACCTTCTGCGCGCTGGCGGTGCCGCTCTCCCGGTTGCCGGCCTGGGTCTCGCCGGTGGTGCGGGCATGGCCCTTCTTGCAGCCCTTGTGGCCGCCCTTGACCTGGCCGGCCCAGGCCGCGTAGTGGTTGTCGGCCGCGGCGGACGCCTGCCACGCCTTGGTCAGGGCGGCGGTGAGGTCGCCGTTGGCCGGCAGCTTGTCCACGGACAGCTTGCCGAGCCGGGTGACGAGCTGGCTGCGCTGCTTGGCCGCGTCGCGCAGGCTGGAGGCGGCCTGGTCGAGGTTGTCGCACTGCCTGACGTCGGCCACCGCCTGGATCACCGAGGCGCGGCTGCTGCCACTGTCGGCGAGCAGCTTGTCCAACGCGACCGCCTGCTGCCGGGCGGGGTCGACGGTGGGCGAGGCGGAGTCCTCGGTGGCCGGGGACGTGGCGGCGACCGGTTTGCCGTCGTCCTGCTTTTCCTTGCCGCCCCAGGCGCTGAGCAGCGCACCGGCACCCACGCCGAGGACGACGATGCCGACCCCGATGGCCGCGATCAACGGCACCCGCGACCGGCCCCCGCGCCGCCCCCGGTCGTCCTGCGCCGGGCCGTACGACGCCTGCGCAGGGCTGTACGACGCCTGCGGCCGGCGGGCGTAGGCGTCCGACCGCTCGGCACGCGGGAGCTGCTGGGTGGACCCGGCCGGGCCCGCGCCGCCCGCGGGTCCGCTGCGGAAGAGGTTGTCGAACTCGGCCGGCGGCTTCCGGTCGGCGCCCTCGGCCTGGGCGGTGTAGGGCGGTATGTACTGCGTGGCCTCCGCGTCGGAGTGCGCGGGCGCTCCCTGCCGGGGCGCGTGGCCGAGGTACCGCGTGTCCTCACCGGCGGACTCCGGCGGCAGCGCGCCGGGCGTCACCGGGGGGATGTACTGGGTGGCACCGTCGGCGGACGCGCCGGGCACGGGCGGAAGGTACTGGGTCGCGCCCTCGGCCGGGGCCGCCTGGACGGGCGGGATGTACTGGGTCGCGCCCTCATCCGCGGGGGCGGCGGCGACCGGCGGGATGTACTGGGTGGCTCCGTCGGCCGTCGGGGGCAGCGGGGCCCTCGCGGCCGCGTACCCGTCCGGCACGGCGGGCGGCAGCGGCGCGGCTGAGGCCGGGTACTGCTGCTGGTGCCCCTGGTAGGGGTCGGGCGCGCCGTACCCGGGCTGCGGGGCGCCGCCGTACTGGGGCTGCCGGCCGCCGGGGCCGTGTGAGGACGCCTGGCCGCCGTACCGCGGCTCCTGGGCACCGGCGCCATAGGCGGACGTCTGGCCGCCGTACGACGGCGCCGGGGCGCCCTCGGGGGGCAGCGGGCCGGGGTTCGCGGCCGACGCGGGCTGCTGGTCGGGGCCGCCCGGGGTGCCCCACTGCGGGACCGCCGCCGGGGGCCGGTCCTGGCCCGACTGGGGGGTCTGCGGCTCGGGGCCCCACGAACCGCCCCAGGCCTGTCCGCCGGCCGGGGCGGCGGGGGCGGGCGCTCCTGCCATGCCCGGCAGCAGCGGCTCGCCTCCGTCGGAGGGCAGCACGATGCCTTCGCGCGCGGGTCGCGCCGAGGGCTCCTCGCCCTGTCCACTCTGCGTCACCGGGACTCCTACCAATGGGGGACCTTGTGAATCGTCGGCTCACGCTACCGGGTCCCCCGAGCCGGGTGCCACGCAGCCGAGGGCGCGATCTTCTCCCCTGTGACAGCGGTAACAGGACCGCCCCGCGATGCGCTGTTCACGGCACCCGGCGCGCCCGGATGCCGTTCCCCTCACGTCCACGCGATCGCGGGGCGAGTGTTCAGGCGGCCTGCTGGAGATCGAGACGTGCCCCGAACTCCCGTACCACCGCCTCGTCCCGGAAGGGAGCCAGCCGCTGCTGGAGATCCTCCAGGTACTCGGCGCCCCGGTTGGAGCGGAGCGTCTCCAGCAGCTCCACCGCCTTCATACCGGTACCGCAGGCCTGTTCGATCTCGCGCTGCTGCACCTGAGCCGTGGCGAGCAGCACATAGCCGATGGCGCGTCGGCGGGCCCGGGACTCGGGATGCCCGGCCAGCGACTGCTCGGCATACCGGGCCGCCGCGTCCGCCTGCCCGAGATCACGGTGGCAGTGCGCCAACTCGTCGGCGAGGTAGGCCTCGTCGAAGTGCGCGATCCACACCGGGTCGTCCCCCGAGGCCGCGTCCGCCCCTTCCATCGCCGTGAGCGCCCGGCCGACGGCCGCCTGGGCCGCGCCCACGTCGCCGAGCAGGGCGTGTCCGCGCGCCTCGGCCGCGTGGAACATCGCCTCCACACGCGGGGTCACATGCCCGCGCGCCCCCTCCTGCGCCGCCCGCGCCAACTGGGCGATCTCCCGCGGGTTGCCGAGCTGCGCGGCCAGGTGGCTCATGGACGCGGCGAGGACGTAACCGCCGTAACCGCGGTCCCCGGCGGCCTGCGCGAGCCGCAGCGACTGGATGTAGTACCGCTGGGCCAGGCCCGGTTGCCCGGTGTCGACGGCCATGTACCCGGCCAGCTCGGTCAACCGGGCCACCGCGGCGAAGAGTTCGCGGCCGACCGCCTCCCGGTAGGAGCCCGCGAGGAGTCCGGAGACGACACTGTTGAGATAGTGCACGACCACCGGGCGCACATGCCCGCTGCCGTACTGGTGGTCGAGGTCCGTCAGCGCCTGGGTCATGGACCGTACGGCCGCCACGTCGGACTGGCCCACGCGCGGGCCCGCCTGCCGGGCCACCTGGGCGTCCGGCGCCGAGATCAGCCAGTCGCGGCTGGGCTCGACCAGCGCGGAGGCGGCGACGGAGGAACCGGCCAGGAAGTCCCGGCGCCCCACGTCGCTGCGCCACAGCTCGCAGACCTGCTCGATGGCCCCCAGTACCGTCGGCGAGAACTGGAGGCCGACCCCGGAGGCGAGGTTCTTGCCGTTGGCCATGCCGATCTCGTCGATCGTGACCGTACGGCCGAGCTTGCGCCCGAGCGCCTCGGCGATGATCGCCGGTGCCCGGCCCCGCGGCTGCTGACCGCGAAGCCAGCGGGCCACGGACGTCTTGTCGTAGCGCAGGTCGAGACCGTGCTCGGCGCCGCACATGTTGACGCGCCGGGCCAGCCCGGCGTTCGAGCACCCCGCTTCCTGGATGAGTGCCTGCAGCCGTTCGTTCGGCTGCCTCGCCACGAGAGGCCTTGCGGCCATGTACTACCCCCTGCGAACCCCTGGAGCGCGAAGTTCCGGCCGGGAGATCCGGCCGGGACGTTCCGGTCGGGAAGATCCGGCCGGGTGATCTGTTCGGAAAGATCACTGCCCAGCTGACATACCGTCAATGCGTGACATGTGCGGTTTGCCGGGGTAACGGCTGATGCCACCCCACCCCTGGTTACCCCACACACGCCGTGCTTCCTCCCGCGCGCCCCCGCATGTGCACCCATGCGCCCCGACTGCCGAATCGATGCTCCTCCCCCGCGCGCGCTGCAGCCGTAACTCCAGGTGAGCCCGGGAGTTGAGTGGGGCGTGGAAGAGACGATCGCGGGCGCCCAGAACACTCAGATTGCCGGTCAGATCCCGCAGCAGCGCGGGGAATCGCTGCCGGAGACCGCCGTACGCTACGCCGAGGAGCGGCACTGGGACGTGTTCCCGGGCACCTGGCTGGAAGCCGTCGATGGGACGCAGCGCTGCTCGTGCGGCGACCCCACCTGCCCTGCGCCGGGCGCACACCCCGCGCGCCCCGACTGGGTGACCCTGGCGACCGGCAGTGCGACCGTCGTCCGCCGGATGTGGCAGAAGCAGTCGACGGCGTCGATCCTGCTGCCGACGGGACGGACCTTCGACGCGCTGTCCGTCCCGGAGAGCGCCGGTTTTCTGGCACTGGCCCGTATGGAACGGATGGAGTTGATCCTGGGTCCGGTGACCTTGACTCCTGACCGGCGGATGCAGTTCTTCGTGCTGCCGGGGGCGTCTGTGAAGGTGCCGGAGCTGGTACACGAGTTGGGGTGGTCGCTGTCGTCGCTGGACCTGGTGGTCCTGGGTGAGGGTTGCTATGTGGCTGCTCCCCCGACCCGGTTCGGCTCCCGCGGTGCCGTGCAGTGGGCCTGCCGGCCGACCCCGGCGAATCGGTGGCTGCCGGATGCGGAGGAGTTGATCTCCCCGCTCGCGTATGCGTGCGGTCGGGACCGGTAGCCGTTCGCCGTCTCGTCTGCCTGGTCTCCGCGATCGGCGCGTGCGGGTCGCGTGTGGTGCGCGCGCGGTTCCCCGCACCCGTTCGGGCGCGCTGGCCTCGCCGTAGCCTTCAGGTATGACCGAAGCTGCAGTGCGTGTACGGGGGCTCTGGAAGCGGTTCGGGCAGCAAGTCGCTGTCGGGGGAATCGATCTGGAGTTGCCCGCCGGGAAGTTCATCGGGCTGGTCGGGCCCAACGGGGCCGGGAAGACCACCACCCTCTCCATGGTCACCGGGTTGCTGCGGCCCGATGAGGGGACCGTGGAGGTCGTCGGGCACGACGTGTGGCGGGATCCGGTGGCCGTCAAGGCGCGGATCGGGGTGCTGCCCGAGGGGCTGCGGCTGTTCGAGCGGCTTTCCGGCCGGGAACTGCTCGCCTACTCGGGGCGGTTGCGCGGGCTGCCGGGTGCCGAGGTCGACAAACGGGCCACACAGCTGCTGGACGTGCTCGACCTGGCCGGTGCCCAGCACAAGCTCGTCGTCGACTACTCGACCGGCATGCGCAAGAAGACCGGACTCGCCGCCGCTCTCCTCCACAACCCCGAAGTGCTCTTCCTGGACGAGCCGTTCGAGGGCGTCGATCCGGTGTCCGCGCAGACCATCCGGGGCGTGCTGGAGCGGTACACGGCCTCCGGGGCCACCGTCGTCTTCTCCTCCCACGTCATGGAGCTGGTCGAGTCGCTGTGCGACTGGGTCGCGGTGATGGCGGCGGGACGGATCCGCGCGACGGGAACGCCGGCCGAGGTGCGCGGGGCACACCCCACCCTGCACGAGGCGTTTCTGGAGCTGGTCGGCGCGAACGGCCGCGACACCGGCTCCGATCTGGACTGGCTGGGCGGCGGAGCGGCCCGATGACGAGCCCGACCTCCACTCTCGTACAGCTGAAACTGTCGCTGCTGAAGAACGGGCTGCGCCGGTCGGGGGGCAGGCGGGCCGCGTTCGCCGCGTCGGCCGTCCTCGCGGTCCTGTTCGCGCTGTCGCAACTGCTGGGACTGCTCCTGCTGCGCGGGCAGGCGCACGCCGACGTGGTGGCCGTGGCCGGCACGGCCGTGCTGGCGCTGGGCTGGGCGGTGCTGCCGCTGTTCTTCCCGACCGGCGACGAGACCCTGGACCCAACCCGGCTGGTGCTGCTGCCGCTGCACCCGCGGCCGCTGGTACGGGCCCTGCTCGCGGCCTCCCTGGTCGGCGTCGGCCCCCTGTTCACACTGCTGGTCCTCGTGGGCTGCGCGCTGTCCCTGGCGCACGGCCCGGCGGGGTACGTCGTCGCGGTCGTCGCCATCGTCCTCGCCCTGCTGGTCTGCGTGGCGCTGGCACGGGCCGTCGCGGCTGCCAACGTACGGCTGCTGACCAGCAGAAAGGGCCGCGATCTGGCCGTGCTGAGCGGGCTGGTGATCGCCGTCGGGGCGCAACTGGTCAACTTCGGGGCGCAGCGGCTGGGGTCGTCCGGGCTGGGGAAGTTGCAGCCGGTCGCGGACGTACTGTCCTGGGTGCCGCCGGCGTCGGCGGTGGGGGCCGTGCGGGCGGCGAGCGAGGCGTCGTACGGCACCGCGGTCGCACGACTCGCGGTTTCGGCGGCCGCCCTGGGGTTGCTGGTGGTGGTCTGGGGGCGGAGCCTGAACCGGCTGATGACCGCGCCCGACGGGTCCACGCTGCAGGCTCTCGACGCCGGGACACGGGACCGTGCCTCGGTGGCCGGGCTCGGGCGGCTGCTGCCGGGCGGGCGCACGGGCGCGGTCATGGAACGCAGCCTGCGCTACGTCTGGCGCGACCCCAGGACCAAGGCCGCGTGGGTGACCTCGCTGGCCATCGGGCTGATCGTGCCGGTGTTCAACGCGGTACAGGGCACCGGGTCGATCTACTTCGCGTGCTTCGCCGCCGGGATGCTCGGCATCCAGATGTACAACCAGTTCGGGCAGGACACCTCCGCGTTCTGGATGGTGGCCACGACCATCTCCTCGGCACGGGACGCCTACGCCGAGCTGCGCGGCCGGGCCCTGGCCCTGCTCCTGGTCACCCTCCCGTACGCCGTCCTCGTGACGGTGCTGACGACAGCGCTGCTGGGCGCCTGGGCGCGGCTGCCGGAGGTGCTGGGGCTGTCCTTCGCGCTGCTCGGGGCGATGCTGGCGACCGGCGCGTGGACCTCGGCCCGCTTCCCGTACTCCATCCCGCAGGAGGGCCACAAGAACGTCGTCCCCGGGCAGGCGGGCCTGGCCTGGATCTCGATCTTCGGCGGCATGGTCGCGGCGGCCCTGCTGTGCGCCCCCGTCATCGCCCTGACCATCTGGCTCGACGTGAGCGCGGACGGCGACACGGGGACCTGGCTGCTGCTGCCGGTGGGGGCGGGGTACGGGGCCGGGCTGACGGCGCTGGGCCTGCGGCTGGCGGCACCGCGAACGGCAGCCCGCCTACCGGAGATCCTCACGGCGGTGAGCAAGGGGTAGCGCGGGAGATCTCCGGCGCAGGCCCGCCCCCGCCCTTTCAGGGGCGCGGGGCTGTCTTCACTGTGCGGCTCCGCCGCGTGGAGGCGATCAGCCACGACGGACGCGCGACCGCCGAAGCACCGGACCAGGCAGACGAGAGCGCGCTCAATCCCCGAGCACCGCGTCGAGAAACGGCTCGACGGCCGCCCGCCAGGCCTCCGGCTGGTCGTAGTGGGCGAGATGACCGGCGTCGGGAACCTCGGCGTACTCACCGCGTGGCAGGACCCGGACCATCTCCTGGGCCTCGGCGCGGCCCAGTTCGCCGTCCAGGGCGCGCACCACCAGGGCCGGGCATTGAACCTGGGCCAGCTCCTCCCAGTGTGCGTCGTACACCCACGTCTCCCGCGACTTCAGCATCTGCTCCGGCTCGAAGACGGGGCGCCAGCCGTCGTCGCACTCGTGCATGACCTCGGCGTAGAAGGCGCCACGGGCCGGGTTGGGGCGCTCCACCCGGGGATCGTCCTCACCGAACCACTTGCGGACGTCGGCGAGCGTGGTGAAGGGGACGGGCCAGGTCCGGAACCAGTCGGCCCACTCGCGCTGTGAGGCCGCGCCGAGCGCGGAGGCCCGCATGTCGCAGATGACCAGACCGCGCACCAGGTCGGGCCGCTTGGCGGCGAGCTGCCAGGCGGTCAGCGCGCCCATGGCGTGGCCGATGAGGACGGCGGGGGCGAGGCCGAGCTGCTCGATGGCGGCCTCGGCGTCCTCGACGTAGGCGTCGCGGGTGTAGGCGGCCTGTGGGGGCTTGTCGCTCTGGCCGTGGCCGCGCTGGTCGAGGGCGACGGCGCGGTGGCGTTCGGCGAGCCGGCGGGCGGTTGCGGCCCAGTGGGAGGCGCGGCCCATCAGGCCGTGCAGTAACAGCACACCGGGAGCACCCGGCTGCGGGTCCGGGTGGTCCGGGTCCGGGCGGTCCGGGTCCCTCTTGGGAGGGTCGGCGAACTCCCAGGCGGCCAGTCGCACGCCACCCGCTCCCGTCACGTCGATACGCCGTGCCATGGGCCTGGCACCCCCCAGCTCCGCCTGCCTCGTACCGGTGTTCTGCCGTCGTCCTGCCGCCCGCAGACTATCGAATACCTATTCGAAAATTGTGGCCCTGCGTGCAACACCCCTCATTCGAGTGACACCCCTCAAGGAATGATCGCCGCCACCGAGGGGATCTCTTCTGGCGGGAGGCGGACCGCTCGGGGAAAAACGGTCCGAGGGGGATGACCCTGGGAGCTCGGGGCTCCGGGTCAGCACAGGGGAGGACAGGCCCCGGCGCCACACGGCGCCGGGGCCCTCGCCTGCTCAGCGCTTGGCGACGAACACGTGCGAGGCGACGTCCGCCTCCAGCTCGGCCGCCTCACCTCCGCTACCCACCAGCACCCCACCGGCCGACTCCGTCACGCTCACCACGGAACCCGGCTGCACACCCGCCCGCCGCAGCGTGTACATCAGCTGCGCGTCGGTCTGGATCGGCTCGCCGATACGGCGGACGACGACCGTCTTCCCGTCCGTGCCGGGGCCCAGGTCGGCCAGCGAGACCATGCTGTCGTCCAGGAACGGATCGGCCCCGTCCTTCTCGCCCAGTTCCTCCAGGCCCGGGATCGGGTTGCCGTACGGCGACTCGGTCGGGTGGCGCAACAGCTCCAGCACCCTGCGCTCCACGGCCTCGCTCATCACGTGCTCCCAGCGACACGCCTCCGCGTGCACCTGCTCCCACTCCAGGCCGATCACGTCGACGAGGAGACACTCGGCCAGGCGGTGCTTGCGCATCACGCGCGTGGCCAGCCGGCGGCCCTCGTCGGTCAGCTCCAGGTGACGGTCGCTGGCCACGGAGACCAGGCCGTCGCGCTCCATCCGCGCCACCGTCTGGCTCACCGTCGGCCCGCTCTGGTCGAGCCGCTCCGCGATGCGGGCGCGCATGGGCACGACGCCTTCCTCTTCGAGCTCGAGGATGGTGCGGAGATACATCTCCGTGGTGTCGATCAGTCCGGACATACGTGCCCCTCGATTACCTCTGCCGGAAGCCGGCCGCGTGCGCTGGCCCTGGCACCAATTCTGCCGGATCCCACTGACATGCGGGCGGTACCGGGAAAACGGGGGCCTGAGGCGCGGGAGCGGCGGATGTCCCGGGGGGTGCGGGGCGCTCGTCTCGGAGGGTGTGCGGGGCGTTCGTGTCGGGGGGGAGGCGGGAGGCCCGTGTCGGTGGGTGCGGACCGTTCCCGGCCGCGGGTGCGGGCGGGAACGGTCGCGAACTCCCCCGCGCCTCCAGTGAGTTGCCGCGCTGCCGGGTTCGAGGCTCCGCGGCCGCTGGCGAGCGACCCCGACCCGCGGCCCGCACCCGCACCGGGCGCGCGGGCGACACCGACGCCCGGGAAACCCGGCCGTATTGACACCGCACTGGTCCAGACCTCACGGTGATCCACGACACAGACGCTGCGAAGGGGCACCGCATGAGCGACGGCACGCCTGCCGACCTGTTCTTCGACGCCGCCATCGGCCTGCTGCAACGGGTCCGTGAGGAGGAGGCCGAGGCGATCACCGCGGCCGGCACCCTGCTCGCCGACACCGTCACCGCCGGCGGCCGCCTGTTCGCCTTCGGCGCCGGGCACTCCTCCCTGGCCGCCCAGGACGTCGTCTACCGCGCGGGCGGTCTCGCCCTGATGAACCTGCTCGCCGTACCCGGAGTCGTCGGCGTCGACGTCACCCCGGCCACTCTCGGCTCCGCCCTCGAACGCGTCGACGGCCTGGCGAGCGCCGTCCTCGACACCTCGCCCGTCCGCGCCGGCGACGCGCTCGTGATCATCTCCCTCTCCGGCCGCAACGCCCTGCCCGTGGAGATGGCGATGAGCGCCCGTGCCCTCGGTGTGCAGGTCATCGGCGTGACCTCGGTCGCGTACGCCACGCAGACCGAGTCCCGGCACGCCTCCGGCACCTTCCTGAAGGACCACTGCGACATCGTCCTCGACTCGAAGATCGCGGTCGGCGACGCGGAACTCACCCTCGACACCATCCCGGCGCCCTTCGCCCCCGCTTCCACCGTCGTCACCGCGGCCCTCGTGCAGGCCGTCATGGCCGCCACCGCGGCCACCCTGGCCGACCGCGGCATCGAGCCCCCGCTACTGCGCTCCGGCAACGTCGACGGCGGCCACGAGTGGAACGACCGGGTGATGCGGGAGTACGGCGACCGGATCTTCTACCGCCACTGATCCCCCTCGGGCGGCAGCGGGACGCGCGGCTCCTCGGGAACCCCCGGGCGGCCCGGCGCACCACAGCCACCGGCGAGAAACGCCGCTGCCGCACGAACGCAGCGGCCACCGGGCAGCCCGCCCAGGCCCCGGAGGCCCGCCCAAGTCCGCCGCTCGCTCGCTCGCCCGGAGCCGAGTGCCCAGCGCCCGCCGCCCCTACTCCCCCGCCTCCTCCCGCACCGCCTCCGCCAGATCCAGCGCCGCCGCGATACGCCCCGCCACATCCTCCGCATAGGCCGTGTCGGACCGCTCGAAGCGGCTGCGGCCCGCCCCCCGCAGGAAAGTCACCACACCGAGCGTCCGCCCCCGGCTGCGCAGCACCGCGCACAACGCGTGCACCGCGTCCCCGGGCCACTGCCGCTCCAGCGCCCACTCCCGCGCCCGCTCCGCCGGGACCGACCCGGCGTCCGCGCGGACCGCCCCGGCCCGCTCCACGCACTGCAGCGCCGGATGTCCCTCCTCGTACCGCACGGGCAATCCGGCCGCCCCGGTGAGCAGACTCGGCCCCGGTGCCCCGGCGGGCGTGGCGGCGAGCCGGACCAGCCGTACCGGGCCCGGCGCCCCCTCGTCTCCCGCGCGCGGGTCGCCCGCCACCCGGTCGATGAGCGCGTGGTCGGCGAAGCCCGCGAGGGCGAAGTCCAGATGGACGGTGGCCGCTTCCGCCGGGTCCTCGCACTCGGCGGCGGCGCGGGCCGCGCGGTGCAGCTGGTTCGTGCGGAACCGCAGCAGAGCCGCCTCCTGCTCGCCCTGCTTGGCCTCGGTGACGTCCTGGAAGAGCCAGCCGACCCCGAGCGGCACCGGTTCTTCCGCGAGCGGCGAGGCCAGCCGCAGGAACCCGCTCCGCCAGCAACGCCGCTTCTCACCCTCCGAGGTGCGCACGGTCACCCACATCTCGGCGGGCGCGGGCGGCGCACCCTCGGCCAGCACGTGCGTCAGCGCGGCCTCCAGCTCCTCCACGCCCTGCGCGAGCAGCTCACCGAGCGGCCGCCCCAGCACGGCCGTACGCCTGATCCCCAGCGCGCGGGCGGCGTGCGCGTTCACCACGGCGGGCCGCAGATCCGCGTCGACGAGCACGACACCCCACGACGCGTCCTCGAACAGGGCCTCGCTCAGCGCGATCGACCTCTCCAGATCGATCTGCGCGTGCACCTCACTGAACGCGCAGTACACACCCGCCGGTTTGCCGTCGGGCCCGCGCACGGCGGCGGACTGCGTCCGTACGAGCACCCGCCCGCCGTCCTTCGTGACGAGCGCGAACTCGTGCACCTGCCGCCCCGGCGCGGTCATCGCGGACATCAGCCGCGCCTGCACCTCCTCGGCGTCGGCACTGCGCACCGCCCACCCGGCGAACCCGTGCCGTCCGACGGCCTCGGCGGCGGTCCACCCGAGGATCCGCTCGGCCTCCCGATTCCAGTGCGTGACGACGCCCCCGGCATCGAAGGCACACAGGGCCGCGTCCATGCCGTCCAGCAGCGCGGCGAGCAGATCGGAACCACCGGGCTCGTCCGGCCCCAGCTCATCCGTGGTTCCACTCCGCCGGGAAGCACTCACCTCGACCCCCTGCAGGCTGCGTCCGCGCACGTACGGCGCTCGGTTCGCTCACTGGCCTTCATTCAACTGGAACGTGACGCAGCCCACATCATGTTCCCGCAAGATTGCGGAATTCAATGCCCGCCCCCCTCGGGGGAGAGCCGCAGGTCCACCCACTCATCGCGCTCCCCGTCCAGCACATACCGGTCGGTCTCCACAAATCCATGCCCCCCGGCGAACCCCAACCCGTCCTCGTTCACCGCCGGCACACACGTCTCGATCACCTCGGCGCCCATCCCGCGCGCGTGAGCCACCCGGGGCGCTTCTCCGGCTTGGGAACCCTGCCGTCATCGACCCGGAAAAACAGTTGAACCCTCCCCGCCTGCTTCATAGAGTGCCAAGCAAGCAGAAGGGAGGTGATCGGGTAAATGAGTGAAACCCGGACGCGCGAGGTGGCTGCGGGCTAGCGGCCCGCCACCACACCGAGTGCGGTGCCGGACCAGCGTGTGCGAGTAACACGCAGCCGGCCCAATCCAACGCAGTCACCCGGCCCGCGGGCTGCCGGTACGTCCGGCCGGCTCCTCCTTGAGGACCCAAGCCCGCGGGTCGTCTGCGTTTCCGGCCTGCTCGGTTTCCCCTCCCCTTCCGACGCTGTCCTGCGCTGAGGCGAGGACGCGCGGGGGGTGTTCGCGGCGGAGGGGGAGATCCTGTTCCCGCTGCTGTCGACGTGGACCTCAGGCTGTCGGCGGTGCTGCGGCCGCCCACGTTCCGCACTGACCCGCGGCATCCTGCTTCAGTTTCCAGGTGCCGTCCGGCGTCACGGGCAGAGCCGCTCCACGCTCCAGGTGCCGTCCGGCTGGGCGACGTAGCGCAGGCGGTCGTGGAGGCGGTTCTGGCGGCCCTGCCAGAACTCGATCATCTCGGGGGCGATACGGAAACCGCCCCAGTGCGGCGGGACCGGGACCTGCTCGCCCTCGGGGTAGCGGCCTTCGAGGTCGGCGTAGGCGGTGTCCAGTTCGTTGCGGGAGGCGATGACCGTGGACTGGGCGCTGGCCCAGGCGCCCAGCTGGGAGCCGTGCGGGCGGGTACGGAAGTAGGCGGCGGTCTCGTCGCGGCGGGTGCGGCGGGCGGTGCCGGTGACGATGACCTGGCGGGCCAGCGGATGCCAGGGGAAGAGCAGCGAGACGTACGGGTTCTCCGCCAGGTCGCGGGCCTTGCGGGAGTCGTAGTTGGTGTAGAAGACGAAGCCGTCGGTGTCGAACTGCTTCATCAGGACCGTGCGCGAGCTGGGGCGGCCCGAGGCGTCCGCCGTGGAGACGACCATCGCGTTGGGCTCGTAGACCGTGCCGTGGAGAGCCGCGCGGGCGGCGTCCTCGAACCAGCGGGCGAACTGGTCCATCGGGTGCGTGGCGAGGTCCTGTTCGGTGAGGCCCTCGGCCCGGTACTGCTTGCGCATGGCGGCGGGGTCGATGACGGGGTCCAGGAGGGGTTCGCGGTCGGTCACGCGGTCATCTTGCCGTATCGAACGCGTCTGGCACCCAGTGTCTCGTGGTCTCCCCAACTGTGGCACCGGGGGTTATCGTGCTGTTCCCCTCCGGTTCGGGTGACCACCGGCCGATCGGGGCATCACCGGGGTGACCGCCGCCGACACATCACGAGGAGCCGCCTGATGTCCGATTTCGTACCCGGGCTCGAAGGAGTCGTCGCGTTCGAGACGGAGATCGCCGAACCCGACAAGGAGGGCGGTGCCCTGCGCTACCGGGGCGTCGACATCGAGGACCTGGTCGGGCACGTCTCCTTCGGGAACGTGTGGGGTCTGCTGGTCGACGGCGCCTTCAACCCCGGCCTGCCGCCCGCCGAGCCGTTCCCGATCCCGGTGCACTCCGGTGACATCCGGGTGGACGTGCAGTCGGCACTGGCCATGCTCGCCCCGGTGTGGGGCCTGAAACCGCTGCTCGACATCGACGTGGAGCAGGCCCGCGCGGACCTCGCCCGGGCCGCCGTCATGGCGCTGTCGTACGTCGCCCAGTCCGCGCGCGGGCAGGGACTGCCGATGGTGCCGCAGCGGGAGATCGACAAGGCGCAGTCGGTCGTGGAACGGTTCATGATCCGCTGGCGGGGTGAGCCGGACCCCAAGCATGTCGCCGCCGTCGACGCGTACTGGACGTCCGCCGCCGAGCACGGGATGAACGCGTCGACCTTCACCGCGCGGGTCATCGCCTCCACCGGTGCGGATGTCGCCGCGGCGCTGTCGGGTGCGGTCGGCGCGATGTCCGGTCCGCTGCACGGGGGTGCGCCGTCCCGGGTGCTCGGGATGATCGAGGAGATCGAGCGCACGGGGGACGCGGAGGCCTACGTCAAGCAGGCCCTGGACCGGGGTGAGCGGCTGATGGGCTTCGGGCACCGGGTGTACCGGGCCGAGGACCCGCGGGCGCGGGTGCTGCGGCGTACGGCGCGGGAGCTGGGTGCGCCGAGGTTCGAGATCGCGGAGGCGCTGGAGAAGGCCGCGCTGGAGGAGCTGCACAATCGGCGGCCGGATCGGGTGCTGGCCACCAACGTGGAGTTCTGGGCGGCGATTATGCTGGACTTCGCCGAAGTGCCGGCGCACATGTTCACATCGATGTTCACGTGCGCCCGTACGGCCGGGTGGTCGGCGCACATTCTGGAGCAGAAGCGGACGGGCAGGCTGGTGCGGCCGTCGGCGAGGTATGTCGGGCCGGGGCCGCGTAGCCCGCGTGACATCGAGGGGTACGCGGACATCGCCCACTGAGAGGGGCCCGGAGGAGGGCGGCGGACTGCGGCCGGTCCGCTGTGACGTGTCGCGCCCACGCGGCGGGGCCGCACATGGATGCGGCCCCGCGCCCCTTGAGGGAGTCGATCACGCCGGCGTCAGAAGGCTCGCATGGTGCCGCTCCGCCACCAGCGGATGCGCCCTGAGCTTTCCCTTCAGTTCGTTGTAGCCGTACTCGGCGAACAGGGGGTTGGCCGGGTCCGTGGTGACGCCAGGTGCCGTCGAGGCGTGCGGGAACGGCAGGGGCTCGATCCTCGCGTCCAGGCGGGGGTTGTAGAAGAACGGGACCGAGAAACGTTCCGTCGCTCCGGGCGGGCTGACCACGCGGTGGTGGGTGGCGAGGAGATAGCCGTTGGTCGCCACCTCCAGCAGTTCACCGAGGTTGACCACGAAGGCGCCCTGGATGGGCGGTACGTCGTGGAAGAGGCCGTCCTCGCGCTGGACCTGGAGGCCGCCGACCGTGTCCTGGAGCAGGAGGGTGAGGAAGCCGTAGTCCTTGTGCGCGCCCACGCCCTGGTCGGTGCCGTCGCCCGCGCTGCCGGGGTAGCGGACGAGCTTGAGGTGCGGGTGGGCGTGGGCACCGAAGACCGGGTCGTAGAAGTCCGCCGGGGCGCCGATGGCGGTCAGGAGTTCGTGCAGCAGGCGCTGGGCGACCGTGCTCAGCTTGTCGATCCAGGCCAGGGCCGCCGTGCGGAGTTCGGGGAGCGCGGCCGGCCACTGGTTGGGGCCCTGCAGCCACCAGTACGGGGGCTCGCCGGGGCCGGGGACGCGGGCGGGGCGTTCGGCGCCGATGTCGAGCTGGTCGCGCCAGTCGCGGGCGCCGCCGGTGCGCTCGTCGCCGGTGCGGGTGTAGCCGCGGAAGTGCGGGGAGCCCACGTTGTCGAGGGCGAGCCGGTCGGCCTCGGGAAGGGCGAAGAAGGCGCGCATGGCAGTGAGCAGCGCGTCGGTCTCGGCCTGGGTCACGCCGTGTCCGGTGAGCTGGAAGAAGCCGACGTCGTGTGCGGCGCTGTGCAGTTGGGCGTGGAGCAGGGCGCGGGCCTGGGGGCCGCGGTCGGCGGCCGACAGGTCGATGATCGGGAGCTGGTGGTACGACGGGGTCGTCGCGCTGTGCGTGGTCATGGTGCGTCCGCAGGGTGTACGGGGCATGGGCGGCCGCCGAGGGTGGTGCGGCCGCCGGGTGCCGGAAAGAGGAGAAGAAGGGGGCTGGGTCAGGCGGTGAAGCGCCGACAGCCCATGCTCGTGACGCGCACGTAGTCCACGTGGCGGCGGCGAACGAGCATCGGAAGCATGCGCCAAGGGTACTGCGCGACGCGGGATACGCCTGTGGCCCGGTTCACGGCCCAGGGAGCGGGGGCGCGGAGGTCGGATCTCGCCCCAGACGTATGTCGTGCGGTGACCGCCCGGCGCGTCGGCGACCAGCGCGCGGAACTCCCCGGTGAACGCCGGCCGGTTGCCGAACTCGAAGCCCGGGTGGCCGAAGGCCCGGTGGCCGGGGTCCCGGGTCCGGCCGGGCAGGGCCCCGGGTGGCGCAGGCGGGACAGCCTTCGTCGGCGGCACCGGCCGCGTACCAGAGGCCCAAGGCCTGGGCGAAGGGTCTCCAGGCCGCTCCGGTCTGGTCCCACTCGCCGGTGAGCAGGCGGGTGATGGCCGTGCAGCGCGGGCAGCGGACCGTTCGGCTTCTCCCCGGCCGCCATGGAAGCCGGTGCGCCCGGTACGCACGGGCCAGACCGTCGTACGGCTTCCCGTCCGCGTCCGGTGGCCACCGCCAACTCCCGGTGCGGGCCGGGCGGATGACCGAGCGGCTGCCCGAGGACGCCGTCGGCCGGGCACGCGCTCGGTGAGCCGCGGCGCCTCCGCGGCGGTGGTGTCGGGACCGACGATCGTCCGGGAGGTGTCCCCCAGGTCCGCCAAGGCAGCCGGGCCACGGACAGCGGTTCAGCCGAGGGCTTCCTCCAGCAGCGACGCCCACTGGGCGACGACCCGCCGGCGGCGGGCGGTGTCGTCGGTGAGGAGGTTGGCGAGGCCGAGGCCGCGGGCCATGTCCAGGAAGCCCTGGACGGTCTCGCGGACGCCGGGGCGGGACTCGTCGGCGCCGAGGAGATCGACGGCGATGCGATGGGTCTCGCGGCCGACGCGGGCCTCCAGCTCGGTCACCCGGCCGCGCAGCTGCTCCTCGTTGGATGCGGCGACCCACAGGTGCAGGGCGGCCCGGAAGAGGGGGCCGGTGTAGAGGCCGACGAGGGCGGCGACCACGGCCCGGCGGTCTGCGGCGCCCTCCGGGAACAGAGCGCGCAGGGCCGTGGAGCGTTCCTCGGCGACGTACTCGACGGCCGCGGTGAACAGGTCCTCGCGGGTCGGGAAGTGGTGCTGGGCGGCGCCCCGGGAGACACCGGCGCGTTCGGCGACGACGGAGACCGTGGAGCCCGCCCAGCCGTGCTCGGCGAGGCAGGCCACGGCGGCCTCCAGGAGCCGCTGCCGGGTGGCCCGGCTGCGGTCCTGCTTGGGTACGCGGTCGCGTTCCGCCGTACTCACACCACCCATGCCGCATCCCGTCTTTCCAGAAATGCCGTCATCCCCTCCCGGGCCTGGTCGGAGGAGAACAGCCGGGCCGAGAGGGCGGTCAGCCCCGCCGCGTCCCGGTCGAACGTCTCCAGCACCCTAGCCGTGAGCAGCTGTTTCGTCTCGGCCAGGGCCTGGGGTGAGGAGCGGCGCAGGCCGTCCAGGACGGGGGCGAGGGCTTCGTCCACGTCGTCGGCGGTCGCGGTGAGGAGGCCTGCTCGTACGGCCTCGGCGGGGTCGAAGCGTTCGCCGGTGAGGTAGTAGCGGGCCAGGGCCCGGGGGTCGGTGCGCGGCAGCACCGGGAGGGAGATCACCGCGGGGGCCACTCCGATGCGGACCTCGGTGAAGGCGAAGGTGGCTTCGGTCGACGCGGCGGCGATGTCACAGGCGGCGAGCAGGCCGAGGCCGCCTGCGCGGACGTGTCCGGTGATCCGGGCGACGACGGGTTTGGGCAGCTCGACGATCTGCCGCAGCAGGCCCACCAGGGCGTCCGGGTGGGGCGGGTCGCGCAGGTCGGCGCCGGCGCAGAAGGTGGTGCCGGTGTGGGTGAGGACGACGGCTCGGACGTCCGGGTTCTTCGCGCAGCCGGTCAGGGCTTCGGTGAGCTCGGTGACGAGTGCCGCGGAGAGGGCGTTGCGGGTGTCGGTGGAGTCGAGGCTGAGGGTTTCCACGGCACGCGTACGCGTGCGTCCGATCAGTGCGGTCACGGGTGCTCCCTGAGCTGTCGGCGCAGGATCTTGCCGGAGGCGGCGCGGGGGACGGTGTCGACGAAGGTGACCCGGCGGACGCGCTTGTAGGGGGCGACGCGTTCGGCGACGTACAGCATGATCTCGTTCTCGGTCAGGTCGTCGGCGGTGGGCCGGCGGACGACGAAGGCGTGCGGGACCTCGTTGCCGTCCTCGTTGGAGGCGCCGGTGACGGCGGAGTCGGCGATGCCGGGGTGGGTGAGCAGCAGGGCCTCCAGTTCGGCGGGGGCCACCTGGAAGCCCTTGTACTTGATGAGTTCCTTCACCCGGTCGACGACGAAGAGCCAGCCGTCGGCGTCGATCCGGCCGACGTCTCCCGTGTGCAGCCAGCCGTCGGTGTCGATCATGGCGGCGGTGGCGTCGGGGCGGCCGAGGTAGCCCTTCATCACCTGGGGTCCGCGGATCAGGATCTCGCCGGCCTCGCCGGTGCCGAGGTCCTCGGCGGGGTCGTCCAGGGAGACGATCCGCATCTCGGTGCCGGCGATCAGCCGGCCGACCGTGCCGGCGGGGGCCTGGCGCAGGCGGTCGAGGGGGACGACGTGGGTGCCGGGTGACAGCTCGGTCATGCCGTAGGCCTGGCCGATCGGGGGCAGGCCGAGGCGTTCGGAGCAGGCGAGGGCGAGACGCGCGTCGAGTGGGGCGGCGGCACTGATGACGTACTTCAGCGAGGAGAGGTCGTAGCGGGTGACGGCCGGGTGCTTGGCGAGGGCGAGGACGATCGGCGGGGCGACGTACAGGCCGGTGATGCGGTGGGTCTCGATCGCGGTGAGGAACGTCTCGAGGTCGAAGCGGGGCAGCACGACCACCGTGGCGCCCTTGCGCAGGGGGGCGTTCATGAGGGCGGTCAGGCCGTAGATGTGGAAGAACGGCAGGACGGCGAGGATGCGGTCGCCGGGTCCGGCCGGGACGGCGGGATCCAGCTGGGCGAGGTTGGTGGCGATCTGCCGGTGGGTGAGCATCACGCCCTTGGGGATGCCGGTGGTGCCGGAGGAGTACGGCAGCGCGGCGATGTCCTCGGCCGGGTCGATGTCGACGCGCGGCTCGGGGGCGGTGGTGTCGAGCAGGTCGATCAGGGAGCGGTGTCCGGGTGCGCTGTCGCACACGAGGATCTCGCGTATTCTCCCCGTGAGTTCGGCGGCCCGGCGGGCGGTCTCCAGCAGCGGGGAGACGGTGACGATCCAGCGGGCGCCGCTGTCGCCGAGCTGCTTGGCGAACTCCTCCGGCGTGGCGAGGGGGTGCACCGTGGTGACGGCGGCACCCGCGCGCGTGGCCGCGTAGAAGGCGGTCGGGAAGGCGATCGTGTTGGGGCTGTGCAGGGCGAGGACGTCGCCCTTGCGGACGCCCGCGGCGGCGAACGCGGCGGCGATGCGCCGGTGGAACCGGTCCACCTGCTCGTACGTGAGGGTGGTGCCGTCCGTGCCGTCGATCAGCGCGGGCTGCTCACCGAACTCGGCGGCCCGGCCCAGGACGGCCTCGTGGATGGGGAGTTCCACGGGCGGGACGTCGGCGTACTCGCTGCGGAACACGGTTCCTCCAAGAGGATCGACGGTCGCCTAGTACGACTTGGGCAGACCCAGGGTCTGGTGGGAGACGTAGTTGAGAACCATCTCCCGGCTCACCGGGGCGATACGAGCCACGCGCGCGGCCGTTATCAACGAGGCGAGCCCGAATTCGCGGGTGAGGCCGTTGCCGCCGAGGGTGTGCACGGCCTGGTCGACGGCCCTCACGCAGGCCTCCCCGGCCGCGTACTTGGCCATGTTGGCGGCCTCGCCCGCGCCGATGTCGTCGCCGGCGTCGTAGAGATGGGCCGCCTTCTGCATCATCAGCCGGGCCAGTTCCAGGTCGATGTGCGCCTGCGCGAGGGGATGGGCGATGGCCTGGTGGGCGCCGATGGGAGCCTTCCAGACCGTGCGGTCGCGGGCGTACCCGATCGCCTTCGCCAGCGCGTGACGGCCCATCCCGATGGCGAAGGCCGCCGTCATGATCCGCTCGGGGTTGAGTCCGGCGAACAGTTGCAGCAGGCCGGCGTCCTCGTCGCCGACGAGCGCGTCCGCGGGCAGCCGTACGTCGTCCAGGACCAGCTCGAACTGCTTCTCGGCGGCGTTGAGTTCCATCTCGATCGGACGCTTCTGGAAGCCCTCGGCGTCCGTCGGGACGATGAACAGACAGGGCTTGAGGCGTCCGGTACGGGCGTCCTCGGTGCGGCCGACGATCAGGACGGCGTCCGCTATGTCGACACCGGAGATGAAGACCTTGCGGCCGGTGAGGAGCCAGTCCGTGCCGTCCTTGCGGGCCGTGGTGGTGATGCGGTGGCTGTTGGAGCCGGCGTCGGGTTCGGTGATGCCGAAGGCCATGAGGCGCGTGCCGTCGGCGATCCCGGGAAGCCACTGCTGTTTCTGTGCCTCGGTGCCGAAGCGGGAGATCACGGTGCCGCAGATCGCCGGGGAGACGACGAGCATGAGGAGGGGGGAGCCTGCGGCGCCCAGTTCCTCGAGGACGATGGAGAGTTCTGCTATGCCACCGCCGCCTCCGCCGTACTCCTCCGGAAGGTTGACGCCCAGGTAACCGAGTTTTCCGGCCTCGGACCAGAGTTCGGCCGGGGGCTTTCCTTCGGCGACGGTGCGGGTGACGTAGTCGCGGCCGTAGCGCCTGCCGAGGGCTGCGACTGCGGATCGGAGGGCTTTGTGTTCTTCGGATTCGACGGGGGTGGTCATGCGATTCCTCCGGATGCGGCTCGTGTGTGGTTGCTCGCGGTTCCCCGCGCCCCTAGGGCTGGTCGCTCTCGACCACCGCCAGAAGCGTGCCCACCTCCACCTGTTGTCCAGGGGTCACCGGGAGGGCTGTCAGCTTGCCCGTGACGGGCGCCGAGATCTGGTGCTGCATCTTCATCGCCTCCAGCCAGATCAGTGGCTGTCCGGCCGCCACGGGGACACCCTCGGTCAGGCCCTCGGCCATGCGGACGACCGTGCCCGGCATCGGCGCGAGCAGGGAACCCGGGGCGAGCTGGGCGACCGGGTCGGGGAAGCGGGGCAGAGCGGTCAGGGCGGTGGTGTTGACGTACACCTGCTCGCCGTAGCGCGCCACCTGGAACGTGCGCCGCACGCCGTCCACTTCGAGGATCACCAGACACGCGTCCGCGTGCACGACCCGGACGCCGTCGGCCGCGAGACCCTGCCGGGTGTGCCGATAGTGGACCTCGTGCTCCTCGCCCGCCAGCTCGTACCGCTTGACCTGGGGTTGTGAGGGCACGTTGCGCCAGCCGCCGAAGCGGGAGCGGCCGTGGGCGTCGGCGAGGGCGGCGGCGAGGGGCGCGTGGGGGTCGGTGGCCGGTGCGGTCAGGTCGGGCAGGTGGCGGTCGTAGAAGCCGGTGTCCATGCGGGCGGACGTGAACTCCTCGTGCCGCAGGGAGCGCACCAGCAGGTCGCGGTTGGTGACCGGGCCGTGGATCGCGGACGTCTCGAGGGCGCCGGCGAGTTTGCGGATCGCCTCCGCGCGGGTGGGGGCGTGGGCGACGACCTTGGCGAGCATCGGGTCGTAGTGGACGCCGATGGGGTCGCCGTCGGTGTAACCGGTGTCCAGGCGGACGCCGGCCGGTACGGCGAGGCGGTGCAGGGTGCCGGTCTGCGGGGCCCAGTCGCAGGCGGGGTCCTCGGCGTACAGGCGGGCCTCGATCGCATGGCCACGCACGCGTGGCGGCTCGGTCGTCAGCGGCCGGCCTTCCGCGACGCGGATCTGTTCGGCCACCAGGTCGATGCCGAACACGGCCTCGGTGACGGGATGTTCGACCTGGAGGCGGGTGTTCATCTCCAGGAAGTGCGCGCGGCCGTCGGCGACCAGGAACTCGACCGTACCGGCGCCGACGTAGGAGACGGAGCGGGCGGCGCGTACGGCCAGCGCGTGCAGTTCTTCGGTGAGCGCGGCCGGCAGGCCCGGCGCCGGGGCCTCCTCGATGACCTTCTGGTGGCGGCGCTGGAGGGAGCAGTCGCGGGTGCCGAGCGGCCAGATCGTGCCGTGGGTGTCGGCGAGGATCTGCACCTCGACGTGGCGGCCGTGCTCGATGTACGGCTCCACGAAGACCTCGCCGTCGCCGAAGGCGCTCGCGGCCTCGGCGCGCGCGCCCTCCAGTGCGGCGGGCAGCTCCTCCAGGCGGCGCACGATCCGCATACCGCGCCCCCCGCCGCCCGCGGCCGCCTTCACCAGGACCGGCAGGTCGGCCTCGGTGACCTCGGCCTCGCCGAGGGGTGCGAGACCCATCAGCTCCTTGGCGCGGGTCTTGGACGCCATGGCCTCGATGGCCTCCGGGGGCGGGCCGATCCAGGTCAGGCCGGCGTCGAGGACGGCGCGGGCGAAGCCGGGATTCTCGGAGAGGAAGCCGTAGCCGGGGTGGACGGCGTCCGCGCCGGCGGACAGGGCGGCCTTCACGATCAGATCACCGCGCAGGTACGTCTCCGCGGGCGCCGCGCCCGGCAGCCGTACCGCCGTGTCGGCCACGCGCGCGTGGAGCGCGTTCCCGTCGGCGTCCGAGTGCACGGCGACGGTCCGGATACCCAGCTCACCGCAGGTGCGGAAGATCCGGCAGGCGATCTCGCCCCGGTTGGCGACGAGCACAGTCGAAATCACGTGGTCCCTCACATCCGGAAGACGCCGAAGCCGCCGCGCGCGCCCTCGTAGGGCGCGGTGTGGAGGGCGGACAGGCACAGGCCGAGGACGGTGCGGGTGTCGCGCGGGTCGATGACGCCGTCGTCGTACAGCCGCCCGGACAGGAACATCGGCAGCGACTCGGCCTCGATCTGCCGCTCCACCATGGCGCGCAGGGCCGCGTCCGCGTCGTCGTCGTACGGCCGCCCCTTCGCCGCCGCCGACTGCCGGGCGACGATGGAGAGCACGCCCGCGAGCTGCTGCGGGCCCATGACGGCGGACTTGGCGCTGGGCCAGGCGAACAGGAAGCGGGGGTCGTAGGCGCGGCCGCACATGCCGTAGTGCCCGGCGCCGTAGGAGGCGCCCATGAGGACCGACAGGTGCGGGACCCGGCTGTTGCTGACCGCGTTGATCATCATCGCGCCGTGCTTGATGATCCCGCCCTGCTCGTACTCCTTGCCGACCATGTAGCCGGTGGTGTTGTGCAGGAAGAGCAGCGGGATGTCGCGCTGGTTGGCGAGCTGGATGAACTGGGCGGCCTTCTGGGACTCCTCGCTGAAGAGAACACCCTGGGCGTTGGCCAGGATGCCGACGGGGTAGCCGTGCAGACGCGCCCAGCCGGTGGCGAGGCTCGTCCCGTACATCGGCTTGAACTCGTCGAAGTCGGAGGCGTCGACGATCCGGGCGATGACCTCGCGCGGGTCGAAGGGGATCTTCAGGTCGCCGGGGACGATGCCGAGGAGTTCGTCCGGGTCGTACTTGGGCGGGTCCGCCGGGCCCGGGTCCTCGTGCGCCTTGCGGTGGTTGAGGCGGGCCACGACCCGGCGCGCCTGCCGCAGCGCGTCCCGCTCGTCCACGGCGAAGTAGTCGGCGAGGCCCGACACGCGCGCGTGCATCTCCGCGCCGCCCAGGGACTCGTCGTCACTCTCCTCGCCGGTGGCCATCTTCACCAGCGGGGGCCCGCCGAGGAACACCTTCGCGCGTTCCTTGACCATGATCACGTGGTCGGACATGCCGGGGATGTAGGCGCCGCCGGCCGTGGAGTTGCCGAAGACTACGGCGATGGTCGGGATGCCGGCGGCGGAGAGCCGGGTGAGGTCGCGGAAGATGGCGCCGCCCGGGATGAAGATCTCCTTCTGGGAGGGGAGATCGGCGCCGCCGGACTCCACCAGGCTGATGCAGGGCAGCCGGTTGGCGAGGGCGATGTCGTTGGCGCGCAGGGCCTTCTTCAGGCTCCACGGATTGCTGGCGCCGCCGCGTACGGTCGGGTCGTTGGCGGTGATCAGGCACTCAACGCCCTCCACCACGCCGATACCGGTGACCAGGGAGGCGCCCACAGTGTAGTCGCTGCCCCAGGCGGCCAGCGGGGACAGCTCCAGGAACGGGGTGTCCGGGTCGAGGAGCAGCTCGATGCGCTCCCGGGCGAGCAGTTTGCCGCGTGCGCGGTGCCGCGTGACGTACTTCTCGCCGCCGCCCGCGAGCGCCTTGGCGTGCTCGGCCTCCAGCTCGGCGAGCTTGGCCAGCATGGTCTCGCGGTGGGCCAGGTAGTCGGGGTGATGAGTGTCCAGGGCTGTCTTCAGAACGGTCACAGCAGGGCCTCCGGGATGTCCAGGTGGCGGGAGCGCAGCCATTCGCCGAGGGCCTTGGCCTGCGGGTCGAAGCGGTGCTGGGAGGCGACGCCCGCGCCGAGGATCCCCTCCACCACGAAGTTGAGGGCGCGCAGGTTCGGGAGCACGTGCCGGGTGACGGGCAGCTCCCGGCTCTCGGGGACGAGCTGCCGGAACCGGTCGGCGGTCAGCTCGTGGGCGAGCCACCGCCAGGTCTCGTCCGTACGCGCCCACACCCCCACGTTGGCGTTCCCGCCCTTGTCCCCGCTGCGGGCTCCGGCGACCCGCCCGAGGGGCACCCGGCGGGTAGGTCCGGGCGGAAGGGGATCGGGCAGAGGCGGCTGCGGTACGTCGTCCAGGACGCGCGTCTCCTGGGGCGGCGGTACGGGGATACGGCGTCCGTCGTGGAGAACGGCCACATGGTCGACACCACCATGGGGCACGTACACATCCTCGAAGACTCCATAGGGGGCGCCCTTTCCGGGTGGGGACAGCACATGGAAGCCCGGGTAGCCGGCCAGCGCCAGCTCCACGGCGGCCCCGCTCAGCGCCCGGCCCGCGACCTGCTGGTCCGGGTCCCGGATGACGAGCCGCAGCAGGGCGCTGGCGGCCTCCTCGGTGTCGGCGTCGGCCCGGTCGGTGCGGACGAGGTCCCAACGGACCTCGGCCGGCGGTGACGTGGTGAGCGCGTCGGACAGCTGCTCCCGGACCAGGTCCGCCTTGGCCTCGATATCGAGTCCGGTGAGGACGAAGACGATCTCGTTGCGGAAGCCGCCGAGCCGGTTGAGCCCGACCTTGAGCGTGGGCGGCGGAGCCTCTCCACGAACGCCCTCGATCCGCACCCGGTCCGGTCCGTCCTGGCTGAGCCGTACGGTGTCCAGGCGAGTGGTGACATCAGGGCCGGCGTACCGGCCGCCGCCGGTCTCGTAGAGCAGCTGGGCGGTGACCGTGCCGACGTCCACGAAGCCGCCGGTGCCGGGGTGCTTGGTGACCACGCTGCTGCCGTCGGCCTGGATCTCGGCGAGCGGGAAGCCGGGGCGGCGCACGTTGCCCTCGCGGAAGAAGGAGTAGTTCCCGCCGGTCGCCTGCGGGCCGCACTCCAGCACATGCCCGGCGACGACGGCACCGGCGAGACGGTCGTACTCCCCCGGCTGCCAGCCGAAGTGGGCGGCGGCGGGCCCGGTGACCAGGGCCGCGTCGGTCACCCGCCCGGTGACCACCACGTCGGCACCGGCCCGCAGACACTCGGCGATACCGAAGCCGCCGAGGTAGGCATGGGCGGCGAGGGTGCCGGGGTGTTCGGCGGTGAGGTCGTCGCCCTCGACGTGCGCGACGCGTGCGGGGACGCCGAGCCGGTCGGCCAGTCCCCTGATGGCCTGAGCGAGTCCGGCCGGGTTCAGGCCGCCCGCGTTGGTGACGATCCGCACCCCCCGTTCGCGGGCGAGGCCGAGGCAGTCCTCCAGCTGGCGCAGGAAGGTGCGGGCGTATCCGGCGGAGGGGTCCTTCAGCCGGTCGCGGGCGAGGATCAGCATGGTGAGTTCGGCGAGGTAGTCACCGGTGAGGACGTCGACCTCGCCGCCGGTGAGCATCTCCCGCAGGGCGTCGAAGCGGTCGCCGTAGAAGCCGGAGAAGTTGCCGATGCGCAACGGCTTCACCGGGGGCCCTCCTTCGGCGGGCGGCCGGTGCCGGGCGGGCCCGCGAAGGCCTGGGCGATGTCGAGCCAGCGGTCCGCGTCCGGACCCACGGCCGTCAGGGCGAGGTCGGCACGGTGGGCGCGCTGGGTGACCAGGAGGCAGAAGTCGAGGGCGGGGCCGGTGACGCGCTGGGGGGCGTCGGGTGGGCCGAAGTCCCACAACTCACCCGAGGGGGATGTCAGTTCCACGCGGAATTCGTCTCCCGGAGGGGTCAGCCCATGGACGGTGTGGGCGAAATCGCGGGTCCGCACCCCGAGCCGGGCCACATGCCGGAGCCGGCCGGTGGGCGGCCGCGCCACACCCAGGGCGTCGGCGACGTCCAGTGCGTGGGCCCAGGTCTCCATGAGCCGGGCGGTGGCCATGGAGGCGGCGGACATGGGTGGGCCGTACCAGGGGAAGCGGGCGCCGGGTGGTGCGGTACGCAGAGCCCGGTCGAGGGCGGCGCGCCCGGCCCGCCAGGCCGCCAGCAGCTCGGCCGGCGGGAGCCCGGCACCCTCCGCCGCCCCCTCGTCCACGAACGAGCCGGGGGCGGCGAATGCCTTCTCGACCAGCGCCTGGAAGGCGTCGGCGTCGGTGACCGCCAGCAACGCCGAGCGATCGGTCCAGGCGAGGTGCGCGATCTGGTGGGCGACGGTCCAGCCGGGCGCGGGAGTGGCGAGGGCCCACTGCTCGGTGCTCAACTCGGCCACGAGCAGGTCGAGTTCCTCACTCTCGGCACGCAGGTCGTCGATGACGGGCGTCGGATCGGCCATGGGGGGAGCATGGCAGCGGGGGCAGAAACAATCAAGCACGCTTGCATGAATTTCCGGCCGGACACCTCAGCCGGTGGGTGCGAGATCCAGCTCGACCTTCTGCCGCGTGCCCCAACCGGTGCGGTAGCACGTCGCCATGGCGTACCAGCGGACCACGCGGAAGACGGTGAACGCGAAGATCTGCGCCAGCGGCGCCGCGGCGAACGTCAGGAGCTGGGCGGCGAAGGGCTCGTCACTCCGCCGGAAACTCAGATACCGGAGTGATTGGCCGTACCCCACGAGAACGGGGATGAGGAGCAGCTCCCACGTCCAGACACCGCGGACGAGCGGCAGATAGAGGAAGAGGGCGATGAAGATGGCGGTGGAGAGCACCATCTGGATCCATCCGATGAGGTGGCCCCAGTAGGCGTAGTTGTTGAGCCGCAGGTACCGGAAGCGCCAGAACGTGCGGATGAAGGCGCCGCGCATCCAGCGCGTGTACATGCGGAAGAGCTGCGAGAAGTTGTCCGGCATCAGGGTGGTGGCGAAGGCCGTGGGCTGCTGCACCGCCTTGCCCTGCTGCAGGGCGTAGATGGTCAGCATGGAGTCGTCGGAGAACTCGACCTTCCGGCCGAGGAAGGTCTCGTTGAGGTAGCCGTCGAGGTTGTCCTCGACGACGTGGGCCCGGTAGGCGGCCAGCACACCGGAGTTGACGAGGACACCGCCCAGAGCCGACTGCGCCGATCGGTCCACCAGCTGCCCCACCACGAACCACAGGTCGGTGAGCCGGACGAGCACGTCCCGCCAGCGCCTGCGCTCGCCCTTGCCGTTCACGTTGCCGCGCAGGTTGGAGGCGAGCACGATCCCGGCCACGGACTGGATCTCCCGGTCCGCGAAGGGCTTGAGGATCTCCGCGATCGCCTGGCAGTCCAGGTTGGCGTCGGAGTCCACGGTGACGTAGACGTCGGTGGCGATGCCGGCCCGCCGTGCGGCCGCCAGGGCCAAGCCCTGTGCGTGGCGCTTGCCCGGCACCGGAGTGCTCTCCCACAGCAGCGGGACACCCCGCTGCTCGCACACGCCCTCGAACCACGAGCGGACGGCCGCGTAGTCGACAGAGTTGTCGTTCTCCACCACGACCACACACTGCGGAAGGCGCGCCTGCTCGACGATGGACGCCAAGCAGGCCTCGAAGGCGTTGGGGCCCTCGTTGCGCACCGGCACGGGCACGGTCACCCGCAACGCGTCCAGCTGCGCCTGCTGGTCGGGCGCCACCTTCCGCGGCCGCTCGCAGAAGTAGAGCACGCACTGCCACATGAGCAGCAGGAACGCGAGGGCGTAGACCGTGGCGAAGTGCTGCCCGTGCCCCTGCCACGTGGTGATGCCTGAGTAGATGTGCCGGACCAGCCAGACGGAGAGGGCCGCCACCGAAAGGGCGGCCCCCACCAGAATGCGGGTCCGGGTACGGCGTACCCGGATCGTCTTCATCGCTCGTGGACCGCCTTCCCCCGCCGGAACGACGTGCGTACGAGCACGGCCCCGAGGCCGACCACGACAGCCGCCAGGCCCAGCAGCCACAGCTGCTGGAAGGCGATCCCGCCGAGGGTGACGGCCCCGGCCCCGGTTGCGGCGAGTGAGCCGCTCCCCCCTGTGTAGTTCATCCAGCAGCCTTTCTCCGGTGTTCTTGCTCAGAACACAGAGTCAGGCCAAGGCCATGGGGGTGTCCGGCTTTTCCCCGTTCGTTCGAGGGCCGGCGACCAAGTTCGAGACCCATTTCGATCACGGCCTCCGCCAGAGGAATCACCCTGGCGGCCATCACCGTTGAGGTCGACGACGCCTTTCCCAGCACCTCGTACCGCCTCGATCGGCGGATACACCTGCTGCGACACCGCCGCCCGCACCGCCGCCCCGACGTCGTGCAGGCCGGTGCTGGACGAGCCTGTACAGGTGCTCGCTCTTGTCCGTCATCCGGTGCCGGCCACCCGCCACCTGCGCACCACGTCTCCCTCCGTCGTCAGCCACGTTCCATATGTGTGAGCTGATCGCCGAGCGTGAATGGCTGAAGGTGTTCCTAATGCCCGCCTACTCGCCCCGACCTTGACCCGGTCGAGGGAATCCGGTCGAGGGAATAGGGCGCCCGTCAAGCGCAGCCTGGCCAACCTCGCCGCCGTCGCCCTCGACCGGCTCGAACGCCTCCAGTATCGGCCCGGCAACCTCGACGGCTTCATAGCAGGCACCGCTTGACCCTCGACGCCCCAGCGTCACCCTGACGAGCCGAAGCCGGCACGGGACAACCTCTAGCGGGCTAGGGTGCTCTGCGAGACCTGATGACCGGTAACGGCATCGACGAACACATCACCGTTCATAACGCCCATCATCCACACTGGCCGCCAGCCACGGCCCTTAACCTTCTGGGCTAGAAGTACCGCGCCCTGGACGGTGTGACCCGTGTACTTACGCGCAAGCCGCACTGCCTCGTCCTGTGAAACGGTGCTCTTGGGCAGCTTGGGATCCTTTACGGCGCGGGCGGTGAAGTTCATTATGCGTCCACCCGAGGTCACCGTGACGTTCAGCCGCATGGGCATCATCAGTCCCTCGCTGTACCGACGATATACGAACATGTAGACCGCGGTGTTACCTGATCCGCTGACATGGACGGTTCGCTTGGTTCCGCGTACCTCGGTAGGGAACCACCGCTGGACGAAACGGGTTGAGACCTCTTGGGCCTGGTCCTGATTCAGGGGGCCGGCCTCGGCCCTGTTGTCCGTGAAGGCAGCTTCTTCCAACTTCTTCTCAGGCCACCACCCGGTGATCTGACCCCGGTTGGTTTTCGCCGTCACCAGTCCAGTGTGCTTCGCAACAACGGTCTGCTTGACCTGAGTACCCTCACCGAAGACATATACAGCGGCCTCAGTGATCCATGTGTCTGCACCCTCGACGGCCCGCTGGTCGGCAGCGAATCCCGGGCGCTCTGTCAGCGGAATGTAAGGAGTGATGGAGGAGCGGAAGGTCCCGATCAACGCAGCACAGCCCGTAACGGCGAGAGCCGCTCCCCAGAGCACGTCACGCTTGACCCTCCATGTGCCCTGCCCAATACGCCACGCCCATACGACTCCTGCCGCCACTCCGAGTAGGGCCCCGGTGGTATTGGCAACGATGTCTGTGGCACTGCAGGAGCGTCCCATGGACCCCTCTGCCTGGATGAGTTCGATCAGGCCGCTTCCAACTGCCGCTATCACGACGGTGGTCAGTGGACGCTGAAAGAGGAGAGCAGCGAAGAAGGGGGCCGGGATGAACAGAGCAACGTTCAGCAACGCGCTCGAGGAGGTGAACATCTGAGGAAACGGCGAACTCAGATCGCACACTGCTCCGCCACCAACGGGTCCTCCGTCCGTGGGCAGCAATGTCACAGCGAAGACACCGGCGAGACAGACAGCCAAGAGCACGCGCACCGTGATCGGTTTCCGACGCGCGCGAGCGATCAGCCCTGTCGGAACCGCCAGGAAGAAGGTGATCAAGCCGAACCAGAGGAGCAGCCCAGGAACGGCCTGAACGGACGCGTCGATCACGTGAGCAGCGGCCCTTTCGCGAGAGGCAATGAGACGAGAACGGGGAAGGAGTCCGTTGCATGGGACTTCTTCCCCGTGTGATCGCCGGGCGGATCAGCAGAAGGTGACCGGCGGCGTGTAGTACTTACCCGTAGTAGCGTCCATCCGACCTGTCGCCGTGCAATCCGGGGCGTACCTGGCTATCGACTGGCCGCCGAAGGAGTGCGAGATCGACTGTCCCGCAGACACCGCCTTCTGCTTGTCCTTGAAGAGGCCCTCGCTCGTTTCCATCATCAGAGTGACGTAGACTTTGCTGCCGCCACTCTTGTCGTACTCCGTAGCGCCGTAGAAAACACTGGGGTTACCGCTGACGACGGAGCCGTTGCGCGCCTCGAAACTCAGCTTTCCGTTGGACAGTTTGGTGCTGGTGGTGCCTCCGGTACCGGCGAAGGCCGCCGTAGTACCCCCGAGAACCAGCGCCGCGGATACGGCGGCGATGGTCAAGATGCGACTGGTAGCCATGATGAATCCCTTCCCCCGAGCTCATTGCCTGGTCAAGCAAGAGTCTCGTTGGCTAGACAGCTTAGTCGAACCCTTGACCTAGGCATGCCAATTATGATCGTTGCGGTCGGTGATGCGGATCACGTTCGACCTTGCGCCGCTCACGAAGAGTGGACCTCTTAGACCATGGTCTACATGGTTAGTTGGTCGTTGAACTGGCTATGGGAGTGAGCGGTGGGGATGGATGCACCGGATGGGTTGCGGGAGGTCGCCAGGCGGCCTTGCCGCCCTGCTTCGGGGCATCGAAGTCGACCCGTGCGCCGCCGGTTTCTCATGTCGTCCCCGGCCGGTGTGTGGGCACGCCTGCACCAGAACGTGCTGCACCTCCTGGACGGCCAGAACCCGGTCGATCTGTCGCGCGCGGCCCTCGACTCCTCTCATGTGCGCGCTACAAAAGGGATGAACTCGCGGGTCCGTCGCCCATGGATCGGGGTAAGCCCGGTTCAAAGATGCACATCCTTTCCAACGCGAATGGAATGCCCTTACGCGTCGGACTCTCCGCAGCCAACACCCACGACAGTTTCGCGCTGAAGCCGATGCTGTCCCACTTCCACATGGGATACGAATCTCAGGCAGCTGATTCCAAACCGCAGCGCCTGCATACGGACGAGGCATACGTCCCCCACCTGCGGCGATGGCTCTGAGGCGAGCGGATCGGCGTCCGTGTCGCCCAGAGGCGTCGAGTCCAGCGAGCGACTGGGGCGTCGCCGATGGGCCATCGAACGCATGTCCTGGCTGACCGGCTACCGGCGTCTCAACCACCGCCGAGCGGAAACCCGGCAACTCCTAACCTTTCGCGGACTGACAGCCGCACTCTGCTGCTACAAACGGCTCCTCAAACTCACCGTAAGGGTCCGTCCGGGTGGTGCTGTCGGTTTGCTCCGAGAGGCGGCGGCCGTCCGGTGCCGTTCCGGTACGTGTGGCCGGCCGATGGATCTGATGGCCCGGCTCGCGGGGCTACGGCTGCGCGAGCGGTGGGACGGCTGGACCCGGGGCCCCTGCACCAGCGAGAGCCGGCAGCACGTGTCGGTGCGGGAGAAGCCGGGCGACTGATCCCGGCCAGGGCGTGCGTCAGGCGTCCGGGGCCTGCGGCCGGAGCTTGCCGCGGCCCACCTGGGTGCGCACCGCGCCGATGCTCGCCGCGATGACCAGGGCGATCGCGGCGGCCTCCGTCGCGGACAGGGCCTGGCCGAGGATCAGGAAGCCGGCCGCCGCCGCGATGGCCGGCTCCAGGCTCATGAGGATGGCGAAGGCGGAGGCGGGCAGCCGGCGCAGGGCCAGCAGTTCCAGGGTGTACGGCAGGACCGAGGAGAGCAGGGCCACCGCCGAGCCGAGGGCCACGGTGGTGGGGTTCAGCAAGCGGGTGCCCCCCTCGGCGATGCCCAGGGGGAGGAAGAGCAGGGCCGCCACCGCCATGGCGAGGGCCAGGCCGTCCGCCTGGGGGAAGCGGCGGCCCGTACGGGCGCTGAAGACGATGTATGCCGCCCACATGGCGCCGGCTCCCAGGGCAAAGGCGACACCGGTGGGGTCGAGGTCGCTGAAACCTCCGCCGCCGAGCAGGAAGACGCCCGCGAGCGCGAGGCCGGCCCAGAGCGCGTTGAGCGCACGGCGGGAGGCCAGGACGGACAGGGCCAGCGGGCCGAGGACCTCGAGGGTGACCGCGGGGCCCAGCGGGATACGGGCGACCGCCTCGTAGAAGAGGCCGTTCATCGCGCCCATGGCGATGCCGAACACGATCACCGTGCCCCAGTCGGTGCGGGAGTGCCCGCGCAGCTTGGGGCGGCACACCAGCAGGAGGATCACGGCCGCCGCGAGCAACCGCAGGGTCACCACACCGAGCGCGCCGGCCCGGGGCATCAGCGTCACCGCGAGGGCGGCGCCGAACTGCACCGAGACACCGCCGGCCAGCACCAGCCCGACGGGGCCGAGCGGACCGAGGCGGCGCGGGGTACCGCCTGGGGATGCGGGTGCGTGCTGCGTCGAGGGTGCGGTGGCGCTGGGGGTGCTCACGGGGCGGTCCTGGGGCTGGCTCGGGATCGGATAACGTTCATCGTGATGGACTACAGAGTCCAGGCTAATGGACTCCGCCAGGAGTGTGAACCCCTTATGTAACTGTCCTGGATGCTGAGACGCCCGGCGTTCGGATGCCGGGCCGTCGGGTTCGGATGCCGAGCCCGGGCTCCTCGTCCCCGCGCGTGTGCTCAGCGGCGGGCCATGTAGACGTCGAGCGCCTTGTGCAGCAGGCGGTTCAGCGGGAAGTCCCACTCGCCCACGTACTCCAGGGCCTCCCCGCCCGCGCCCACCTTGAAGCGGAGCAGGCCCAGCAGGTGGTTCGACTCCTCCAGGGTGTCGGTGATGCCCCGGAAGTCGTAGACGTGGGCGCCGAGTGCGTGGGCGTCGCACATCATGCGCCACTGCATCGCGTTGTTGGGCTGTACCTCGCGCTTGCGGCTGGTGGAGGCGCCGTAGGAGTACCAGACGTGCCCGCCGACGATCAGCATCGTGGCCGCGGCGAGCACATCCCCGTCATGGTGGGCGAGGTACAGCCGCATCCGGTCGGGGTCTTCGGTGGTGAGCGCGGTCCACATCCGCTGGAAGTAGGGCAGTGGACGCGGGATGAACCGGTCCCGCTCGGCGGTCTCGGTGTAGAGGCCGTAGAAGACCGGCAGATCCTCGTAACCGCCCCGGACGATCTTCACGCCCGCCTTCTCGGCCTTCTTGACGTTGCGCCGCCACTGCTGGTTGAGCCCGCCCCGGACGTCCTCCAACGACCTTCCGGCAAGCGGCACTTGACACACGTACCGGGGCTGTCCGGCGGCGAAGCCGTCCTCCCCGCCGGGCTCGCTCTGCCGCCAGCCCATCCGGCGCAGCCGGTCGGCGAGGTCGAGGGCCCCCTGCTCCGACGAGGTCGGCGCCACGTCCCGCAGCCGGTGCGCGTCGGGGTCGGCGATCGCGGTCTTGACCGCCTCGGGGCTCCACCGCCGCGCCACCACGGGCGGTCCCATCTTCACCGAGAAGGCGCCCCGGCTCTTCAGATGGGCCAGCATCGGCTCGAGCCAGCGCTCCAGACCGGGCGCCTCCCAGTCGATGACCGGCCCCTCGGGCAGATAGGCCAGACAGCGCTTCAGCCTGGGCAACGGCCGCAGCAGCACCAGCCCCACCCCGACGAGCCGCCCGTCCGCCTCGAACCACCCCAGGCTCTCCGCCCGCCAGTCCGGCTTCACATCCCCCCACGACGGCATCTGCAGATGACTGGCCGAGGGGCGGCCGGCCACGAAGGCGAGGTGCTCGGCACGGCTGATCGGCCGGAGAGTGAGGCTCATACGCGGGGCTCCTCGAAGCTCGCAGGTTTTCGGGGAGATCTCAGGGGCGCCTTGGAGATCTCAGGTCACCTTGAAGATCAGGGTCATCTCACCCTACGAACACCCCGCCCGTCCTTCGGTCCCCACGCCGCCAGTACCTCCGTGTCGGTCGCCCGCGCGTGCAGGAAGTAGTCGGCCCACTCGGCGATGTCCGGGTAGCCGCACTCCCGGACCAGCCGGGCCACCGCCGCCGCTCGGTCGTACGACGTCACGCGCAGGTCGGCGCCGGGTCCGAGAAGGCACCAGTGGGCGCCCGGGCGGCCGTAGGGCATGCCGACACTGCCGGGGTTGACCACCAGGCGGCCGTGGGACAGCCGGACGTAGGGCATGTGGGTGTGGCCGCAGACGACCGTGCCGATGCCGGGGGCCAGCCCGGAGAAGACCTCGGCCCAGCGGCCGGGGCGGGAGTCGACCAGCACCAGCTCCTCGTCGTCGCGCGGGGTGGCGTGGCAGAACAGGACCCTGCCGAGGCCGCGCACGCGCAACGTGAGCGTCTTGGGCAGCGCGGCGAGGAAGTCCACTTGCTCCCCGGTGAGTTCCCGGGCCGCGAAGGGGCCGATGGGATCGGGGATCTCCGTCCGCTCGCCCCGCCGGTACTCCACCAGCTCCCGGTCCGCGTTCCCGCCGACCCACAGCACGCGCTCGCCCTGCGCCCGCAACAGCTCCAGCACCTCGGCCGGCTGCGGACCCGCCGTGATGTCCCCGGTGAGGACGATCCGGTCGGCCGCGACCACCTCGGGCTCCGCCAGCACGGCCTCCAGCGCGGGCAGCACGCCGTGGATGTCGGACAGGACGGCCACTCGGACGTACTCCTCGGTTTCCCCGGTCACTTCGCTCCCCTCACTCGCCCGTTCGCCGTGCTTGCTCGTCCAGCGCCTGCGCCAGCACCTCCGCCAGATGGCGTCCCCGTACCCCCGCCAGCTGTTCCAGCTGTGTCCGGCAGGAGAAACCGTCCGCGAGGACCACCGTCCCCTCCGGCGCTTCCCGTACCGACGGCAGGAGGTGTTCCTCCGCGCAGGCCCGTGACACCTCGAAGTGGCCCCTCTCGAAGCCGAAGTCGCCCGCGAGTCCGCAGCAGCCTCCGCTCAGGTCGCCGGTGAGGCCCGCGGACTCGCGCAGTCGACGGTCGGGGGCGTCGCCGAGCACCGCGTGCTGGTGGCAGTGGGTCTGGCCCGCGACCGGGCGGTCCACGGCGGGCGGGGCCCAGTCGGGGGCATACCGCGCCAGGACTTCGGCGAAGGTGAGGACCGCCGAGGACAGCCGGGCCGCACGGGGGTCGTCATGCAGCAGTTCGGGCAGGTCGGTGCGCAGGGTCGCGGCACAGCTCGGCTCCAGGACGACGACCGGGACCCCCGCCCGCAGCACCGGCTCCATCAGGTCCAGCGTGCGGCGCATGACCGCACGGGCCCGGTCGAGCTGGCCGGTGGAGACGTAGGTCAGGCCGCAGCAGACCCGGGCCCGACGGGCGGTGAGCAGCACGGTCGCCGCCCTCGACCTGCCGTCCCCGACGGCCCCGCCGCGCGCGATCAGCGTCGGCGGAAGGGCTACCCGCAGCCCGGCGGCCTCCAGCACGCGGACGGCGGCCCGGCCGACGGACGGGGACAGATGCTCGGTAAAGGTGTCCGGCCACAGGACGACCAGCTCCCCGGAATCCTGCACGGGACCGCTGGAACCCCCGCCGGAGTCCGCGGAACCCCGAACGGGGCCACCTACACCCTGGACGGGCTTCCTCCCGCGCCACCAGCCGGTGAAGGTCTGTGTCGCCAGTCGGGGCAGCTGCCGCTCCGGTGCGATGCCGCCCAGGCGTTTCGCCACATACGCCAACGGCCGTACCCCGGCGAGTGCGTTGAACAGCGGAGCCGTACGCGTGCGGGCGATCCAGCGCAGCCACTCCGGCAGCCGGCCCATGCTGTGGTGGGCGGCGGGGCGGCGGCGGCCTGCGTAGTGGTGGTGCAGGAACTCCGCCTTGTAGGTGGCCATGTCGACCCCGACCGGGCAGTCCGAGCGGCAGCCCTTGCAGGACAGGCAGAGGTCGAGCGCGTCGCGGACCTCCGTGGACCGCCAGCCGCCGGTCACCAGGTCGCCCGCGAGCATCTCGTGCAGCAGCCGGGCCCGGCCACGCGTGGAGTGCTCCTCCTCGCCGGTCACCCGGAAGGAGGGACACATCACGGCGGGGCCGGACGTCGCCGCCGTACGGCACTTGGCGACGCCGACGCAGCGGCGGACGGCCGCGCGGAAGTCGCCGCCGTCGGCCGGGTAGCCGAACGTCACGTCGACCGGGCGACGGGGCAGGACGGAGAAGCGGAGGCCGGTGTCGAGGGGTGCCGGACGGACCAGCATGCCGGGGTTGAGCAGGTCGTCGGGGTCCCAGACCGCCTTGGCGCGCTCGAAGAGGGCCACCGTCTCCGCGCCGTACATACGGGGCAGCAGCTCCGCGCGGGCCTGTCCGTCACCGTGCTCCCCGGACAGCGAGCCGCCGTGCTCCACCACCAGGTCGGCGAGGTCCTCGGAGAAGCGGCGGAAGCGGCCGACACCGGCCTGGGTGAGCAGGTCGAAGTCGATGCGGACGTGGATGCAGCCGTCGCCGAAGTGGCCGTACGGGGTGCCGCGCAGGCCGTGGGCCGACAACAGCGCGCGGAAGTCGCGCAGGTAGGCGCCGAGCCGGGCGGGCGGAACGGCGCAGTCCTCCCAGCCGGGCCAGGCCTCCGTGCCGTCGGGCATCCGTGTCGCCGTACCGCTCGCGTCCTCCCGGATCCGCCACAGCGCCCGCTGGGCCACCGCGTCCGTCACCACCAGGGAGTCGACGACGTCGGCCGCGCGCACGATCCGCTCCGCACGCGCGCGTGCCTGCGTCGCCGACTCCCCGCCGGTCTCCACGAACAACCAGGCACCGCCTCTCGGCAGCCCGGCCGGTGAGCGCACCAGGTCGGCCGCCATGCCCTCCACCGTCAGCGGCCCGTGCACGAGGAGTCCCGCGGCTGCCTCGGCGGCCGCGCTCTCGTCGGCGTACGCCAGCACCGCGAGGGCACCCGCGCGGGGGGCCTCCACCAGCCGTACGACCGCCTCGGTCAGGATGCCGAGGGTGCCCTCCGAGCCGCAGAAGGAGCGGGCGACGTCCGCGCCGTTCTCGGGCAGCAGGGCGTCCAGCGCGTACCCGGAGATGCGGCGGGGCAGGTCCGGGAAGCCCGTGCGCAGGCGGGCGCGCTCGTCCTCCGCCAACCCGAGCAGCCCGTCCGGCGCACCGGCCCAGCCCTGCCCGAGCCGCAGCCGCTGTCCGCGCGCGGTGATGACGGACAGCTCGCGCACGCTGTCCGCGGTCGTCCCCCAGGCGACCGAGTGCGAGCCGCACGCGTTGTTGCCGATCATCCCGCCGAGCGTGCACCGGCTGTGCGTCGACGGGTCCGGGCCGAACCGCAGCCCGTGCGGGGCGGCGGCCTCCTGGAGCCGGTCGAGGACGAGGCCGGGCTGCACGGTGGCCGTGCGCGAGCCCGGGTCCAGCTCCAGCAGGCCGTTCATGTGCCGGGTGAAGTCCAGCACCACGCCTGTGCCGGTCGCCTGCCCGGCGATCGACGTGCCCCCGCCGCGCGCCACCACCGGCACCCCGCGAGCCCGGCACACCTCGAGCACGGCAGCGACGTCCTCGGCGTCCCGGGGGGCCACCACCCCCAGCGGGACACGCCGGTAGTTGGACGCGTCCATGGTCACGAGCGCCCGGGAGGTGACATCGAATCCGACCTCACCCCGAACGGCCCTGCGCAGCTCGCCCGCCAGATCTGTCATGCGTCCAGAATGCATCCGATCACGTACAGTCACCGCATCTTTTCCACAGCCCCGCGCGTATCGTCGTACAACCCCACAAGTCCACGGCTCGGCGATCTCGTCTCATCGGACGGACACGGCTCCACCTCGCTTTCCCCCACCGGCTAACCTCCTTCCGTGGCCGACATCCAGATCCCCGCTGACATCAAGCCCGCCGACGGACGCTTCGGCGCTGGCCCCTCCAAGGTGCGCACCGAGGCGCTGGACGCCCTCGCCGCCACCGGTACGTCCCTGCTGGGTACCTCCCACCGCCAGGCGCCCGTGAAGAACCTGGTCGGCAAGGTCCGCGAAGGCATCTCCGAGCTGTTCTCCCTGCCCGAGGGCTACGAGGTGATCCTCGGCAACGGCGGCTCCACCGCCTTCTGGGACATCGCCACCCATGGCCTGATCGAGAACAAGTCACAGCACCTCAGCTTCGGTGAGTTCTCCTCCAAGTTCGCCAAGGCCGCCAAGCTCGCGCCCTGGCTGGCCGAGCCGACCGTCATCTCCACCGACCCCGGCACCCACCCGGAGGCGCGGGCCGAGGCGGGTGTCGACGTCTACGCCTTCACCCACAACGAGACCTCCACCGGCGTCGCCATGCCGATCCGGCGTGTGGCCGGTGCCGACGAGGGCGCGCTCGTCCTGGTGGACGCCACCTCCGGCGCGGGCGGCCTCCCGGTCGACGTCGCCGAGACGGACGTCTACTACTTCGCCCCGCAGAAGTCCTTCGCCTCCGACGGCGGCCTGTGGATCGGCATCTTCTCGCCGGCCGCGATCGAGCGCGCCGAGCGCGTCCACGCGAGCGGCCGCCACGTCCCGGAGTTCTTCTCGCTGCCGACGGCGATCGACAACTCCCGCAAGAACCAGACGTACAACACCCCGGCCCTCGCCACCCTCTTCCTGCTCAACGAGCAGCTGGAGTGGCTCAACGGCCAGGGCGGCCTGGCCTTCTCCACGGCCCGCACCAAGGACTCCTCGACCCGCCTGTACGGCTGGGCGGAGGAGTCGAAGCACGCCGCCCCGTTCGTCTCGGACCCGGCCAAGCGCTCGCAGGTCATCGGCACGATCGACTTCTCCGACGAGATCGACGCGGCCGCCGTCGCCAAGGTGCTGCGCGCCAACGGCATCGTGGACACCGAGCCGTACCGCAAGCTGGGCCGCAACCAGCTCCGCGTCGCGATGTTCCCGGCGATCGACCCGGCGGACGTCGAGGCGCTGACGAAGTGCATCGACTACGTCATCGAGAAGCTGTAGCCCCGAGGGAAGCTGTAACCCAGGGACGAGCGTGAGGGCGCCCGGTGTCTGCCGCACCGGGCGCCTCGTCCTCTGTGGCCGCGCGGCTCAGGGCCGCGGGCGGGTGGGTGACGCTCAGCCCCGGCGCCGCAACCGCCGCACTCCGAACAGGGCGGCCGCGCCGACGACGAGGACGACGGCGCCGACCTTGAGGCTCGCGGTGCCGGTCGTGCCGTCGGCGGAGCCGGAACCGCCGCCCGCCGAGGCTGACTCGGCGGGCCGGTCCGGTGCGTCCTCCGCCTGCACCGGGCTGCCCGCGCCCTCGCTGCCGTACATCAGCTTCGTCCCGTCGGCGGAGTACGACAGGGACTCCCCCTGCCCCTGCAACGGCACGTCCAGGCGGCCCTTGCGCTGGATCCGGCCGCCGTTCCAGTCGTAGTAGATCCCGCCGAAGTAGCCGCGTACGGCGAGCTGTTGTCCCTCCGGGGAGAACGCGGCGTCGGTGGCCCAGAGATCGACGGCTCCGATCGGCCTGAAGATGTTCGCGCCGGAGGTGGAGAGGGTCGCCGGGCCCTCGTACAGGTGCCCGCCGTCCTCCTTCTTGTCGACGATGTAGACGCGCCCGGTCTTCGGGTGGACGAGCAACGACTCGGCGTCCCGCGGCCCGTTCTCGTACTTGACGACGTACTGCGTGGCCGTGACCGTCTCGTCCTTCAGCACCTTCGGCTCGGGCAGCCGGTAGATCCACACGTACGGCCACCTGCCGCCGAAGTTGTCGCCGATGTCGCCGACATAGATCTCGTTGTGCGGCCCGACCGAGATGGCCTCGACATCGCGCGGTGCCCCGATGCCGCGCAGGGTGAGCCGGGCGACGGTTTCGCCGGTCCGGCCGTCCACGGCGTAGAGGTACGGCCCGTCGTCGCTGTCGTTGTGCGTCCAGTAGACGCCGGGATGGAGGCGGGAGGCGGCGAGGCCGCTGGACTCGGTGATCCGCGGGTCCTTGAGGGTGAACCCCTGGTCGCCGTCACCGTCGGCGGCGGAGGCGGGCAGCGCACAGGCGCCGGCGAGCAGCACCCCGGCGAGAACGGCGAACGATCGACGCATGCCCCAAGCCTGCCATCACGGCCGGTGGTTCGCGGGACGTGGTGGGCCTCACACCCCATCGGCACCGGTGATCGTCCATCATGAGCGGATGCTCAGGTTCATGCCCGTAGGTGACTCCATGACGATCGGGAGCGCGGGCGAACACACCTGGCGTCACCGGCTGTGGCGGCATCTGCGCGAGACGTACGGAGGGCCCTTCACCTTCGTCGGCCCGCGCGAGGAGCTGTACGACAAGACGGCCGACGCCCCGACGTCCCTCGCCTACGCCGACCCCGACTTCCCGCGCGCCCACCTGGCGGGCTGGGGCGAGGGATGGCTGCACATGGCCCCGTTGATCGGCGACGCGATACGGGCCCACCGCCCCGACGTCCTGCTGGTCTCCCTGGGCCTGATCGACCTCGGCTTCTACACGAACGCCGAGCAGACGGCGGAGAACGTACGGGCCTTCATCACCGCCGCCCGTGCCGCCGACCCGCGCGTCCGCATGGTGCTGCTGCCGGTGATCCCCAACATCCGGGCCGCGGCGGACACGGCCTTCGCCTCCCAGGTGGACCACTTCAACGTCCTGCTCGCCAAGACGGTGGCCGACCTGGACGAACACCGCTCCCCGGTCCTGCTCGCCTCGCCGCCCGAGTCGTACGACATCCACACCGACACCTACGACGGCACGCACCCCAACGCGAGCGGGGAGCACCGGATCGCGGAGGCGTTCGCGAAGGCGATGTGGGAGGCGTGGGGACTCGGCGGACCGTACGCGGCGTGATCGGGTCGGCCTGACGGCTCGGCTCCGGGGTTCCTCAGGGTCGTGACAGGGTTCGCCCAGGGGCGTTCCGGATGCCCCCGCGTGCCGGCGAACGGCAGTATCGATCCCATGACATCCCTCTCCCGACGCGCCTTCACCGGTGCTTTCACGGCCGGCGCCCTGGCCTTCGCCACCGGAGGCGTCACCACCGGGGCCACCGCCGCGCCGCTCGGCGATCCCGCCGCCTTACGCGACGCGATCAGCGATCTCTCCCATCCGCAGGCGACCTCCTCCCACCTGCTGGTGGAGTGGTCCGGAACCCGCTGGTACGGCACCGCGGGCACCGCCGATCCCGCCCAGGGACGGCCCGTACGGGCGGACGACCGTTTCCGGGCGGGCAGCCTGACGAAAGCGTTCGTGGCGACCGTCGTCCTTCAGCTCTGGGCAGCAGGCCGGGTGGATCTCGACGCGACGATCGCCCGCTCCCTCCCCGGCCTTTCCCTGCCCTCCCGCTTCGACCGCATCACGGTGTCGCATCTGCTCAGCCACACCAGCGGCCTGCCCGACCACCGGGGCTTGCCGGACCTCGGAACACCGGAAGCGGCCCTGCGCCACCGCTTCGACCACTGGACACCGCAGGCCCTGGTCGACACGGTGACGCACGACCCCCTTAAGTTCACCCCCGGCACCGCACAGGAGTACCGAGGAATCAACTACGTGCTCCTCGCCCTGCTGGTCGAGGAACTGACAGGGTGTCGCCACGGCGACGTGATCGCCTCCCGGATCCTGCACCCGCTGGGGCTGACCGGCACGCTGGTCCCGGGCGACGATCCGCGTATGCACGGCCCGCACGTCCACGGCTATCTGCGCATGACGGACGGCAGCCTGCGCGACGTCACCGTCTACGACCAGTCCGCTTCCTGGGGCGAGGGCGAACTGGTCTCCACCGCACAGGACCTCTTCCGTTTCCAGCACGCCTTGTTCACCGGCGCGCTCCTGCCGCCCCGGGCCCTGGAGAAGGTCTTCACCCTGCCCCCGCCCACGGTGCGCATGCTGGACGGCAGCCCGGCCCGGTACAGCATGGGCCTGCAGACGGCCACGGTGAACGGCACGACGTTCTGGGGGAAGACCGGTGAGACCTACGGATACCGCACCCGCATGTTCGCCACGCGCGACCTGGCCACGCGCTTCGTGCTGTCGTACACGCCGACCGCGCTCAACGCGCGGGAGGACATGATCAACCGGGTCGTCGCCGTCCTCACCGCCTGATCAGCGGCAGGCGCGGGTCGGACTCGGCCGTTCCTTCCGCTTCACCGAGCGGACCCGATGAAGCCATCGGCGGCCTGGTCCAGCCCCCACACATACAGGGCCTCTCCCGACTCGGACGGAGTGACCCAGACGCCGTCGCCCAGGGCGGTGGGGGGCCGGGTGCCGACCGGGACCGGGTAGGCGACCTCGACGGGCGTGCCCGGGACCGAGGTGCCGATGATCCAGTGCCGGCCCTCGCCCCACTCCTCGTCGCTCTCGACGGTCGAGCCGATCAGGGTCGTCTCGTCGAGGAAGCCGCCCGCCCAGTCCCAGTAGGGAAGCGCCTCGTCGTTCCCGGGCTCGGCGTCGGGATGCCGGGGTACGGCGGTCTCGGCGTCCCACACCAGCCCCTCCAGGACCGAGCCACCGGTGTCGCGGACGGCCAGCGTGTCCTGTTCGTGGGTGACGCTCATCAGCCGCTCGCCCGACGGACTCACACTCATCAGCGCCAGGTCGCCCTCGAGGTACTCGACGGCCAGGGTCTGCCCGTCCCATCGCCCCCAGCGCACCGGCGCCCCGTCCTGCCCCTCCCCGATGCTCAGCTGGTCGTACCGGCCGCGCAGGACTACGGCCTCGGGGTCATTCCGTGGTCGCCGCTGCACGGAGGGGTGCTCGGCGGTGTGATCAAGAAGCAGGTCAAGGGCGGTCGCCGTGCCTCCGGGCGGGCCGCCGACGCCCTCGCCGACCCCGCCACCCGCGCGCGGATCCAGTCCTACGAGGATCTGCTCGACAAGCACGGCCTGGAGCCCGGGGAGGCCGCTCTGGCGTGGCTGCTGACCCGGCCCGGCGTGACCGGCCCGATCGTCGGCCCACGCACCGCCGAGCAGCTGGAGTCGGCCCTGAGGGCGGTGGAGCTGGAGCTGAGCGAGGAGCTGCTGTCCGGCCTCGACGAGATCTTCCCGGGCCCGGGCCCGTCCCCGGAGGCCTTCGCCTGGTGACACCGGGCGGGCCGGCGCCCCGGAAGTGCGGCGGGGCCGCGTTCGGCACGCGGCTCCGCCGCGGGGGCGCGACCAGCCACAGCCGGCCCGCAGCCGGAGGACGGCCGCAGTGCCCGGCGCCCTACCTCACCGCCGACGCCACGGCCACCACGACGAACATGAGAACAAGCGCACCGGCCATGATCCGGTTCCGGGTTTTCGGGTCCACGTATTCGAGACTAACCGGCACCGTCCAGTGCCCAGCGGGCGACCGCCTCGTACCGGGGCTGCTCCCCCGGCACCCCGGACCTCGGCAGGTTGCTGCGCACCAGCGCCAGATCGGCCACGGTCCACGTCCGGCTGATGAACTCCCCGAGCTGGTCCACGTAGGGCCGTACGTCGACCGCGTCCCGGCTGCGGGCCAGCGTCAGATGGGCCTTGTAGCGGCGGTGCCCGCCCATCGGCACCCCGGCCTTGCGGGCCGCCGACTCCGTCCGGTCGGCCAGCAGGCGCAGGGCCTGGGTGTCGCCGGAGGCCCCTGTCCACAGGGCACGGCCGTGGCCGAACTGGCCGCCCCCGGAAAGAGCCAGCTCGAACGGGGACGTGCGGTGGGCCGCGCGGGACAGGCGGTCCGACAGGGCGGGTACGAGGTCGTCGGCGACCTCGCCGTAGAAGGCGAGCGTGAGGTGCCAGCCGGGGCGGGCCGTCCAGCGCAGGCCGTCGGCACCCGGCAGCCGCCTCAACCGGGCTACTTCGGCGGCGAGTTGGACCGTGACGTCCTCCGGGGGCAGTACGGCGGCGAAGAGTCTCATGCCTTCACCTTCCCAGACGGGCGTGGGCATGATGGGCCCATGACGATCACCATCCGCGAAGGCGGCCCCGGCGACGCCCCCCTGATCCTCGGCATGCTCGACAGCGCCGTGGAGTGGCTGGTCTCACAGGGCCGTACCGGGCAGTGGGGGACCGAATCCTGGTCGGGGAACCCCCGGGCCGTGGAGCTGGTGCACCGATACGCCACCGCGGGCACGCCGTACTTCGCCGAGATAGACGGCACTGCGGCGGCCACGCTCACGCTCAGCACGGGCCCCGGCTCCTATCTGGAGCCGGCCGACGAACCCGAGCGGTACATCCATCTGTTCGCCACCGACCGCCGTTTCAAGGGCCGGGGCGCCGGGGCCGCGCTGCTCGCCCACGCGGCCCAGGTGACCCGGCAGTCGGGGATCTCCCTGCTGCGCGTGGACTGCTACGCGGGCGACGACGGCAAGCTGGTCGCCTACTACGAGAGCAACGGCTTCATCCGGACCGAGCCCTTCACCTTCGGCGAGGACAAGTGGCCGGGGCAGGTGCTGGCCCGGAGGGTCCTGTAGCGGACCCTCCGGGTGGGCGGATCACGCCGCCGCCGCCAGCTGTTCCCGCTCCCTCGGTACGAAGCGGACCCGCGGGTGGCCGTGGTGCCAGGCCACCGCCAGGCGCAGGCCGCCGATGCGGGCGAGGACCAGCCCGATACCGGCGGCGGCCACGGCGGAGATGATGCCGCCGAGGGCGAAGCCGGCCCGGGCGCCGTAGGTGTCGGTGATCCAGCCGACCACCGGTGCGCCCAGCGGCGTACCGCCCATGAACACCATCATGAACAGGGCCATCACCCGGCCGCGCATCGCCGGGTCGGTGGCCATCTGCACGGCGGTGTTCGCGGTGACGTTCACCGTGAGGCCGAAGACGCCGATCGGGACCATGAGCAGCGCGAACAGCCAGTACGACGGCGCCACCGCGGCCGCCGTCTCCAGCGCGCCGAAGGCAAGCGCGGCGGCGATCAGGACGCGCAGCCGGGCCGTGCCGCGCCGGGCGGCCAGCAGGGCTCCGCCCAGGGAGCCGACGGCTATCAGGGTGTTGAAGAGGCTGTAGGAGCCGGCGCCGGAGCGGAAGACGTCGTCCGCGTAGGCCGACAGCCACACCGGGAAGTTGAAGCCGAAGGTGCCGATGAAGCCGACGAGGACGATCGGCCAGATCAGCTCCGGCCTCTTCGCCACGTAGTTCAGGCCTTCCCGGAGCTGGCCCTTGCCGCGCGGCGCGCGCTCGACCACGTGCAGTTCGCGGGCGCGCATCAGGAGCAGGCCGGCGATGGGGGCGGCGAAGGAGAGACCGTTGGCGAGGAACGCCCAGCCGGTGCCCACGCCGGTGATCATGAGACCGGCGACGGCGGGGCCGACCAGACGGGCCGACTGGAAGTTCGCGGAGTTCAGGCTGACCGCGTTCTGCAGCTGCTCGGGGCCGACCATCTCGGAGACGAAGGACTGCCGGGCCGGGTTGTCGACGACCGTGGCGAGGCCGGCGGCGAAGGCGGCGACGTAGACGTGCCAGATCTGGACGTGGCCGGAGAGGGTCAGGAAGGCGAGGGCGAGGCCCGTGACGGCCATCGACGTCTGGGTGACCAGCAGGGTGGGCCGCTTGGGCAGGCGGTCCACGAGGACGCCGCCGTAGAGGCCGAACAGGAGCATCGGCAGGAACTGCAGGGCCGTCGTGATGCCGACGGCCGCGGAGGAACCGGTGAGACCGAGAACGAGCCAGTCCTGGGCGATGCGCTGCATCCAGGTGCCGGTGTTGGAGACGACCTGGCCGAGGAAGAAGAGGCGGTAGTTCCGGATCTTCAGCGAGCTGAACATCGAGGACTTGCGGGAGGTGGGGGTAGTAGTGGTCGGTGCGGGGGCGGAAGCTGCTCCGGATCCCGTACTCAAAAGTGTTCGCCTCCTTGAATGGCCTGCTTACAGGTGTGCGAGCTTCTCCAGCACGGGGGCGGCGGCGCGCAGTTTGGCCCACTCGTCCTCGTCGAGGCCCTCGACGAGGCCCGCCAGGAACGCGTTGCGCTTGCGGCGGCTCTCCTCGAGCATGGCCTCGGCCTGCTCCGTCGGGGTGACGACCTTCTGGCGCCGGTCCTCCGGGTGCGGCTCCAGCCGGACCAGCCCCTTGGCTTCGAGCAGCGCGACGATGCGGGTCATCGACGGCGGCTGGACGTGCTCCTTGCGGGCCAGTTCGCCCGGGGTGGCACTGCCACAGCGGGCCAGGGTGCCGAGCACCGACATCTCGGTGGGGCTCAGCGACTCGTCGACCCGCTGGTGCTTGAGCCGACGGGACAACCGCATCACGGCGGAGCGGAGAGAGTTCACGGCGGCAGCGTCGTCGCCATGGGTAAGGTCCGGCATGTTCTTTAGGGTAACTCATTACCCTGGCTAAATACCACCCGGCATGCGTCCATGCCCGTGACGCCGGCCACTGAACCTTCTGATCACCCGTATGGGTGAGTCAGTTCCGGAAAGTGACGCAGCGGGCGGCCGGATGTGGCGACCCTCGTAGGCATGGGGACCAGCGTGCTCAGCCTGCGGATGGACGGGGAGCTGCTCGAAAGGCTCCGGCACCATGCGGCGAAAAGAGGAATGAGCGTGCAGGACTATGTGGTCCGCACGCTCATCCGGGACGACTTCGACGAGCGGTTCCAGACCGCCGTCGAGGAGACGGAGAGGTTCTACGGCGTCACCTGACGCCGCAGGTGACGAAGGCTCAGGTCAGGCCCAGGGCCGGCATCAGGTAGTAGAAGGCGAAGACGGCCGAGACGACGTACATCGCGACCGGGATCTCACGGGCCCGCCCGGCGGCCAGGCGCAGCACCGTGAAGGTGATGAAGCCCATGCCGATGCCGTTGGTGATCGAGTAGGTGAACGGCATCATCAGCATCGTCACGAAGGCCGGGATGCCGATCGTGTAGTCGGCCCAGTCGATCTCCTTGATGGAGTGCGACAGGATCAGGAAGCCGACCGCGACCAGCGCCGGGGTGGCCGCCTGGGACGGGACCATCGTGGCGACCGGGGTGAGGAAGAGCGCCACCGCGAAGAGGGCGCCGGTGACGACGTTCGCGAAGCCCGTCCGGGCGCCCTCGCCGACCCCCGCCGTGGACTCCACGAACGCGGTGGTGGCCGAGGAGGAGCTGGCACCGCCCGCCGCGACCGCGAGGCCGTCGACGAAGAGGACCTTGTTGATACCCGGCATGTAGCCCTCGGCGTCGGTCAGCATGGCCTCGTCGCTGATGCCCATGATCGTGCCCATGGCGTCGAAGAAGCACGACAGCAGGACCGTGAAGACGAAGAGGATGCCGGTCAGCACGCCGACCTTGGCGAAACCGCCGAAGAGGCTGACCTGGCCGACCAGGCCGAAGTCGGGCGTGGCCACCGGGTTGCCCGGCCACTTCGGGATCGTCAGGCCCCAGGACGGGATCGGGGCGACCGCGTTGATGATCACCGCGAGGACGGTCATGCCGACGATCGAGATCAGGATGGCGCCGGGCACCTTGCGGACGATCAGCGCGAAGGTGAGCAGCGCGCCCAGGATGAAGATCAGCACCGGCCAGCCGGTGAGGTGACCGCCCACGCCGAGCTGGACCGGAACGGTGGTCTGGGCGGCGTCCGGCATACGGGTGACGAAACCGGAGTCGACCAGGCCGATCAGCATGATGAAGAGGCCGATACCGATGGCGATCGCCTTGCGCAGGCCGAACGGCACGGCGTTCATGACGCGCTCGCGCAGACCGGTGGCGACCAGCAGCATCACCACGAAACCGGCCAGCACGACCATGCCCATGGCGTCCGGCCAGCTCATCCGGGGCGCCAGCTGGAGCGCGACGACGGAGTTGACGCCGAGGCCGGCGGCGAGTGCGATCGGGACGTTGCCGATGACACCCATCAGCAGCGTGGTGAACGCGGCGGTCAGCGCCGTCGCCGTCACCAGCTGGCCGTTGTCCAGGTGGTGCCCGTACATGTCCTTCGCGCTGCCCAGGATGATCGGGTTCAGCACGATGATGTATGCCATCGCGAAGAAGGTCGCGAAGCCGCCGCGGACCTCACGGGCGAGGGAGCTACCGCGCTCGGAGATCTTGAAGTAGCGGTCGAGGGCGCCGTGGGCGGACACCCCGCCCGGCTTTTCGGGGGTGGGGACCTTGGCAGGTGCCGAGGTGGGCATGCGAAACCTCATCACCAACGGGGTTCCCCCGAGCCTCATTGGAGTTTCATACGAGCAGAAGCGGCCATAGACAAACGGTTTCAGTATGAAGGTATGAGTGCCAGATCGCTATCTCCGCGCGTAGACGCCGACCGCGCCTAAGCTGTGCGCATGGCTAAGTGGACCCCCAAGCACGAGGCGCCGGAGCCCCTGGAGGGCCCCGTGGTCGCCACCATCACCGGCGGCACGATCGTGTGGTTCGTCCTCTTCCTCGTCCAGCTGCCCTTCTACGGATGGTTCGAGGACCACGACCGTCTGTGGTGGCTGTGGGCCTGCCTGGCCGGGGGCGGCCTGGGGCTGATCGGTATCTGGTACGTCCGCAAGCGGGACGCGGCGATCAAGCGGGACGCGGGGCTGAGGGCGGCGTCGGGGAAGTAGCCGTACAACCAGCGCAGGACTCCCCTCCTCCCCAGGTCGGAAATCGGCTCTGCTCGGCAGGTGAACGGGCAGATCCGCACGTACCGTCGAATGCATGACCCATATCGACGCGGGTGCCGAAGTCGACCCCGTGCACCCGGTGGCCCTGCCCAAGGGCCGGCCGGCGGGGCTGACCGGTGCCGAAGTGGCGGAGCGGCGTTCGCGTGGGCAGGTCAACGACGTGCCGGTGCGCAGCAGCCGGTCGCTGGGCGAGATCGTCCGGGCGAACGTCTTCACCCGGTTCAACGCCATCATCGGTGTGCTCTGGCTGATCATGCTGTTCGTCGCGCCGATCCAGGACGGCCTCTTCGGCTTCGTGATCCTCGCCAACACCGGCATCGGCATCGTCCAGGAGTGGCGCGCCAAGCAGACCCTCGACTCGCTCGCGGTGATCGGGGAGGCCCGGCCGACGGTACGGCGGGACGGCGTCGCGGCGGAGGTGTCCACCAGCGAGATCGTCCTGGGCGATCTCATGGAGATCGGCCCCGGCGACAAGATCGTCGTCGATGGGGTGTGCGCGGAGGCCGAGGGTCTGGAGATCGACGAGTCGCTGCTCACCGGCGAGGCCGATCCCGTGGTCAAACGCCCCGGCGACCCGGTGATGTCCGGCAGCTTCGTGGTCGCGGGCGGCGGCGCCTTCGAGGCCACCAAGGTCGGCCGCGAGGCCTACGCGGCCCAGCTCGCCTATGAGGCCTCCCGCTTCACCCTCGTCGATTCCGAGCTGCGCACCGGCATCTCCACGATCCTCAAGTACGTCACCTGGATGATGGTCCCGGCCGCGATCGGCCTGGTCGTCACCCAGCTCGTGGTGAAGAACAACGGGTTGAGGGACGCCGTGGCCCGCACGGTCGGCGGGATCGTCCCGATGGTCCCGGAGGGGCTGGTGCTCCTCACCTCCGTCGCCTTCGCCATAGGGGTCATCCGGCTGGGCCGCAGGCAGTGCCTCGTGCAGGAGCTGCCGGCGATCGAGGGGCTGGCCCGCGTCGACACGGTCTGCCTGGACAAGACCGGCACGCTCACCGAGGGCGGCATGGACGTCACCGAGCTGCGGCCGCTGGACGGGGCGGACGAGACCTATGTACGCCGGGTGCTCGGTGCCCTCGGCGAGTCCGACCCGCGCCCCAACGCCTCCCTCCAGGCGATCATCGACGCCTATCCCGACAGCGAGGACTGGCGCTGCGTCGAGTCGCTCCCCTTCTCCTCCGCCCGAGGGTTCAGCGGGGCCGCGTTCAGTGAGGGCGACGGCGAGACCAGTACCTGGCTGCTGGGCGCCCCCGACGTCCTCCTCGCCCCGGGGGACCCCGCCCTGGCCGAGACCGAGCGCCTCAACGAGCAGGGTCTGCGGGTTCTGCTGCTGGCCGGCACGCACCGCGATCTGGACGACCCCGAGCCGGCCCGGGGTGCCCGCCCCACCGCCCTCGTCGTCCTGGACCAGCGGCTGCGGCCCGACGCGTCCGACACCCTGCGCTACTTCGCGGACCAGAACGTCCGCGCGAAGGTGATCTCCGGCGACAACGCGGTGTCGGTCGGCGCGGTCGCGGCCAAGCTGGGCCTGGACGGTACGGCGGTGGACGCACGGCGGCTGCCCGCCGACCGGGCCGGGATGGCGGACGCGCTCGACGCGGGGACGGTGTTCGGGCGGGTCACACCGCAGCGCAAGCGGGACATGGTCGGCGCGCTGCGGTCGCACGGGCACACGGTCGCGATGACCGGCGACGGCGTGAACGACGTGCTCGCGCTCAAGGACGCCGACATCGGCGTGGCCATGGGCTCGGGCTCGGAGGCGACCCGCGCGGTGGCGCAGATCGTCCTACTGGACAACACCTTCGCGAGCCTGCCGTCGGTGGTGGGCGAGGGCCGCCGGGTGATCGGCAACATCACGCGCGTGGCGACCCTGTTCCTGGTGAAGACCGTCTACTCGGTGCTGCTGGCGGTGCTGGTGGTGTGCTGGCAGGTCGAGTACCCCTTCCTGCCCCGGCACCTGACCCTGCTGTCCACCCTCACCATCGGCGTGCCGGCCTTCTTTCTGGCCCTCGCCCCCAACAAGGAGCGGGCGAAACCGCACTTCGTGCGCCGGGTGATGCGGTACTCCGTCCCCGGCGGAGCGGTGGCAGGGGCGGCGACCTTCCTGATGTACCTGATCGCCCGCCACCACTACACCGGTCCCGGCTCCCTGGACGCGGAGACCAGCGCGGCCACCCTGACCCTGTTCCTGATCTCCATGTGGGTGCTGGCGATCATCGCCCGCCCCTACACCTGGTGGCGGGTGGCCCTGGTGGCCGCGATGGGCGTGGCGTTCCTGCTCGTCCTCGCGGTACCGGCCCTGCAGGGCTTCTTCGGGCTCAGGCTGGTCGGCGTCACGATGCCGTGGACGGCGGTGGGAGTGGCCGCGGTGGCGGCGGCCGCCCTGGAGTTCCTGTGGAAGTGGGTCGACCATCGGGCGCTGCGCTGAGCTGGAGCCTCCGTGGCCCCGGTTACCGCGGGACCGTTGTGACCGGTCGCGCCCCCGCGGCGGAGCCGCATGGCGAATGCGGCCCCGCCGCCCCCTACGGGCGCTGCCTCACTGCACGTCGACGTAGTCAGCCGTGGACGTGACCGCCGGGGTGGTCGAGGTGCCCGCGAAGCTGAGGCGCCAGTAGCCGTCGTACGAGGCGGTGGCGGTGGCCGTCACATTGCCGGACGAGTCGGAGTAGACCGTCTTGACGGTGGTGTAGGCGGTCGTCGAGCCCGCCTTCTTGTACTGCAGCTTGACCGGCTGGCTGGTGTAGCCGTGGTAGAGGTTGTCCTCCCAGTTGGCGCGGGTCAGCTTGCCGGTGGTGGTGAGGGTCTTGCCCTTGACGACCGGCTCCGGGCCCGCGTTGGCGGTCAGCTTGGAGTAGCGCTGGAGCAGGGTGGTGGCCATGCCGCCCTGGTCCTTGAAGCCGACCTTGCTCAGGTCGGGGTTCTCCGGGTCCTGGCCGTTGAAGGCGATGGCCTCGGCGGCGACCGACCAGCTTCCGGCGTCGGCGTTCTTCAGCTCGCCCTCGCCCGGGTAGATGTCGACGGTGCCGGTGCAGGTGGCGGTCGTCGACGTGACGACCGTGCAGGTGGCCGAGTCGTCGCCTTCGAGCATCTTGCTCGGGGCGTCGAAGGAGCCGCGGTAGAGGTAGGCGTCGGTGTAGAAGTCGGACGCGGTGACGTCGACGTCCGAGCCGTGGGTCAGCGTGTAGGTGTACGTGGTGCTGACCTTGTTGGTGGTGCCGACCTTGATCGCCGAGGCGATCTTGAGGTTCGAGAAGCTGACGTCCATCGTGTACGGCGTGCCGCTGGACCCGGCGGCGTGCGCGGCCGGGACGGCGAAGGCGGAAAGGGCCAGGGCGCCGGAGACGGCGGCCACGGTGGCACGTATGCGCATGTGCGTTCCCCTGGAGGGAGAAGTGATCGTGAAGTCGGTTGACTCACGCGATCAGATCCGTGACACAGGGGGCCGGTTGTACGGCAAGAGGCGATATCAGCCAGTTTTTAGGACTGGATTGCCGTTCCGTTGCGCAGGTGAGGCGGTTTCGTGACACAAGTGAGAGGAAACGTTCCGGCCTCGGGAGCGGTAGGCGCGCCCGAGACCGGAGCGGCGCCGCTTACTGCACGTCGACGAAGTCAGCGGTGGCGCTGACCGCCGCGGTGGTGGAGCTGCCCGCGAAGGAGAAGCGGTAGTAGCCGTCGGCCGTCGCGGTCGTGGTGGTCTTCAGGTTGCCCTTGGAGTCCGCCTTGACGGTCTTCAGCGTGGTGTAGGTGCTGGAGCCCTTCTTCTTGAACTGGAGCTTGACCGACTGCGAGCCGTAGCCGCCGTACGTGAGCGACTCCCAGTTGGCGCGGGTGAGCGCACCGGTGACGGTGAGGGTCTTGCCCTTCTTCACCGGCTCGGGCGCGGCGTTGGCGGTGAGCCTGGCGGCGCGCTGGAACGAGAAGGAGCCGGCCTTCTCCTTCCACACGTAGTCCTCGTCGTTGGCGTCGACCCACGCGTCCACGTACCAGGTGCCGGCGCTCTTGTTGGTGAGGGAGTCGGTCTTCGGGTCGATCTTCACCGAGGCGGTGCAGGTGGCGGTGGTGGCGGTGACGTCGGTGCAGGTGGGCTTGCCGGTCGTCGCGAACCCGTTGTCGGGGCCGAAGAGGGCGAACTCGTCGGCACCCTTGATGCCGGAGTCGTCCGTGGCGGTCACGCTGACCTTGACGGTCACCGCGTTGGACGTGCCGATGGTCACCTTGTTGTCACCGTCCACGACCACCTTGGTGATCGCGGTGTCGCCCTGGCCGCCGTCGGCCTGCGCGGCCGGTAGGGCGAGAGCGGACAGGGCCAGAGCGCCGCCGACGACGGCGACAGAGGCTCGAATACGCATGTGTTCCCCTGCGTGCGTAGTGATGGGAGAGTCGGTTGACTCCCGTGGTCAGACAGGGCACGCAGGGGAACGGTTGTAAAGAATTTGAAGATTCAGTGATGAACTTCTGGAGACCTCAGTCGAACCACCGGTCCCGCGCCAGCTCATCCGTCCGGGACGGGTCCTCCAGCAGGGCGGCGACCTCGAAGCGGCGCGGCCACTGCCCCGCCGCCCAGGCGAGACCCGCGGCGACCCCTTCCAGCGTGGCCGCGTGCAGCACACCGTCGTCGGTCAGCCGCCAGTCGATCCCGACACCGTCCACGACCAGTTCGTCGTGCTCGACGTACGTCTCCGGTGTACGCGGCCCGAGCAGCACCCGCACCGGGTCCGGTACGTCGTGCTCGGTTCCCTCCGAGTGGACCTCGCCGGTGACGGACTCGCTGAGCCGCCGCACCTGGAACAGCTCGGCCAGCTCGGCGGCCCGGGACGGCCGGACCGGCAGCAGCGCCACCCCGTCGGTGAACGGCAGCAGATCGGGGGAGTCGACCACGACCGCGTCCGCTGCGTCCACGACCTCCACCCGCCCGTCGACCACGGCCCGCAGCTCGTCCGGCAGGGTCACCTGCTCCGGGTCCAGCTCGGCCAACGCGCCGTACAGGCCGTGCAGCTGGGCGGCCGTGACCGACCGCTCCGGGTCGGCGAGCCGGTCCAGCAGCTCGGCGGCGCCGCCGGGCTCCTCCAGCAGGGCTCCGACGGAGGTCCGCACCCCGAGCGCCCGCAGCACCTGCTCGTCCGCGAACCCGGTGGCGTCGGCCTCGTCGTACAGCCCGCGCAGAAGCGGGTCGCCACCGGCCGCGAGGAGACCGGCGGGACGACGGCCGTCGAGGACCGGGTGACCGCGCAGCCACCACGCGGTGTACGGCCGTACGACCTCGTGCGTGCCGTCGTGCAGCAGGATGCGCACGGGCTGGGTGAGGGCGTCCCGCAGCGGCCGCCGGGCGAGCAGCGCGAGAGCCTCGGGCCAGTGCTCGTCGTCCACCAGGTCGAGGTCGCGGACGGCGACGAGTTCGGTGGCGACCGGGGGCACCGGGCTGTCCGGGAACCGGTCGAGGATGTCCTCGCACCACACGTCCACGGCGTCCAGCAGCCCCGCGTCGTCCGGCTCCGCGAAGTCGCCCTCGCGGGGCTCCAGTTCGTCCGGATCGAGGACGACGTCGGTGGCGCGGACCAGCGCGAAGTCGGCGAGCACCCCGCAGGCGGTCAGCGGCTGCTCGCCCCACTTCCGGGCCAGGTCGGCGTCCACGGCGGCCAGTTCGTCCTGGCGGATCACGCGCGCGAAGGGACTACCGGGAAGCACGAGTTCACCCGCCGGGGCCGGCTCCCCGTCCTCGTCGGGCAGTGCGAGGGCACCCAGCCACGGCTCGTCACCGGGTTCCAGACCCGCGTCCCGCACCAGTCCGAGCACGGTGTCGGCCAGTTCCTCGGCGTCCGGCGCGTCCACCTCCCAGCCGATCCCGCCCTCCTCGTCCAGGGAGGCGGCCACGGCGGCCCGCACCTGCGGGGTGGTCAGCACCGCGCGCGCGGTGGCGGGCAGCGCGCCCAGCTTCTCCAGCAGCGGGTGCGCGGCGTCCTCGTGGGCGACCTTCAGCCCGAGCCGCCCGAGGACGTCCAGGTCGATGCGGGTGCCGTCCAGCGTGGGCAGCAGCACCTGCCGGGGCCCGATGGTGGTCCGTCCGTCCGCAAGCGGCACCGGCAGCCCGGACAGCCGGTCCGGGTCGACCCCGGCGAGGCTGTCGTAGAGCCGCCACCACCAGTCGGGGTCCTTCTCCAGACCGGCGAGCCGGTCGATGGCGTCGGCGAGCGGCAGCCGGGCGACGCCGAGGGTGCGCAGCTCGGCGCGCCGCTCCATACCGGCGGGCAGGAGGGTGGGCAGCACCTCGGCGAGCACCCGCACGGTGTCCGCCCCGGCGCCCTCCACGACCTCCGCGTCCCTGGGCCGCAGCGCCTCCGGCAGCTCGTCCTCCCCCTTGGCCTCGACGGCCGGCGGCAGGAACGCGGTACGCGGCAGCCGGTCCAGGACCGCCTGCCGCAGGGCCCCGTCCAGCTCGCCCTTCCCGAGCGGCCCGGGCACGAGGTCGACGACCCCGTCCGTCACCGGCCGCCAGCCGGCGAGCAGGTCGGCGTAGGCGTCGGCCGCGCGCTGCACCAGGAAGTCGGTGAGCGGGCCGGGCGCCGTGTGCCGGCGGGTGGTGTCGAGGGGGAAGGAGGCGATGAGGAGGGCGGGAACACCGAGGGGCTCCTCGCTGGGCGTGGGCGCGTGCACGACGGGGGTGGTACGAGGCCGTACCGGGCGGCCGCCCTCGTCCTCCGGTACGGCCCAGGTCACCGACCAGTGCGGGCGCAGGCGCTCCTCCACCGGCCGGTCGGCGAGCAGGTCCGGGGTGAGCGGCCCGTGCGCGGAGACGGTACGCCACCGGGTGGTGCCCTCCCGCGAGTCCTCCACGACGGTGACGGCGCCCTCGGCACGACGCCGAAGGGTGCGGGGGGCTTCGCCGTTCACCTCCACGACGACTTCCGCCAGCCCCGGCAGGGCGAGGAGCAGGGCGTCGTCGACGGCGTCGAGGAGGCGCTCGGCGAGGTCGGCGGCGGCGGCGTCGCGGAGGGGCAGGATGACGGCCGTGTCGTAGGGATCGGGCGCGGTCCCTTCGGCGGCGAAGGGCAGCCTGAGGAGGGGAACGTGTCCGTCGCGCCGGCGGACCTCGTCACCGAGCCCCGGGCTGTGCCGGGCGATGTCGGCGGCCAGCTCCCGCGCCTCGGCCAGGGACCAGCGGACCCCGCCGTGGCGCCCGACGATCGCGGGCTCGTCCGTGACCGAGAGTACGGCGGCGAACCCGACGCCGAACCGCCCGACGGCCCCCTGCGTGGTCTCGGCGTCCCGCTTGGCGGAGGCCCGCAGCGTCGACAGCGACTCGACACCGGCCGCGTCCAGCGCGGCACCGGTGTTCGCGGCGACCAGCACGCCGTCGCGGAGGGTGAGCCGCAGCCGCCCCGCGGTCTTCGCGCGTGCGGCGGCGTCGGCGGCGTTCTGGGCCAGCTCGACCACGAGCCGGTCCCGGTAGCCGCCCAGGACCAGGTCCTCCTCGGCGTTGGCGTCCTCGCGGAACCGGGCGGGGCTGGTGGCCCAGGCGTCGAGGACACCGCGGCGCAGGCGGGCGGTACCGAAGGGGTCGGCGCCCTCTGGTGCCGGTCGCACGAACTTGCTGCTCACGTTCACTCTCCTCGTCGACGTGAGGTCGAAGGTACAGCGCGGGCGGGAGGGAGACCGAAGGGGCGTGGTGGCCGCGGAGCCGGGAGCAATCAGTACGGACGGCGCGGGTATGCGGAAGTCACCCGATCCCTCCGCACGAAAGTGGTACCCGTTCCATGGCCCAGACACAGGACGTCGTCGAACTCATCCTCCAGGACCACCGGCGCATGGAGGACCTCTTCCGGTTGATGCGAAGCGTCGAAGCCGACCGAGCAGCAGCGCTGGGGGAGTTCGCCGACCTGCTGATCGCGCACGCGCTGGCCGAGGAGGCCAAGGTCTACCCCGCCCTCAAGCGGTACAAGAACATCGACGACGAGGAGGTCGAGCACGGCGAGCACGAGCACGACGAGGGCAACAAGGCCCTCCTGGAACTCCTCCAGGTCGAGGAGGTCGGCTCGGACGAGTGGGACGCGAAGCTGGAGGACCTGGTGGAGGCCGTCACCCACCACGCCGACGAGGAGGAACGCACCATCCTCAACGGTGCGCGCGAGAACGTGGCGATGCGGCGGCGCGAAGAGCTGGGCGTGGCGTTCCTGGAGGAGCGTGAGCGTCAGCTGAAGGCCGGCTGCGGCTCCGTCGACAACGTACGCCGCATCGTCGGGTCCTGACCGCGCGCGCTGGGTGCGAGGCCGGTGCGTGCCGCTTCCGGCTGCGCGGCCTGCGCGATGCCCGGAGACAGTGCGGTACCCCTCGGGCCGGCCCACGGCGGCGGGGCCACGAAGGCCGTGAGGGGTTCGCACCCGGCGCCGAGGGAGCCGCTGCGGACTGAAGGGCCGGCCAGATGTGTCCGGGCCGGACCCGGCGCCGGGTCCGGCCACGACGCCCTCACACGCCGGGGGTGCACGGCCGGCCCTGCCCCCGTGCACCGCGCCTCTCCTCACCTGGAGAAGCGGTCGGCCGTCACCGCGGGTCCGGATGGTTCCCGGGTCCGCCGCCGGGGCCGGCCAACGGGGTCGGCGACAGGGCCGTGGATTCCTCGCCCGGCTCCAGCAGGGTGTCCGCCGCACCGACGATCAGCGGATCGGGGGCGCCCACCGCCGTGTGGTCCTTGGCCGGGTAGTCGAAGCGGTCGAGGAGGCTGCGCATCGCTTCCAGCCGGCCCCGCCGTTTGTCGTTGTTCTTCACGACCGTCCAGGGCGCGTGGGCCGTGTCGGTCGCCCGGAACATGTCGACCTTGGCGGCGGTGTAGTCGTCCCAGCGGTCGAGCGAGGCCAGATCGGTGGGGGAGAGTTTCCAGCGGCGTACCGGGTCGACCTGGCGAATCGCGAACCGGGTGCGCTGCTCGGCGCGGGACACCGAGAACCAGAACTTCACCAGCAGGACGCCGTCATCGGTGAGCAGCCGCTCGAACATCGGAGCCTGCCCGAGGAACTGCCGGTACTCGGCTTCCGTACAGAAACCCATGACCCGTTCGACTCCCGCCCGGTTGTACCAGGAGCGGTCGAAGAAGACGATCTCGCCGCGGGCCGGCAGGTGCGTCACGTACCGCTGGAAGTACCACTGTCCCGCCTCCCGTTCGGTCGGCTTCTCCAGCGCCACCACGCGGGCACCCCGGGGATTGAGCCGCTCGGTGAACCGCTTGATGGTGCCTCCCTTGCCGGCCGCGTCCCGCCCCTCGCACACCACGACGATCCGCTGGCCGGTGTCCTTCACCCAACGCTGGAGTTTGAGCAGCTCGATCTGCAGGATCCGCTTCGTCCGCTCGTACTCGCGCCGGCCTATCCTGCGGTCGTAGGGGTGGTTCTCCCGCCAGGTGTCTATCGACCGGCCGTCGGCGTCCAGGAGCACCGGCCGCTCCGGCTGCCGGTCGTCCACCTCGAGACCCCGCAGCAGGTCGTCCTCACGCACTGTGCTGTGCGTCCGTTCCGCCTCCGTCACCTGCTCGTGCTCGGCCACGACGCCACCTCTCCCACCTCGCCGCCCGCCGGGGCCACCCCGCCGGGCCCACCGCGATCACCCTCCACGTGCCCACACCGGGCGGACCCAGACGCATGACATGACCGGCGAACGGCTGCCGGCCACCGGGCCCTGTACGGTCTCTACGGTCGTTCCTTTCCGTACGGTGCGAGACAGGAGGACGATCACCGTGGCCGAACTGCGTCTGGGACCGCTGCTGAGGTACACCGACGGCTTGTGCGCGACCGTGTGGGTCGAGGCGAGCCGGCCCTGCACGGCGGAGGTGCGCTGCTCCAACGGTGCGGGCGGCACGGCCCCCACCTTCCAGGTGGCCGGGCACCATTACGCGCTCGTCACGGTGACCGGTCTGGAACCGGGCACCTCACCCACCTACGAGGTGTACCTGGACGGCACCCCGGTATGGCCACTGCCCCGCTCCCCGTTCCCGCCCTCCGTCATCCGGACTCCCAGCGCCGGCGACGCCGTCCGGGTCACCTTCGGGTCATGCCGTTGGGCCGCGCCCCCGGCCGACGGCAAGGACCCGGTCGGCCCCGACGCCCTCGACACCCTCGCCACCCGGCTGTCGGCCGACCCCGACGCGCAGCGCCCCGACGTCCTGCTGCTGCTGGGCGACCAGATCTACGCCGACGAGACGTCGGAGGAGACGCGGCGCTGGCTCGCCGGCCGCCGTGATCTCGACGAAGCTCCCGGCAGCCAGGTCACCGACTACGAGGAGTACTGCCACCTCTACTACGAATCCTGGCTCGACCCCGAGATCCGCTGGCTGCTGTCCACCGTGCCCAGCTTCATGATCTTCGACGACCACGACATCGTGGACGACTGGAACACCTCCGCCGCCTGGCTCGCCGACATGCGCACCACCGACTGGTGGCAGGAACGGCTGCTGAGCGGCCTGATGTCCTACTGGGTCCACCAGCACCTGGGCAACCTCTCCCCGGCCGAACTGGCCGACGACCCGACCTACGCCGCCGTCCGCGCCGCGCCCGACGGCACCGGGGCGCTGCGCGCCCTCGCCGCACAGGCCGACGCCGATCTCGCCTCGGTCCGCTTCAGCTACCGGCGCGACTTCGGCCGGGTCCGGGTGGTGATGGTGGACTCCCGGGCCGCGCGGGTCCTCGACGAGGACCGCCGTGCCATGCTCGACCCGGGCGAGGCCGACTGGCTGCGCGAGCAGGTGCTGACCGACGCGGGATCGTACGACCACCTTCTGATCGGTACCTCCCTGCCCTGGCTGCTGCCGCACCTGGTGCACGACACCGAGGCCTGGGACGCGGCCCTGTGCGCCGGGGAACGCGGGAAGCGCTGGGCCCGCTTCGGCGAGTACCTGCGCCGCGGAGCCGATCTGGAGCACTGGGCGGCCTTCCCCCGCTCCTTCGCCGACCTCGCCGCACTCATCGCCGAGGCCGGATCCGCACCGGGCGCCCCGGCAAGCGTGTGCGTGCTGTCCGGGGACGTGCACCACGGGTACCTCGCGCAGGCGTCCTGGCCGTCCGGCGGACCCGGCATCCCGGTCGTCCAGCTCACCTGCTCGCCCGTGCACAACTCCGTGCCCCTGACGATGCGGATCGGCTTCCGCCTCGGCTGGAGCGCCCCGGCCCGTCTGCTGGGGCGGCTCCTCGCCCGGCACGGCCGCTGCTCCCGGTCACCGGTGACTTGGCGCAAACAGGGCGGCCCATGGTTCGGCAACCAGCTCATGACCCTGACCCTGCGCGGACGTTCGGCCCACCTGCGCCTGGAGCGGACCGGCAAGGAAGCGGCACTGCACACCGTGCATGAATGCACGCTGACGCCCGGGTAGTTCCTGGCCCGGCAGGGTGGAGTCGGCCAGGTGCCGAGCGGGTGCGGTTCTCCCCCGCCCCCCGAGGCGCCCGTTCGGGACACAGAGCGACTCGGTCCCGGGGCCGCCCCTGGACCCGGCGCCGAGGGTGGCCACCCGGCCGCCGACGCGGCCACCCATGGCCGGGTGGTGGGGGTGAACGCGCTCACGCAAGCACCGGGCTACCGCCGCCGGGCCCTCGCCGAGGAAGACCGTGCGGGCCGAGGTGCGGTGCGGGTGGTCAGGGGACGAGCCGACGGTGGACCTGCCGGGCGCCGCCCGCCTGGCCGGGGTCGTCCGCCATCGGCCCGGACCGGACTCGGCCCGGGCCGCCGGCCCGGGAAGAACCGGGGTGGTCCTGCTCCTTCGCCTGCCAGCCGATCATCGGAGCGGTCCGGCAGCGGAGGCCGGGGTCAGGAGTGACCGAGTTCCGCCGTTTCCTCGTCGCCCACCTCGGGCACCGAGCCCGAGTCGCGCGCGGGGCGCAGGGGGAAGGGATCGACCCTCGTCTCGTCGATGACCGGCGCGGCCGGCTGGGGCGGCTTCGGCATGACCGCCGCCTCCGAGTGGCCGCCGCAGCCGTAGGCGAGCGAGACCACGCGGCCGTCCGCGGGGGAGAACTCGTTCGCGCAGACACCGAAGGCCTGGCCGAGGTAGCCGCCGATCGGAGCGAGGAAGCCGCAGGTCATACAGGTGGCCGGGGCCGCCTGCGCCATCGGGGTCTTGGCGCCGAACGCCTCCTCCCAGCGGTCCGCGGCGACGTGCAGGCCGTAGCGGGACAGGACCCGGGCGCGGCGCATGCCCAGTTCCTCGGCGACGGCGGCGATCGAGCCCCGGGAGGGCGTCGGCTGGGTGGCGGGAGCGCCGGGAGTGACATCGGCGTCCTCCGCCTCCGCCAGTTCCGCCATCTCCTCCGACACCACCGAGTTCGGCGCCGGCTCGTCCTCGCCGGTGTAGCCCGGCTCCAGGCGCAGGTCGTCCTGGTCGGTGGGGAGCAGATCACCGGGGCCCATGTCACCGGGGCGCAGGCGCTCGCTCCACGGCACCCACTCGGGGGCGAGCAGGGCGTCCGGGCCGGGAAGGAGGACCACCTCGTCGAGGGTGACGATCTTGGCGCGGGAGGCGCGGGCCACCGTCACCGCCCAGCGCCAGCCCCGGTAGCCCAGCTCCTTGCACTCGAAGAAGTGCGTGACAACGCGGTCGCCCTCCGACACCAGGCCGGCGTGCTCGCCGACCACGCCGGGCGCGGCGGCCTCCTCGGCGGCGGCGCGGGCGAGGTCGACGGCCTCGGCGCACAGGCGGTCGGGGGTGCGGCTTCGCGTTGTCGCTGCGCTCACAGGTATCGCTTCTCTCCTACGCCGTCTCGACGAGTGCGGCTGCCTCCGGCGGCTTAGCCGACGGAGCGGACCTGGGGACCGCATCGACGTCTGCATCCGCGCGCTCGGGCGCACCTCTGCCATCCATTCTGCGTTATGGCTGAGATACGCACGCTACACCGAACACGATTCGTTGCCGCCACGCGGCCGGATTTCCCACCCGCCGACCCGGCCCGCCGGGCCGGGAGGCGAGCACCCCGCGCGGCCCGGCGGGCCGAGGAGACACCGCCTCGCCGGCCCGGTTCGCCGCCACACGCGTCGTAACCGCACTATCAGCCGCCTTCTCGGGGCACTATGAACGTCGTGGCAGCCGCGGACAAGACAACTGATCGTGGCGGCGGTGCAGGCCGGGTGGGTGGTGCCGTCCGTGCGGTCGGCCGTGCCCTGAACCTTCCCGTCACCGGTGCCGCGCGAGGCATCCGCAAGGCCACGCACGCCCATGGCGCGGGCGAGTCGGGGCTGGGCAAGCTGATCGAGTTGCACGCGGTGAACGGCGCGGGGGACGTGATGGTCACCGTGGCGCTCGCGTCCACGGTGTTCTTCTCGGTGCCGACCGATGAGGCGCGGGGGCGGGTCGCCCTCTACCTCGCCATCACCATGGCGCCCTTCACCATCCTCGCCCCCGTCATCGGCCCCCTCCTCGACCGGCTGCCGCACGGGCGCCGCGCCGCGATGGCTGGCGCGATGCTGGCCCGTGCGCTGCTCGCCCTGATCATCTCGGGGGCCGTGGCGAGCGGCAGCCTGGAGTTGTATCCGGCCGCGCTGGGCGTGCTCGTGGCGTCCAAGGCCTATGGGGTGGTGCGCAGTGCCGTCGTGCCCCGGCTGCTGCCGCCCGGGTTCTCGCTCGTGAGGGCCAACTCCCGGGTCACCCTGGCCGGCCTCCTGGCCACCGGTGCCGCCGCGCCGATCGGAGCGGGGCTGCACGCCTTCGGTGATCCCTGGCCGCTCTACGGCGCCTTCGTGATCTTCGTGGCGGGTACCTGCCTGTCGTTCTCCCTGCCGGCCAAGGTGGACTCGGCCAGGGGCGAGGACGTGGCGCTGCTCGCGGCCGACGAGCGGCATCTGCACGGGCCGCACCGCAAGCAGGCCAAGCGGCCGGGGCTGCGGACCGTGGGGCCCGCTGTCACGCACGCGCTCGGTGCCAACGCGTCCCTGCGCTGTCTGTCCGGCTTCCTGATCTTCTTCCTCGCTTTCCTGCTGCGCGAACACCCGCTGACCGGGGAGAGCGCGGCGGTCTCGCTGGGGATAGTGGGTGTCGCGGCCGGTGCGGGCAACGCGCTGGGGACGGCCGTGGGGGCGTGGCTGAGATCACGCGCCCCGGAGGTCATCATCGTGACCGTCGTCGCCGTGGTGCTCGGCGCTGCGATCGTGGCCGCCGTGTTCTTCGGCGCGTTCCTGGTGGCCTGCCTCGCCGCGGTCGCCGGCTTCGCGCAGGCGCTGGCCAAGCTGGCGCTGGACGCGCTGATCCAGCGGGACGTGCCGGAGCTGGTGCGCACCTCCGCGTTCGCGCGCTCGGAGACGCTGCTGCAGATGGCCTGGGTGTTCGGCGGCGCGGTCGGCATCGTGATGCCGCTCAACGGCACCGTCGGCCTGCTGGTCGGCGCCGTGTTCGTGGCCGTCGGCTGGCTGGCCACCCTGAAGGGGCTCCTCGCCTCGGCCCGGCACGGCGGCCGGTCCCGGGCACGGGTGGCATAACGAATGGGACACGGTCTCCCCGCCACCGGCGCACCTGGCGTAACGAACCGGGCACGCCGCACCCCACGTGGGTGGACGGCCAGGGGCGCCCGATAGCCTTCGGACATGACCACGCTGCAATCCGCTGTGCGACGCCGCCGCGCCGTCGCCGCCGCCGGCGCCGTTTCCGCCGGACTGCTCGTCCTGTCGGCCTGCGACAAGCCGACGCCTGTCGCGACGATCACCGTCGGCCGAAGCTCGGTCAACTCCGAGGCCCTCTGCTACAACGACGGCAAGAAGCTGGACGCCAAGTCGCTCGCGAGCTGCGCCAAGAAGGCGAACGACGTCGAGTCGATCAAGGTGGACCAGGACGACACGGTCCGCTTCGGTGTCGACCCGAAGATCGCGGACGGCGGCTGGACGATCCTGGTGAACGGCCGTCAGTTCACCGACTCCAGCAAGAAGACGTACCGCACGATCCCCGGCAGCGCCTTCTTCAACGCCCAGTACGGCACCCAGGGCAACACCAACACCGTGTCCATCCAGCAGGGCGAGAAGGGTCTGTGGTCCTTCAAGCTGAAGAAGGCCTGATCACGGCCCCCCTGCGGGTCCTCGTGGCCACCGCCGTCCCCGTCGAACGGGACGCGGTGGCACGGGCGTTCCCCGGGGCGGCCGAGGACGTGCGTCTGCCGGGCGCCCTGCTCCGCCGTACGACCGCGGGCTGTGACCTGCTCGCCGCCGGAGTCGGGCCGGCCCTCGCCGCCGCCTCCACGGCGGCGGCCCTCACCGCCGCCGCGCTGGACGGCACACCGTACGGCCTGGTCGTCTCGGCCGGTATCGGCGGCGGCTTTCCGCCCGAGGCTCCCCTCGGCTCACTCGTCGTCGCCGACGCGATCACCGTGGCCGACCTGGGCGCCGAGACCGCCGACGGCTTCCTCCCGGTCACCGAACTGGGCTTCGGGACCGTCACCCATCGGCCGCCGCGATCACTCGTACGAGTCGTGTCCGAGGCCACCGGCGCCCGTACCGGCACCGTCCTGAGCGTCTCCACCGTCACCGGCACCGCGGCCCGCGCCGCCGAGCTGCGCGCCCGGCACCCCCGCGCGCTCGCCGAGGGCATGGAGGGGTTCGGGGTGGCGGAGGCGGCCGCCGCGCACGGGGTGCCCGTGCTGGAGGTCCGCGCGATCTCCAACCCGGTCGGCCCGCGCGACCGCGCCGCCTGGCGCATCGGCGACGCGCTCACCGCCCTCACCGAGGCCTTCGGGAAGCTCGCCCCCGCACTGGAGAGTTGGAACCCGCATGACCACCAGTGAGCAGCAGCGCCTGCGGATCGCGTACTCGCCCTGCCCGAACGACACCTTCGTCTTCGACGCCTTCGCCCACGGCCGCGTCCCCGGCGCCCCCGCGCTGGACGTGACCTTCGCCGACATCGACATCACCAACGGGATGGCCGAGCGGGGCGAGTTCGACGTGCTGAAGGTGTCGTACGCCGTCCTGCCGTACGTCCTCGACGAGTACGCGCTGCTTCCGTGCGGCGGTGCGCTGGGCCGGGGCTGCGGGCCGCTGGTGCTCACGCGGGAGCCCGACGCCGAACTGACGGGGCGTACGGTCGCGGTGCCGGGCGAGAAGTCGACCGCCTACCTGCTGTTCCGCCTCTGGGCCGCGGACACGCTGCCCGGCGGGGTCGGCGAGATCGTCGTCATGCCGTTCCACGAGATCATGCCGGCCGTGCGGGACGGCAAGGTGGACGCCGGCCTGGTCATCCACGAGGCCCGGTTCACGTACCGGGACTACGGGCTGCACAAGCTCGCCGACATGGGCGAGCACTGGGAGCGGACCACCGGCCTGCCGATCCCGCTGGGCGCGATCATCGCCAAGCGTTCGCTGGGCACCGCCACCCTGGGCCGGCTCGCCGAGTCCGTCCGTGCGTCCGTACGGGCCGCCTGGGACGACCCCGAGGCCTCCCGGCCGTACGTCATGGCGCACGCGCAGGAGATGGACCCGGCCGTCGCCGACCAGCACATCGGGCTGTACGTCAACGAGTTCACCGCCGGCCTCGGCGAGGACGGCTACGCGGCCGTCCGCGGGCTGCTCACCCGTGCGGCGGCCGAGGGGCTCGTACCGCCCCTCGGCCCGACGGCGCTCGCTTTCCCGTAGAACGGCTCGAACGCGCTCGCTTTCCCGTGGCGCGGACTTCAGACGTCCAGCTGGTCGGCGACCGCGCGGAGCAGGCCGGCGATCTTCTTGCCGGAAGTCTTTTCCGGGTAGCGGCCCTTCTCGAGCATCGGCGTGATGTTCTCGAGAAGGGTCGTCAGGTCCTGCACGATCGATGCCAGCTCGTCCGGCTTCTTGCGCTGGGCGGCGGCGACCGACGGCGTCGGGTCGAGCACGGTCACCGAGAGCGCCTGGTCACCGCGCTGACCGGCGACGACGCCGAACTCCACGCGCTGTCCCGGCTTGAGCTCATCGACTCCGGCGGGGAGAACCGAGGAATGGACGAAGACGTCACCGCCGTCGTCGCGGGAGAGAAAGCCGAAGCCCTTCTCGCTGTTGAACCACTTGACCTTGCCGGTAGGCACGTCTGTCCTCGTCCTCGTACTCGTTGGGAAAACTGCTCGGAAACGGCTCTTGATAGCACTAGAGCGGGTCGACCATGACCCGCCGCTACCAAGGCTAATGGTCTTCGGGCGGGTGACAAGACGTCCCCCGGTTGTTCTCTCGCGCAGGGAACTACCCTGGTCCGGTGCGTGACAAAACCCAAACGAATTCCGCCGCGCCCGGTGAGCGACTGATCCGCGCCGGTGCCGTCGTCTTCTTCGTCGGGGCCGTGGCCACCCTGGTCACGGTGGCCCCGCTGTTCCTCGGTGCGAAGCCTTTTCCGACGTACATGTTCGGCCTGAGCATGCTCATGGCCGTCGGTTTCCTCGTCGCCGGCGCGGGCGTCCTGCGGTCGGTCACCGCGGGACGACGTCAGGCGCGGGGCGCCTCCCGGTAACCGGCCAGCCACTGCGGGAAGGCGGCCAGGTCGTCCAGGACGACGTCCGCCCCGGCCGCGCGCAGCTCACCGGCGGAGCACGGTCCGGTCGCCACGGCCACCGGCAGGGCCCCCGCCGCACGGGCTCCGCGCACGTCACCGGTGTGATCACCGACGTACACGGCGGCGCCGTACTCGCGCAGCGCCCGCGCCTTCCCCTCGGCCCACAGGTCGCCCACGACCACGTCCGGCTCGATGCCGAGATGGGCCAGGTGCAGCTTGGCGTTCGGCTCGTACTTCGCCGTGACCACCATCGTCCGGCCGCCGGCCGCGCGCACCGCCTCCATCGCCTCCCGGGCCCCGGCCATCGCGGGACTCGCGGCTACGGCGATCGACGGGTACATCTCCCGGTACAGGCCGGCCATCGCGGCTACCTGCTCGGCCGGGAACCAGTTGACCAGCTCCTCCACGAGCGGCGGCCCGAGCCGGGTCACCGCCAGATCGGCGTCGATGTACGTCCCCGTCCGCTCCGACAGCGCCACGTAGCAGGCACGGATACCCGGCCGGGAGTCTATGAGCGTCATGTCGAGATCGAAGCCGACGGTGAGGGAAGCCATGGGGGACATTGTGCCGGTGCCGGTTTTCGTCGGCGCCCCGTGCCATGGCCGGGCAGGGGCGCGGGGAACCGCGCGACCGGGCACCGGCTGCCGGCAGCCCCGCGACGACCCGCGGGACCACAGCGAGCCCGCAGCCGCTAGCGCTGTCGCTGTGAGCGCCACACCACGTACAGGGCCGACGCCACCGCCGCACCCCTGACCACCCACGGCCAGGTCTCAGCGACGGCGTCCGTCATGTGGCCCTGGGCGATCGGCTCGCCCCAGCGGCCGTTGTCCCTCCCCCACAGCCACACCACACCGGCCGTGACCGCGGTGCCGGGCAGGACCAGCACGGCGCCTTTGGTCTCCGCGGGCGTCAGCCGCCGCGAGCCGTAGGCGATCAGCCAGCCCAGGAGCAGCGCGAACCAGTTCCCGAGCACCGCGCCGGCGACCAGCGCGGCGGCGGCCAGCAGCAGGAGGGGGTTGGTCCAGCCGGCGGAGCGGCGCGGGAGCAGCCGGCGGGTGGGGGTTCCGGTCTCCGCGGGAGCGGAGGCGGCGGCAGGCGCGGGGGCGGGAGTACGGCGGGTGAACAGGCGGCGGCGCGGGGCGGGCACGGTCTCGGCGGAGTCCGCTTCCGGCGTGGTGTCCCGGGCGGCGGCCTGCTCCGTGTCCGTCTCCTTCGGCGGCCGCTTGAGCAACTCCGGGATCTCCACACCGCCCACGAACCCCGGCACCGGGTCGGCGTCCCCGAAGGGACCGCCCGCGGGGCTGCCGAAGGGGTGGCCGCCCACGCGCCACCAGTCGGGCGGTACGGCGCCGTCCCCCAGTTCGTGCGCGGCGGCGAGGTGCGGCGGGGACGGCGCGTCGCGCGGGGCGCGGGGTTCGGGTTCGGCCGTGCGCGGCCGGGGCACGACCCGGCGCAGCCCCTTCGGCCGTTCCTCCTGTGCCGGCTCCGGCTTCCCCACGCGCGGCGCGGGTTGTACGGGCACGGCGGCGGTGGGCGGCTGCGGGCCGCGGCCGGTGCTCGCGGCGCCTCCAGCGGCCTCGACGACCTCGTCCGGGCTGCCCAGGTGGTCCAGGATGCGGCGGACGGCGGCGGGGGAGTCAACGGTCACCCTGGCCCGGCGCCGGTCGATCTCGTTGCGCAGCTCCGACACGAGCCGCATCCGCGTGGCCGACGGCAGCTGCCGCTGCTGAGCGACGTCCCCGACGCGGCTCAGATACTCGTAGACGACCTGGTCGCTCTCAATCCCCACGGAACCCCTCCGGGGCGACGGCGATGAAACCCCGCTGAGGACGGTACCGCTTCTTCCCGGTTGCCCGGAGCCGGTGTGGCCCTCGACGGGGGCCGTGCCCCCGGACCCCCGCTTCGGCCTGACGGCCTCGCCCTCGAACGCCGGACGGGGCCGCCTGAGCCGCCCGCTCCGGACCCGCCGGAATGTCCGCTACCGTTGGCCGGATGAGCCCCGAGGCCCACTCAGCCCCCCGCTCCCTCGCGGAAGCGCTCCGTGTCAGGGACGACGCCTCCCTGGGCGCGCTGTTGCGCAGCCGCCCGGACCTCATCACCCCCGTCCCGTCCGACCTCACCCAGCTGGCCACCCGGGCCGGCACCCGTGCCTCGGTGCTGCGTGCTCTGGAGCGGCTGGACCGGTTCGCGCTGCAGACGGCGGAGGCGCTGGCCGTGGCCCCGGACCCGGCGTCGTACGGGACGCTGCTCGGGCTGATGGCCGGGGACGCCGGGGACGAGACCGTCGCCGCCGCGCTGCCGCGTGCCGTCGGCACCCTGCGCGAACAGGCGCTGGTGTGGGGCGACGACGACCGCCTCCGGCTCGTCCGCACCGCCCGGGAACTGCTCGCGCCGTCCCCGCAGCATCCCTCCCCGACCGGTCTCGGGCCGACCGTGCAGGAGGCCACCCCGGGCATGTCGCCGGGCCGGATCCAGGAGATCGTGACGACGGCCGGGCTGGCCTCTACCCATGACTCGGTGTCCGCCGTGGCCGCGCTCACCGCGCTGTTCACCGACCGGAAGAAGATGACCAAGCTGCTCGCCGGGGCCCCGGAGGCCGCGCGCGAGGTGCTGTCCCGGCTGGTGTGGGGGCCGCCGTACGGGCAGGTCACCCCCGACCCGGCCGCACATCTGCGCTGGCTGCTCGACCGGGGCCTGCTGCTGCCGACCGCGCCGGGCACGGTCGTCCTGCCCCGTGAGGTCGCCCTGCATCTGCGCGAGGGCCGCGCGCACCGGGAGCCCGAGCCGCTGCCGCCCGTCGTGGAGCCGGCCGCGAGCCACAGTCCACAGGTGGTGGACGCGACGGCGGCCGGACAGGCGTACACCGCCCTCGCCACCGTCGAGGAGCTGCTGAAGGAGTGGGACGAGGGCGGCCCGGCCGTGCTGCGGGCCGGCGGGCTCAGCGTGCGCGATCTGAAGCGGACCGCCGTAGCCCTCGACGTGTCCGAGCCGGTCGCCGCGTTCTGGGTGGAGCTGGCCTACGCGGCCGGCCTGCTCGCCTCCGACGGCGAGGCCGACGAGCGGTACGCGGCCACCCCCGCCTACGACGAGTGGCTGGAGCGGCCCGCCGCCGAGCGCTGGGCCCGGCTCGCGGAGGTCTGGCTGGCGGGCACCCGCACGCCGGGACTGGTCGGCGGCCGGGACGCGAAGGACCGTACGCTCTCCACGCTCGGCCCGGGTCTCGACCGCTCGGCCGCGCCCGAGGTACGGCACCGGGTGCTGACCCTGCTGGCCGGGCTGCCGCAGGGCGCCGCCCCGGACGCCGAGTCGGTGCTGGCCCGGCTGCGCTGGGAACGGCCGTTGCGCGGTCCCCAGCGCGACGAAGACCTGCGGATCCGGCTGGCCCGCTGGACCCTGTCGGAGGCGGAACTGCTGGGCGTCACCGGGCGCGGCGCCCTGGCGGCGCACGCCCGCGCGCTCCTGGGGGCGCCGCCGGCCCCCACGCCCGGCTCCCCCGAGCCCGGCACACCCGCCGCCCCCGCGGCCGGCTCCCCGACGCCCTCCGGCCCCGGGGACAAACTCCCGGTGCACCACCACCGCCCGCCCGTGTCGCACGCGCCCCTGTCCCCCGCCGAGCAGGCCGTGGCCACGGCCGCCGCGGCCCGGCTCCTCGCACCGCTGCTCCCCGAGCCGCTGGACCACGTCCTGCTCCAGGCCGACCTGACGGCGGTGGCCCCGGGCCCCCTGCAGCGTCCGCTCGCGGACATGCTGGGCGTGCTCGCCGAGGTGGAGTCCAAGGGCGGGGCGACCGTCTACCGCTTCACCCCGGCCTCGGTCCGCCGCGCCCTGGACGCCGGCCGGACCGCCGTCGACCTGCACGCCTTCCTCGCCCAGCACTCCCGGACCCCGGTCCCGCAGCCGCTCGCGTACCTGATCGACGACGTGGCCCGTAGGCACGGCCATCTGCGGGTGGGCGCGGCCTCGGCCTACGTGCGCTGCGACGACGACAACCTGCTGAACGAGATCGTCGCCGACAAGCGGGCCGCCGCCCTGGGCCTGCGCCGCCTCGCCCCGACGGTCCTGGCCGCCCAGTCCGACCCGGCGACGCTGCTGGAGGGTCTGCGCGCGATGGGCTACGCACCGGCCGCCGAGTCCGCCGAGGGCGATGTCCTGATCACCCGGGCCCATGCCCACCGCACCCCGCCGCGCACCGCCCCCGATCCGGTGCCGGACGGCCCGCCGCCGCCCGACGCCACGCTCCTCGCGGCGGCGATCCGCGCGATCCGGGCCGGCGATCTGGCCGCCACCACCCCGCGCAAGAACACCGGCACCCCCCTCGCGGGCGGCGAGCTGCCCCGCACCTCCTCCGCCGAGACCCTGGCCACCGTGCAGGCCGCCGTCCTCACCGGCGAGTCCCTGTGGATCGGCTACGTCAACGCCGAGGGCACCGCCAGCCAGCGCGTCATCGCCCCCATCCGCGTGGAGGGAGGCTTCGTGACGGCGTACGACCACACGGCGGACGAGGTGCGGACGTATCCCCTGCACCGGATCACGGGGGTGGCCGAGCTGGCGGACGACTGAGGCCGCTTCAGCAGTCCCGGACCGGCGCGTGCGCGGGCAGGCCGAAGTGGGCGCGGGCGGCGCGCTCCAGGCTGTCGGAGGACATCGGCTTCTCCAGGGTGTAGCCGGCGAAGTAACCGAAGTGGGCCCGAGTCCACCGCGCGTACCCCTCGCCGTCGGGCGCCTCCTCCCGCGACACCACCCGGTAACCGCCGTCCGCGTCCCGCTCCAGCCGCACCACCTGCGGGCCCTGCCCGGCACTGCACTCCACCAGGCTGCCGTCGCGCACCCCGTACTCGACGCACAGCGTGTTGACTCTCGCCCGCACGTCGTCCCCGCGCTCCTCCAGGTCGAACGCCTCCGCCCGGCAGAACCAGCGCGCGTCGAGCGCGGGCACGGTCTCGCCGTATCCGCTGCCCCTGCTCTCCGCCGCCAGCCGGGCCTCGATCACCGGCCGTACCTCGCCCCACAGCCGCCTGTCGGCGTTCTCCGGCCTCATCGCCCAGGCTCCGGTGGCGATCAGCACCACCACGGCTCCGACGCCCGTTGCCCCTCTGCGTCCCGACATCCGTGAACTCCTCACCGCGCCGCCCACACCGCGTCTCCCGCCGGTCAAGACACACGAAGGACGGGAGGGGTTGCACGACCGGCCCTGCCCGGCGCCCACCACGTCTCCGGCAAGACGCCCACGAAGCCGACGAAAGCCAGGCGGTCCGGCAGATCCGGGAAGTCCGCCGGCCGGAGCCATCCGAACCGGATCACCGGCAGGACAAGCGTGGGCGCCGGGCGAGCACCGCCGCGGGCACGGAGGCCGTGATCGAGCCCCGCACCGGCGCGGACGCCCGGCTCTTCGTCGTCGAAGCCGCGCCGTGAGCCCGTTCCCGCACCAGGGAGAGCCGCTGATCCCGGGACCTGCGAGCAACCCCGGTTTCGTCGGCATAGCCGCAGCCCTCATCGGCTACCGCCGACTCACCAAGTGAAACGACGTCTAAATGGCCAACCACACCGCGACGTTCGTCGGCCGCTTCCAGTGCGGCCAGGGCTCTTGGCGTGTCTCCACTGGAGCTGAGGAAGGCGCCGCAGTCATCGGGCAGCTCTTCGGCAGGCAATCGCCGACCCAGGCTGGCAACGAAGCCGACCACTTCGAAGTGCTGCCCCGATCAATCACCATGCGAGTCGTCATCTCCGGCCCCGAATCCATCAGGGCCGGCGTGCTGACAGCAGCACCTCGCTATGAGCCAAAGTGTATTCGGCTCTCGTTCCGCCTCGCCGACGCATACGCCCTCGGCGGCTTCCGCCTCAGTTCCGCCTCATGGGACCTGGCGGAATCCGTCCCAGCGCTGATGGCCGCACTATCCGGGACGGACGGGGATGCCCTCTGCGAACTCGCTGCGGAGACGGTTGAGTTCACGACCCGCGATGGAGTCGCACTTTCCTATTGCCGCCCATCTATCAAGGTCATCGGCCCCTGGCACGCCCCCGACCAACACACTGCCTGAGCTGAACAGACCAAGGGCGCACCCACCTTGTCCGGTGGGGGCGCCCTCTCGTCTGTCTGGCGGCGTCGGCGTCAGCCCTGGCTGTCGGTCGCCTCGATCTCCTGTCCGCTCTTCTTCGCCGCTGCCGCCCGTCGCATGTGCCCCTCCTCGCCGAAGTACACCGACAGGCGTGAGGTGTCCAGCTTCTTCCCGCCCCGCCGCGCAGGTGCCACCTCCACGTAGCCGCCCGCGTTCAACAACAGGTCTCGCTTACCGGCCCCGTCCGAGCGCTTCCACTGCTCGGCGTGCGTCTCGCCGGTCGGCTCCGCCTTCACGCCGCCCGGCTTCGCCGTTCGCTGTCTCTCTTTCAGGGACGCCAGACGCTCCTCCAGCTTGGCGTACTGCTCCGCGTATCGGATCGCTCCGTCGTCGCCCTTAAACAGGCCCCGGTCGTAGCGATCTTTCTGCAAGTCGGCCAATGCTTCCTCAGCCTGCCTGATCTGCGGGCGGAAGTCCTCGCCCGCCTCCTGGACCATCCGCATCACGGGAAGGTGCCCGTACTTCGTGAGGAACTGCTCGGTGACATGCTCCTCGGTGGTCACCCCCGCCACGGTCGGCCCGTAGCACTTCTCGCCCGGCTTCTCCTCCCCCTTGGCCGCCCGCTGGCGGTACTTTAGGGGGCCGATGCACCGGTACCGAAGCTGGCCGTTGCGCCCGCTGAAGGTGTACATGCGCTCACCACAGACTCCGCAGTGCATGATGCCGCGCAACAACGACGTCCCCTCCCGGCGCTTCTCACCGGGATTGGCCCGACGCTCCAACTCGTCCTGGAGCGCCTGCCAGATGTCCGTTTCGAGGATCGGCGGGCGGTTGACCAGGGGCAGACCGTCCGTCCGCAGGATCGGCTTTCCGTCCTCGATGACCTGGCCGAGCAACTGGGGATTGCCCAGCAGGCTACGCAGCGTCGTCGTGTACCACTGCTTGGAGTCACTGCGCTTGCCCGTGGTCTGGCGTGAGGTGTGGCCGGGCGACGGGACGCCCTCCTTGTTGAGGTCGTTGATGATCTGCATGAGGGAGTCCTTGGCCAGGACCCGCTCCACGATCTTCCTGATCGTCTTGGCCTCGTTCTCGTTGACCGCGAGGACCTTGCCCGCCCCGTTGGGGTTGGGGACGACCATGTACCCGTACGGAACCCGCCCACCGGTATAGCGGCCCTCCCGGCGCAGGTGCTCGTGGGCACTGGACACCCGCATGCCGATGGTGTCGGACTCCAGCTCGGCGAAAACCGCGATGACCTTCGCCATGGCCCGGCCCATGGACGACGTGAGGTCAAGAGGTTCCGTGGCCGACGCGAGCGCAACGCTCTGGTGCTCGGCGAGTCGCATGATCTCCGCGAAGTCGACCGTCGAGCGTGCGAGCCGGTCGATCTTGAAGAACACGATCACGTCCAGCTCGGCGAGCCGGGTCAGGATGCGTTGCAGACCCGGCCGGTCGAGGCCCCGCGAGAAGCCGGAGACATCGATGTCTTCCTCGACGACTATGACGTCCCAACCGCGTGCCTCACACAGCGCCTCGCAAGCCGCTCTCTGGCGCTCGGGAGAAGTCGTCTCGTCCGTTTCACGCGATAGGCGAACATAGATAGCGGCGCGCATCCCCGGCGCGCTGGCCGGTACGCCCTTCCGGCGCCGGGCACGGGGCATGGCCCGAGCAGTGGCAGGTGCAGTGTCTGTCACGCTGACGATCCTATCTGCGGAGGTATGCGTGTCCTGCCTAATCGTCCAGTCTGACAAGACCCTGCTCCTGGAAGTCGACCACGAGCTGGCCGACGACTGCCGTCGGGCCATCGCGCCCTTCGCCGAACTGGAGCGGGCACCCGAGCACATCCACACCTACCGGGTCACGCCGCTCGGCCTGTGGAACGCGCGGGCGGCCGGGCATGACGCCGAGCAGGTCGTGGACGCCCTGGTGCAGTACAGCCGGTATCCCGTGCCGCACGCGCTGCTCGTGGACATCGCCGAGACGATGGACCGCTACGGCCGCCTCACCCTCTCCAAGCACCCCGCGCACGGCCTCGTCCTCACCACCACCGACCGGCCGGTGCTGGAGGAAGTGCTGAAGTCCAGGCGGATCGCCCCGCTGGTCGGCGCCCGCATCGATCCGGACACCGTCGCCGTGCACCCCTCCGAGCGCGGGCAGATCAAGCAGACGCTGCTCAAGCTGGGCTGGCCCGCCGAGGACCTCGCCGGGTACGTGGACGGCGAGGCGCACGCGATCGAGCTGCTGGAGGACGGCTGGAACCTGCGGCCGTACCAGAAGCAGGCCGTGGAGAACTTCTGGCACGGCGGCAGCGGGGTCGTCGTGCTGCCCTGTGGCGCCGGGAAGACGCTGGTCGGCGCGGGCTCGATGGCCCAGGCGAAGTCGACGACGCTCATCCTCGTCACCAACACCGTCTCCGCCCGGCAGTGGAAGCACGAACTGGTGAAGCGGACCTCGCTCACCGAGGACGAGATCGGCGAGTACAGCGGGACGAAGAAGGAGATCCGGCCCGTCACGATCGCCACCTACCAGGTCCTCACCACCAAGCGGAAGGGTGTCTATCCGCACCTGGAACTGTTCGACTCCCGGGACTGGGGGCTGATCGTCTACGACGAGGTGCATCTGCTGCCGGCTCCCGTCTTCAAGTTCACCGCCGATCTGCAGGCGCGGCGGCGGCTCGGTCTCACGGCCACCCTCGTCCGCGAGGACGGCCGCGAGTCGGACGTGTTCTCACTGATCGGGCCCAAGCGGTTCGACGCGCCCTGGAAGGAGATCGAGGCGCAGGGCTACATCGCGCCCGCCGACTGCGTCGAGGTCCGGGTCAATCTCACCGACTCCGAGCGGCTCGCCTACGCCACCGCGGAGACCGAGGAGAAGTACCGCTTCTGTGCCACGACCGCGACCAAGCGGAAGGTCACGGAGGCCATCGTCCGCCGGTTCGCCGGGCAGCAGATCCTCGTCATCGGCCAGTACATCGACCAGCTCGACGAGCTGGGCGAGCACCTGAACGCGCCGGTGATCAAGGGCGAGACGTCGAACGCCCAGCGGGAGAAGCTCTTCGACGCCTTCCGTGAGGGCGAGATCAGCGTGCTCGTCGTCTCCAAGGTCGCCAACTTCTCCATCGACCTGCCCGAGGCCACGGTCGCCATCCAGGTGTCCGGCACGTTCGGCTCCCGGCAGGAGGAGGCCCAGCGGCTCGGGCGCGTACTGCGCCCGAAGGCCGACGGCCACCAGGCCCACTTCTACTCGGTGGTCGCCCGCGACACCATCGACCAGGACTTCGCCGCCCACCGCCAGCGCTTCCTGGCCGAACAGGGCTACGCCTACCGGATCGTGGACGCGGACGAGATCCTGGCGGAGGGCACGGGCTGACCCCCCCGGCGGCGCGGTACGGCCGCCCACGCCAGCAGCGCCAGCCCCAGCAGCGGATACGGCGACGCCAGGGGTTGCTGCCACCACGGGAGGTGCAGGTCACGGTCGCCCTCGTGGGGGAGCAGCCAGAGGGTGCGGGCCGTGAACGCCGTCGCCGTCAGGGCCGTCAGGAGGACGCGGCCCTCGGCGAGGAGCACGGCGAGGAGCGGTACGCACCACACCCAGTGGTGGGACCAGCTGATCGGGGAGATCAGCAGGGTGGTGAACGCGGTGAGCAGGATGCCGTGCCGGTCCTCGCGGGCGCGGGCCGCCAGGCAGAGGCCCACCGCGCCGACGGCGGCCGCCGGGAGCGCCCAGGCGAGGCCCGGGGCGGGGTCGCCGAGGGCCCGCGCGACCAGGCCCTGCAGGGACTGGTTGTCCACGATCCACGCCTTGCCCACCCGGTCGGTCTCGTACAGACGCCGGGTCCAGAAGTCGGCGCTCGCGGAGGGGAGCAGCAGGCCGCCGAGTGCGACCGTGCCGGCGCACACCGCCGTCGCCGTGGCCGCCTCCCGTCTGCGTCCGGTCAGGAACAGGTACGGCACGAAGAGGGCCGGGGTGAGCTTGATGCCGGTCGCGATGCCGAGGGCCACCCCCTTGCCCCGGGCGGTGGGGGGCCGGGTGAGGTCCCACAGCACCAGGCCGGCCACGGCGAGGTTGATCTGGCCGAACAGGAGGGTCTGGAAGACCGGTTCGAGCCAGAGGGACAGGGCCGTGGCCGCGCAGAGCAGAGGCGGCGGCAGCGGCTGGGGCGGCGGGGGCAGGAGGCCGGTTCGGGCGGCCAGGCGGGCCGAGAGGGTGATCAGGAGCGCGAGCAGGAGCGCGTTGCCCGCGAGGAAGGCCGCCTTCAGGGCCGGGACGGGAAGCCAGGTGGCCGGGACGAACAGGATCGCCGCGAACGGCGGGTAGGTCGCGGGGAGCCGCCACCGGGTGACCGTGAAGCCGTAGAGATCGGTGCCGTGGGCCACGGCCGCGCCCTCGGCCCGGTAGACGAGGAGATCGGCCATGGGTGCGCCGCGCAGGACGCACAGCGCGGCGAAGGAGGCGAGGGAGAGGGCGAGGAGAGGCAGGGCCATCCGTTTCCGCACGGACGTGACCCTATGCCGTCACTTGCGGCGTATGCCCGCTTCCTCGCCGTACTCACCGAGGACGACGACGCCGAACGCCGCCTCCGCGAACACCTTGACGGCACGCAGGGCGTCGCCGAGGCGGTGACGATGGGGGCCGCCCACGGCCGTGGCACCGGACGGGGGTCGGACAGGAGTGGGAGTGATGGTCGCTGCGCTCATGTCTCCATGGTGGAACTTCGGGCATAAGTCCCGCATCGGTCTCCGGAGCCAGTCCCCAAGGGGCCCGAGTAGGCCTGCGGGTGGACCGCGGCCCCTACGCGGCGTGTCCCCCGTCCCCTAGGGGCGGAAATTCATTGGCTTCCACCCAGCCCCCTCACCTAGGATCTCCGCTCTTGCCCGCCTCCCTCACGGAGTGCCGCCGCCCGGACGGAAACCGGGCGGCCCCGTCATGCCCCAGTCATGGAAGAGCAGATCCGGAGGCACCCCCTTGTCCACGCCCGTCCACGACCCGCTCGACGACCCCCTCGCCCGAGAGCGCTCCCACCTCGCCGCGTCCCGTGCCGCCCTGCGCGCCATGCGCGAGGACGTGGAGGCGCTGGACATCAAGGACGTCACCGCGAACTGGGTCAACGCCGAGGTGCTCGCCCGGCAGATCGACGAACGCATCAAGGCCCTGGCCGACCTCAGCGACACCCCGCTGTTCTTCGGCCGGCTGGACTATCTGCACGCGCCGGGGGCCGAGCGGGCCGAGGGCGCGCAGGGCGAGAAGTTCTACATCGGCCGGCGGCATGTGCACGACGCCGACGGGGATCCCATGGTCATCGACTGGCGTGCGCCGGTCTCGCAGCCGTTCTACCGGGCGTCCAAGAAGGACCCCATGGACGTCGGGCTGCGCCGCCGCTTCGGCTACACCGGCGGCGACCTGACCGCCTACGAGGACGAGCACCTGTCCGACCCGGCCGATCCGTCAGGGGCCGCCACCACCAGCAAGCTGCTCCAGCAGGAGATCGAGCGGCCGCGCGTCGGCCCGATGCGGGACATCGTCGCCACGATCCAGCCCGAGCAGGACGAGATCGTCCGCTCCGGTCTGTCCGGCACGGTGTGCGTGCAGGGCGGACCCGGCACCGGAAAGACCGCCGTCGGCCTGCACCGGGTCGCGTATCTGCTGTACGCCCACCGGGAACGGCTCGCGCGCACCGGCACGCTCGTCATCGGGCCGAACAGATCCTTCCTGCACTACATCGAGCAGGTCCTGCCCGCGCTCGGTGAGCTGACCGTGCAGCAGGCCACCGTGGACGACCTGGTCGCGCAGGTGGAGGTGCGCGGCACGGACGACGCGGCCGCCGCTGTCGTCAAGGGCGACGCCCGGATGGCCGAGGTGCTGCGCCGGGCCCTGTACTCCCAGGTGAGCATGCCCACCGAGCCGGTCGTCGTCGTGCGCGGCTCGCGCCGCTGGCGGGTTCCGGCGTACGAACTGGAGGACATGGTCCGGGAGTTGCTGGAGCGGGACATCCGCTACGGCGCCGCGCGCGAGGCCCTGCCGCAGCGGATCGCGCACGTGGTGCTGGTGCAGATGGAGCGGGCCGGGGAGGCGCCGGACGACCGGGTGCAGGACGCCGTGGCCCGCAACAGCGCGGTGAAGGCGGCCGTGAAGGAGATCTGGCCGGCCGTCGACCCGGCGAAGCTCGTGCTGCGGCTGCTGACCGACGCGGACTTCCTCGCCGAGCACGCCGACGGTGTCCTGGACGAGGACGAGCAGAAGACGATCCTGTGGGCGAAGCCGGTGCGGAGTGTGAAGTCGGCCAAGTGGTCGGCGGCGGACGCGGTGCTGATCGACGAGGCGACCGACCTGATCCAGCGCACGCACTCGCTCGGCCATGTGGTCCTGGACGAGGCGCAGGACCTGTCCCCCATGCAGTACCGGGCCGTCGGCCGCCGCTGCACGACGGGCAGCGCGACGGTGCTGGGGGACCTGGCGCAGGGTACGACTCCGTGGGCGACCCGCAGCTGGCAGGAGGCCCTCGCCCACCTCGGCAAGCAGGAGGGGCACATCGAGGAGCTGACCGCGGGCTTCCGTGTCCCCACGGACGTCATCGCCTACGCCTCCCGCCTCCTGCCCCACATCGCGCCCGGTCTCACCCCGGTCGCCTCCGTCCGGGAGAACCCGGGCTTCTTCGAGGTCCGTACGGTCACGGCAGCGGGCGAGGTCGTCGCCGCCTGCGAGGAGTTGCTGCGCAACGAGGGCTCGACCGGTCTGATCGCGGCGGACGCCCGCGTCCCCGCGCTCGCCGAGGCGCTGGCCGCGGCGGGGATCACGTGTCTCGCGCCCGGCGAGGAGACCACCGGCGAGACCCGCCTCACCCTCGTCCCGGCCTCCCTCGCCAAGGGCCTGGAGTACGACTACGTCGTCCTGGACGAACCGCAGGCCGTGGTGGACGGCGAACCCGACGAACGGACGGGGCTGCGGCGGCTGTACGTGGCGCTGACGCGTGCGGTGTCGGGACTGATCGTGGCGCATTCCGCGCCGTTGCCGCCGCAGCTCGCCCAGTAGGGTGCTGTGCCGTTCCCGCATGTCCCCTTGGAAAGGCCCCAGTTGAGCACCCCGCCGCCCTACCACCCCCCGTACCCGCAGACCCCGGGGCCGTACCAGCAGGCTTCGGGGCCGTACCCGCCCGCTTCCGCCGGTCCGCAGCCACGGCAGTACGGCGGCGGCGCGGTGCCGACGGCGGCCTGCCAGGTGTGCGGGGCGTCGCCCGCCGCGCAGGTCACGGTCCGCGGCCACCAGGGCATGCTGGTGATCATGCGGTTCCTGCGGCGTCAGGGGGTGTTCTGCCGCACCTGCGCACTGGCGACCTTCCGCGAGATGCAGTCGGACACCCTGGTGCGGGGCTGGTGGGGTCCGCTGTCGATGGTCATCACACCCGTCACCCTGCTGATCAACCTCGGCGCCCTGTCCGGGATACGGCGCGTCCCCGAACCGGTCACGGCGCGATGGCGGCCGCCGTTGGACCCGGGCAAGCCCGTGTTCAAGCGGCCGGCCGGGGTACTGGCCCTGATTTCACTGGGCCTCTTCGGCCTGCCGGTGCTCGCCGTTCCGGTGGTCATGGTCATCGGCCTGCTGGTCGGTTCGAGCGGGAGTGAGCACCCGACCCTGACGGTCGGCTCATGCGCGCGCAACGACGCCACCTGGCCCGAACAGGACCTGAAGCCCGTGGACTGCGGCTCCTCCCACGCCCGGTTCCGCGTCCTCGACCCGGACAGCGGCTCGTGTAGGGCCGGGGACTACGCGGCCTACCCGGAGTACAGCGGAAACGGCGACCTGTCGCTGTGCCTGCACCCTCTGAGGGGCTAGGGGGACACCTCCTGGGCGGCATCCCCGTCCAGCTCCGCCCGCCACCGGGCGACCGCCTCCACCGAGACCGGCCCCTCCCATCCGTCGGGACGAGCCGCCCCGCCGATGTGGAAGGCCTCGATCCCGCCGGCCCGGAGCCGCGGCACATGGTCGAGGCGCAGTCCGCCGCCCACCAGGATCTGCTGTTCGTACCCTGGCTCCCCGCCGTGCCCGGCCTCCGCGATCAGCGTGGGCAGGCCCTCGTCCACGCCCTCGGCGGCACCGGCCGTCAGATAGGTGTCCAGGCCGGGCAGGTCGGCGAGCTGCTTGCGCAGGGCGTCGCGGTCGGCGGCCCGGTCGATCGCCCGGTGGAAGGTCCACGCGCAGCCGTCCAGCGCGCCGACCACCCGCTCCACCGCCGCGAGGTCCACCCCGCCGCCCGCTTCGAGGAACCCGAGCACGAACTGGTCCGCACCGGCCTCCCGCAGCTCGCCCGCACACCGGACCAGCCGCTCCACGTCACCGGCCGCGAACCCGTCCGCCAGCCGGAGCATCACGCGCAGGTCGATGTCGACGGCGGCGCGGATCCCGGCGACGGTGCGGGGGGACGGGGTGAGCCCGTCGGCCGCCATCTCGGTGACCAACTCCAGGCGGTCCGCGCCTCCGGCCTGGGCGGCGACCGCGTCCTCGACGTCGAGGGCGATCACCTCCAGGACTGCACGCTTGCTCATGGCACCCCATTCGTCGGCGGCTACAGAGACAGGTCTAGTCCAATTCCAAGACTACGCCCGCATCCCGCCCGCCCGGGACGCCCCTCACCCGAAGAGGTTCAGCTCCCCCTCCCTCGCCCCCGCCAGCTCCTACGCCGCCCCGTTCACCGGCCGCCCCGCATACAGCCGTACGAGAGTGGCGGCAGCACCGATGTACCGGGCGGGTCCTCCGCGGCCACGGCCCCCAGCAGCAGCGGCTCGTCCATGTCGCCGAGGTCGGCGTGCAGCGGCACGTGCCGCTTCTCCCGGGTGATCCGGGAAAGCAGGGGCAGCGCGTCCGGCAGGCCGGCCCCGGCGTACGCCCCCGGCTCGCCGAAGACCTCCCACGCATCACCGGCGTGCACCCACTCCCCCAGCGCGATCATGTCCAGCACCCCGCCCGCCTCGGCGATCACCGGCCCGGCCTCGGTCGTACCGCGTTCCAGCTCGTCCACGATCCGGGCGTTCGTCCACTGCGCGCGCTCGGCGATGTCCCGGTCGTTCGGCTCGGGCGAAACACGCCCTGCTCGAACCGGCTCTCCACCAACCGCGGCAACGCGGCGGAACAGTGCGCCAGCACGTCCCGCACCGTCCACCCCGGACACGCGGCGGTGGGCGAGGCGAAGTCCGCGTCCGCGCGCGAGCGCGGCAGCGGTATGAGCGCATCCCGCTCGACCGTCAGCAGCCGCCCGGGGAGTTCGGGGTCACGTGGTACCTCGGTCATGACAGTCATGGGCCCCAGGCCAGGGGCCGCCGAGCGCCACCGTCACGGAAGAACCGCCCCGGATCGCCCAGGAATCGCCACGGGTCACACAGGAACGGAAGAATGAAGGCATGGCCGATCTCGACGCCCTGCGCCTCCGTTTCGCCCGTGCGCTGGAAGCAGCCCGCGCCCCCGGCGGCGGCCCCGACCCCGCGCCGTACGCCGACAACCTCCTCACCCGCTGGCAGGAGCCGCAGCGCCGCTACCACACCCTGGCCCACCTCACCGCGGTGCTCGACCGGATCGACGTACTGGAGGAGTACGCGGCCGACCCGGACGTCGTACGCCTGGCCGCCTGGTTCCACGACGCCGTCTATCTCCCCGAACGGTCGGAGAACGAGGAGCGGTCCGCGCGGCTCGCCGAGCGTGCCCTGCCGGAGGCGGGCCTGCCGGACGCCCGGACGGCCGAGGTGGCGCGGCTGGTCCGGCTCACCGTCACGCACGATCCGGCCGACGACGACCGCGACGGCCAGGTCCTGTGCGACGCGGACCTCGCGATCCTGGCCGCACCCCCGTCGGCGTACGCCGCCTACACCGCCGAGGTCCGCGAGGAGTACCACTTCGTCCCCAACGACGCCTTCCGGGCCGGCCGTTCGGCGGTTCTGCGCCAACTCCTCGACCTCCCCCGGCTGTTCCACACCCCCTACGGCCAGGAGCACTGGGAGGCCACCGCCCGCTACAACCTCGCCTCGGAGCTGGAATTGCTCTCGACCCGAGCGGACGGGGCCTAGGGTGCGTCCATGCGACCGATAAACGGGGACGACGTGAACAGGGCCGTCGCGGGCTGCCTCGCGGCACTGCGGCCGGCGGTGGACCGGGACTGGGAGAGCACCGCCGGGCGGCTGGAGTGGAGCTGCCGGAAGACGGCCGAGCACATCGCCAGCGATCTCATCGCCTACGCGGGCCAGCTGGCGGGCCGTGCCCAGGGGGCGTACGTCCCCTTCGACATCGTCCTGGACGAGGGCACCGACAACGCCGGCCTGCTGCACGTCATCGAGACCACCGGCGTGCTGCTCGCCACGACCGTCCGCACCACCCCGCCCGGCGTCCGCGCCTTCCACCCCTACCCCTTCCGCAGCGCCGACCGCGAGGGCTTCGCCGCGATGGGCATCGCCGAGGTGCTGCTGCACACCCACGACGTGGCCGAGGGTCTGGGTCTGGCCTACGAGCCGGCCGAGGACCTCGCCGAGTCCGTTCTGACCTGGCTCTTTCCGCACGTCCAGCCCGGCCCGGCACCCTGGCCGACCCTGCTGTGGGCCACCGGCCGCGGTGAACTGCCCGGCCGTGCCCCGGTCACCGGCTGGCGCTGGCACAACAACCTCGTCATCCCCGCCGAACGCCTCACCCTCACCGGTCTCCGCCCGGCCGCCGCCCGTGATCTGCGCCTCGGCGGCGACGGCGGTCTGGAGTGGATCGAGGGCGGCCCGTACGAGGGCACGCGGGAGGCCGCCGGCTTCCTGGTGAAGGCGTACGAAGCCGGCGTGCACCGGCCGGAGTTCGGGGTCTTCGCCCTCGTACGGCACGAGGACGGCCGCGCGATCGGCGGCATCGGCTTCCACGGCGCCCCGGACGAGGAGGGCCGGGTGGAGATCGGCTACGACCTCGTCGAGGGCGCCCGCGGCCAGGGCTACGCCACCGAGGCGCTGCGGACCCTGACCGAGTGGGCACTGGCCCGGGAGGATGTCGACCTGCTCTTCGCGATCATCGAGGCGGACAACCTGCCCTCACAGCGCGTGGTGACCCGGGCGGGGTACACCCGGGCGACCGTGGAGGAGGAGCGGACCGCCGGCGAGGACCACGGCATGGAGGACGGGCTCCGGCTCTACGTCCGCCGGGTCTGAAGCCCCTTGGGCCGGCGCAGTCCCGACGCCCGCAGCAGTCGCACCACCTCGCGGCTGCCGACCTCCACCGCCCCGGCGGCCACCGCGTCCGCGTACCGGTGCGACGGAATGTCGTAGTGGTCGCGTTCGAAGGCCCGCCGGGGGACGCCCAACCGCTCGGCGAACCGGTGCAGTTCCTCGTACGACACATCGCTGACCAGATGCGACCACATGCGCCCGTGGCCGGGCCAGGCCGGCGGGTCGATGTACACGGTCACGGGCACCTCACGAGGACGTCGTCCCGCCCGTGACCGCCCCCAGCGAGCCGACCGCGGCGACCTTCACGCCCGCCTTGTGGCACACCCAGTGCGGGTCGGGACCCAGTTCCGGTTCCACGTGCAGCGCGTGCGGGTCGCCGGAGCCGCACACCGAGCACAGCGGCCACCGGCCGTGCCGCTCCAGCAGCGCGTCCTGCACGTCCTGTGCGACCAGCCCGGCGACGTAGGCGGCGCCCTCCGGCCACTGCTCGACCCACCAGCGCCGCTGTGCGACGGAGTCCTCGACCAGTGAGACCACGTCCGCCGCCGCGACCTCGCGCGCGATCAGGTCGGCGAGCACCAGGGCGCGCGCCGCGTGCAAGGCCTGCTCAAGGGGACTGATGGGCTCCATGCCACCCATTGTGCGCACTCTTGACCACCAGACCGAACCGAAAATATCTTTCACCTGTGACCCAGGACATGAAGGAAAGTTTCGGCAGTCCGGGCGGCTCCCTCGCCGCGAAGGTGCGCACGCTCGCCCCCTCCATGACCCGGTCCATGCAGCGCGTCGCCGAGGCCGTGGCGAGCGACCCGGCCGGCTGCGCCGCCCTCACGGTCACCGGCCTCGCCGAACTCACCGGCACCAGCGAGGCCACGGTCGTCCGCACCGCCCGCCTCCTCGGCTACCCCGGCTACCGCGACCTGCGGCTGGCCCTCGCCGGGCTGGCCGCGCAGCAGCAGTCGGGCCGGGCGCCCGCCATCACGACGGACATCGCGGTGGACGACCCCATCGCCGACGTCGTCGCGAAACTGGCCTACGAGGAGCAGCAGACCCTCGCCGACACGGCCGCCGGACTCGACACCGTCCAGCTGGGCGCGGCCGTCACCGCGCTGGCCGGTGCCCGGCGGACCGATGTGTACGGCATAGGGGCGTCCGGGCTCGTCGCCCAGGACCTCACGCAGAAGCTGCTGCGAATAGGGCTCATAGCCCACGCGCACAGCGACCCGCACCTGGCGGTGACCAACGCGGTGCAGCTCCACTCGGGGGACGTGGCCATCGCGATCACGCACTCCGGCTCGACGGGGGACGTCATCGAGCCACTGCGGGTCGCCTTCGAGCACGGGGCGACCACCGTCGCGATCACCGGAAGACCCGATTCGCCGGTGACGCAGTACGCCGACTACGTGCTGACCACCTCCACGTCCCGGGAGACCGAGCTGCGGCCGGCCGCGATGTCCTCACGGACGAGTCAACTACTGGTGGTGGACTGCTTGTTCGTCGGTGTGGCCCAGCGCACGTACGAGACCGCGGCGCCGGCTTTGGCCGCGTCTTACGAGGCGTTGGCCCATCGGCATCGGAGTGGGTCGCGATAGACCGCAGGACCGACCGTTCGTGGGACCTGCGAGTGGGTTCGGGCTCGTCGCGCCCCGCGGCGCAGCCGCACATCGAGCAGGGCCCCGCGCCCCGAGGTAGGTTCACCCCCCTTGAAAAGTCACCGGAGAGAGCCGCCCCCCAATGACCTCTCATGATCTGCGCAGTCAGTTGGCCTCGTTGACCACCGAGGCCTTTCGGCCCGAGCTTGCCGATATCGATCAGTTGTCCACCCTTGAGATCGCCCGGTTGATGAACGGCGAGGATGCGGGCGTGCCCGGTGCCGTCGCGGCGCAGTTGCCCCGGATCGCCGCCGCCATCGACGCCGTGGCCGAGCGCATGGCGCGAGGCGGTCGGCTCGTCTACGCCGGAGCCGGAACGGCCGGACGGCTGGGCGTGCTGGACGCTTCCGAGTGCCCGCCCACCTTCAACACCGACCCCGCCCAGGTCGTCGGCCTGATCGCGGGCGGCCCCGAGGCCATGGTCACCTCCGTCGAGGGCGCGGAGGACTCCAGGGAGCTGGCCCGCAAGGACCTCGACGCGCTCCAGCCGACCGCCGACGACACGGTGGTCGGCATCTCCGCCTCCGGCCGCACGCCCTACGCCCTCGGCGCCGTCGAGCACGCCCGAGCGCTGGGCGCCCTGACCATCGGCCTCGCCTGCAACGAGCACAGCGCGCTCGCGGCCGCCGCCGAGCACGGCATCGAGGTCGTCGTGGGCCCGGAGCTGATCACCGGCTCCACCCGGCTGAAGGCGGGCACGGCCCAGAAGCTGGTCCTGAACATGCTCTCCACCATCACGATGATCCGGCTCGGCAAGACGTACGGGAACCTGATGGTCGACGTCCGTGCCTCCAACGACAAGCTCCGGGCCCGCTCCCACCGGATCGTGTCCCTGGCCACGGGGGCGGACGACGAGGAGATCGAGAAGGCGCTCACCGAGTCCGATGGCGAGGTGAAGAACGCGATCCTCACCCTTCTCGCCGATGTCGACGGCCCGACGGCCGCCCGCCTTCTGGAGGAGTCCGGCGGCCATCTGCGTGCCGCGCTGGCGCACGCGGCCGGCTGACCCGCACGCTCGGGGCGTGCGCAACGATCCCGCCTCCACCGCGACCGCCGTCCTCGCCCGGGTCGGCGGCCCGGCCAACGTCACCTCCGTGGCCCACTGCATGACCCGGCTCCGGCTGGGCCTCGCCGATCCGGCGGCGGTGGACGAGGACGCCCTGCGGGCCGTGCCCGGCGTGCTCGGGGTGGTGGTGGGCGGGGGCGTCTGGCAGATCGTGTTCGGGCCCGGGGTGGTCGACGAGGTCACGGCGGCGGTCCAGGCCCTGATCACCGGGCAGGCGGCCGGCAGCGGCACCTGTCCGGGGCAGCAGCCGCTCGGCGCGCGGCCGGCCGACCAGGGCGCCCGCATCGAGGAGGAGCTGCGGCAGCGCAACGCCACGCCCCTCAAGACCGCCCTGCGCCGCGTCGCGAGCGTCTTCGTCCCGCTCATCCCCGCCCTGATCGGCTGTGGCGTCCTCGCCGGCCTCAACGGGCTGCTCCTGAACGCCGGCTGGCTGCCCGGCCTGACCCCCGCCGTGTCCGCCATCGCCTCCGCCTTCATGGCACTGATCGCGGTGTTCGTCGGCCACAACACGGCGAAGGAGTTCGGCGGCACGCCCGTGCTGGGCGGCGCGGTGGCGGCCGTCGTCGTCTATCCGGGCGTGGCGAAGGTGACGGCGTTCGGTATGCACCTGGCGCCGGGGCAGGGCGGGGTGCTCGGCGCGCTCGCGGCGGCGCTGCTGGCGACCCGGGTGGAGAAGTGGTGCCGGGGCCGGGTCCCGGGCGCACTGGACGTCCTACTCACCCCCACGGTCACCGTGCTCGTCCCCGGCCTGGTGACGCTGTACGGCCTGATGTACGCGGCCGGCGCGGTGGCCACCGCCATCGGCACGGCGGCCAACTGGCTCCTCGCGACCGCCGGTGCCGTGGCCGGACTGGTGCTGGGCGGCCTCTTCCTGCCGCTGGTCATGCTGGGCCTGCACCAGGCCCTCATTCCCCTCCACACCACCCTCATCGAGCAGCGGGGCTACACCGTCCTGCTCCCTCTGCTGGCCATGGCGGGCGCGGGCCAGGTGGGCGCGGCCCTCGCGGTCTACGTCCGCCTGCGCCACGACGTCTCGCTGCGTACGACGATCAGGTCGGCCCTCCCGGCCGGCCTGCTGGGCGTCGGTGAACCCCTGATCTACGGCGTTTCCCTGCCGCTCGGCAGGCCCTTCCTGACCGCCTGTGCGGGCGGGGCGGCGGGCGGAGCCTTCGTCGGCTTCTTCGCCATGCTGGGCACCGAAGTGGGTGCGACGGCGATCGGCCCGTCGGGCTGGGCCCTGTTCCCGCTGCTCGCGGGGGACAGGGGGCCGGGGGTGGCGGCGGCGGTCTACGGTGGCGGGCTGCTCACCGGTTACGCGGTGGGCTTCGCGGCGACGTACCTCTTCGGCTTCCCCCGGCGCCCGGGCTCTTCACCCATCCCGCGAGCAGGTTGATCGGTACCGAGAGCAGGCTCAGCCCGTCCTCGACGGCGTCTTCGGCTCGACGGCCTGGTCGGCGTTCGTCTCGAACCTCAAGCACTGAGCGATCCCCCGAAGCTCAAGCCTCTCGCCCCGAGCTTCGAGCCCTCTTTTCAAGGAACGGGTGGAGGGCCTCAACCCGCCCTCCCACCCCGCGTGTTGACTTGACGCGTTCGGCTTGCCACGCAGAGTCACAAGGCTCTAACGTGCGGCCGTAAGCAAACAGCCCCCGCTGGTGCGCCAACACCGTGCGGGGGCTTGACCTACGAGATCGAAGAGAGAGTTCGATCCCATGGCTGACGCCAACTTTAGTGCTGCCCCCTTCCCGGCGCACCCCTCCCCGCACCCGATGGCCAACCCCGGTTACGGAAAACGCTCCGCCCCCGGCCAACGCCCCCGCAGCAACCACGACTTCGCCCACCTTCCGGCCCGCGAAGCCGCCGTCGCCGCGTACATCGACCGCCTCCCGGACGGCGCCGACATCTCCGTGAAGACGCTGGCCAGGGTGCTGCCGTACGGGCAGTGCGCCCTCGGCACGGCCCTGAGGCGCCTCCAGCGGGAAGGGCATCTGCGCCGGGGACGCGAACGGCTCCCCGGCACCGACTCCGTCCGCTGGATCACCCGATCGTGGTTCTCCCGTACCGCACGCGCCGATGACTGGTGGGCCGCCTTCACGCGCGGGGACGTCATGGGCGAGCCACCGCAGGGCCGCCCTCGGCCGACCCGCTCCCGCGCCCACGTCCTCCTCGCCGCCCTCGGCCGCAGCGCCCCCGCGCTGTCTCTCTCCGAGGCCGACTGCGCCGGCCTCGCGCCGCTGGTCGTGCAGTGGTACGTCAGGGGCGCCGGCGACGACGACGTACTCCGTGCCCTCACCACCGGGCTGCCCACCCCCGTCCACCACCCGGCCGCCCTGGTCCGCAGACGCCTGACCGACAAGCTCCCGCCCACCCCGGCGCCCGAACCCGGGCCGCCGGCGTCCCGGCCGCCCCGGTTGATGGAGTGCGCGGAGTGCGGTGTGCCGGGGCGGCCGGAGGCGCTGCCGGGTGGACTGTGCCGGGTGTGCCGGGGCGCACCCCCTCCTGGCGTTCACCACCATGCGCCCCCGTCGGCACCCGCCATCCACGCCTACGCGACGGAGATGCGTGCTGCGATCCTGGAAAAGAGACGAGAAGCAACACTCACGTGATGGCCTCAGACGATCGAGGAGAGCACTCCGGGGCACCATGGAGCCCGCTGCCCGTGGGGCGCTACCGTCGAACCGCCACCCCCGGCCGGCATCACCCTGGACACCGAGAAGCTGAAGGACTGAGCGAACTGACATGAACCACGCCCAGCTCACCGCCCTCGGCCGGGCCCTGCGGCTGCTCGGGGAGCACGGGGAGGCACTCACCGTCGACACCCCGGACGCCCGGCTGCACGAGGTGAGGGCCGATCTGCGGCGGGCCCTCGATCTGCTGGACGAGAGTGTCGGGGCCGGCGCGCCCAGCACCCGGTGCCCTGAGCACCCGCAGGGGCCCGTGGACGAGAGCGCCCCCGATCTGTGCCTGCTGTGCGAGACCCGGCGCAGGGCCCACCGGCGCTCGGAGTACGGCAGCAGGCCGAACGTGGCCGAGCCGGTCCGCTCGGCCCCCTCCCGTTACGGCGTGCGCGGTGACCGGCCCCAGCCCCAGCAGCGGTGGCTGCCCGAGCTGTGGAACGGGCAGGAGTGGCAGCTGTGCGGGACGCCCAGGCGGGATCGGCAGGAGGCCGAGGCGTACCTCGCCGCCCAGCGGCGCGGATCCCGGCCCGCCATGGCGTACCGGCTCGTGCACGAGTTCACCGACTACGAGGTGCTGCGGGTGTGGGGGACGCCGGTGCGCACCGACATCGAGCCCATGGGCAACCTCTAGCCGCGGTCAGTCCAGCAGCGGCAGCGGCCGGAAGTCGTGACCCTCCCATATGCGCCTGCTCTTCTCCTCGGGGTACGGCGTCACCTTCGGCTCCGCGTCCAGCACCTGTACCGGGCGGGTCCGGGTGTCGTACGCCGGCCAGCCGGGGTCGCCGGTGCGTGCGAACGCCGTCCAGGAGCGGCGGATGAAGGCGGAGAGGTGCTCCGCCTCCGAGGTGGGCCTGCCGCCGGGGAAGAGGAGGCCTCCCAGGTCCGCGCCGAACGTGCCGAAGAGCAGCGGGATGTCCAGGCCGTGACAGGCGCCCAGTACGCTTCCCGGGGCAGGCCAGGTCAGTTCGTAGACGTGGGACCGGCCGCCGCCCGCCAGCTGGGCCTCGGCCAGATGCAGACTCGGCATGCCGAACAGCCAGTCCGTCTGGACGCGTTCGTACAGTTCGGCCGGTGACGCCCCGGGGAAGGCCGCCCGATAGGCCCGCTCGCCCGCCTCGCCGTCCGGTGCCAGCAACCGCAGGGCCCCCGTCGCCTGCTCCCCGGTGATCTCGCCGAGCATGCCGCTCATGGCCATGAACAGGCGGAACTCGTCGCGGTTGTGGCCGACCAGCAGGTCCACCTCCCGCGCCGCGCCCGAGGCCAGCGCCTGCCAGGGAGACATGGGCAGTACGTCGCCGTCGACCACCGGGGAGAAGGGGGTGACCGTGGGCGCCGCCCGGCCCCAGCGGTCCAGATACTGGAGCATCTTGGCCGACAGCGACTGTCCGGCCTCGGGGAGTCGACGAGGGTCCACGGCGGCCAGGTCGGCCGCGGTGGGCTGCCGGCCGGCCTCCGCCGCCAGTGCCGTCGCCATGTCGCGGGCCAGGTCGGCCGAGAAGAACGTGCCGGGCACGCTCTGCGCCACCGCCCGGTGGAACAGGCCCCGCGCCCTCTCCATCGCCAGCAGGGAGGCGACGGAGCCCGCGCCCGCCGACTCGCCGAAGACCGTGACCCGGGCCGGGTCACCGCCGAACGCGCCGATGTTCTCCTGGACCCACTCCAGGGCCGCGACCTGGTCCAGCAGGCCACGGTTGGCCGGGGCGCCCGCCCAGAGGGCGAAACCCTCCATCCCGACACGGTAGTTGAAGGTGACGACCACGACGTCGCCGTCGCGGGCCACGTGCTGGGCGTCGTAGCCCGGCTGGCCGCCGTGGCCGAGCTTGTACGCGCCGCCGTGGATCCACACCATCACCGGGCGGGCGGCGGACGGGTCCGGGTCGGGGGTCCACACGTTCAGCGTGAGCCAGTCGTCGCCCGTGGGGCCGGTGGCGGGGCGGGCCGTGCGGCCCAGGACGCCCGGCTCCTGCGGGGGCGGCGGGCCGAAGGCGTACGCCTCCCGGGTGCCGTCCCAGCAGCGGGCCCGGCGCGGGGCCTGGAAGCGGGCCTCACCTACCGGAGGTTCGGCGAAGGGGATGCCCCGGAACACCGACAGCCCCCGCTCGCGCAGGCCGCGCACCGCGCCGGAGGCGGTGCGCACCACGGGGCCGTCGGTGTCCGGGGCGTGGGACTCGCTCGTCGTCATGATCGCTCCTCACTGGTTGTCAGAGGAACGGACGGCAGCGATCATGAGTGCCCCGTCAGCTGAGGGTCTTCACCGCCGCCGCGTCGTACGGCTTCAGGTCGTCGAAGCGGTCGGAGAGGACCTTGGCCGCCCACTCCGGGTCCTGGAGCAGGGCGCGGCCGACGGCGACGAGGTCGACCTCGTCGGCCTCCAGCCGGTCGAGGAGGTTGTCGATGCCCTTGACCGGGGAGCCCTCGCCCTGGAAGGCGTTGACGAAGTCGCCGTCGAGGCCGACCGACCCGACGGTGATGACCGGCTTGCCGGTGAGCTTCTTCGTCCAGCCCGCGAGGTTGAGGTCGGAGCCCTCGAACTCCGGCAGCCAGTAACGGCGGGTGGAGGCGTGGAAGACGTCGACGCCGGCGGCGGCCAGCGGAGTGAGGATGGCCTCCAGCTCCTCGGGGGTCTCGGCGAGGCGGGCGGTGTAGTCCTGCTGCTTCCACTGCGAGTAGCGGAAGATCACCGGGAATTCGGGGGACACCCTCTCGCGGACCGCGGCGACGATCTCCGCGGCGAACTGGGTACGGGCCACCGGGTCGCCGCCGTACGCGTCCGTGCGGCGGTTGGTGCCCGCCCACAGGAACTGGTCGACGAGGTAGCCGTGGGCGCCGTGGATCTCCACGCCGTCGAAGCCGATGCGCTCGGCGTCCGCGGCGGCCTGGGCGAACGCGGCGACGACGTCGTCCAGGTCCTGCTGGGTCATCGTCCTGCCGGTGGGCTCGGCGTCCGGGGTGACGAGGCCGGAGGGGCCGACGGCGGGGGCGTCCGGGAAGGGGGCGTCGCCCTGCTTGCGGACCATGCCGATGTGCCACAGCTGCGGGACGATCGTGCCGCCCGCGGCGTGCACGTCCTCGGCGACCTTGGCCCAGCCCGCGAGCTGCTCCTCGCCGTGGAAGCGCGGGACGCGGTCGCTCTGGCCGGCCGACTCGTGGCCGACGTAGGTGCCCTCGGTGACGATCAGCCCGACGCCGGCGGCGGCGCGGCGCGCGTAGTAGGAGCGCACATCCTCGCCGGGGATGCCACCCGGGGAGAACATGCGCGTCATCGGCGCCATCACGATCCGGTTGGGGACGGTGAGGCCGTTGAGGGCGATCGGGCGGGAGAGGATCCGGGCCGCGCGGGAGGCGGGCGTGGTGACGGTCACGTGGGGGGCTCCTCGTGAGTGACAGTGTTAACCGGCTGGTATGTGCGCGCGCATTGTTGCACCTTCTTAAGCAACCGTGTAGACGCAGGCCCCCATTCCCGGGCCGGCCGGCCCGGCCCACGTGATCCCGGACACGCCCGAGGGCGGTACCCCCTGCCTGTGGCAGGGGGTACCGCCCTCGTACGAAAGGACTGGTGCCGATCCTCGGAAGGATCAGAAGTCCATGTCACCGCCCGGCATGCCGCCGCCGGCCGGCGCGGCGGCCTTCTCCGGCTTGTCGGCGATGACGGCCTCGGTGGTGAGGAACAGCGCGGCGATGGAGGCGGCGTTCTGCAGGGCAGAGCGGGTCACCTTCGCCGGGTCGATGATGCCCTCGGCGACCAGGTCGACGTACTCGCCGGTCGCGGCGTTCAGGCCGTGGCCCGGGGTCAGGTTGCGCACCTTCTCCACCACGACACCGCCCTCGAGGCCGGCGTTGACGGCGATCTGCTTCAGCGGGGCCTCGAGCGCGATGCGCACGGCGTTGGCGCCGGTCGCCTCGTCACCCTCGAGCTCCAGCTTCTCGAAGACCTGGGAGGCCTGCAGCAGGGCCACGCCACCACCGGCGACGATGCCCTCCTCGACGGCGGCCTTCGCGTTGCGGACGGCGTCCTCGATGCGGTGCTTGCGCTCCTTGAGCTCCACCTCGGTGGCGGCACCGGCCTTGATGACCGCGACACCGCCGGCGAGCTTCGCCAGGCGCTCCTGCAGCTTCTCGCGGTCGTAGTCCGAGTCGCTGTTCTCGATCTCGGCGCGGATCTGGTTGACCCGGCCGTTGACCTGCTCCGAGGAGCCGGCACCGTCGACGATGGTGGTCTCGTCCTTGGTGATGACGACCTTGCGGGCGCGGCCCAGGAGGTCCAGGGTCGCGTTCTCCAGCTTGAGGCCGACCTCCTCGGAGATGACCTCGCCGCCCGTGAGGATGGCGATGTCGCCGAGCATGGCCTTGCGGCGGTCACCGAAGCCCGGGGCCTTGACGGCGACGGACTTGAAGGTGCCGCGGATCTTGTTGACGACCAGGGTGGAGAGGGCCTCGCCCTCGACGTCCTCGGCGATGATCAGCAGCGGCTTGCCCGACTGCATGACCTTCTCCAGCAGCGGGAGCAGGTCCTTGACCGAGGAGATCTTGGAGTTGGCGATGAGGATGTACGGGTCCTCGAGCACCGCCTCCATGCGCTCCATGTCGGTCGCGAAGTAGGCGGAGATGTAGCCCTTGTCGAAGCGCATACCCTCGGTGAGCTCGAGCTCCAGGCCGAAGGTGTTGGACTCCTCGACGGTGATGACGCCTTCCTTGCCGACCTTGTCCATGGCCTCGGCGATCAGCTCGCCGATCTGGGTGTCGGCGGCGGAGATGGACGCGGTGGAGGCGATCTGCTCCTTGGTCTCGACGTCCTTCGCCTGCTCCAGCAGGGCGGCGGAGACGGCCTCGACGGCCTTCTCGATACCGCGCTTCAGAGCCATCGGGTTGGCACCGGCGGCGACGTTGCGCAGGCCTTCCTTGACCAGGGCCTGGGCGAGCACGGTCGCGGTGGTCGTTCCGTCACCGGCGACGTCGTCCGTCTTCTTGGCGACTTCCTTGACCAGCTCGGCGCCGATCTTCTCGTACGGGTCCTCGAGCTCGATCTCCTTGGCGATGGAGACACCATCGTTGGTGATCGTGGGGGCGCCCCACTTCTTCTCGAGGACGACGTTGCGGCCCTTGGGGCCGAGCGTCACCTTCACGGCGTCCGCGAGCTGGTTCATGCCGCGCTCGAGGCCGCGCCGCGCCTCCTCGTCGAACGCGATGATCTTGGCCATGTGAAGTGGTCCCTCCAGGACTGGGGGTGATTCCTTCGGACCGCGCCCGCGCCCGCGACGGACGGCTCGCCGGCCTCGTGGTTCCTTGCCCCACCCGGCCTGCGGGCCTCACCGACCCGGTCCTTCACTGTCACTCTCACCTTCAGAGTGCTAACGCAATGATTAGCACTCGGCATGGTCGAGTGCAAGCGCCTCCGGGGCGACAGGCGGCGCTCAGCCGTCCGGGACGGGGAGGCCCCGGGCAGGAAGAAGGGCCCGCACCCTGTGCCGGTGCGGGCCCTTCGTCGCAAGAAACGTTCAGGCGGTGACGCGAACCATGTCGGCCTGCGGACCCTTCTGGCCCTGCGAGATCTCGAACTCGACCCGCTGACCCTCTTCAAGGGTGCGGTAGCCGTCCATCTGAATCGCGCTGTAGTGGACGAAGACGTCCGCACCACCGTCGACCGCGATGAAGCCGTACCCCTTCTCCGCGTTGAACCACTTGACGGTGCCCTGAGCCATGCCTAACTCCCCTATTACTGGCCCTTGCACAGATCCACACTTCGCGGACCCGGGTCAGACCTCACCCCCCATGGGACGGGGGCGTGCGCCGGAACGCGTCGACCGCCGCTGAATGTATCTGTCCAACTGCCGTCTGCAACAGGTCAATCGGACGAGAATTGCGGAGGAAACCGATCCGGAATGTGCCGAGAATTCATCCGACTTCAGGGCAAGTCGGGCTTCACAAAAGGAGCAAAAGCCGCATAAAACCCGCATACTTTGGCTACTTCTTGGCGGGCTGTGCGGTGTGAATCCAGGGTCCGCAGCCCGAAGGCCACGGCCGCGTTCCCCAACTGTACCGCGCTCAATCACACAGAATTGCCCCCTCCGCTTCTCTCACGGAGGGGGCAATCAGGGAAACAACAGGTAACCACTGTTACCGAAGGTAATGATCGGTCATTCCGTCAGCAGCCGCCGGCGACGGCCGGAATGATGGAGACGCCCGCCCCGTCGGGGGTCGCCGTCTCGAGGCCCTGCTCGAACCGGACGTCGTCGTCGTTGACGTAGACGTTGACGAACCGGCGCAGCTTGCCCTGGTCGTCCAGCACCCGGGCGGCGATCCCCGTGTGGTTCTTCTCCAGGTCCTCGATGACCTCGGCGAGGGTCCCGCCCTCGGCGGTGACCTCGGCCTGGCCGCCGGTGTAGGTGCGCAGGATGGTCGGGATGCGGACAGTGACGCTCATGTATGACCTCCGGTCAGCTCATCGCCCTCAGGGGCGCGGGGCTGTGTCGATATGCGGCTCCGCCGCGGGGCGCGCCCAGCCCCCACCGGCCCGCAGACGGAATCGATGGGCCGAAGCCCTAGGCGAGTCCCGCCTCACGGAACGACTCAAGGGTGGGGCGGATCGTCGCGGAGAGCCCCGTGCCGGCCACCGCGTCGAGGGTCTTGAGGCCGTCGCCGGTGTTGAGGACGACCGTGGTCTTCGCCGGGTCCAGCACCCCGTCCTTGAGCAGCTTGCGGGTGACGCCGACCGTCACACCGCCCGCCGTCTCCGCGAAGATGCCCTCCGTGCGGGCCAGCAGCTTGATCGCGTCGACGACTTCCTCGTCCGTGACGTCCTCCACCGCACCGCCGGTGCGGCGCGCGATGTCGAGGACGTAGGGGCCGTCGGCCGGGTTGCCGATGGCGAGGGACTTGGCGATGGTGTTCGGCTTCTGCGGGCGGACCACGTCGTGCCCGGCCTTGTAGGCGGTCGACACCGGCGAGCAGCCCTCGGCCTGCGCACCGAAGATCTTGTACGGCTTGTCCTCGACGAGACCGAGCTTGATCAGCTCCTGCAGCCCCTTGTCGATCTTCGTGAGCTGGGAGCCGGAGGCGATCGGGACCACGATCTGGTCCGGGAGCCGCCAGCCGAGCTGCTCACAGATCTCGTACGCCAGGGTCTTGGAGCCCTCCGCGTAGTACGGCCGCAGATTGACGTTGACGAAGCCCCAGCCCTCGCCGGCCGGGTCGCCGATCAGCTCGGAGCAGAAGCGGTTCACGTCGTCGTAGTTGCCCTCGATGCCGACGAGTTCGCCGCCGTAGACCGCGGCCATGACGACCTTGCCCTGCTCCAGGTCGTGCGGGATGAACACGCAGGAACGAAGGCCAGCCCGGGCGGCGGCGGCGCCCACGGCGCCGGCGAGGTTGCCGGTGGAGGAGCAGGAGAGCGTCGTGAAGCCGAAGGCGCGGGCGGCCTCCAGGGCCTGGGCGACGACACGGTCCTTGAAGGAGTGCGTCGGGTTGCCGGAGTCGTCCTTCACGTACAGGCCGCCGGTGACGCCCAGCTCGCCGGCCAGGTTGTCGGCCTTGACGAGCTTGGTCCAGCCCGGGTTCAGGTTCGGCTTGTCGGCCACGTCGGCGGGGACGGGCAGCAGGGGCGCGTAACGCCAGATGTTCGCGGGGCCCGCCTCGATGCGCGCACGCAGCTCTTCCGCGTCGTAGGCGGAGAAGTCGTAGGCGATCTCCAGCGGACCGAAGCACTCCTCGCACGCGAAAACCGGGCCGAGCGGGACGCGGTGACCGCACTCGCGACAGCTCAGGGCCGCGGCGGGACCGAGGTCGACGGCGGGACTGCTGGTGCTTGCAACTGTCTGCACAGCCATGGAGGCGAGGCCCTTTCTCCTCATCTTCCTCACGACGCATCTCGCCGTGAGACGGATTTGGCACCTTCCCTAGCCGGGAGCCTCGCGGAGACGATCAAGCTGATCTACGAGAACCGACTGGAGGGTTGCCGGGGCTTCATCGGGCCGTGTCCCTCTGCCCCTCTGGATGAGCTGTATGTGGTTGTAGACGCTCGTGACCCCCGACATGCGATGGTCACCGGCGTTGTTCAAGACTGTAACCGAAGGCCATGACAGTTGAGATAGTCGTCCGAACCGCGAGATGGATCACAGGTACGCCGCACGGCGTCACCGCGCGTGATCACGAACAGTGAGGAGCCGCAGACCGTGCTGGAAGAAGTCGAGCGCTGGCTGGCCACCCGCTCCTGGTCCGTGACCGATCGCCCTCTCCACCGGATCCTGGCCGCCAAGCAGCGTACGGGGCAGACGATCAGCGTCGTGCTGCCCGCGCTCAACGAGGAGGAGACGGTCGGCGACATCGTCGCGGTCATCCGTCACGACCTCGTGGAGCAGGTCCCGCTCGTCGACGAGATCGTCGTCGTCGACTCCGGCTCCACCGACCGCACCTCCGAGGTCGCCGCCGCCGCGGGCGCCCGGGTCGTCCACCGTGATGCCATCCTCCCCCGCATCCCCGCCGTCCCCGGCAAGGGCGAGGTGCTCTGGCGCTCGCTGCTCATCACCAGCGGGGACATCCTCTGTTTCATCGACGCCGACCTGAAGGACTTCTCCTCCGAGTTCGTCTCCGGGATCGTCGGCCCGCTGCTCACCGAACCCGAGGTGGACCTGGTCAAAGGCATGTACGACCGGCCGCTCGGCGGCGCGGCGGGCCAGGGCGGCCGGGTCACCGAGCTGATGGCCCGGCCGCTGCTGAACATGCACTGGCCACAGCTGGCCGGTTTCGTGCAGCCGCTGGGCGGTGAGTACGCGGCCCGCCGCTCCCTGCTGGAACAGCTGCCGTTCCCCGTCGGCTACGGCGTGGAACTGGGCATGCTGGTGGACGCCCTGCACCTGGCGGGACTCGACGCGCTGGCCCAGGTGGACGTCGGGGTGCGCAAGCACCGGCACCAGGACGGCCAGGCGCTCGGCCGGATGGCGGCGGCGATCTACCGCACGGCGCAGCTGCGGCTGGCCCGCGGGCATCTGGTCAGGCCGTCGTTGACCCAGTTCGAGCGGGGCGAGAAAGGGTTCGAGCCGCGCACCCACTCGGTGGACGCCGAGGAGCGGCCGCCGATGGCGGAGATAGCCGAGTACGCGGCACGCCGGGTGGCGTGAACGTGTGAACGCGGAAGAACGGCCGTATACAGCCCCCTTCCGGGGTGGACCGTACGTTTGAGCGTTTCCGGGCCGGGCTAGGTTGAGGCGTATGGCTTCCACGCACGGCGCTGAGGTGCTGGTCGCGTCCAATCGCGGCCCGGTTTCGTACACGGTGGACGAGGACGGTTCGCTGCTCGCCAGACGCGGCGGCGGCGGGCTGGTCTCGGGGCTGTCGGCCATCGGGCCGGACGCCAACGCGGTGTGGGTGTGCGCCGCGCTCGGCGACGGCGACCGGGCGGCCGTACGGCGCGCGGACGGCGGACTGCTGCCGGCCGAGGAGACCGGCGGGCAGCGGGTGCGGATGCTCGACATCGACGCGACCGTGCACGCCGACGCGTACAACGGCATCGCCAACTCGGTGCTCTGGTTCGTCCACCACATGCTGTACCAGACCCCGCTGGAGCCGGTCTTCGACGCGGAGTTCCGCCGGCAGTGGGCCGCGTACGAGGCCTACAACCGGGCGTTCGCCGAGGCGCTGGCCGAGGAGGCGGCCGAGGGCGCGGCGGTGCTGATCCAGGACTACCACCTGGCCCTCGCCCCCCGGATGCTCCGCCGGCTCCGCCCCGACCTGCGCATCGGCCACTTCTCGCACACCCCGTGGGCCCCGCCGGACTACTTCCGCCTGCTGCCCGACGACATCGCGGCCGAGCTGCTGACCGGCATCCTCGGCGCGGACCGGGCCGCGTTCCTCACACGGCGCTGGGCGGACGCGTTCAAGGACTGCTGCCACACGGTGCTGGGGCCCGGCATCCCCTCGGGCACGCGGATCGGCGTGCACGGGCTCGGCGCGGATGCCGACTTCCTGCGCAAGCGGGCCCACGAACCCGACGTGGACGAGCGGATGGCGGCGCTGCGGGGGGAGATCGGAGAGGGGCGCAAGGCGATCGTCCGCGTCGACCGCACCGAACTGTCGAAGAACATCGTGCGCGGGCTGCTGGCGTACCGGCAGCTGCTGGACGACCGTCCCGAGTGGCGCGAGCGCGTCGTCCACGTGGCGTTCGCGTACCCGTCCCGGCAGGATCTCGCCGTGTACCGGGAGTACACGGCCGAGGTGCAGCGGGTGGCGGAGGAGATCAACGCGCGGTACGGGACGGCCGGCTGGACTCCGGTGGTGCTGCATGTGAAGGACGACTTCGCGCGCTCGCTGGCCGCGTACCGGCTCGCCGACGTGGCGCTGGTCAACCCCATCCGGGACGGCATGAACCTGGTCGCCAAGGAGATCCCGGTCGTCTCCGACGAGGGCTGCGCCCTGGTGCTGTCGCGGGAGGCGGGGGCGTACGAGGAGCTGGGCGAGGACGCGATCGTGGTGAACCCGTACGACATCGGGGGCACGGCGAACGCGTTGCACCAGGCGCTGTCCCTGCCGGGCGGTGAGCGGGCGGAGCGCTCCAAGAGGCTGGCCGCGGCGGCGACGGCGCTGCCGCCCGCTCGGTGGTTCCTGGACCAGTTGCACGCCCTGGACGATCAGTCCAGCTGAGCCGCCAGCCGCCGCAGCAGATCCACGACTCCCTCCGGGCCGGCCACCACCAGGTCGGCCCGTTCCGCCAGTTCGGTGACCTCCGTACTGCCGCTGCACACCAGGAGGCCGGGGACGCCGTCGGAGCGGAGTTCGTCCACCGCCGCGAAGGCGGGGAGGTCGCCGAGGTCGTCACCGGCGTAGAGGACCGACTCGGCACCGACCTTGCGGACGTACTCGCTGAGCGCGACGCCCTTGTCCACCCCCGGCGGGCGCAGTTCCAGAACCATCCGGCCGGGCTCGACGATCAGGCCGTGGCGGGTGGCGAGGTCGGTGAGGGGCTCCCGCAGAGCCTCGTACGCGGCCTGCGGGTCCTCGGCGCGGCGGGTGTGGACCGCTACCGCCCGGCCCTTCTCCTCGATCCAGGTGCCCTGCCAGGCGCCGACCCGGTCCAGCAGGCCCGGCAGCTCCGCGCGGACCGCCGCCACACCGGGGTGCGGGGCGGGGGCGGTGACCGTGCCGGTGGCCGCGTCCCAGCGTTCGGCGCCGTAGTGGCCGAGGACGGTCAGGTGCTCCAGGCCGGGGACGCCGGCGAAGCCGCCGTACCGCACGGCGACACCGGCGGGCCGGCCGGTGATCACGGCGACGGAGGTCACCTTGGGGGCGAGCGCGGCGAGCGCGGGCACGGCTCCGGGGTGGGCGCGGGCCTGCTCGGGGTCGGCGACGATCGGGGCCAGCGTGCCGTCGAAGTCCAGGCCGATCACCGCGGTGCGGGGGCGGGCCAGCAGAGCGGCCAGCCCGTCCCGGCCGGCCGGGGTGGCCGGGGTCGGCAGAGGGTCCATGGGGTTGGTCGGGGAGTCCGTCGTAGGGGTGCCCATACGGCGACACTATCCGCGGAAGGCCGTGTCCACTCCTCAGCGCTCCGCTCGGCGGGCCTCCCGCACCCGGCGCAGGCGGTTCACCGTCACCGGGTCGTGGGCCAGGGCGCGCTCGTCGTCCAGGAGGGCGTTGAGGAGCTGGTAGTAGCGCACGGGCGACAGGTCCAGCTCCTCGCGTATCGCCCGTTCCTTCGCGCCGGGGCCGGGAAAGCCCCGGCGCTCCAGCGCGAGGATGGCTTGTTCGCGGTGGCCGAGTTCCATGGAAGGCACGGTAACGCCGGGCACCGACAACGGGCTCAGCCGGCGTTGCTGCTGTCGGCCGCCATGGCCGTGGCCTGGAGGCGGGTCAGGATGCCGGAGGGGCTGCCACCGGGGGCGACCGCCTGGCCGATGTTCTTCTTCACGGCCGCGCTGACCGACGCCCAGGAGGTCTTGCCGACCGGATACTGCTCGGAGGTGGGCAGCTGGTCGAGGAAGGGGTGCAGGGCCTTGTCGGCGGCCGCGCCCGACGCGCTCATGGTGTTGGAGGCGGAGCCGGTGACCGGCAGCAGTCCGTATGTGCGGGAGAAGGCGAGCACGTTCTTCTCGGTGTAGACGAAGTCGAGGAAGTCGCCGATCTGGTCGGCGTGCCCGTTCTGCCTGAAGGCCATCATCCAGTCGGTGACGCCCATCGAGGCCCTGGCCGTGCCGGTGCGGCCCGGCATCGGGACCATGCCGAACTTCACGCCCTTCTTGGCGGCCTGCTGGATCAGCGTGGGGTGTCCGTTGAGCATGCCGACCTGGCCGTCGGAGAAGGCGGCGAAGGCGTCCGCGCGGTTGAGCTTGCCGGGGGCGACCGGGCCGGTCAGGTCCTTGCCGACCAGGTCGTCCTTGAGCCAGGTGAACGTTTCTGCGTTCTGCGCGGAGTCGATGGTGTAGGTGCCGACGTCGTCGGTGTATCCGCTGCCGCCGCTCAGCAGCCACTGCATGGTCTCGGCCTGGGCCTCCTCGGGGCCCAGTGGCAGGGCGTAGGGGTACTTCACGCCCTTCTCCTTGAGCGCGGCGGCGTCGGCGGCCAGCTCGTCCCAGGTGGTGGGCGGGGTGATGCCGGCCTTGGCGAACAGGGTCTTGTTGTAGAAGAGCACACGGGTGGAGGCGGCGAAGGGGATGCCGTACTGCGTGTGCTTCCACTGGCCCGCGTCGGAGAGCTGGGAGAGGAAGTCGGCCTGGGTGCGGATGGAGAGCAGGTCGGAGACGGGGTAGAGCTTGCCGGCGGCCGCGTAGTCGGCGTAGGCGCCGATCTGGGCCAGGTCGGGCGCGTGCCCGGCGTCGACCATCTCCTTGACCTTGCGGTCGACGTCGTTCCAGGAGTAGACGCTGACCTCGACCTTCACGTTCGAGTGCGTGGACTCGTACTCCTCGGCCAGGGTGGCCCAGTACTTCTTGGAGCTGTTGGCGGCCGAGTCGCCGTAGTCGGCCGCGACGAGTCTGAGGGTCACGTCGGAGGAGCCCGTACTCCCGCAGCCGCCGAGAACCGCCGTCATGCCCAGTGCGGACACCACCGCGATCGTTCCTGCCGTACGCCGACGCACCGTCAAAACCCCAACCCTGCTGTTTGACCGTTCAATATGTGGACACATAAGGTCTACACCACGCAAGTGGACTAGACCTCTCCCGGGTGCGAGGGCCACACTAGGCCCTGTGGTGAGACATGTCATCGCCCTGGACGTGGGCGGTACCGGGATGAAGGCCGCCCTCGTCGGCGACGACGGCGCACTACTGCACCGCGTCCGCCGCGCCACCGGGCGCGAACGCGGGCCCGACGCCGTGGTCGCGGCGATCCTCGACTTCGCCGCCGAGCTGAGCGCGTACGGCGTGGAGCACTACGGCGAGCCGGCCGCCGCGGCCGGCATCGCGGTCCCCGGCATCGTCGACGAACAGCAGGGCATCGCCGCCTACGCGGCCAACCTCGGCTGGCGGGACGTCCCGCTGCGCGCCCTGCTCGCCGAACGGCTCGGGGTGCCCGTCGCCCTCGGCCACGACGTGCGCACCGGCGGGCTCGCCGAGGGCCGGATCGGCGCGGGACGGGGAGCCGACCGGTTCCTCTTCGTGCCGCTCGGCACCGGGATCGCCGGCGCCATCGGCCTGGAGGGCCGGGTGGAGGCGGGCGCGCACGGCTTCGCGGGCGAGATCGGACACATCGTCGTACGCCCCGGCGGCACCCCGTGCCCCTGCGGGCAGCACGGCTGTCTGGAGCGGTACGCCTCCGCGTCCGCCGTCAGCGAGGCCTGGGCGGCGGCCTGCGGGGACCCGGACGCGGACGCCGCCGACTGCGCCCAGGCCGTGGCGTCCGGTGACCCGAACGCCGTCCGGGTCTGGCGGGAAGCCGTGGACGCGCTCGCCGACGGCCTGGTCACCGCGCTCACCCTGCTGGACCCGCGCACGCTGATCATCGGTGGCGGTCTGGCCGAGGCGGGGGAAGTGTTGTTCCAGCCGCTGCGGGACGCCGTCCTGCGGCGGGTCACCTTCCAGAAACTGCCGGCCATCGTCCCGGCCGCCCTCGGCGACACCGCGGGCTGCCTGGGCGCGGGCCTCCTCGCCCGGGATCTCCTGACGACCACCCCTACGACTCCGGAGGTAAGCACCTGATGGCCAACGAGCGGGACAGCGCCCCGAAAGGGGCGCGGGGAACTGCGCGACCAGCCACAGCCCAGCCGCAGGTGCTCACCGGCGGAAACGTGGTACTGCCCACCGGAACCGTGGAGAACGGCCGGGTCGGCATCGATGGCCGGCGCATCGCCGGGAACACACCGGCCGACGCCCGGATCGTCGACGTGACCGGCCACTGGGTGATCCCCGGCTTCGTCGACATCCACAACCACGGCGGCGGCGGAGCCTCCTTCTCCGGCACCCCCGACCAGATCCTCACCGCCATCGACACCCACCGCCGGCACGGCACCACCACCCTGGTCGCCTCCACGGTCACCGACGAGATGGACCTGCTGGTCCGCCAGGCCGGCCTGCTGAGCGAACTGGCCGAGCAGGGCGACATCGCGGGCATCCACTTCGAGGGGCCCTTCATCTCGCCGTGCCGCAAAGGCGCGCACTCCGAGGCGCTGCTGCGCGACCCGGACCCGGCAGAGGTCCGCAAGCTGATCGACGCGGCGCGCGGCAAGGCGAAGATGGTCACCCTCGCGACGGAGCTGCCGGGCGGTATCGACTCGGTACGGCTGCTCGCCGAGCACGGTGTGATCGCGGCGATCGGCCACACGGACGCCAGCTACGAGCAGACGGCCGAGGCCATCGACGCGGGCGCCACGGTCGCCACCCACCTCTTCAACGCCATGCCCGGCCTCGGGCACCGCGCCCCCGGCCCGATCGCCGCCCTGCTGGAGGACGAGCGGGTCACCGTCGAGCTGATCAACGACGGCACGCATCTGCACCCCGCCGCGCTGGAGCTGGCCTTCCACCACGCGGGCGCGGACCGGGTCGCGTTCATCACCGACGCGATGGACGCGGCCGGCATCGGCGACGGCCGCTACATGCTCGGCCCGCTGGAGGTGGAGGTCAGCGAGGGCGTGGCCCGGCTGGTGGAGGGCGGCTCGATCGCGGGCTCCACCCTCACGCTGGACCGCGCGTTCAAGCGGGCGGTGACCGTCGACCGGCTCTCGGTGGAGGACGCCGTGACCGCCCTCTCCGCCAACCCGGCACGCCTGCTCGGCCTCTCCGACCGCATCGGTTCCCTCGAGCCCGGCAAGGACGCCGATCTGGTCCTGCTGGACGCGGACTTCGACCTCAAGGGCGTGATGCGCCGGGGCGAGTGGGTGGTCGCTCCCCAACTGGCCTGATCCGTCGGACTTCTCCCGCGACGGCGGCCGACTCATGACTGGGCCGGCCGCCGTCTCTTTGGCATGATCGAGGCCCCGGAAACCGATGGCAGGCGCAGCGACTCGAGGGAGGTCGGCCCGGGTGATCCTCACGGTCACACTGAACACCGCTCTCGACATCACCTATCGCGTACGGTCGCTGCGGCCGCACACCTCCCACCGTGTCTCGGACGTCATCGAACGGCCGGGCGGCAAAGGCGTGAACGTGGCCCGGGTGCTGGCCGCGCTCGGGCACGAGGCGACGGTCACCGGGTTCGCGGGCGGCGTGACCGGGCGGGCGATACGCGACCAGCTCACCGGCACGTCGCGGCTGACGGACGCGCTGGTACCGGTCGCCGGGGCGACCCGGCGCACGATCGCCGTCGTGGACCAGCTATCCGGCGACACGACCCAGTTGAACGAGCCGGGCCCGCAGATAGAGCCCGCCGAGTGGGGCGCCTTCCTGGACCGCTACGACGAACTCCTGCCCTCCGCCTCGGCCGTCGCCCTGTGCGGCAGCCTGCCACCGGGTGTGCCGGTCGGCGCCTACGCGAACCTCGTCCGCCGCGCCCGGTCCTTCGGCGTCCCCGTCCTCCTCGACACCAGCGGCGAACCCCTGCGCCGCGGGGTCGCCGCCCGCCCCGACATCATCAAACCGAACGCCGACGAACTGGCCGAACTCACCGGCTCGCACGAGCCGTTGCGCGCCACGCAGGACGCCCGGCGGCGCGGGGCGCACGCGGTGGTCGCCTCCCTCGGCGCCGGCGGCCTGCTCGCCGTCACCCCCGAGGGCCGCTGGCGCGCCGCCCCACCCGCCCGCCTCCACGGCAACCCGACCGGCGCGGGAGACTCCGCGGTCGCGGGCCTGCTGTCGGGGCTCGTGGAGCGGCTGCCGTGGCCGGACCGGCTGGCCCGCGCGGTCGCACTGTCGGCGGCGACGGTGCGGGCCACCGCGGCGGGCGAGTTCGACCGCGAGGTGTACGAGGAAATGCTGGAACGGGCCACGGTCTCGGCGGAGTTCAGCGCGGCTTGAGATGGCGGTCGGGTGAATTACCTCATGTCATCATCCGCCCGCTAATCCAACTCCCCATCCTCCGCAGGAGTTGGAGATGTAATGCGACTCAAGCGGAAGAATCCTTCGCTCGCCGGCTCGGCGGTGATGGTCCATCCAACCTCGCCGCCGGTGAGTTGGCCGGGTGCCTTCGCCGCGCGACGAGTGACGGAAAATCGGCACACAAAGAGACGCCCTTGCCCATCGCAGATGGGCAAGGGCGTCGGCTCTTGAGAACGGTTGCACGCCATCCTGGGCGCCCGGCGGCGCGGCGCCCACGCGGTCATGTCGTCCCCTAGGCGGAGAGACCACTGGCCGCGGGTGGCGGTGACCCTGCTGGTCAGGCGGCCTAGCTGTCCCGCGTGAGCCGGCCCTTCTTGATCCACAGCTGGTCGATCAGGACGTTGCACTTGTCACCGGGCTGGCAGGAGATGGAGAGGGTGTTCGGGCCCTTCTTCAGGTTCGGCCACACGAAGGAGTTGGTCCAGCCCTTGGCGAAGTCGCCGTCGGCGGCATCCCGCCAGTTCTTCAGCCGCAGCTTGCCGCCGAACGGCTCGCCGTTGACGGTTACCGACATCGACTGGTCGCCGCCGGAAGCGCTGTAGTTGACGAAGAGGGTGTACGCGCCGTCCTCGGGAATGTCGTTGACCGTCCAGGTCACCGAGGCACCGACCTGGTTCAGCCCCCCTACATAGCTGCCGTCCGCGGACCGCGCCCCGGTAACGTCCGAGGCCGCGGCGGCACCGCCGGCCAGCTGGAGGCTCTTGTCGGAGCCATCGGCCTTCGGCAGCTCGCCCGATGTCGCCGAGCTGTTGCCCGACGGGGTCGGGGAGTGGCTCTGGGACTGGGTCGGGGCCGGGCCGGACTGGGTGCCGGACTTGTCGTCGTCCGTCTTGCCGTTGAGCATCGCCATGCCGATGCCGATGACGACCGCTGCGACCACTGCGACCGCGCCGATCAGCAGGCCCTTGGTGTTGGGGCCGCGCCGGGCGGGGGCGGGCGGGCGGGCGGCGGGGGCGCCGCCGGGGAGCGTCTCCGGGGCCTGGTAGTGGGCGTTCGGCTGTCCGTAGGCACCCTGCTGCGGGACGCCCTGGCCGTACGTGCCGGCCTGCGGCTGGCCGTACTGGCGCTCGCCGACCGTACGCACCCTGCTGACCGAGTTCGGGTAGCCGTAACCGCCGGACGGCGGCTGGGCTCCCCGGGCCTGGCCGTCTGCGTACAGGTAGCCGAACGGGTCGTCGTCCTCGGGCGTGCTCGGGCCGTTTTCGCCGGGCGTCATCCCTAGGTCTCCTCAGCGGGTGCGGGTGAATGCGGTACAGGTCTGGAAGAGCGAGCCTACCCGCTCTCGTCGGCCCAAAAGGGTGACTCGGACCGCACCAACCCTCTGACCTGCGGATCAGCCCGCGCGGCGATGTTGTTTGGGACGAGATCGTTTCTCTATGTACATACGCTCGTCGGCTGACTTCAGCACCTCGTCCGCCGTCATGCCGCAGTGCGCCCAGCCGATGCCGAAGCTCGCGCCCACCCGGACGGCCCGCCCCTCGGCCCGGATCGGCTGGATGATCTCGTTGCGCAGCCGTACGGCGAGGTCCTGGGCGTCGGCCCGGCCGAGCCCGTCCGCGAGGATCACGAACTCGTCGCCGCCGAGCCGGGCGACCGTGTCGCCGTCGCGGACGCCGTTGCTCAGCCGCCGGGCCACCTCGATGAGGACCGCGTCGCCCGCGTTGTGGCCGAAGCGGTCGTTGATCGACTTGAAGCCGTCGAGGTCGCAGAAGAGGACCGCGAGACCCTTGGTGCCGTCGTCGCGGCCTTCCTGGGGGGCGACGGTGTGCACATGGTGGTCGTAGGCGTCGTACACCTCCGGGCCCGGCGTGAAGTCGAAGCCGTGGCCGGCGGGAGCGTCGAAGGCGTCGGGGGTCCCCCCTGCTCGAGCGGAGCCGAGAGCTTGGGGGAGGCCGTAGGCCGCGTCCAGGGACTCCAGCGCGCCGGGTTGGGCCGCACGGCGGCACAGCCGGGCCGACAGGCGCGAGCGCAGCTCGGCGGAGTTGGGCAGGCCGGTCAACGAGTCGTGGGAGGCGCGGTGGGCGAGCTGCAGCTCGCGGCGCTTGCGCTCCTCTATGTCCTCGACGTGGGTGAGCAGGAAGCGGGGGCCGTCGGCGGCGTCCGCGACGACGGAGTTGCGCAGGGACACCCAGACGTAGGTGCCGTCGCGGCGGCCGAGCCGGAGTTCGGCGCGTCCGCCCTCCGCCGAGGTGCGCAGCAGGGTGCCGATGTCCTCGGGGTGGACGAGGTCGGAGAAGGAGTAGCGGCGCATCGCTGAGGCCGGGCGGCCCAGCAGGCGGCACAGGGCGTCGTTGGTGCGCAGGATCCGGCCGTGCTGGTCCCCGCCCATCTCGGCGATGGCCATGCCGGAGGGGGCGTACTCGAAGGCCTGCCGGAAGCTTTCCTCACTGGCACGCAGGGCCTGCTGCTCACGCTCCAGACGGAGCAGGGCCCGCTGCATGTTGGCACGCAGACGCGCGTTGCTGATCGCGATGGCGGCCTGGAAGGCGTACATCTGCAACGCCTCGCGGCCCCAGGCGCCGGGGCGGCGGCCGTTGCGCGGCCGGTCGACGGATATGACGCCGAGCAGCTCGCCGGAGGAGCCGCCGCCGTGCACGCCGGGCGTGTACATCGGCGCGAAAAGGCGGTCGGCGGGATGCCACTCGTCCTCGAAGCGGGGCTCGGGCCCGTCGGTGTGCCACTGCGGGACGTCGTCGTCGTCGAGCACCCAGCCCTCGGTGTGCGGTATGAACACCAGGTCGCCCCACTGCTCGCCCATGCTCAGCCGCCGCAACCAGGACTCGCGGGAGCCGACCCGGCCGGTGATCAGGGCCTCGGCGGCGGAGTTCCCGGAGAACGCGGCGACGACGAGGTCACCGTCGGGGCGGGCGAGGTTCACGCACGCCATCTCGTACCCGAGGGCCTGCACCGCGCCGTCGGCGACGGTCTGCAGTGTGTCCGCCAGGCTGCGTGCCGTGCTCATGTCGGCCATGACCTGGTGCAGCTGTCGCAGGGACGCAAGGCGGACGTACGGCTCCGACTCGGTCTCCATGCTCGCCCTCCCCCCGAGACCTCGCAGCGAATCAAGGGTTGTCTTCGGCGCTTCTTTACCGTGGCTCTTACAGTGCTCTCGTGACTCCCCAGCCACTGAATCACAGCGCGCTGCCCACTCGGTACACAGGGTCAACAATTCTTGCCCCTTGTGACTCAAGTCACAGGAGAACGTGAACAATTGAGTGGAGTTTATGCGTTTGCCCTGTGTGTTTCCGAACGCACCTTGTCGCTGCGTTCACATGATGCACACGGCGGTCGTCCGCTGGTCCTAGGACCAGGCTCGGGCGGAGGCCCGATGCGCGCCCTCGGGGGCGGAGACTAGCGTTTCCGGCGTGCTGAACACCGCCTCCTCCATCACCCTCGCCGCTTCCGGGCATGCTGAGGGGGTGAGCAACGACGAGTTCCGGGCCGCGATGTCCCGACTGGCCGCGGGCGTGGTCCTGGTGACCGCGCAGGAACCGCCGCTGGACCCCGACGACCCCGAGGCGCCGGGCGTCGAGGACGTCGGCATGACCGCGACCGCCTTCATGTCGGTCTCCCTCGACCCGCCGCTGGTCCTGGTCAGCCTGCGCGAGGGCTCCCGCATGGACGACCTGCTGGGCGAGCAGTCCCTGTGGGCGGTGTCGGTCCTCACCGAGAGCCAGCGGCACATCGCGGGCCGTTTCGCCATGAAGGGCCGGATCAGCGACCGGCTGCTCTTCGAGGACATCTCCTACACCCGCGGCGAGGCCACCGGCGCCCCGCTGGTCGGCGGCGCGCTGGCCACCCTGGAGTGCCGCACCGAGCAGCGGGTGATCGCCGGGGACCACACCCTGGTCATCGGCCGCGTCCTGACCGCAGAGGTGCCGAGCGCGGAGGGCGGCCCGCTGCTGTACTTCCGCGGCCGCTACCGGCAGGTGGGCTGAGCCCGAAATCCCGTGGTCGCGGAGTGATCCGCCTGCCTAGGGTGCGCGGATGACACCTCGTCTGGAAGAAGTGACGCCCCGGAACTTCGAGACCGCCGTCGGCATACGCGTCCGCCCCGACCAGGAACACGCCGTCTCACCGGTCGTGCAGTCCCTCGCCGAGGCGTACGTCCACCCGGCCGGCGTCGCCTGGCCCCGCCTGATCGTCGACGAGGCCCGCACGGTCGGCTTCCTGATGGCGTTCCTCGACATCGACTGGTACGGCGACGGCAGCGTCCGGCGATCCGGGCTGTGGCGGCTCAACATCGCCGACGGGGAACAGGGCAAGGGCTACGGCCGCTTCGCCGTCGACTCCGTGGCCGCCGAGATCCGCCGACTCGGCGGCACGCAGCTGTACGTCACCTGGCATCCCGGTCCGGACGGTCCCGAGGAGTTCTACCTCCGCCTGGGCTTCCGCAGGAACGGGGAGACCAGCGGGGGACAGACGGTCGGGGTGCTGGAGTTGTGACGCGTCGGGGAGCCGCGCCCGGCCTTGCGAGTGGATCCGGTTCCCGGTTCGGCGCCCCCGCCGTCACCGTCCGCGCGGGTGATCTTCACCGGCGGCTACGCCCCTAGCCAGGGGTGCCGTACCCCCGAAGACGCAGCCGCATCCAGGAGCGGGCACCCCCGGAAACCGACCCCATACCGGCGCCGGAGCGTGCGGCGGCCCGGGAGTGGTCCGGTGTCGGCCGCTGCCCGGCTAGGCCGCCTCGATGGTGAGTTCCGCCAGCCGTGCCGGGTCGGTCACGATGTCGATGACCGTGATGCGGTCGGCCACGAAGGTGAAGGTCAGCACGCGCTCCGGGCGGCCGTCGGTGACGACGACCAGGCCGGTCGCGCCGTCGACCAGAGCCGGGCGCGCGATGCCCGCGAGCCGGGCGAACCTCGTCGCCCCGGAGGCGACCCCCACCGCGCCGCTGGACACACCGGCCTCGCTGCGGGCCACCACGTCCGGGTCGAGCACCGCCAGCAGCCCGTCGAAGTCGCCTTCCCGCGCGGCCGCCAGAAACGCGTCCACCACCTTGCGCTGCCGGGCCAGGTCGGCCTCCGGCGCGTCGGCGCCCCGCACCCGGCGCCGGGCCCGGCTGGCGAGCTGCCGCGCCGCGGCCGGGTTGCGCCCGAGGATGCCGCCGATCTCCTCGAACGGCACCCCGAACAGGTCGTGCAGCACGAAAGCCAACCGCTCGGCCGGCGAGAGCGTGTCGAGGACGACCAGGAGAGCCACCCCCACCGAGTCGGCGAGCACGGCGTCGTGCGCCGGATCCGGTTCGGCGGACGGTGCCGGATGCCAGGTGTCCAGGGGCTCCTCGCCCCGGGAGCGGCGCGAGCGCAGCATGTCGAGGCAGACCCGGCCGACCACGGTCGTCAGCCAGCCCCCGAGGTTCTCCACCTCGCGCGCGTCGGACCGGCTCAGCCGGAACCACGCCTCCTGGACAGCGTCCTCGGCCTCGGTGGCCGAGCCCAGCATCCGGTAGGCGACGGACCGCAGATGCCCCCGATACCCCTCGAACCGCCGGGCGAGAAAGTCGTTGCCCCGGTTCCGGGCTTCGCCGCTGTTCAGCGCACTGTCACTGTGCTGGTCGCTTGCTGGTCGCTCATCGGCTGGTCCGGCCTCTCCCGCGCGTTCCGTGGTCTCTCACCTGCATGACGCATCGAAGGCCGGAGATGTGACAGCGCGCCGCGGGCGAGGGTGGAGCGAGGGGAGGACGAGGGGGCAGGCCGGAGGGGTCAGCCCCAGTCCCGTCCCGAGCGCCCCCGCTTCGTCTCCGAGCGCTGCTTCTTCTGCCGCAGCCGGCGCTCGTTGATGCCGCGCGGAATACGGGTCGGCCTGCGGGGCTTGGGCGGCGGCGCGGTGGCCTCCGCGAGGAGCGCGGTGAGGCGTACGGCGGCGGCTTCGCGGTTGCGCCACTGGGAGCGGTGCTCGGAGGCCCGGACGGACACCACGCCGTCGGCGAGCCGTCCGGCCAGCCGTTGCAGCGCCCGTTCCTTCCACACCTCCGGAAGCGCCTCGGTGCGCGCGAGGTCGAAGCGCAGCTCCACCTGGGAGTCGCTGGTGTTGACGTGCTGCCCGCCGGGCCCGGACGACCGCGAGAAACGCCACATCAGCTCGGCCTCGGGAAGCGAGACCGAGCCGCGGATGAAGTAAGGCCCGGACATGCGTTCCATGTTCCCGGCCCCACCCCTCCCACGTCATCCGGTTTTCACCACTGCGGGTAAAAAAGGTAAAGGGATCCGGAACTACGGGGACCCCCCTCTACGTTCTTCCCGGTGACGGTAGCTTCGTCGGCACACATGTGCAGGGATATCTAAGGAAGGGACTCCCAACATGGCTGTAAGCCTGTCCAAGGGTGGCAACGTCTCGCTCACCAAGGAGGCTCCGGGCCTGACCGCCGTCACCGTGGGCCTCGGCTGGGACGTCCGCAGCACCACCGGCACGGACTTCGACCTGGACGCCTCCGCCATCGCGGTCAACGGGGAGGGCAAGGTCTACTCGGACGCCCACTTCGTCTTCTTCAACAACAAGCAGACGCCGGACAACACCATCGTCCACACCGGTGACAACCGCACCGGCGAGGGCGCGGGCGACGACGAGGCGATCAACGTCAACCTGGCCGCGCTCCCGGCCGACATCGACAAGGTCGTCTTCCCGGTCTCCATCTACGACGCCGAGAACCGCGGCCAGAACTTCGGCCAGGTCCGCAACGCCTACATCCGCATCGTGAACCAGGCCGGCGGCGCCGAGATCGCCCGCTACGACCTCTCCGAGGACGCCGCCACCGAGACGGCCATGATCTTCGGCGAGCTGTACCGCAACGGCGCGGAGTGGAAGTTCCGCGCGGTGGGCCAGGGTTACGCCTCCGGCCTGGTCGGCATCGCCCAGGACTTCGGCGTCAACGTCTGATGCTCCCCGAGTGATCGGCACGGGGAAAACGCCCCGGCGCTGAACGGGAGCCCCTGGACTGCGGCTCACCGCAGTCCAGGGGCTCCCGCCCTTCGGGCCTCCGCCTTGGGGGCCTCACCCGCTCAGGAGCCTCCCGCCTCGGGCCTCACACCACTCAGGCCCCACACCCCGGGCCTCCCCACCTTCGGGCCTCCTGAACTCAAGGACCCTCCCGCCTCGGGCCTCACCCCGCTCAGGGGCCATCCCCTCGGGCGGAGCCGTTGTTCCTTCACCGAACGCGAAAACGCCGGAGGCGTTCGGCGTCCCGGGCGATAAGTTGCCGCCCATGATCCTCGAGCCCCTGCCCCCCGGTCAGGACATCCCGGCCCCGCTGCTGGCCGAGCTGACCGCGCTGTACGCGTCCAACCGCGAGTTCCAGCGGCTCAGCGGCGACTTCCCCGACCCGGACGACATCCGCCCGGAGCAGGTGGCGGCGGTCCTGGCCGAGGAACTGGCCGTGCCGGGCGCCGAGGTGCTGACGGCCCGCACCGAAGAGGGGCGGCTCGTCGGGGTGGCGGTCACCTTGGCCCACCACCCCGACGCCGCCGACCCGGACCCGTGGATCGGGCTGCTGATGGTGGACGCGGCCGAACACGGCAAGGGCTACGGCCGCACCCTCGCGGAACTCCTCGAGAACCGTTTCCGCGCGCAAGGCCGCAAGGCCGTACGGCTCGCCGTCCTCGACGACAACCACAAGGCGCTGGCCTTCTGGACCGCCCTCGGTCACGAGGTGATCGACCACCGGCCCGACCAGTCCCTCGGCCGGCCCTGCGCCGTACTGCGCAAGGTGCTGCGGACTCCCCGGCAAGCGGCCCGGATCGCCGTCGTGGACCCGGACGGCGCGGTGCTGCTCTTCCGGTACGACAACGTCGAGGTCGGTGTCCACTGGGCGCTGCCCGGCGGCGGCCTGGAGCCGGGCGAGGGCCCGCGCGAGGGTGCCCTGCGGGAGCTGGCCGAGGAGACGGGCTGGACCGACCTGGAGCCCGGCCCGCTGCTGTGCACCTGGGAACACGACTTCACGCACACCGTTCCCGTCCGCCAGCACGAGCACGTCTACGTCACCCGTGGCCCGCGCCGGGACCTGTCCGGCCCGCGACTCGCCGCCGAGCACGCCGCCGACGGCATCCTCACCTGGCGGTGGTGGAGCAGGGCGGAACTGGCCGCGGAAGCGGAGCCGGTGTGGCCGCCGGACCTCGCCCGGCTGCTCGACGAGTGGGAGCGCTGAGAACACCCGCGGATGAACACCGCCGGCCGGTGTGACCCCCTGCGCCTCAAGTGCACTGCGATAGCCGGGAGTTGACGGCAGGGACCGTATCCGCATAACGGATTCCGCGGCACGCCTTTCGGATACGAACACGTAAAGTCTTGTCGGCGCTCTGTCAAACAGGCGGTCACCGGTGTCACTCTCTCCTCACTCGCCGCAGCTCTGTGCATTTCCCGTGACCCACCTGTGTCTCCACCCCACGAGACCAGTCCGAAGGAGAACGTGTGAGACAGCAGCCCCACCTCAACGGCGCCTCCCTTACTCCCCGCAAGACCGCCGTACGCGCCGCCGCCCTGGTCGGCTCGGCGGCGATGGTCGTCCTCGCGCTGCAGAACGGCCCCGCGACCGCCGCCCCCGCGCCGCACCCCTCCGGCGCCACCCCGGTCGCCCTCAGCGCCCCGGCCCGCACCGCCGCCCTGAAGGCGGCTCAGCAGCACGCCGGCACGGCGGCCCGCCAACTGGGCCTCGGCGCCCAGGAGAGGCTGGTGGTCCGGGATGTGGTCAAGGACGCGGACGGCACGGTCCACACCCGCTACGAGCGCACGTACGCCGGTCTGCCCGTGCTCGGTGGCGACCTGGTCACCCACGTGGCGAAGAACGGATCGCTCAAGGGCGTGAGCAAGGCGGCCAAGGCCCGGATATCCGTGCCGACCACCACGGCCGCCGTCTCCCCGGCGAGCGCGCGGAAGACCGCCCTGAAGGCCGCCGGTACCGCCAAGGCCACCGCCTCGGCCTCCCGCAAGGTCGTCTGGGCGGCCGGCGCCAAGCCGGTCCTCGCCTACGAGTCCGTCGTCAAGGGCCGCCAGCACGACGGCACCCCGAGCGAGCTGCACGTCGTCACGGACGCGCGGACCGGCAAGGAGATCTACTCCTACGAGGGGATCGACACCGGCACGGGCACCAGCCAGTACAGCGGCACCGTCCCGCTCGGCACCACCGCCTCCGCGTCCGGCGGCTACGACCTGGTCGACGGCGGCCGCGGCGGCCACAAGACGTACGACCTGAACGGCGGCACGTCCGGCACCGGCACCCTCTTCCACGACGCCGACGACGCCTGGGGCGACGGCACCGTGAACAACCGCCAGACCGCGGCCGTGGACGCCGCCTACGGCGCCGCCGTCACCTGGGACTTCTACAAGTCCGCCTTCAACCGCAACGGCATCGCGGGCGACGGCAAGGCCGCCTACTCCCGTGTCCACTACGGCAACGCCTACGTCAACGCCTTCTGGGACGACAGCTGCTTCTGCATGACGTACGGCGACGGCACGAACAACGCCGACCCGCTCACCTCGCTCGACGTGGCCGGCCACGAGATGAGCCACGGTCTGACCGCGGCCACCGCGGGCCTCAGGTACAGCCGCGAGTCCGGCGGCCTGAACGAGGCCACCTCCGACATCTTCGGCACCTCGGTGGAGTTCTTCGCCAACAGCTCCGCCGACCCCGGCGACTACCTCATCGGCGAGAAGATCGACATCAACGGCGACGGCACCCCGCTGCGCTACATGGACAAGCCCAGCAAGGACGGCGGCTCCGCCGACTACTGGTCGCGCAACGTCGGCCGCCTCGACGTCCACTACTCGTCCGGCGTCGCCAACCACTTCTTCTACCTGCTGTCCGAGGGCAGCGGCGCGAAGACGGTCAACGGAGTGTCCTACAACTCCCCGACGTACGACGGCTCCACGGTCACCGGCATCGGCCGGGCCAAGGCCGACCAGATCTGGTACAAGGCCCTGACCACGTACTTCACCTCCTCGACGGACTACGCGGGCGCCCGCACCGGCACCCTGCGGGCCGCGGCCGACCTGTACGGCCCGGGCAGCGCGGAGTACAACGCGGTGGCGGCGGCCTGGAAGGCCGTCAACGTCAAGTAGCCGAACGGACGGGGAAGTACGGCGACCGGCCCGCCCTCAGGGGCGGGCCGGTTTGCCGTCCCCGTACAGCCAGTCCTTCCAGATCCCGGTGAAGTCCTTGCCCGGGGCCGTCTTCTCGACGTACGCGGTGAAGTCGGCGGTGCTCGCGCTGCCGTGGCGGTGCGCGGCGGCCCAGCCCTGGATGATGGTGTAGAAGGTGTCGTCGCCGACCTTCTGCCGGATCTTGTGCAGGACCATCGCGCCGCGCTCGTAGACGGGACTGTCGGAGATGTGCGCGGCGCTGGAGGGCTTCGCCGGCGGGAAGGCCCAGATCTCCTCGTGATCGCCCTCGTACAGCTCGGTGAACTTCTGCTGGACGCTCTTGCCGCCGTGGTCCTCCTGCCACAGCCACTCCGCGTACGTGGCGAAACCCTCGTTGAGCCACATGTCCCGCCAGGACGTGGGGGTGACCGAGTCGCCGTACCACTGGTGGGCCAGTTCGTGGACGAGGGTGGAGGTGTCGGGGGCGCCGGGGAAGACGGGGCGGCTCTGCGTCTCCAGGGCGTACTCGGCGTCCTCCGGGCGGTCGACGATCACCCCGGTGGAGGAGAAGGGGTACGGCCCGAAGTTGGTCTCCCCCCAGTCGATGATCTCGGAGATCTTCGCCAGGACGTCCTCGCTCGCCTCGGCCTGGTCGGGGTCGACGGCGCTGAGGACCGGCAGGCCGTGCGTGCCCGTGCCGTGGGTGATCCTGAAGTGGCCGACGGCGACCGTGGCGACGTAGCTCGCCATGGGCTGGGCCATGTGCCAGGCGTACGTCGCACGGCCCCCCTTGGTGCTCCGGCTCGTCAGCTCACCGTTGGAGACGGCCTGGAGGTCCTTCGGGACGGTGACCGTGATGTCGTACGTCGCCTTGTCGGAGGGGTGGTGGTTGCCGGGGAACCAGGCCATGGAGCCGACCGGCTCACCGAGACCGAGCGCGCCGTCCGCGGTGGGCAGCCAGCCCTCCTCGGCGCCGTCGGGGTCGGTGAGGGTCCGCGGGGTGCCCGAGTAGCGGACGGTCGTGCTGAAGGTCTCGCCCTCGCTCAGGTCGTCGTGGGGACGGACGGTGAGTTCCTGGCCGGTGCGGCTCCAGCGGGCGTCCTGGCCCTCGACGGTGACCGAGTCGACGTCCAGTCCGGCGAGGTCCAGATCGAAGGCGGTCAGGTTCCGGGTGGCGCGGGCGGTGATGACCGCCGTGCCGGTGAGGTGGCGGGCGGCCGGGGTGTAGTCGAGGGTGAGGGCGTAGTGGCCGACGTCGTAGCCGCCGTTGCCGGCCTTCGGGAAGTACGGATCGCGTACGCCGGAGCCACCCGGGGCGCCGTGCACCCCGCCGTCGCACGCGGTGACGGTGAGGGCGAGGGCGAGCAGGGCCGCGGCGGCCGGGACAAGGCGCACGGATCTGGACATGTCAGTGATCTTACTGATCTTTTCGTAAGTTCGGTGGGTGGGGTGGGTGGATGGTGAGTCCGGTGTGGGCGAGGAAGGACCACGGCAGTTGTGGGTTGTGGTTG
>NZ_JBEXRL010000020.1:0-147832 GCF_040613075.1 Streptomyces sp. NPDC006314 | reverse complement strand
ATCTGGAGACAACGGGCGAAGGCTTGAAAGACACAACATCAGGCTCCCACCAGCTAGCCCGTCATACCCACTGAACTAACGAAAAGATCAGTAGTTGTTCTGTCTGGGGAGGTTGTGGACGGGTGAGCCAGGTCTCGGCTGAGGGATCTTGAACAGGTGAGGGCCTGCGCCGACCGAACCGAGGCCCTGGCCCGGTTGCGGCCGGCCGGCGACGCCCTTCACGTCACGGTCCTCACCGCACTGAAGAGTCCCGCCCGCCGCGTCAAAGAGCTCACCGCCGAACACGAGGCGCTGACGCGGGCCCTGGATGCCGAGGTCACCGTACACAACCCGGGCCTGCGGGCGGCCTGCGGTGTCGGACCCGACACCGCAGCACAGCTGCTGATCACCGCAGGAGGCAATCCCGAACGGATGCGGACCGAAGCATCCTTCGCGGCCGGAGCCGCCCCGGTCCCCGCCTCCAGCGGCATAAGCAACCGTCATCGCCTGTCCCGGGGCGGCGACCGGGCCGCCAATGCCGCCCTCTACCCCATCGCCCTGGTCCGCATGTCCAGCGACACCCGGACGCGGGCGTACGCCGCACAGCAAACCGCCGCCGGCCGGACGAAGGAGGAGATCATCCGGTTGTTGAAACGGGCCATCGCCCGGGAGACGTTCCGCTGTCTCACCACCACGGTCACCAGCCCCGACATAGCCGACCTGCGGCGGGGCGAGAACATCACCCTGACCGCCGTCGCTCAGCACTTCGGAGTCTGGCCCGCGACCATCTCCAGACGGGAACGAGGACTCAGCAGGGCCGATGACCTCGCTCACGCCTACCGTGACTGACTACAAGCCGCTTGACAGCAAGAGGAGCATCAACGACGCCGCTCCTGAGTGCCCCGATCCGACCAGCACTTTCGCAACAGGCTCCGGGCTGTTGCCGGACATGACGTTGGTGACACAGGCCAATGCCGGTGAAACCGAGGTGCCGGGACGGGCATCGGTCAGGTGGTGTGCGGGCCATGTCGAGCCCCGAGCCGGACACGGTGGGGGCTGTCGGTCACGCCGTTAGCCCCTGAAGCACTGAGTTCGTAGCCTTGCCGTCCCGCCGTGCTTTGCGGCCGAACGAGTGTGCCCTTGGGACTGGCCGCGGTGACCAGACGCCCTTCCTCGTGTCTCTCCTCGCCTCGGAGTCACTCGATGCCTCTTCCGCTGTACCTGCTTGCCATAGCGGAAGGCTTCGCCCGCCTCAACCCACCAGTTGCCGCGCCTCCGCCTGCTGCATGACATCGGCGTCAAGTAGCTGGAGCGTATAGCCGCGTGCCCCGGACTCGGACTGCGGGGTGCAGCCTCGCCCAACGCCTGCCCGGAGCCTGGACAGCCGCACAATGGAGCGCGGCCTCCTGTACTCGCTGCCGCTGGCCCGGGCAACTTCGCCGCGGCACCGGGCCGTGTGCCTCTGCGTCCACTCCGACCTGACCCGATCGGCGAACACCGACTTCGAACAGGTCGGGAGCCCTGGCTGTCCGGGAAAAGTCCGGACAGGCGATGCCTTCCGTGAGCTTCAGCCCTGGCGGTCAGCCGCTTGTCTGGAAGGACTGCTGATGACGAGCGGGATCCTGCCCGCCGTCGACAGGCTGGTGACAGTTGAATACGAGAGCCCTAGTGGGGGGCTGGCCCCACCTTCGATCAACCGGACAGCCGGATGGCCGGGAGAACGCCGTGTCGGCGACCATGGGCTGTCCCGAGCAAGTCGCCTACCGAGAAGGCAAGATCGTGCGCATTGTCACGGCCACCGCCGTCGCACTGGCCCTCGCCGGCGGAGCCGCGCCGGCCGCCACCGCCCACCAGCCGACCATCGACGGAATCTGGCGCATGGACGGCTACGGCACAGTGCTATCCATCCGGAAGGGAACCTTCCAGGAGTACCAGACCACCACCGTCAGCTGCCTCAAGGGCGACTCCGCGCAGCGGACCGGCCCCGGCACCTACACCACGCCCGACGGCACCGTCCTCACTGTGCGCACCCAAGGAGGCCGCGACCGCGGGTCCATGCGGGTGGACGGCTCCGTCGGCGACCGGATCCTGCGCCGGATCGCGGAGTTGCCCGACGCCTGCACGCGTCCGGCCCCCAAGGGTCCGCTCGCTGCCTTTGACGTCTTCTGGCAGTCCTTCGAGGAGAACTACCCCTTCTTCTCCGCCAAGGGCATCGACTGGCACGCCGTACGCGACCAATACCGGCCCAAGGTGCACACGAAGACGACCAAGGACGAGCTCTACGCCGTCTTCAGCGAGATGGTCAAGCCGCTTTACGACTCTCACGTTGCCGTTCAGGACGGCGACCGCGTCTTCGCACAGGGTCGCCCCGGCACCGTCCTGCCCACTGAGCAGTTGGACACCAAGGTCAAGACGTTCATCGTGGCGCACGACCTCGAGGACGCCCGGAACCTCCAGGATTTCGCCAACGGGCGGATCACCTACGCCGACCTCCCCGGCGGGCAGGGCTATTTGCGGCTCTCCGGGTTCGGCGGGTACGCGGGCGACGGAGCCCCCTTCTCCGCCCAACTGGCCGAGCTCGACAGGGCGCTGGATACGGTCCTCAGCCAGGAGCGCACCCAGCGTCTGAAGGGCCTGATCATCGACCTGCGGGTCAATGGCGGCGGCTCCGACGCCCTGGGAATCCACATCGCCGGGCGCCTCACCGACACCCCCTACGTCGCCTACTCCAAGCGGGCCCGCAACGACCCCGCCGACCCCACCAGGCACACTCGCCCCCAGCCCGCGTATGTCACGCCCGGCCAGGGCCCGCGTTACACCGGGCCGGTCGCCGTGCTGACCGGCGGCTCGACCGTCAGTGCGGGGGAGACCTTCACCCAGGCCCTCATGGACCGGCCCGGCAAGACGGTCCGGATCGGGCAGCCCACACAGGGTGTGTTCTCGGACGTCATGCGGCGCAAGCTCCCCAACGGCATGTCGGCCTGGCTGCCGAACGAGGAGTTCCTGACCCGCTCGGGCAGCACCTTCGACGGCACGGGCATTCCGCCGCACCTCACTGAGCCGGTCTTCACCGAGGAGGAGTTCGACAAGAAGAGGGACTCGGCCTTCGACAGGGCTCTGAACGTCCTGCGGAACCACGGCGGCACCACAAGCTGACGCAGGAGCAGCGGGACCGGGGGACAACCCGCTGGAGATCAGGGAAAGTCACTACCACGCTCAGCAGCACCGACAACACGCGACAGTCGCATACGAGAGCCCGTCACTACCGAGGCCGGGATTCATGGGTTGTTGGGCTGCAACAAGCATCATCGGGCAGATCCGTGACCAGCTCCGCAAGAGCGTCCGCCTTGAGTTGGGCCGGGCGCCCGGCGCGGTCGTCACCGTCATCGACCCGCCAGTCGGCCAGGGCGGCCGAGACCCGTTGGCCGCGACCCACGCGGCTATGACGGCGCGAGGAAAATCAACTGTGAGAATTCCTCTGCGGCCCGGGATGGGTTGCTGTCAGGCTCGGTTGTGCTGATCACGGTCGGGCTGTCGAACGTCGGCGCGGACAGGGCGCGGGCGAGTGCGTTGCTGGCCACGTGTCCAGATCATTGAGCCCACCGACGCGGTCATAAACGACCTGTGTCTGCGGCTCCGCCCTGTGGCCCTACCGCGGGATCGAGCCCGCCGAGCACACGGCCATGGGGCATGAGTACATCGGCGTCGTCGAGGAAGTCGGCTCCGAAGTGAGGAACGTCAAGGCCGGAGCCTCCTCACCCTCTGACACGCCCGCCCATGGACTCGGGGCCCCTCCCACCCCAGTGGACGGAGCGGCGAGGGCGCACCCGCGCACGACGGGTTCCGCTGGCTCACCGGAGCCGAGCTCGCCCGCCCGCTCGCGGCCCGTTGGGCCGACGGAGCCCACGTGCGGATCGTCGTCGCGGCCGGCAAGGCCACCGTGCGGCTGACGGGCAACGCCAGCCCCGACGGCACCACCGTCATCGACGGTTCCTCCTTACAGGCGGCCGCCGAGCACCTCTGCCGGCGAGCGCCAAACTCGGGCTCTCCGCCTGCACCGGGCACGCCACCACCGCGCACCGCATCCGTGTTCTGGGGATCTCCGTCCCGCTCGACATGCCCCTGGCATCACGGGCCCCTATGCCGGGCGAGGCTGGCGACACATGATCGGAGGTGGGCTGACGCCGAAGGACGAGGCGGCTCGTCCCTGCGGCTCCTGCGGGACCCGGTCGCCGCCGGCCTGGATGCGGGTGGGGAGCTGGCGTAGCGGACGACGGCGAGCACGGGTGACCGGCGTGCTACCAGTCGTGCCCCTCCGGCAGGTCGCCCAGGCGGGGGGCGGACAGGTGCAGCACCTCGTAGCGCTCAGTCGCGTCCTGGTCCGGCGCGGACGTGTCTGCCCACAACACGAACCGCAGCAGTTGCCAGTGGTGGGGGTCGATGGCCAACGCGGCGGTATGCACGCCGCCCTGTTGGGAGATTTGTCGCAGCTGCTCGGTCTCCCGCTCGATCAGCGCGGACAGGCCCAAGCCGGTGTCCTCCGGGTCCGTGTGGGAGGGCACGGGGGTGAGGCGGCGCGAGGCTGCCTTGGGAGGTGCCGTGCGAGCGGGGCCGGCGTGGCAGGCAATGCCCGTCCAGTGGCGAGCGGCAGGGCGGCCGAAGTCCCGGAGGATGTTCTGGAATCCGCCGCCGCCGACGAGGAAGCGGGCCATCGCGCCGGTGTCGTTCCACAGGTAGAAGGGGGCGTACTGGTTGACCGGTGAGCCATCGATGCCGCGTTCGCGGATGACATACGCCTTCAGGCCCAGTCCGGCGCGGTCGTCGAGGACGTGGCCGCCATCGGCCACCCGCTTGCGGATGATCGTCATGTCGTAGTCGGCGGGCAGGGTGAGCTCGTACTGCTTTGCGTACACGAAGGAGGTTGCCTTCCTTGGCGAATGGTCAGTGAGTCAGCGGGCCTGTGGAGTATTCGGCCTCGGTGACATGGGCACCGCGTTCGGCTTCGGTGCCGTCCTCGGCGACTTCCTGGATGGCCAGATGGGTCATGAAGCTGGTGGGAGAGGCTCCGTGCCAGTGCCACTCGCCCGGCGCGACGCGCACACTGTCGCCGGCGCGGATGGTGTGCACCCCTTCGCCGCGGCACTGAACGAGCCCGGTCCCCTCGGTGACGTGAAGGACCTGGCCGAGCGGGTGGCGATGCCATGCGGTGCGGGCGCCGGGCGCGAAGCGGACGCTGTCGACCCGGAAGCGCGACGATCCCTCGGGGGCGGCGATTTCTTCGACCCACACCGCGCCGTTAACCCACTCGGATGACGCGGCCGCGGTGGGCTGCGGTGTACGAGAAACACGCATGGGGCAGGCCCTCTCTACTCGTGGGTGGCGGAGATGCGTGCGGTCGGTAAGGGCCCAGCACCGCGGTGACCGCCCTGGCCGGACGGCCGCGCGGAGTCGGCGGCGCGGTGCCGGGGGCGGCGGTTCAGAGGGCGAGCTCTTCATCCAGCCCCGGGGTGAGGACCTCGTAGGGCTCGCCGTCGGCCGCTTCGAGGAAGCGCGCGAGCTCCTCGGGCTGCGTGGTGTAGAAGCCGTCGGCGTGGAAGCCGTCGTAGTGCATCGGTATCGCGGTCCTCGCCTGCAGGAGGCGGGCGGCGACGGCGGCGTGCCGGGCGTCGAGCGCGGACGGGTAGGGGCTCGGCGGCTGGCAGTGCGGGAAGCAGACGGTGGGCCCGTTGATGGGTGTGAGGACGGCGTCGAAGGGGCCGTAGCGATGGGCGGCGCGCCACCAGTAGCCGTGGAACATGGTGTCGCCCAGGTGGATCACGCGGGTGCCGTCGGCCTCGATGGCCCAGGAGACCTGGGGGTCGCCGAGGGTGTCGACGGCGGGGACGGCCGCGATGGTGAAGGGCCCGATCGTCGTGGTCTCCCATAGGCCCATGGGTCGCCGGGGCAAGTCGTGGGCGGCGAGTTCGGCCTCGGCCTTGAGCGTCCAGAGGTTCTCGTGGTCGTCGCCGCCGAAGGACTCGGGGTGCAGGACCGTTCCACCGGGGCGCAGGGCGCGGGCCAGGGCGCCGGCGTCGGTGTGGTCGCGGTGGAGGTGGGTGCACAGGCCGGCGAGCACATGGCCTTCCGCATGCGGCGCCACAACCTTCGGCAGCGGCACTCCCGAGAGCGAAGTTCCCTCCAGGACGCCTTCGGGTCGCCCGAGCAGGTCGATGACCAGGCTCTCACCCTGCGCTTCCAGTTCCACCCCGGCCCAGCCCAGCCAGCGGATTTGCATATGAACATCCTCTCCATCGGTCATTTAGCGTACGATCGTTCGTTAACTTAGCAGACGATCGATCGGTAAGATAAGCGGCATGAGGAAATCGGCCGAGGAGGCCCGCCGCACCCGCGACCGCATCGTCAGCGTCGCGGTGACCCAGGCCTCCAGCGCGGGACTGTCCGGACTGACCATCGGCTCCCTGGCGGAGACGCTCGACATGAGCAAGGCCGGCGTCGTCGGCCCCTTCGGGTCCCGGGCGGGGCTCCAACTCGCCGCACTCGACCGGGCAGTGGAGCTGTTCATTCAGGCGGTGGTGGCACCCGGCCGCGCCGCGGAGCCGGGCCTGCCGTGCCTGCACGCCGTGATCGACGCCTGGTGCGCCTACCTGGCCGACAGCCCGTTCCCCAACGGCTGCTTCGTCACGGCAGCCTCGTGCGAACTCGACGGGCAGCCGGGCGAGCTGCGGGCCCGACTGTACGACGCCGTGACCCGCTGGCGAGGCTTCCTGGCCGAACAGATCACCACCGCGCGCGCCGCCGGCGACCTCGCCCCGGATCTCGACCCCGAGGAGCTCGTGTCCACCCTGACGGGCCTCGCCATGGCCGCGAATCAGGAGATTCAACTCCTCGACGACGAGGGCGCCGCACAGCGCGCTCGCCGCCTCATGCGCGCTGCGCTGGCCCGCCACCGCCCCCGGTCGGCTACCTAGGTCGACTCCTCGGGCTGCGGCGCGTTCGGCGAGGGACCGGCGCCGCAAGGCGGTGTCGGTCGGGGGTGGCGGAGGAAACGAGGCTTCTGAAATTGGACCTTGGTCGCGAGTATCACGTCGTCCCGGCGCCCCCGCAGGGCCTTGAACACGATCTCCTCGGACTCGCCCTGTCCGTACATGTCGGCGGTGTCGCGACGCTGATGCCCTCGTCGAGAGCGGCGTGGAGGATGCGGGTCTGAGCATCGGACAGGTCGCCGAGCGCACCGTCTGGGCGTGCACGCGCTGCGGTTCTACGAGTGCGAGGGCCTTCCCTCGACGTCGTGCGCCGCGGACCCGGCGGAGGCCGCGTCCGCAGCGAGGACGACGTGGACGGGCTGACCGTCTGCATCAGCCTCGGGCATGCCCCCGCCCGCCCCGGTCCCCTCCGGCTCGAACGAGGCGCGCTGCCAAGCTGCGTCAACCCTATGTCGCTGCTTCGGCTTCTCGTCGCCGGGGTCGGTGGGTTCCGTACGGAGGGGACTTGCCTGCCAGGCTCTTGCGTTCGGGGTCATCCTTTGTCGAGCATGACCCCGATCATCCCGGTGAAGGTAGGAGTGTGCTGTGGCTGGCGCAGGAGCGGCCGAGCTACTGCTGGGCGGCATAGTCGTTCTGGCTGCTTCGGTGCAGTGGCTCACAGGCATGGGCTTTGCGCTCATCGCGGTCCCCGTGCTCGTTCTGATGCTCGGGCCGGCGCAGGGGGTGGTGCTCGCAAATTGCGCAGCCGGAGTCATCAGCATCGTCGGACTCGCCGCGGGTTGGCGACGGGTGCGGATCGGGGCCATGGTGCCCTTGGTCGTCGCTGCCGCATGCACCGTGCCTGCGGGCTCATGGGCGGCCGCCCGGCTTTCCGAACCGGTACTGCTGGCCGGCATCGGGACTCTTGTGACGCTTGCCGTGGCCCTGGTGATGGGAGGTGCGCGCATACCGGCTCTGACCGGAACGAAGGGCGCCGTGACCGCGGGTGCCGTGGGTGGATTCATGAACTCCGCCGCCGGTGTCGGCGGGCCACCGTACTCGCTGTATGCCTTGAATGCGGGGTGGTCGATCCACGAATTCGTGCCGAACGCGCAGTTTTACGGCATCGCGGTGAACGTCTTCTCCGTGGCCGTCAACGGCGTACCACGGCTGACCGGGTCGGCCTGGGCGGTGACCGTGGCCGCCATGGTGGCGGGCACCCTCATCGGCAGGGCACTTGCCCCGAGAGTCCGGGAGCGGGGGGTGCGTCGGCTCATCTTCACCTTGGCCCTGGCCGGTGGCTTCTCCGTGCTGATCAAAGGGCTGTTGGAGATGGCGTGACCGCCCTCTGATCCTGTCCTGCAGAACGCGGGGGATGCCCGGCTGGTCTGGGTGAGCATCGCCTCCGGGGTCCCGGCCGTCGACACCGACGGTTTCCCGGATGGGCACCGGCCGTCCTCCCTGGGGCACCGCATTGCCTTCGAGGTGATCAGGGCGTCCGACCTGCAATGGCCCGGCAAGTACAAGTCCTTCATGAAGAACGACTTGTCCTACTGGGTCGACTTCACGTCCACGTCCAAGAAGTCGGGCACGACGACCGTGGGTGCGTCGATCAACATCAGTGGCGAGGTCAAGGCACTGTGGGCCCGGCAAACTGAAGGCCGACGTCAACGGCAGCAGGCACAGCTGGACATCTGAGCCCGGCATCGAGGCCGGCGGCAAGGTGAAGGCCCACTCAACGGTCAAGGGCGGCTACGGCATCACGAAGGAGAACGTGTACGGCTACGTCGCGTTGCAGCACAGCAATTGCAGGATCGGCGACAAGCAGTACATGGACGTATGGCCTCCGTACCGCGAAGGTTGGGCCGTACACCGCTGGCCCCGCAGCGCCTCCTCGTGACCGGTGGCGCCAGGGCGCGTCCCACCCACCTCAAGGAGTCATCGCATGCGCCGACATGTTGCCGCACCGGTCCTACTGACCCTCCTGCTCTCAGCGTGCGCCGCTGACAATGGCGACGTCGGGTCGCAGACCCCGGCCTCTTCGCAGTCCAGCGCTCAAGCGGCGAAGGCCGGGGAGACCTCCCGGGACCCCCTGGCCCTACCGGAAAAGCCTGATTTCCTGCTTCCGGTGACCAAAGGCACGGTTAGTCGCACGTTGCCGGTGTTCACGCCGACCGAGAATGTCTACACCATCCACGCCCGCTGCACGGGTAGGGGCACGATGATGATTCAGTACGGGCCCAAGGATTCAGATCCTTCCAAGATCGCGTGCGGTGACCCGGTCACCATCGGCCGCGTCTACACCGTGCCCAGCGAACAGAAGCACCTGTCCGTAAAGGTCAACGGCACCGATGTGCACTGGTCCATCGCCATCCTGTCCGGCACTCACGCCATGTGATGACCGGACAGCTTGCTCCAGGGACTGCGGGGCGTGTTCTCGGCTCCGCCCACAGCACTCCAAAGGTCGCCGTCCTGCTGGCCGATCGGCTCACCTGGGAGCTGCACGGACCTCGGCACGCCGAGGAAGGAGCGTCAGGACTCCTCGGTCCGGACCTGCGGTCCGTGGAGGAGGAAGAGCGGGCGTCGGTGGAGCAGTCACTACCCCTCGTGCGGTCGCTCCAGCGCACCGCGCCCGCTGTGAACGGGCGACCCACCGTTACGGCCCGCTGCTTCATCGAGCCGACGGGCACCTCAAGGCACAACCGAAAGAGCCGCCCTCTTGACGCAGATACTCCAGCAACGGCGGCGGCAGGCGCTGTGGCGTTACACCACATCCCACGTGCCGCGACCGTACACCCCACGGCCTCCCTCGCTACTTGACAGCTGCGCTCACGCACGCGGCCTGCCCGTCTCCGGCGCCGAGATGCGGTGCAGAAGGTCCGCAGTTTCGTTCGGTACGGCAAGCATGGTGTCGTGGCCGCAGCAGAGGTCGTAGGTTTCCCAGCCGGAGATCCGAGCCCGACGGTGAAAGGGCGTCAGGCTGTTCAGGGCGGGTGACGTGTGCCGGATATAGACCTTGCGGACGCTGTCGAGCGCATCGGCCCGGTAGTCGACGGCCTCGGTCTGACAGCGGAGGGGGAAGTCCGTCAGGCGCGGGCCGACCCATCGTCGCAGGGCCGGATCGGTGACTCCCCACTGGTCCAGAAAATCGGCACTGGCCGGGAGTCTCCATCCATCGCCCTCCGCCGACGCGGTCTCGAGGTAGCGGGCTGCGACATGCGGGGGTTGCACGTCCAGCAGCGACTGACCCGGGTCGGCGAGGAACGCGGCCAGGAAGACGACACTCGCCAGGCGCCCGTCAGCGCGCTGAGCGACCGGACCGGCGAGGATACCCGAGTAACTGTGCAGGACCAGGTGGACACCGCGGAGGTCCTCGAACCAGAGCAGATCGGTGAGGTCGCACACGTGCGTCTCCACGCCGACCTCTGGGGTGAGCGCCTGACGCCGATCGCCCTGGCCGGTCAGTGTCGGCGTGAAGACCCGGTGCCCGGCGTCCGACAGCCGGTCACGGACGTCCCGCCAGCACCACGCTCCGTGCATGGCGCCGTGGACCAGAACGAAAGTCGCCAAGGCTCCGCCTCGTCGAAGGTAACCGGAAAGGACAGATCAGCATCATTGTGGTGCGACTGCGTCGACGAAACCGTGAGTTCCGTCCGGTGCGGACCCGAATAGCCGAAGCAGGGCGTGCTTTCTTCTGGAGTGTTGCCGTGGGGATGCCACCACCGCCACCGCCCCTTCGGCCCGCCAAGGCCCCCAGGTGGCTTCTGGACCCTTCGAGTGGGGCGTTGCGGCCCTGGGTGGTCAAGGCCCGCACTGGCTCGCTGACGGTCGCCAGGACCCATGTGGAGCTCCAGGCGCTGGCCGATCTCGGCTGGAGTGGGCGGCGGCGTAGCCGCGTCGGCACCTGAGAGAGCGCGAGGTGCTCGCGCACCGCCTCGACCACCAGCTGCCGGCCGGTCACCTCGCCCAGATCCGGGGCCCCCGGGGCTGGTACTCGCCGGCCCGCCGAGCTCGACTGCACCCGCGCGTGCGTGGACGGCTCCCACGCGCGCGCGAAAAAAAGGGGGAGCCGTGACCGGTGCGTCGCCCTTCGACCGGCGGAAGACGGGCAGCAAGCACCACCTGATCTGCGACGGCAAGGCCACCCCGCTGCACGTGATCACTACCGCCGCCCACGTCGACGACATCACCCGGACCCCTGACCTCGTCGACGGCATCCGCCCGTCGCCGGACGACCCGGCCGGCCCTGGCGGCGGCCGGAGTGCCTCCTGGGCGAATAGGCGTACGACTTGAAGGCCGTGCGCGTTGAGCTGCGGCGCCGTCGCAGCCAGGCGGTGATCGCCCGCAAGGGCTCCCCGGACGTCAAGGGCCGGGGCAAGCTCCGCTACGTCGTCGAGCAGACCTTCGCCCTGCTCCAGCAGTTACAACGCCTCGCGGTCCGCTGGGAACGACGCATCGAACTCCACGACTCCTTCCTCTCGTTGGCTCATAGAAAGGATTTGAGCGAGGCGGCGCCCCACTGCTACTTTCGTGGTGGACCGTGAAGTCGTCGTATGGAGGTGAGCCCCGTGAACACAGTTACCCATGGGTGCTCCCTCAACCCGTCACGGTCCGGCGGCTGACGTTCGGTGTCGCCAGGAGCGCCTGAGAACGAGGCACTCCTGGAAGGAGACTCCGATGAATACGAAGCCTTTCACATCTGGCCTGAGCGAGGACGCGGTGATGATCACGCGCGTCGCGGACAGGCAATGGCATGCACTGGATGACGACCTGGTGGTCGGCCGCGGGTATGCGGAACGCCGGCCCGACGGACGCTTGTTCGTCAGCATCGATGCCTGGTGCGACGCCACCTTCGACCGGCTCGCCGAGGTGATGCTGACGGAGCTGCCAGCGCCGCTGTACACGGTGGTCGACGAAGCCGACGTCGAGCTGACGGCCGGCTGGCGGCGGGCCGGTTTCACGATCCGGCGCCGCGAGTGGGAGTACATGGTGCCGACCGACCCGCAGGTCACAGGGCTCGAAGCAGTCCTGCCGCCTTCGGGCGTGACGATCGTGCCCGCCGGCCAGGCGGAGGAGAGTCTGCTGCGGGTGGTGGACCGCGCGATCCGTGACGAAGTCGAGGCGACCGTCGGGTGGCAGTCGATGCCCGCGGAGGTAATTCCGCGCCCCGAAGGCGACACCATCGTCGACCCGTCGAAGTACGCGGTGGCCGCGGCGCCGGACCGCTACCTGGGTCTGATCCGGGTGGTGACGGTGAACCGGCCGCGCATCGGGCTGGTCGCGGTCCGGGCCGGCGAGCAGCGCCGCGGCATCGCTCGGGCGCTGCTGGCCCACGCGCTGCGGACGCTGCACCGCTCCGGATTCGCCGCGGCCTGGACCGAAGTCCACGAGTCCCACCAAGCAGCCTCGGCGCTGTTCGAGGGCATCGGCGCCCGGCCGATGAGCAGCAACCTGGAGTTGGTGCGATGACGAAGAACAAGAACGTCATCGAAGTCGAGGGCAAGGTCGTCGAGTGCCTGCGCAGCGCCATGTTCACCGTGGAGCTCGAGAACGGCCACCAGGTGCTCGCGCACATCAGCGGGAAGATCCGCAAGAACTACATCAAGATCATGCTGGAGGACCGGGTGCTGGTGGAGCTCCCGCCGTACGACCTGACGCGCGGCCGGATCGTGTTCCGGTACCGGAACTAGCGGCGGTCGGCACCTTCCGCGGTAGCTGATCCTGGGGCCCCGGTCACGGCGTTTCCGTGACCGGGGCCCCGACGACGGCTAGCACGGCCGCGGCTGTCACCGCTCCACTCGCCGCCAGCAGGTCAGGTCCGAGCCGAACGCCGGTTCCAGAGGCAGCAGTTGCCAGGGATGTCGTTGTGCAGCACGTACAGGACGCCCCGCAGGCACAGCCGGTCCGGCACCGGCCGCGGGCCAGGAGCCCTCTCGGGCCAGAGCGGCAGCAGCGGCGCGATCAGCGTCCACAGGTCATCGTCCACCATCCGCGGCCGTGTAGTCACACCATCGCGCACGGTCGAATCGTCACACCGGACACGGCCGAACAGGGCCGAACAGGGCCGTTCGACAAGATCGTGTCACCAGCTCATAGGCGAACGCCTATGAAAGACAGCCCACCCGACGACAACCCCCGCTACCGGAGCCTCTGTACGGAGAACTCGTTGCCGTCGGGGTCGAGCATCAGCGCCCGGCCGCCGTCGCCCTCGCCGGTGTCGGTGCGCGTCGCCGCGCCGAGCGAGATCAGGCGGTTGATCTCCGCCTCCCAGTCGGCGTCGGCGGGGAGCGCCAGCTCGAAGTACAGCCTGTTCGTGCCCGTCTTCGGGGCCACCGGAGGACCACCCCACGTGATCTTCGTACCGCCGTTCGGCGACTGGATCGCGGTCTCCTGGTTCTGATCCCAGACCAGCGGCCACCGCAGCGCCTCGCTCCAGAAGTAACCGACCTCCTGCGTACCGTCGCAGGCCAGCGCTCCGATGAAGCCGGTGTCGGCGAGGAATGTGTTGCCCGCTTCGATGACGCAGAACTCGTTGCCCTCTGGATCGGCGAGCACCACATGCCGCTCTGCCGGGAGTTGGCCCACATCGATGTGTTTCCCGCCGAGCTCCAGTGCTCTGGCCACCGTCTGCCGCTGATCCTCCGGGGAGGTGCTCGTCAGGTCGAAGTGCGCCCGGTTCTGGCCGGTCTTCGGCTCCTGGGTCGGCAGGAAACGAATGCGGAACCCGGCGTTGTCAGGGGGCAGGATCGCGACGTCGCCGTCCGGACCGTCGGCCGGCTCCCAGCCGAGGACCCCGGACCAGAACCGCGCTAGGCTCGACGGCCGGGTGGCATTGAAGCAGATCGCGAACAGTTGACTGGGCATACCCCGTGCCTCTCCGATCCACTGACGGTCGATACTGCGCCTCGCCCTCCCCGCGGGCGCAGCCTAGGGGTCGCCATGCGTCACCCGCATCCGAGTTTCCGTCGCGGGGAAGCCCCGCCCCCCACGCAGAGCGATGCCCGGGGCCCCCGTGACTGGGATCTTCACTGCAAGAGCGGGGCTTCTCCCCGTGCGGAGAGCCCTTCCCGCGACGGATCGCTCTCGTTCAATCGCCTCATCACATCCGGGACGGCTTCTTCTCGTTGAAAAGCCAGGTGTCGAAGAGTTCGGTCAGGTCCTTCCTGGACTTGTCCTCGCACAGGGCGATGAACTGCCGGGTGTCGGCGTTGCCGTGCCGGTGCTGTCGGGTCCAGGTGCGGAGAATGTCGAAGAAGGTCCTGTCGCCGACGGTCTCGCGCACCTTGTGCACGACCATGGCGCCGCGTCCGTAGACGGGCGGGTCGGAAACGCGCCCTGCGCTCGGCGGATCGGCCGGCGGGAAGGCCCAGATGCCCTTGCTCTCGTCATCCGTGCCCTCGTAGAAGTCCTTGAAGATCTCGCCGGTGCTCCTGCCGCCGTGCCCCTCCTCCCAGAGCCACTCCGCGTAGGTGGCCTGGCCCTCGCTGAGCCACATGTCCTTCCACTGGCGCGGGGTGACGGAGTTGCCGAACCACTGGTGCGCCAACTCGTGCACGAGCAGCGCCTCGTCCGGTGCCTCGTCGAAGTAGGGCTTGGTCTGGGTCTCCAGGGCGTAGTCGAGCCCGGGCAGGTGATCGACGATGGCACCGGTCGAGGAGAAGGGGTAGGGACCGAAGCGTTCGCTTGCCCAGTCGACGATCTCAGGCACCACATCGGGGACGTCGGCGGCGGCGTCGGACTCGTCGGGGTCGATGGCGACATAGACGGGCAGGTCGTCTTCCGTCCAGCCCTTGTGGATCTCGAAGTAGCCGACGGAGATGTGGGCGAGGTAACTGGCCATGGGCTCCTCGGTGCGCCAGTGCCGGGTCACCGTCTCACCCTTGTCCTCCTCCGTGATCAGCGTGCCGTTGCTGACCACGTCGTAGGGGTCGCCATCCTCGTCCTTGGGCACGGTGACCGTGATGTCGTACGTGGCCTTGTCCGACGGGTGATGGTTGCCCGGGAACCAGGTCATGGAGCCGGTAGGCTCCCCCAGGGCCGTCGAGCCGTCATCCGTCTCGATCCAGCCTTCCAGGCCTCCGTCGTCGCCCTTGAGCGTGCGTGGGATGCCGTCGTAGGTGACGACCGTCTTGAAGACCTCACCGACCCTCACCGTCTTCGCCGGTGTCACGAGCACCTCGTTGTCCTTGCGGGCGACTTGGGCCTTCGCTCCTCGCACCGTGGCGGTACGTACCCGCAGCCCCGACAGATCGAGGTCGAAGCGGCTCAGGTCCTGGGTGGCCCGCGCCGTGATGACGGCCCTGCCCTTCAGCCGGTTGGTCTCCGGTACGTAATCCAGCGTCAGCCCGTAATGCACCACGTCGTAGCCACCGTTACCGAGCGCTGGGAACAGCCGGTCACCCACTCCCACTGTTCCGGGCTTCGCGACCGTGGCGGCACCGCTCCCCGGCGCGGAGCCGGTGCAGGAGGTCGTCATGGCCAGGAGCAGTGCCGTAGCCGGAGCCCAACCCTTCGCTGTAAAAGGTTTCATCGCGTGTCTCCCGTCAATCAAGGAACCGAGACGTCAGAAACCCTTCGCTGGCTCCTGGTTGCTTCAGAACCGGTAAAACTTCTGCACGTGACTCCGCTGACGGATTTCCGCTCGTGAGCCATGATCAATGATGAGCCCGAGCCGCACTGACCACCGGCCTTCGGCTCCTGCACGGGGAAGTCGACCCGCCGCTCCGATCAACGGAGCTCACTCCGCTTGGACGGAGATCGGTGCATCACACCAGTGCCTTGTGGACGCCGCCGGGCGGCCGCTCCTGCGTGGGCAGGAGGAGGACAACGCCGAGCACCGGCGGGTCCGTGCCCGCGTGGCGTCGGCCTGGGTTCGGAGGCTCGCCCACCACGACGAGACCACCGCCCGGCTCCGCGACGAGACCGGCGGGACACGGAGCCGATACGCCCCGGGAGATCACGCAAGGAACCCAGCAGGCCGGGTTCCTTGGGGAACCCGCGGTTCTCCTCCTGTAAGGCGGTTGCCGCGGGTGGCCTCTGTGGGGCAGCCTCGTTGCGTGATCGAGTTGCGGGTACTGACACCGGACGACTGGGTCAGGTGGCGCGAGCTCAGGCTGGTGGCACTGGCCGACGCGCCGTACGCCTTCGCGTCCGCGCTCGCGGACTGGCAGGGGGACGGCGACCGGGAGGAGCGGTGGCGCGCCCGGCTGAGTATCCCGGACTCGTACCACGTGCTCGCCGAGCTCGGGGGGAGGCCGGTGGGGATGGTCAGCGGTGTCCTGGAGCCGCGGGACGGCGCCGTCGACCTGATCTCCCTGTGGGTCGCTGAGGAGGCCCGGGGGCAGGGCGTGGGGGATCACCTCGTCCGCGCCGTCGTGCACTGGGCGGTACGGAGAGGCGCGGAGGTCGTGCGGCTCGCGGTCACCCCTGGCAACGTGCACGCGGTCGCGCTGTACCGGCGCCACGGTTTCGGGGACACCGGGCAGCTCGGTGACCAGATGCCCGACGGACAGCAGGAGCGCCTGTTGGTGAAGCGGCTCCACGCCGGCTGAACCCCGCCGCCAGCCGAGACGGTGCGGCAGGGGCCGGCGGCGGCCCCCGGCCGGGGCCGGGCGCCGCCCCACCTCACGGAACTCGCCGGTCCTGCCCGGTCAGTCGAGCTTGCAGGCTTCGGAGGCGGGCTGTTCCTTGGCCAGGAACACGGTCTGGGCCATCATCTTGTAGCCGCTCATGCGCTCGCGGAACGTCTCGATGGACTCCTCGGGGTGGACGGAGTCGATCACGGCGTGGGGTCCGTGCGCGTTGAACTGGTGGCTGACACCGCGGGGTATCTGCATGTCGGCCCAGGCGTTCTCGGGGACGACCAGGTTGTAGCGGGTGCGGCTGACGCCCTCGGGTACGTCGGGGAGGTCGTCCTCGAACATCTCGGGCAGGAACGGCGTCACCCCGTCGATGTAGGTCACGTCGATGGGCGAGAGGCTGGACACCCGGATGCGGGTCCCGGGCCCAGTCATCATGCGCACGAACCGCAACCCGGTGTGCAGGTGCATGCGGGAGCAGATGTCCCGGTCGACGACGTCGTAGAAGTCCATCAGGTAGCGGTCGGCGAAGAACCCGTCGAAGGGGGCGTCGAGCATGTAGACGTCCCCTTCTTCGAAGGTCTGGGCGCGCTGGATGCCGTCGCCGTCCTGGCGGGTGGCAGACGGTGTCCGGTGGGCGGCGCGCACAACACCGCTGAGGGCGTCGGTCACGGCGAGGGCGGTTTCGGCTGACAGCCGGACGACGGGGGTGACATGGCACCGCCCGGGGTCGTCGAAGTCCACCACGTCATGGACCTCGTTCTCGTCGTCGGGGGTGAACTTGATGAAGTCGGTCATGGGGAAACTCTCCTTCTGCCGTGAACCGTTCGGCGCCGGTCCGGTTCCGGCTCGGTCCTGCAAGGCGGTGGGGATGGCTCGTGCCAAGGCCCCGCTCGGGTGAGGCCGCGGCACTCCGGAGCCGGACGGGGCGCCCCGGGAGGCGGCCGGGTCACGGGATGTGACCGGCCTCGGGCTTGAGTGCGCGGTAGATGGTGCGGCACGGCGTGGACGTCCTGGAGCAGGACCCCGACTCGCACATGGCGTAGGACGCCTCGATGTCGTGTTCGGCCGGGACGAGCCCCGCGCTCTTGCAGGCGGCCGCGATGTCCTGCGGTCCGAAGTACCGGCTGCGCAGGGTCTGGTTGACCCGCTGCAACCGGCCGTCCTGCTCCAGGACGCCGGAGACCCGCAGCATGCCGGTGCCGGAGTCCGTGTCCCACACCCCCCGCTTGGCTATCACGGCGTCGGCGTCGTCGGTGAGCGTGAGGTTGTCCCAGTGGCGGAAGTGCGATGTCTCGAAGACGTCGAACACGAACTGGCCGCCCGGCGCCAGGGCCTCGCCGACGCGGGCGAAGCAGAGCTCCAGGTCCCCGGGTACGTCGAGGTGGTTGAGGGCGCCGTCCAGGCAGACGGCGGCGTCCACCGGCCCCGCGAGGGAGAAGTCCCGCGCGTCCTGCTCCGACAGCCGGACCCGGCCCGCCTCGATAAGGTCCCCCAGCCTGCGCCGGGCGACATCCAGCATGCCCGGGGAGCGGTCCACCCCGGTGACCGACCACCCCTCGCCGCACAGCACCTCCGCGGTGATGCCCGTGCCGCAGCACAGGTCGAGGACGGACCGGGCGTCCGGGGCGGACTGCCGGAGGAACGCCGCGAGCCTCGGCGAGTAGTGCCGGACCCAGCCGGTGAAGTAGTGCTCGAAGAAGTCGGAGAACTCACGCGTGTAGTACGTCATCGCAAGGCACCTTTCCAGTGCACGCAGCGCGTGCGGGGTTTGGTGGGAAGCGGCGTTCGAACGGGGGGCGCGGGGTGCGCCCCGTGGGAGTCCGCACGGTCCGGGAGTCGGCGCGGCGCGGCGGGGCAGCGACGCGCGGAGGTGCCCCGGCACGTCGCCCGGTGCCGCGTCCCCGGCCGGGAGGAGCCGGGGGGCGGTGGCGGCGCGGTGGGCCGGTGCCCTGGCGGGGTCCGCCGCGGAGGCGGTGGACGGGGCGGTGGCCGCACGACGGATCCGGCGGCCGGCCCGGTGGGCGCGTCCACGGATTCGTGCCGGGCGCCGCGCCGGAGGCGTCCCCGGCCGGGTGCGGGTGCGGGTGCGGGTGCGGGTGCGGGTGCGGGTGCGGCGGGCGGTGGCGCGGTGCTCCCCCCTGGCACCATCAGTCCGCCGTCCGGGTGAACTCGAAGGCCGGGACCGCGCGCTCCATCCGGACGACGACGCGGTCGGTGCCCACCTGGCTGATCGCGACGGGGCCGGGCACCGCCGGGCACGTGGTGAACAGAGTGCCCCGCGCGTCCCGCCGCACCGGGCCCTCCACCGGCCCGTACCGGAACAGCGCACCGGTGCCGTGCGCATCCGGTACCAGGCGCACCGAGCCGAATCCGGGGTGGTGGTAGGCCCCCACCAGCCCTGGCAGGGTGCGCGGGTCCGCCGGCTGCCCCGGCGCGGGTCCGGCCATCCGCTCGGGCTCCCCTGCGGGCAGTCGGCACGCCAGGTCGTTCTGCCCGCCGGAGAGGGCGTCGACGAGGGAGAAGGCAACGGCGCAGCGGAAGCAGCAGTGGAGGCGACCCGGCGAGTGGCGCACACCGCTGTTGCAGAAGACGTTGACGGCCACTTGCCGTTCCGGCAGTACCACCGTCATGCCGCGCAGCGCGCCGACACTGCTGCTGTGAACCAGGACGCGGTCGCCCTGGTAACGGCCGACCAGCCAGCCGTGGCCGTACCCTTCGGCCGTGACGCACGCCGGGTGGTTGGCGGAGGTCGTGGGAGCGGGCGTGCGCGGGATGCGGAGGTGTTCCAGGGAGCGGTGGTCGAGCAGCCGTCCGCGCCTGCCGTCCCCGTACAGGTGGAAGCGGAGCAGCGTGACCATGTCCTCGGCGCTCGCCCAGACACCGGAGATCGCGGCGGAGAGTCCGGGCAGCCGGGGCGGGCCGGTGTCGGTGAACCCCTGCTCCGGGCCGGGCTCGCAGGCGTGCGCGACGTCCTCGGCCGGGCCGGGCTGAGTACCGCGGCCCGCGAGATCGGCCAGGAAGTCGGCGGTGAGCCGGTGCCAGGGCCGGCCGGCGGTCTCTTCGGCGACGTGGCAGGCCATCAGATAGGCCAGGTCGCTGTAGGAGAACCGGGCGCCTCCGGGCGGGTGGACGGTGACGAGGTGCGGCAGGCGGCCGCGGGCCGCTTCGCCGGGGGAGGTGTCGGCGCAGCCGGCCAGCAGCATGTCGTAGGTGGGCAGTCCGGAGGCGTGAGTGAGCAACTGGGTGAGGGTGTACCCGTCCGGCGGGGCGCCGTGCGGCAGCACGGCCGTCAGGTGCCGGGTCTCCCACCCGGTCGCCCCCCGGTCGACGAGCCCGGCGATCAGGGCGGCGATGAGGCTCTTGGTGAGCGATCCCAGGGGGAAGAGGGTGCGGGGGGTGAGCGGGGCGCCGGTCATCACCTCGCGTGCCCCGTCCACGAGCACCGCGGCCTCGTCGCCGTGCACGACGGTGACGCCGACGCCTGGCACCCGCCAGGCCGACCGGAGCGCGGCGAGGTCCTCTGCGAGGCGGTCGACGCCGGGAGCGGGGCCTCCCGGGACGGAAAGTGCGCGCATCTGCTGCCCTTCTGGTGACCGGGTCATCGCTGCCCGGGCTCCCGTCCGCCGTCGGCGACCGCTGTAGGGGGGCCGCCCTCGACAGCGCCGCGGCAGTGCTCGACGAGGGCGTCGAGGGTGCCGTCGAGGTAGAGGGCTTCGACCGACGGGTCCACGGCGAGCCGGGTTCCGATCCGGTCGAGCATGACGATGGCCTGCATCGAGTTGCCGCCGGCCTCGAAGAAGTCCTCGTCCCCGCGGGGTTCCCGGTCCGGTGGCAGGCCCAGTGCCTCGATCCACTCCTGGGTGACGACGGCCCGGACCAGGCCGGGTCGCTGTGCCGTCCGCGGCGGCGCGGTGCGGTCGTCGGTCATGCCGGTCTCCTTCGCTGTGGTGGCCGTGCCCCCTGCGGGGGGCCGTGGTCCGCGGTGGTCCTGCCGCGGTGGGATGCGCCGTGCGGTGCCGTGCCGCATGCGGCCGACCGTCACCGGGGGGCTCCGCCGGAGAAGGGGGTGCGGCCCAGGCGCTCGGCGAGCCGGGCCCCGAGGAGGCCGGCGAAGACGTGGCCGACCAGCGGTGACCACTCCTCCCGCGCTGTCCCGGCGAGCGGCACGGTGTGCCAGGCGGTGTGGGTCAGCTCGGTGTCGTCCCGCCCGGCCACCGCGACCACGCGCCGCCCGCGCCCGCTCGCCGTCGCGGCGAGTTCCACGGCCCGCGCGTGGCCGGGGCCCGGGGGCGCGAGGACGACGAGCGGGGCGTCGGCGGGGTCGGCGAAACGCTCGATGTGCCAGTACTCCTCCGTGTCCTGGGCGTAGGCGGACAGTCCGGCGGCCTCGACCACTTTGGCCGCCGCGTACAGCGCCGTGCCCCGGGCCGGGCCGGTGCCCGCGATCACCAGGGGGGCCCATGGCCGTCCGGTCTCCGTCAGCCGCTCCGCCAGTTCCCGGCACGGCGCGTCGGCGGCGCGGACAGTGTCCCGGACGGCGTCCGCCGTGGCGGTGACCTCAGCCACCAGGCCGTCCTCCCCGGGCGCCGGGCCGCTGCCGGGGAGGGCGTGGCGGGCGCCGCCGAGTCGCACGGCGAGCAGCAGCAGGGCCAGCAGGCTGGCCTGGTAGGTGCGGATGCCGGGGCTGCGCTCGGTGAGGCCGAGCGCGGCCACCACCTCGGCCGTCGCCGCGCTGCCCAGGGTGCTGCCCTCCCGCCCGGTGACGGCCAGGGTGGGCAGTCCGCGGGCGCGGGCCCGCTGCGCGGCGGTCACCAGCCGGGGACTGCTGCCGGAGGCGGACACCGCGACGACCAGCGTGGCGGGGTCCTGCCGGGCGGGGCCGAGCATGCCGTAGTCGAGGAACTGCTGGGTGCTCAGTGCCGTGCAGGGGATCCCGGCGAGACGTTCGAAGGCCAACTGGGCGGCAAGGCCCGCGTGGTGGGAGTCCCCGCTGCCGACGAGGACGACCTCCCGCAGGGAGGCGCCGGGGACGGCGACCAGCGCCGCGCCCGCCGAGGCGGCCACCGGGCCGGTCAGGCGCTCGATGTCGGCGGCGAGCGCGGCGGACTGCCGCAACATGGTGCCGGTGGAGTACATGGGGGTCCTTGAACCTGTCAGAGGTGCGTGCGCAGCACGGGGGCCACGCGTTCGGCGAAGAGGTCGAGGGTGCGGAAGTCCAGGGGCGGCCGGAGGCCGAGGAGGAAGTCCCGTACACCCAGGCGCAGGTAGGGCACCAGCCGTTCCACGCACTCCTCCGGCGTGCCGAAGACCGCGTACTCGGGCAGGTCGTCGGGGACGGTGGCGGCGATCTGTCGTCTGCGCTCCGCCACCTCGCGGCGGTCGTCGCCCAGCACGGCCCGGAAGGTCAGCGACCCGCGGATCGCGGCCGGGTCGCGGCCCAGGTCCTGGGCGTGGCCGGCGAGCACCTCCCGCTTGCGCGCGTAGGCGCCGGGTTCGGTGAGCAGGGTGTTCCAGGTGTCAGCGTGGGCGGCCGCGACGCGGAGCGTGTGCCGCTCTCCGGAGCCGCCGATGGTCAGCGGCAGTCTGGGCTGCATCGGCCGGGGCCGCAGGTTGGCGTGGCGGAGCCGGTAGTGGGTGCCCTCGAAGTCGGCCACGGGCCGCTCCCACAGGAGCCTGATCACGTGGCACGCCTCGTCCAGCCGCCGCATTCGCTCGGCGGTCGGCGGGAAGGGCATGCCGTACTGGGCGTGGGCGAGGTCGAAGCCGCCTGCGCCCAGGCCGAGTTCGACCCGGCCGCCGGAGACGTGGTCGATCGTCGAGGCGATGTTGGCGAGGTGGGCGGGGTGGCGCCAGGCGACGGCGGACACCAGGATCGCGCACCGCACGCGGCTGGTGCGTGCGGCGAGGGCCGCCAGAAGCGTGGGGCCCTCCAGGCAGGGGCCGTCGGGCCCGAAGAGGTGGGGGCGGAGGTGGTCGAAGACGGAGACCCAGTCGTAGCCCGCCTCCTCCGCGCGTTGCCACAGGTGGAGTACTTCCTCGAAGGTCTGGTACTGCTGTCCTGAATGGACCCCGCAGCGGACGGTGTCGTCGTGTAACCGCATTTCTCCATGCTTTCCGTGCCGGGTGTCCCGGGCGGTGCGCACCGGGTCGGGTGCGTTCACCGGTCGAGCGGCCGCTGGAGGTAGACGCGCCGCATCCAGCCCTCCGTCTCGACGGGGCCGTGCTGGACGAAGCCGAGGCCGATGAGTAGGGCCACGCTGTCGCGCAGGTCGGGGTTGGCCTCCGCGCGGAGCGCGTCGGCACCGGCGGCGCGCGCGGTCTCGCAGGCCCTGCGTACGCAGCGCAGTCCCAGGGTGGGGTCGCGCCGGGACCAGTCGGGGTGGACGGCGAGACGCCGCAGGTAGAGGGGCGCGCCGGCCGGCGGGAAGACGTCGAGGCTCCGGTTGAACGGAGGGTGGGGGGTGAGGGTGAACATCGCGACCGGCTCGGCCGCGTGGCGCAGCAGGTGGACGGCGCGCTCGGCGACGAGCCGGCGGCTGCTGTCCAGGCGGCGTTCGGGGACCGGCAGGCCGGACCGCTCTGCGGTGTGGGCGTCCGAGGCACGCAGCAGGGCGTGGACGTCCTCGGCGCTGTCGGCCCGTTCCCAGGTGAGGGCCGATGCGGGGTGGGGGGTCATGTGGGAGCCGTTCGTGTCCATGGGGGGTGCTCGCTGCCGAGGGTGGCCCGCGGGTCAGCGGACGGAGAAGGCGTACCGCGTGGTGGCGGTGTAGGTCCCGCCGGGGTCGAGCCGTGCGGAGGGGAAGTCCGGGCGGTTGGGGGCGTCGGGCCACGCGCCCGGCTGGAGGCACACCCCGGCTCGCGGCGGGTTCAGGCCGTCGCCGGTGTAGACGCCCATGCCGCTCTGGTCCGTGGAGAGGCGCAGGCGGCGCCCGGATGCCGGGTCGTGGAGTTCAGCGGCCCAGGACCGCGGGTCGTCGAGCACGTAGAAGTTGTCCACGCGCAGGTCGCCGAGCGGATCGGTCCCGGTGAGGTGGAGCGGGGTGCCCGTGATGGGGGAGGGCGGTCCGGGCAGCGGCACCTGGTCCCCGTCGAACCGCAGGGCCCGGGTGGCGTTGACGGCCAGGTGGTGGTGGTCCGCGGTCCGCCGCGTCCCGGCGCCGGCGAGGTTCCAGAAGGTGTGGTTGGTCAGCCCGACGAGCGTGGGTGCGGTGGTGGTCGCCCGGAACCCGATGGTCAGGGTTGCCTCGCGATCGAGCCGGTAGACGGTCTCGACGTGCAGGTCACCGGGGTAGCCCTGGTCCCCGTCGGGGCTGTCCAGCGCCAGGGTGAGGGTGACGTGGTCGTCGGCGCGCTCGGTTCCGGTCTCCCGCCACACCAACTGGTCGAATCCGTGGGTGCCCCCGTGGAGGTGGTGCGGCCCCCCGTTGCGGTCCAGGGTGTACCGGGCCCCGTCCAGGGTGAACGTGCCGTGGGCGACGTTGCGGCAGAACCGGCCGACCGTGGCTCCCACGTAGGCGTTCGTGTCCCTGTCCTCGTAGTCGGCCAGGGTCGGTAACCGATGGACGACGTTGTCGGGGCGGCCGTCGCGGTCGGGGACCCTGACCTCCACGAGCGTCGCCCCGTAGGTCCAGACGACGATGTCCGCCCCATTGCCGTTGCCGAGTGTGTAGGCGTCCACCGGAACGGCGGGCCGGCGCGCGTTCCCCGCCGTCAGGCCCACGAACTCGCGGTGTATGTACAAGAGTCCCCCACATGCGACTGTCGCAGAACTGCGCGATGAACCGGCGGGAGAGGATCCGGCACTCTCCCGCACATCGACGCGTGGATTCCGACGCATCGTGCGCCGCCCTGGGCGCATGGCCCCCAGGTGTGCTGACGCACCCTTGGCCGATCGAGATGCGACGGCGACGCTACCGCATTCCCCGAAGATCCGGAAGGCCTTTCCCCGGGCATTGCGGTGTCGTCCCGGTATCCGTCGGGCGACGGTCGGCAACGGCCAAACGGGAAGCTTGTACCCGATGATCGGAGGGTTATTCACGGCCACTTCAGAATGTCTCACTGTCATTGCTTCCCCACCGTCGGCGCGGGCCTGTCCGCGTCCTGTTCCGGCGGCGCGCAGGGAAGCGCGGTGGCGTGTTTCCACGCTGCTGGACCCTCTCTCCGGAAGCGCGGAAAAGCAGGCGGGCAATCTCCCACTCCCTCTGGTTTTCCCTGTCTTCCCGGCTCCCACCTAGTTGGATCACGCCAACTGACCCCAATTGGCGGCTACAACTATTGACATCCGTCTCAGCTGCCATGGAGGGTGGCGCCTGTTATGCCGTAAGCCAGTTAGGGGACGTGCGCGTTGAGCAGTGGCTGTTTTGCCGAGAGAGCGACCGACGGTCACTTAAGGCTCCGCAGCGAGTTACTCGAGACGGATGCCGCGACCACACTCCAGCCAAACACCCACCCTCCTTTGGGTGCGCGTACCGACGTGCTGGCGGATTTGCTTCGCGACAGACTCGCTGCGGACGGATATGCCCTGCTGCAGCTCGACGAGCCGTTGCCGACCTCCGACTTCATCGCGGTGGGAAGGCGCGTCGGCGAACCCATGCCGGAGACCGACGCAGCGGTCCTGCCGTATGTCGAGCAGGGCATCATGCTGAATCTGGTCGCCGCCGCCGGGAAGACGCCCGACGCTTCCCTGCAGCCATTCGCCACCAACTTCCTGACCCTGCACACCGAGGGCAGCACCCGCCGTCCCGAAGAACAACCGCGCTACATCGTGTTGATGTGCTGCGAACCGGGGAACAGCACGTCCGCCCGTACCGTTCTCGTGCCCATGACCGAGGTCCTGCGGCGCCTGTCGCCGCAGGACGCCGAGCTGCTGGCGCGGGTCCGCTACCGTGCCTTCGAGGGCGCGCCCCCGCTGCTGCGGGACGTCCGCGGTACGCCGGTCTTCTCCTTCCGCGACTTCCACACCCGGTCGCTGGAATGGCTCCTGGACGGAAGCGACGACGAGGCCGACGAGGTCGGGCCGGCCCTGCGCCGCCTGCTGTACGCGATGTACGCACCCGACGGGGCCCGCGCGGTCGAGTGGCGGCGCGGCATGCTCGTCGCCATCGACAACCACCGCTACTTCCACGGCAGGACCGCCGGCGACGGTCGCGTCCCGGAGACACCCCGGCACCTGAAGCGGCTGCGTCTCCTCGAGCGGTAGGGCCCGCCCGCGCTCCGGTGCCACCCCACCCCCCATGCGAACGACTCTGGAGCCTCAGTGGAACTCTTCCCCCATCCGCTGCCGAAACGATGTTTCAGCATTCCGGCCGAGGCTGTCGCACACACCGCCCCGGCGCGTCCCCTGACCGGCGCAGACCCGCTTTTCCTGCCCGGTGTCGACGACAGGACGCTTGACGTCTACAACCGGGCGGTCGACCCCCGGGACCCCTTCGAGCTCCGCGACCTGTGGCTGGGCCGCGTGGACGCCGAATCGGGCGACCACGCCGCCCGCCCCTGGATGGCCGACCGGTGGCGTGCCAGCAGGGTGCGGCGCAGCATCACCCCGGAGGAGGTGCTGGCGTCCCGCACCACCGTGCGGTTCATCAAGGAGCTGTTCAACTTCTTCTTCCGCGACGACCTTTACGGCGACCTCCGGTCCGACGACCACCTGATGCTCTCCGGGGGCGCCGTGGACGAGGAGGAGTGGGGGCTCCCGGAGGTCCTCAAGGAGTGCATCCGCTACGCGCTGGAGCGCGACTGGTACGGCTACTCGGACTCCTGCGGACGGATGCAGGCGCGGGAAGCGGTGGCCGCGTACGAGAGCGCCAGGATCCCCGGCGCCCGCTACGAGGCGGGCAACATCGCCCTCACCATGGGCGGCACCGTGGCGGTCAGCAGCATGGCCGACTTCATCATCTCCCGCTCCGGACCGCGCTCCGCGCCGGCGCTGTGCGCAACGCCCAACTACCCGCCCCTGGTGGAGTCGATCGCCTGCCGCACCGGGACGCGTCTGGTGCCGCTGGCGGCGCAGGACGGCCGGATGTCCGTGGGACCGCTGCTGGCCGCGCTGTCACCGGACACCCCGCTGGTGCTCCTGCAGACGGCCGCGAACCCGACCGGCGCCGGTGTCGACGAGGCGGACCTGGTCCGGCTGGTGAACGCCCTGCCGCCCACCACCTTGATCCTTTTGGACGAGTGTCACGAGTGGCTAGGACCCGCGAACCGGTTGTCGACCGCGCGCGCGGCGCGCAACGTCGTACGGATATCCAGCCTCTCCAAGCACTGGTCGGCACCCGGCATCAAGGCCGGTTGGATCATCGCCGACAGCGACCTGATCACCGAGTACTACGAGTACGCCTCCACCCATTTCGGCGGTCCGGCCTCCTTCTTCTACACCCTCATCGAGGTGCTGGCCCGGATGGAGCGCTGGCGCATCACGGGACTACGGGCCGTCGGCACCGAGCAGGTGCGCGAGTTCGAGGACTCCTACGGCCTGACCACGGACCGGCTCCAGGCCGCGTACGACAACTACGCCGCCGAGCGGAACGCCCGCGAGAGGGGCCTGCTCCTCCTCCGTGACGCCACGCACGCGCGCCTGTCGGAGTTCGCGACCGCCATCAGGCCCCGCTACTCGATCAACACGGCCGTGACCATGCCCGGTTGGGACGACTCCTATCGGTGCTTCCGCGACCTGCTCCGCGAGACGGGGGTGTCCACCTACCCGGGCATCCTCAACTTCTGCTTCTCCGGCGGAGTGGTCCGGCTGACCTCTGCACGCCGCTGGCAGGACATCGACGCCGCCGTCAGCCGACTGGGCGCCTACACCGGCAGGGGAGTGGTGCGCCATGGCTGACTTCCCGCGTCGGGGCGGCACAACGGTCATCGGCATGGTCCACCTTCGGCCGCTGCCCGGCACACCCTTCCACCGGGACGGCACCCTGGAGGAGACGGTGGACAGCGCCGTGCGGTCGGCCCTGGCCCTGGAGCGGGGCGGCGCGCACGGGTGCCTGATCCAGACGGTCGACCGGGTCTACAGCGTGGCAGACGAATCCGACCCGGCACGGACCGCCGCAATGGGTCTGGTCGCCGATGCCGTCGTCCGCGCCACCGGCAGCGACTTCCACGTCGGCGTACAGATGATGCGCAACGCCGTGAGCGCGTCGCTGGGCGTGGCGAAGGTGACCGGCGGCTCGTTCGTGCGCGTCGGCGCGCTGGTCGGGCAGACGCTCTCCCCGCACGGCATGGTCACGCCGGACCCGCTGCGCGTCATGGCCTACCGCCGGAGCATCGCGGGCGAGGACATCGGCGTCATCGCCGACATCGACTCGATGCACTTCTGGTGGTTCGGCGGCGGGAAGACCACGGCCGAGGTGGCGAAGGCCGCCTGGTCCGCGGGCGCCGACGCCGTCTCCCTCTGCCACCCGGACGACGACACCACCCTACGCATGATCGACTCGGTGCGCGCGGCCGCACCGGACCTGCCCGTCGTCCTGGCCGGGCACACCCATCACGGCAACGCCGCCCGTCTGCTGGCCGCCGCCGACGGGGCGTTCGTCGGAAGCTGCCTGGAGGGCGACGGGTGGGGCAGCGAGATCGACGCCGCACGGGTGGAGGAGTACATGGACGCCGTACGGCAGATCCCCCGGTGACTCCGCCGCTCCGTCCGCCGCGGGCGACCCGTCCCGCACCGCACACCCCGGCGCCGCGCCCCGCCCGGCCCGGTCGCCTCCCGCACGAAGGGTGCCTGCCATGACCCATCGGTCTCCCACCGGCCCGCCCGCCCCGCACCCGGCGACGCCCCTTGGGGATCGCCGGGCCGGGGCGCCGCGAGACGGGTTGCCGCCCCGTCCGTCCCTGCTGCCGGAACTCTTCCTCGCCACCGCATCGGAACGGCCCGACGCGGTGGCGGTCGAGGAGGGCGGTGTCCGGACGTCGTTCGCGGAACTGGCGCGGCGCAGCGCGGCCGTGACGGCGCACCTGCTGGCCCGCGGGGTTTTCGCAGACAGCGTCGTGGGGCTGTGCGTGCCGCGTTCGGCCGACTTCGTCGCCGCCGCGCTCGGCGTCATGCGGGCGGGGTGCGCGTTCCTGCCGCTGGACCCGGCCTATCCCGCGGACCGGCTGCGCTACCTGGTGGCGGACAGCGGCACCGCCGTGGTCCTGACGTCCGGCACCGGCACGGCGCGGCCACCGGACGGCCTCTTCCCGCCGGGCACCGCCGTCCTGCCCATCGAGGGCATCCCCCTGGACGGCCTTCCCTCGGACGGCCCCGCGCCCGCTTCCCGTGCCTCCTTCCGCCCGCCGACGGTCACCCCCGGCCACGTGGCCTACGTCATCTACACCTCGGGGTCCACCGGCCGCCCGAAAGGCGTACAGGTGGAGCACGGTGCGCTGGCGCACTTCCTGGCCGGTCTAGAGGCGGCCGGTGCGATCCGCCCGAGGACGGCCCGGGTCGGCTGGTCCGCCAGCCCCTCCTTCGACGCCTCGGTCCAGCAGTGGGCCCGTGTCTGCCGTGGTGACACGGTGGTGGTCGTCGACGACCTGGCGCGCCGGGTGCCCCAGCGACTGGTGGAGGCCGTCACCGGCGCCCGTCTCACCGACCTGGACATCACGCCCGGCCTGGCCGAGCTGGTGGCAGGCCGACTGGCCGCCGCGCTGCCGGCCGGCTCCGGGCTGCGCCTGTGGGTCGGCGGCGAGTCCGTGTCCCCCCGGCTGTGGCGCACGCTCGCCGAGCACTCCGCGGCGGGTCTGCTGGACGCCGTCAACGTGTACGGGACCACCGAGACCACCGTGGACAACACCTGGGCGCCGATCGAGGGCGACACCCCGCACCTGGGGGCGCCGCTGCCCGGCCAGCGCATCCGCCTGCTGGACGAGCGGTTACGCCCGGTACCGGCCGGTGAACCGGGCGAACTGTACGTCGCGGGGCCCACGCTCGCCCGCGGTTACCTGGGCCGTCCGCGGCTGACGGCCGCGCGCTTCCTCGCCGACCCCTGGGCCGCGGACGGCTCGCGGATGTACCGCACCGGGGACCGCGCCCGCCGGACACCGGACGGCCGACTGGAGTTCCTGGGCCGCGCCGACCACCAGCTCAAGGTGCGAGGACACCGTGTGGAGCCGGGCGAGGTCGAGGCCGCGCTGGCCGACTGCCCGGGTGTGCTGGAGTGCGTGGTGGTGCCCCGCGTCCAGGGCGGGGTCGGTGTGCTGGCGGCGTGTCTGCGGACGTCGCCGGGCACGCGCGTGGAGGAGGTGCGCGCGCACGCGGCACGGCGGCTGCCGGAGTGGATGCGCCCCTCCGCCTACGACATCGTCGCGGCCATGCCGTTGACCCCCTCGGGGAAGGTCGACCGGGCAGCGCTCGCCTCCGGGGAGTACGCCGGTGAGCGGTGAACCGCGCTGTGCCCCGACCGCCACCACCCTTTCCCTCCCCCTTCCGCTTCCTCTCTGCATGGGAACGCCCCACATGTCTGCTGCCGACGTACCGGAGACCTCCGGCCGCCCCTCACCGGTGACCCTGCGGGACCCCCGCGACGGAACCCCTAGGTCCCGTACGGTCCCCGCACGCGACGACGAGGTCCGCGAGGCCGTCGCCGAAGCCCGCCATGCCCAGGCGGACTGGGCGGCACTCACCCCCGGAGAGCGCGGCGACCGGCTGTCGCGCCTGGCGGACGCCGTCGAGGCGACGGCGGCGAAGTACGTCGACGCGGAGCGGGCGGGGACCGGCAAGCCGGAGGAGGAGGCCCTCGCGGAGATCCGCAACGCCACCGACCTCCTGCGCTTCTACGCCGGCGCGGGACGCACCGGCCTGGCTCCGGCCGGCGGCCGGTACCTGACCGGGCACGAGAGCTGGGTGCGCTGGGAGCCGCTGGGAACGGTCGCCGCGATCGTGCCCTGGAACTACCCGCTCATGATGGCGGTCTGGCGGCTGGGTCCTGCCCTGGCGGCGGGCAACTCCGTGGTGCTCAAGCCCGCGCTCACCACCCCCGACACGGCCCTGCTGCTCGCGGCCGACGCCCAGAAGGCCCTCGGTCCTGGCGTGGTGCGGGCCGTGACCGGAGACCGGGAGACGGGGCGCTTGCTGGTGCGGAGCGCCGTGGACGCGGTGGCCTTCACCGGCAGTGTGGCGGGTGGCGTGGACGTGGCCGCCCGGGCCGGGCTCCGCCGGGTCAGCCTGGAGCTGGGCGGCAACTGCCCGGTCGTGGTCCTGCCGGACGCTCCCGGGGACAGCTGCCGGGAGATCGTCCGCGCGTGCGTCTACAACGCCGGGCAGAGCTGTGCGGCACCGGCGCGGGTGATCACCCTGCGGGAGAATCACCGCCGGGTCGTGGAGGGCCTGGCCGACGCCATGGACGACCAGCGGGCCGGCGCCGACTTCGGCCCGCTGAACAACCCCGACCAACTGGCCCGCTACGACCGCATCCTGAGCTCCTCCGGTGCCGCCTTCCTGCACACCGCGCCGGTGGCCCCGCAGGCCGAGCCGAAGGGGTACTGGAGGCCGGGCACCGTGCTCGCCGACCTGGACGACGACGACCCGGCGGTGCGGGAGGAGGTCTTCGGGCCCTGCCTGACCGTGCAGCGCGCCGACTCCGTGGAGCATGCGGTCGCGCTGGCCAACAGCACACCGATGGCGCTGGCCGCCAGCGTCTGGGGTGGCGACGCGTCCCGGCTGCTCACGGTGGCCGGGGCCCTGGACGCAGGCGAGGTCTGGGTCAACTGCCACCTGCGGCAGACCGCCGAGCTGCCCCACGGGGGGCGCCGCGGATCCGGGCACGGCACCGACCTCAGCACCCTCGCTCTGAACGAGTACCAGCGCCCCAAGACCGTCACTGTGAGGCTCTCGTGAACCACCGGCCCGGAACGCCCGACACCGCGGACCCGCCCCCCGGAGACGGGGCCGCGGAGCCGCTGGACCGAAGCGCCGACCGGCGGGAGGACGGCGCCTGGCTCCGCCGCGCCTGGCGGTGCGACGGCACCCGCGTACTGCCGCTGTCCGGCGGGCGGACCTACGTCACCCGGGAGACCGGCGGCTCCCGGCTGGCTCTGGTCCGCCCGCGGGACTGCCCCGCGGGCGGGGAGCGGTACCTCCTGGGCACCGACCGGACGGGCACGGTGTACTTCGCGTACGCCGCCGATCGGCTGCCCGATGCGCCCCCCGGCGCGCCGCGGGTCGCGTGCCTGGACACCGTGGCCCATCCGCTGAGCGCCCGGGACCACGGCATGCTGGCGCACGCCACCGCCCTGGAGAACTGGCATCGCTCACACGGCCGCTGCTGCCGCTGCGGAGGGCGCACCGCACCGGAGCTCGGCGGTCACCTGAGACGCTGCACAGCGTGTGGTGCCGAGCACCACCCGCGCACCGACCCCGCCGTGCTCGTCCTGGTCACCGACGGGCGGGACCGGTGCCTCCTGGGCAGCCGTACCCGCTGGCCCCCACACCAGTACTCGGTCTTCGCCGGATACGTCGAGCCCGGGGAGACGGCGGAGGCCGCGGTGCGGCGCGAGGCCGCGGAGGAGGCGGCGGTGGCCGTCGGCGAGGTGCGCTGCGTGGAGACCGAGTCGCACCCATTTCCCGGCAGCCTGATGCTGGGCTACCGGGCGCGCGCCGACTCGGCCGCCGCGCGGGCCGACGGGCGCGAGATCGCGGCGGTCCGCTGGTTCACCCGGGACGCGCTGGCGGAGGCCGTCCGTACCGGACGGGTGGCGCTGCCCGATCGGCGCTACCTCGCCCGGCGGCTGCTCGAGGAGTGGTACGGAGGCCGACTCGCCCCCCGGCCGGAGGTCGCGGGCCTTCGGTGGATCGACTGAGACACGGCGTGCCGCCACGCCGTGAGGGAACGCGCGCGGCACGCCTACGCGCGCACGCAGCAGTTCGCGTCCGCGATGGCGGCGGCGGACCGAGCCGACTCCGACGAGAGGACGACCGTGATGAACCAGCCCTTCGGGCAGACCTTCGAGCAGTCCCCGAAACGGGGCGGTGACCTGCTGGCCGCCGTGACCGAGGTGGTGCTGCGGAACGCCCCCGACCCTTCCCCATTGGCCGACGCCGGGCCCGACGCGTCCCTCACCGCCCACGGATTCGACTCGATGCGCGTGGTGCGCCTGCTGGTGGACCTGGAAGCGACGCTGGGCGTCTCGCTGCCGTCCGACGCGATCACCGCCGAGACGTTCGGCAGCGTACGCAGCATCGCCGACGCCGTCCGCCGGACCGGTGGCGCACCCCCCGCCCCACCGCGCTGAGGCCCAACCGCGCTGACGCCTCACCCCGTTGTCGCCCCGCCCCGCTGACGACCCGCCCCTTGTGGAGCACCGCCCCCTACCGTGACGGAATGCCATGCACGACACCCACGACCGTGACCACCGACGAGCCCACACCTACGACGGAAGGGCGTTCACCGACCGGCTGCCCGTGCACCTCACCATGCCGGAGCTGCTCGCCCACCGGGCCGAGCGCCACGGGTCAGCCCCCTACCTCACCTTCCACGACGCGGACGGGACCGAGACGACCCTCACCTACGGCGACGCGCTCCGGCTCAGCCGCCGCCTGGCGGCGTGGGCCGGGCGCGAACTGGACGCCCGCCCCGGGGACGTCTTCGCACTCGCCCCGGTGAACGACCTGCCGTCGGTGACCGCCGTCTTCGCCCTGCTGCTCGCCGGCTGCTCCGTCCTGTCGCTGAACCCGGCCGATCCGGCCGAGCGCGTCACGCGGCAGGCGGACGCATTGGGCGCCAAGGCACTGCTACGGGGCCCGGGCACCACCACCGACACCGCGGTGACCTGGACGGTCCTGCCCGACCCGCGGGAGCTGCCCCCCGACGACGACACCTGGACCGGGCCCACCCTCGACCCCGGAGCCGAGGCCCTGTACTTCGGCACCTCCGGGTCGACGGCAGCCTCCAAACTGGTCGCGCAGTCGCACTACAACGGCGCCGTCAACGCCGCGGCGCTGCACCGGCACCATGGTCTCGGGCCCGGCGACCGGTTTCTGGGCTGCCTGCCCGTCCATCACGTCAACGGGCTGCACTTCAGCGTCTTCGGGGTCCTCGCCGCCGGAGCCCACGGCATCGTGCTCAGCCGGTTCGATCCCTTCCGGTACCCGGGCCTGCTGAACTCCTACCGGCCACGGATCGCGAGCGTGGTCCCCAGCATCCTGGAGACGCTGCTGGAGACCTGGCGGGCCCCCGGGATCCCGCGCGGGTTCGACTACTTCGTGTCGGCTGCCGCGCCGCTGCCCCGGTCCACGGCCCGGGCGGTACACGAGAAGTGGGGCGTGCGGATCCTCCAGGGATACGGGCTGACCGAGACGACCAACTTCTCCACCACCATGCCCCGCGGACTGTCCGAAAGCGCCTACCGCGCCCTGATGCTGGACTGCGACATCCCCTCGGCCGGAACCGCCTTGTACGGCAACGAGGTGGCCGTGCTCCGCGCCGACGGCCGGCGCGCCGAACCCGGCGAGAGCGGGGAGATCTGCATGCGCGGGCACAACGTGATGTCGCGCTACCAGGGGAACGCGGAGGCGACCGCGGAGGCGTTCGCGGGCGGCTGGTTCCACTCCCAGGACCTGGGTTACGAGGTGGTCGAGCCGGAGACGGGCCTGCGGTTCATCGTCATCACCGGGCGCGCCAAGAACATCGCCAAGGTGCGCGGCGAGACCGTCTCGCTCGAGGAGATGGAGCGCGCGCTCCGCTCCTTCCCCCCCGTCCGGGACGCCGCCTGCTCCACCGCGGCCGACCGCTTCCTGGGCGAGGTGGTGGTCGCGGCGGTGACCGTGCCGCGGGAGACGACTGACGCCATGCTGCTGGACCACCTCGGTCGGTTCTTCGACCCGGCGGTGCTCCCGGCCCGCTTCGTGCGGCTGCCCGCCGTCCCGAGGACCGCCACGGGCAAGGTCATCCGGCCCAGGCTCAGAGAGCTCCTCCAATCGGCCGTCCAGGAGTCCGCGCCCGCCGTGGACCCGCGGTCGTGAACGGGCGGCGGTCGTGGCGGCGAGGTCGAGCATGACGAACATGGCGACGGCCACCGGACGCGCCGCCCGCGGCACCTTCTCCGGGCTCCCGCCCGCGTTCTGGTGGCTGTGGGGAAGCACCCTGATCAACCGACTCGGGGCGTTCGTCTCCACGTTCCTCGCGCTGTACCTCACCATGCAGAAGGGGTACTCGGCGACCTACGCGGGCTTGGTGGCCGCGCTCTACGGGCTGGGGGGCGCCGCGGGGAACCTGGTGGCCGGAGTGCTCACGGACCGACTGGGCCGCAGACCCACCCTGCTGGTGTCCCAGACGGCCGCCGCGGGCACGGTGGCGCTCCTCGGTTTCGCCTCCCATCCGGGCGTGATCGCGGTGCTCGCCGGGCTGGCCGGGACGGCCACCAGCGCCTCCCGCCCAGCGGTGCAGGCGATGATGACCGACATCGTGCCCGAGCGGCACCGGGTGCGCGCGTTCGCCCTCAACTACTGGGCCATCAACCTGGGCTTCGCCCTGTCGGCCTCCGCGGCCGGCCTCATCGCCCGCCACTCCTACCGGTGGCTCTTCCTGGGCGAGGCGCTGCTGACGCTGCTCTGCGCGGCCATCGCCTACCTCCGGCTGCCGGAGTCCCGACCGGCGCCCCCCAGCGCGCCGGACGCGGTTCCGGAGGGTGTCACGTCGCTGTCGGCCGTGCTGCGCGACGTCCGCTTCATGACCGTCGTGGGGCTGAACCTGCTGCTGGTGACGCTCTACCAGCAGGGCCTGGTGGCCCTGCCGCTGGCCATGGGGGAGGCCCATTTCGACAGCGCCGACTTCGGCTTGGTGATCGCGGCGAACGGCGTCCTCATCGTGGTGCTGCAGATGCCGGTGACGCACGTCATCGAGCATCGCCCACCCGGCCCGCTGCTGGTGGTGTCGGCCCTGCTGACGGGTGCGGGCTTCGGCCTCACGGCTCTCGCCGACTCCGTCCCCTTCTACGTGCTCACGGTCTGCGTCTGGACGCTCGGGGAAATCATCAGCTCCCCCACCCAGATGGCCCTGGTGGCGCGGCTCTCCCCCGTTGAGGGGCGGGGGCGTTACCAGGGCGTGTACACGCTCTCCTGGTCGGTCGCCGCCTTCGCCGCGCCGCTGCTGGGCGGGCTGGTCATCGACCGGTACGGGGCGGACGTGCTGTGGCTGGGGAGTCTGGCGGTCGGCATCGTGGCCGCCTCCGGCTACGCCCGCCTGGTGCGCGGGGAGCCGGAGGACCGGGACCAGGAGACCGCCGCCGCACCGGACGCCGGGCGCTGACCGGGCGGCGCGGCGGTTCTGCGGCGCGGCGGTCCTCCTCACCTGCTGCAGACGCCTCAGACACCGCACGGCTTCGTTCACTGTCTCAGGGCAGCGTTGTCGACGGGCCCGAAAGGCGGTCGGCGAGACGGTCGGCGTCCCCTGACGCCGCGTCACGGCCGGGACCTGCCGCATCGATCAGCTCATCGAGGAAGCGCCCGTCCGTGCCTGGCAACGGCTGTCCTGCGGGGACGGGCCCCAAGGGTCCGCGCGTCTATGACTGGGCCGCGGGCAGCCAACGCCAGCAACGACGCAAAGGGGGGCTGCAGAAACAGGGGGGCTGCAGAAACACATCAGCCCTCATCCCGCTCACCGCGGCGGAGAACTGGCGACGCCTGGACGCTTTCCTGCCCCTCTCCGAGCCGGCCACGACCCCATCAGCTGGGAAGGCTTACGAACGGCGGGTCTTGCGCGCGCTCCTCGGTCAGCGCGACCGATGGCCGAAAAGTTCAATCAGCCCCGCCGGCAGGAACGCGGGCCGGTGGGGCCGGTTCACCTGGTACGGCACGAAGCCCAGCGAGGAGGCCACCGTGACCTCTTCGGCCGTCTCCGCCTGGTAGACGACTCGGCAGTGGCCCGAGGCGGTCTTCGCGCGCTGCCAGAGGATCGGAGCCGGCTTACGTTCGGTCTCGGCGCGCGGAGTGAAGATTCGGTCTGCGAAATCCTCCCAGGCGAAAGGAACAGGCCCCCGCCACGTCGCGTCGACCTCTTCTCTCAGCCTGGCGGCACGCTCGGTGTCGGTCGTGCCCCAGGAGGGCGGAACATTGGTGATCAGACCGACTTTGATGTGGCGTTCACGCAGGGCACGGAGATAAGAGGCCGCGCCACGCTGATAGCCGATGCTCCCGTCGTCGGCGGTGTGCACGAGGGTTTCGCCCAGGTCGAAGTACACGACAGGACAAGCGCGTTCACTGCTCGCATGTGTAGCTAAGACCGTTCCCGTGTCTCCGCTCGTGTTCTCAGGGGCGGCCACACTCGCTGAGGCGCAGAGCACGGTCGACACCAGGACTGCGCCCAGTACGAGGCGCGCACGGTCCAGGCTTTTGGAGGCGGATCTGTCCATGGCGCCGTCCTTTTCCTGCCGGGGGCATGACATGATATCCGGCCTGTGTGCCAGTGGTGGGATGATTTTCTTCACCGGCACTGGTCGGGTCTATGCGCTGCGTTTCAGGAGCAGGGCATGCCCTGCCCACCGGCGGCGACGATCCCGACGAGGACGGTGTAGTGGTCGTCGTGGCGCAGGGTGTGGGGGCGGTGGTGGTCAGCCGGGCTCCCGGGGACTACCCGCGGACTGGCCGGGAGGGCCTGCCGCCGGCGGCGTTCGTGTTCCCGGACACCACGGCCGCGAAGGTCGCCGACATGGTCGCCGTGTTGCAGCTGAAGGAGCACGGCGCGGACTCGGCGGTGTGCCGGCGGCTGGGACGGGAGGGTGAGCAGACGCTGACGGCCGGGCTCGGCAACCCCGACGGGGAGGCCCTCACCGCCACCAGGCCCCCCGCGCCGACGCGGAAGAGGAGCGGCGCAGGCAAGCCCTGTCGCGGCCTGCTCCACCACCGCAGCCGACCCGGTCTGCTCCCGGCCTGCGGCAGACCGCGTACGGACGTGCAACGGCCGTCGGGGCGCCACTGCGGTTACGCCCATGCGGCACCGCAGGCGATCGCCGGTAGGCTACGGCGGTGCGCACGGTCGAGCTCCTGCTGGATGAGGCGGCGGATCTGGCGGTCCGGGAGGCCTGGCGGCGGCTCGCGGACGCGGGGCTGCCCAGTCAGGCGCGCCACCGCTCACCGACCAACAGCCCGCACCTCACCCTGGCCGCCTGCCCGGAGCTGACCGCCCCGATTCGCTGGGAGCTCGCCGAGGTGGCCGCAGCCTTGCCGCTGCCGGTGCGGTTCACCGGCGTGGTCCGCTTCGAGCGGCCCACCTCGGTGCTGGCCTGGGCGCTCGACCTCGACTCCGCGCTGTCCGCCGTGCACCGCCGGGTATGGGAGGCGGTTGCCTCGGACAGCCCGCCCGAGACCCTCAATCCCTTCCACGAACCCGGACGCTGGAGCCCTCACATAACCCTCGGCCGGACCCGGCGGTCCGGTGCCTTCGCCGGCCGGCGGGTCCCCGAGCTGCTGCCGGCGCCGCCGCTGTCGGTCTGGCTCACCACCCTGCGTAGCTACGACACCGAGACCGGCGCCCTGGAGGTGCTGGAGCCCCGTTCCTGAGACGCCCCGACCCCCGACCGGTCAGCCCACCGCGGAGCGGTAGCCCGCACCGTCGCGTCGGTTGCTCGCCGCGTGAGTGTCAGTTGTCCGTTCGCAGACGCATCAGGCTCTTGCGGCGCTGTTCGGCGACGCCTCCATAGACTGCGCCCAGGCCAGCCGAGGCCCCGCCGTCACGCGGGCTCGGTCAGAAGGAAGGGATTCAACCGAGCGTTGGTGGAGCGGTCGACGTTGAACAGGAACCCCAGCACCGAGTGCCGGAAGGTCAGTGGCCGCCGCTTGGGGGCTCGCAACCGGTGCCGTCGGGGTAGCCACCGAAGGCATCCGCCTTGGTGGAGTCACTGCTCATCGTGCCCTCCACACACCAGGGAGAAGCGCCGATGTCGATGAGGAAGTCGACCCCGGCGGACCCGTCCTGGTATGCCTGAACCTTCCCGGCGGAGTAGCCGAGGCTGGTGAGCGCGTTGCGGACCCTGTCCGGGGCGAAGTCGCCGCGCTGGCGCAGCGGTTCGAGTGCCCTCTTGATGCGTCCGACGGCGGTGAGGCCGTCGCAGCGGCTCTGGCCGTGGAGCGGGATGGGAACTCTGAAGCCGTGGTTTTCGGCGTAGTGGTCGGTCGGCGGCACGGTTGAACTGGGGGTAGTGGCGGCCGTGGGCGCCGTCGGCTCGGGGCTTTCACCGGGGCAGGGGAAGTCCGCTGGTGTACTCGGCGTCGATATGCCGGTCGGCGTTGGGTGCGAACGCCGGTCCGAGTCGGCGGTATCCCCTGCCCGCTGCGTTCCGCACCCGGCCGCCAGCAGGACCATCCCCGCTAACGGCAGCATCCCGAGCCGGGCTCTCGTCTTCCTTGGCGTCGTCATCCCCCGATCCTGCCCGGCAGCTCGGTGGGCGTCGTGAGTACTTCTACTCATCGGGCTACGACGCCCGGGCCTGGTCGTCTCCGCATCGGCCACGATGTCACCAGGTGCTGGGCCCGCAGTGCCGATAGTTCGCCGGCTCAGCTTCTGGTGAAGGTGAATGCCTGGCTGGAGGCCTCGGTGCAGTCGGCCTGCACGGCTTCGGCGCCGTCTGCGATGGGGGGCACGAATCCCACGCAGAGGCTGCTGTGGAGTGGCCGGAGTCGGAAGCCGGTGCCGGAAGTTTCCAGGCGGAATTTCTGGTTGTTGCTGTCCGCGCAGTCTCGGGGGGCGAGCAGGGCTCCGGGGGAGGTCGAGGCGCCGTCTACGGCCAGGCAGCCGATGCCCTTGCCCGGGTCGGGGTTGTGCCACTGGATGCGGTAGGTCTGGCCGCTCAGCTTTTCCATGTAGACGCGGGGGAGAGGGGCGTCTGCGCAGGAGTGCTGAACGGCGATCTCTCGGTCGGTGCGCCCGTTGCGTTCGCGTCCCTCGGTGAGACAGAGAGAGGGAGAGGAGGCCGGGTGTATGCGGGTCCAGCCGGCAGCCGGCATCCGAGCGGAAACGCGCGTGGGGCTGTGGCTGGGGCGGGGGGTGGTCGACCTTTCGTGTTCGACCGGCGAGGCGGTGGGGGAGGTGGCGGGGTCGGTGTCGGCCGTCCGGCTGTCGGTGGGCGAAGGGGTCGGCTGCGCGGAACGTGTGCCGGGCGAGGTGTTCCCGGGTTGGGTGCTCTTGGGTGCGCTGCCGAGGTGGTGGTCTGAACCGTGGCCGTTCGGCCACAAGGCCAGCGCCAGTATCCCCACGACGGTGCATGCGGCGATCGCGACCAGTGGTCCCTGCCGGCGCCAATGGGACTGCGTGCTCCTTGGGCGGGTGATGCCGTCGGCCGGGTCGCCAGTCGTCGGTTCGTCGGCCGGGCCGGTGTCCGGGCCCTGCTCCTCGGCGGCTGCGTCCATGGGGGCCTGCACCGTTGCCTGCGGCGGGTCGTCGTCCTCCTGGATGGCGGTTTGCGGTGCGCGCTGGCTGGCGGGCGGTGGTGACGCGGTACCGGATATGGACAGGCGCCGTCGGGCGTCGAGCCATGTGGCCACCGTGTCGTCGTCGCCGCCGCATGCCCGTACGTAGGCGGCCAGGAGTTCGGCGCGGGGGAGTTCGTCGCGGCTGAGGGCGGCGGAGATCGTCGCGCGCGGCAGGACGTCGCCGGCATCGGTGGCGATGCGTTCCAGCTGCCGGTAACTCAGGTCCGCCCAGCGGCGTAACTGCCGCATCAGTTCCACGAACTGCTCAGGGCTGTGCGCCGTTGCCGGGTCGGGCCCTTGTCCCATCACCACTCCCTCGTCTCTTGGGTACCAAGGGAGCTTAGAGGCAGTTGATCTGTACATCAGCGCTGTTCTCCAGCGTCGTTGAGCCAAGTTCGAGGACCGGGTGCCGACTGCCGCCGAGGACACGTCGTTCGTACCGCCTGCTCGATCGTTCACGGGTGTATGTGGCGGTAGGCGACGACGTTGCCGGGGGCGGGCAGGGGCGCGGTGGTGACCACGGTGCCGGGCCGCGGGGCGTGAATGACCCGCCCGTTGCCGATGTACAGCCCGACGTGTCCACCGCCGTAGGACAGGACGAGGTCACCGGGCACCAGGCGGCTTCGGGTGGTGCCTGCTCCGGCGTGGATCTGCCCCCAGGTGGTGCGCGGCAATGCCACCCCGGCCGCCTGCCATGCCCGCATCACCAGGCCGGAGCAGTCGAAACCGCGAGGCCCCGCACCGCCCCACACGTAGGGCTTGCCCAACTGCTCCTCGGCGTAGGCGACGACGGCCTTCGCCGCGGACCTTGCGGGCTTGGCGGGCCTGGTGGTGGGCGCCGTGCTGGGCTGCCGGCCCGGCGCAGGAGCGGTCGCCGACGGGGTGGTCCTCGACGGCTGGGCGGAACCGGAAGCGTCCGGCTTCACGGGAACGCGCAGCGAGTGCCCGGCGTAGATCAGGGTCGACGATCCCAGGTGGTTGAGCCGCTGCAGCGCCTTCACGGTCGTGCCGTGCGTACGCGCCAGCTCCCACAGCGTGTCACCCGGCCGCAGGGCGATCTTCTCCACCTTCGCGGACTTGGCCTTGGCGGTGCTCGGCTCGGCGGGCTTGGTCGGCTCTGCCTGCGCGGGACCGGGCACCGCCGGGGCTTCCGGCCGCGGCGTGACCGACGGCCCACCGACCGCCGACGAGTCAGATGGGCCGTGCACGGCCAACAGCATGCCCGCCAGCACCGAGAGCACGAACCCCACGGTCAGCCCCGCCACGGCCGCTATGCCAAGGCGGATCTTCTTCGCGCGGGCGCCGGGGGTGCGCGGCCTGCGGTGCGACACCGGCGTCGGCCGGGGCCCCTTCCCCGCGGTCTGCTTCCTGGGCGCCTGCCACGAGGGCGGGAGCACCGTCTGCTGTCCCATCTCAACCTCCTTGAGAAACCGCGTAGTTCGCGGCCCGGCAAGGAGGTTGTTTCGCCGCGAAGGCGTCCCGCCAGATCCTCAGGCGTCCGGGACAGTCCAGGTGCGTCCAGCCCGGACACAACCGTGCTCAAGAATGGAGGACATGCGGATGGACACCCCATCCGACCTGCACGGGCAAGGTGGGACTGTCCCAGCCGCCGCAATGTGTTGCCCGGCCTCCAACCAGCGGGCAACCCTTCTTCCACCGCCCCGCAGCGCCGGGTGATGCCCCCAGTCGAAGGCGTCGCCACACGCGTTGTCGGGCCGGCTCTGCCGCTCGCTGGTGTCGACGACCGCGGGCAAGCGCGCCGCGCGCCAGGCCGCCTACTCAATCCGGTCCGGCATTCGGCGCTGACACCTCATCCCTTCAACGCTGGAGCGTCAGCATGCAACTCATACGAGCCCGGGTAACCCGTCCTCTGGTGATCGCCGCGGTCCTCGCGAGCACACTCGGAGCGGCTGCGGGAGTGACCGCGGTCAACGGCGGGTTCACCGGCGAAACCTCCTCTGCCAGCTCGGACACCGTGCAACCGGCAGCCGCCGAGGCCAAGCAGATGCCACCGGACTGCAACACCGGCTGGAAGCAGTACAAGCCGCGGAAGAACTTCATGTGGAACAAGACCACGGGCTGGTTCCGCGTCGGCGAGACCAACGTGCGGTTCCGCTCCGGGACGGGAGAGTTCTTCTACCGGTACGACCACAGGTGCAAGCGCATCGAGGGCTGGAGGGGTTACGCCAGCTCGTACCAGACGATCGCCAAGGGCCCTGAAGCGAAGATCCCGAAGGCCAGCCCCTGGTACCCGGCGAACGAAAGCTGCGGAACGACCAATGAGATGAACGTCATCATCGGCTGTTACCGGGGCCAGTTCCGGTACCAGGAAGTCAACAACCCGCCCACCAGGTAACCCACCCTTAGGCACGGACGCTGTGGGTTCGCCCGGTCAAGGGCGAACCCACACGCACGGTGAGGGTCTGGGCCGCAAGCATGAACCCACCGAGGTACCGGTCAAGTTGGCGGGAGCCCCGGCCGCCGCAACAGCCCGTCGGCTGACCCGTCCCTCGTCCCGCCCCCCGGCGAGGGCTGACGGCCAACCCGCAGAACGAACGATTCGCGCAGCGACCGACAGACAGGGCACGGCGCCGCTGGTGGCCGTGCCCTGCCGTCCGTTCCGCGCTCCCGCTGTCGCCCCCTGTGCGCCTGCGGACGGCGGGGCAGCGCCACCGGGACAGGGATCTGGAGTTCACGCAGGTCGGTTCGGTGTGGCCTCAGCTAGGCGGACGGAATCGGTCTGGACACCGTGCCGCACCAGCCGGCCGGGTCACCGTCGACGCGCTGCGTGTGGCGTTGCGGCCCGAGACCCGAGTGCTGGCGCTGGGCAGCGTGCAGTGGACCAACGGCTACCGCGCCGACTTGGCGGCCATCGGGCAGCTGTGCCGGGAGTGCGGGGTGTGGCTGGTAGCGGACGCCGTCCAGCAACTTGGTGCCATTCCGCTGGATGTGAGCCGGTTACCTGTCGACGTCTTGGTCTGTGGCGGACACAAGTGGCTGAACGCTCCGTTCGGCGCCGGGCTGCTCCATTTCACGCCGACCGTCAGGGAACGGCTGCGTACGCCGCTGTCGGGATATCCGGCGGTCGAATGCCCCGACGGCGATTGGGACGAACATCTTCAGACCGCTGGCATCGGCCGGCGCAGGAGATGCCGTTCACACCGACGCCCGCCGGTGGGAGAACGGCGGCGCCGGGAACTGCCCTGGTGCGGTCGGGCTTGCGGCCAGCCTGCCACTGGCGCTGGAGCTCGGAACCGGGACCACAGCCAAGTACATCGGCGGGCTCACCGACAGTTGATCGGTGGACTCGACCGCCTCGGAGTCTCCGTCATCACGCCCCGGGAGGCGCACGTCCGGTCGGGCATCATCACCTTCAGCGTCGGCTCAAGCGCCGCCAAACCAACGCCTTGACCGAAGCACTCGCCGACGTCTTGGTCTCGCTTCGGGAAGGCACCGCTGTGAGGAACCGGCTGTTGCACTCCCCGGGTTGTCCCCGCGGCTCGCCGGTGCAGGTATGCGGTCAGGGGGTCAGGTGAAGGTGAACCGGTTGTTGCCGGATGCCTGGTAGGTGAGCTGGTCGGGCAGTTGGCTCCTGGCCGTGTCGATGCCGACCGTGCCGGTGTTCTGGTTGTAGGTGAAGTACACCGCTCCGCCGGCGAGGTCCTGCGAGGTGACACGCGCCGGACGATGACATGGGTGGTGGTCTGCGTGTCCTGTCGATCGCCTGGCACTGCTGTCCGGAGGTCAGTACCTGCTGCTGGTCTTCGACCTTGAATACCAGGGCGCAGGCGTCCTGCGGTCGCCGGTGCCGGGCTCATCCATATGCCGTCCGCGTATCCTGCTGGCCGCCCGCAAAATCCGCGCAGCGCCGTCGCTGCGAGGGTGAGACGGCAAGACTGGGGGAGGGGCGCGTGAAACCGGTGGAGGCGGCGGATCCGGCTGCTGTCGGGGGATACCCGATCTTGGCACGCCTGGGCGCCGGAGGCATGGGCCAGGTCTATCTGTCCCGTACGACGGCCGGACGGCCGCTCGCGCTGAAGACCGTTCGCCCGGATTTGGCCGAGGCACCCGACTTCGAGACGCGGTTCGCCCGGGAAGTCCGCAACAGCGACCTCGTCCGGTCGCCGTTCACCGTCTCCGTCATCGATTTCAGTCCACCCGGCCACCGCCCTCAGTGGCTTGCGACCGAGTACGTCCCGGCGCCGTCGTTGGCCGACTGGGTCGCGGCACACGGGCCGCTCCCGCCGGTCGCACTGCGTGCGCTGGCCGGCGAACTGGCTGCCGCCGTCGCGGCTGTACACGCCTGCTCGCTGGCGCACCGGGACATCAAGCCGTCCAACATCCTGCTGGGCCGCGAACGGCCCATGCTCATCGACTTCGGTATCGCCCGGGCAGTCGACGACTCACGGCACACCCACAGCGGCGGCGTCATCGGCTCTCCGGGCTACCTGGCCCCCGAGCAGGTCGCCCAGGGCATCGTGACCGAGGCCGGCGACGTCTTCTCCCTCGGCTGCGTCCTGGTGTTCGCGGCAACCGGACGCAACCCGTTCCAGCACCCGGGAGAGGAGGTCTCGGCGGCCTCGCTGCTGTACCGCATCGTGCACGAACAGGCTCACATCGAGGCCCTGCCACCGGAGTTGCTGCCCGTCGTGAGACGCTGCCTGGCCAAGCAGCCCGAGCAGCGACCCATCAGCAGGGAACTGACCGACCTGCTGCCCCGCCGATCCGGCTCGACCTGGAAACAGACACTGCCACCCGGCCTCGGTGACGAACTCGCGGCCCGGGAGGCGGAAGTGACGCGCCTGGTCACGGCACCCACGGTCACAACCGCCATCGTCATGACGGCTCCACCACCGCCCACCCGGACCGCAACCCCGCCCCCCGCCGGTGGAACTGCCCCGCCACCCCCGGCCGCAGCCGGCCCTGTAGGCGTTTTCGGACCCCCGACCTCCCCCCGCGCAAGGCCGAGCGGCCCCACTGGCGTATCGCCCGCGGCCACCGGCACCAGGCAGTCCATGACATCGACATCGCACGTTTGGTGGATTGCTGCCGCGGCTGCGGCGGTCGTCGCCGTCACCCTGGTCGCGCTGTTGCACCCGTTCGACGGGCGAGACGACCGGGCAGGAACGGACGCGAAGGACGGCGGGCGCCCCACACCCTCCACCTCGGCGACCGTGCCGACACTCCCGCGAAAGTGGACGGGAGTCTGGACCGGCAGCGGGCCGGGCAACCCTCGCTCCGATGGCGGACTCGTGCCTCGCACCACTTCGTTCAAGGTCACGCTGACCCTGCACGCCGCCGCCGTCGGAGAACTCGCCGGCAAGCAGGTCAGCAACGTCACAGAGGCCGGCACTCAACGCGAGGTGGGCTGCACCGAAGCCCTCGAACTGCGGGGCGTACGCGGAGCCACCGTCACCCTCGAGGCGGTCACAAGCCACCCCACCGACCGCTCAGCCCCCCTTCTGACCTGCGAGAAGGGGCACGTGTACGTCGTGGAGCTGTCGGATGACGACACGATGACCCTCGGGGAGGAGGGCGCCCAGTCCGCAGGCGCACCCTCTCGCCTTCACCGCAGCCCAGACAGCCGATGACCACCCGAGGGAGGAGGGCGCAGCAGCCGCAGTCCAGAAGGTCCTACGGCCGGGAGGACGGCCAGGTCTAGCGACCTCTACCTTGGGCGATGGGCGCGCGAAGCAACGCGGTGTGCCCGCCAAGCAACGCGGTGTGCCCGTTCGGTCCAGCTCGACCGCCATTGCCCGCTCCCGCTGCCGGGATCCAGCGGCGTACGCAATGCGTACGCGATCCGTACGCCGCAGGTGCGATTGGGGGCTGAAGATATGGTCGGCATCGGTCTGCGACGCCGGCGTGGTCGCGCTCGAGGAGCGGGTGAACCGCGGAGTAGGCGAGAAACGCGGTGTCCTGGTAGGCATCCTGCTCGTCGCGAAGTGTGTTCACGAATTCTGCCGAACGTAGCCACGACGACGTTCCCGCGATTCCGTGTGTGCGGCACCGACTGCGTCTGAGTCGCCCAGGCGGCCTGACGCGCTCAATGGTCACCCGTAGGCGGGCGCACGGCGCGTGGCAGTGGCTGACGCCAGTCGCCCAGCCTCGTGAGGAGGAACTGACGGGTGAGGGAACGTATGTCGTCCCAGGCCGGATCTGTGGCCAGGGAGTTGGCCCAGAGGCCGACGCGGCACGCGGTATCGATCTCGCCGAGGCGACGGCCGATGGCCCGAAGGTCGTGCAGATCCGCGGACTCGAGCACTCCACGTTCAGCGAGTCCTTCGGAGACGCGGCAGAGAAGTTCCGCCTCTTCAACTGCGTCCTTCGTTTCCAGCTCACGCTCGCCCAGCCAGGCAATCTGGTCCTGGGCGTCGGCTGCGAGGAGGGCCATGAAGCGCAGCGTCCAGGTGTGCAGGTTCGTGTCGGCGAGATGGTTCATCCCCGAAGGATCGCATCTGACTCCCGTAGCCGCGTTCGATGGCACGGAGAGGCGGCAGGGCCGGCGCGGCACCCGCGGAGGTTGGAGCGCGAGTGCTGCTTCTGACATCGAAGACGCAACCGTCACCTGTCCGCTCAGGGTGCGGGTCCACGTCTCCATGAGGCCGGCCGCGCCGGTGTCGTCGGCTGAAAGACGGACGACAATCTTCGGTTTTTCCGCGAGCCGCTCCATGAGTGCCTCGTACGGCGCTCGCGGCTGTCTTCGTCGGCAGCAAGCCCGAGTGGGAGCACGGGATCCGGCACCGCTTCATCGCCCGGCGGTATGGAACCGATGGGCCGCCAGGACCGATGGTTCCGGTCCCGCCGGGCGAATTAGTCCGTCTGCGCGGCTGTGGGGGTCATCTGCCCGACCAGCTGTGGGAGCGGGAAGAACTCGACTGGGCGCTCGCAGCAGTCACCGTCATGGCGGCGGTCCTGACGGCGTCATCCGTGGACGAGGCGATCTTGAGCAAGCATGCCTCGGAGAGCGGCTGGCGCTGGCGGATGATGCCGCTGTAAGGATCAAGGTTGAAGAGCTGTCGCTGTGGGCGGCTCGAAGACGAACACCGAAGGTCACTGCGGAACCGTACACGGCATCCCCAAAGCCCAGGCCGCTGCCCGAAAACCACGCTGCCAGGACGCCGGGTTTGAACAGTTCGCATCACTGCAACGGGTGGATCGGCTGACCAGCTGCACAGGAACAACATCGGCGACGTTCGCCAACAAGCGTGCTGATGTGCCAACTGTGCTGCGTCGTCACGCTCCGTCCGCCGATGCCGAAGCCGAACGCGCGCAGCAGATGCAGGACGAGGAGCGCCGCCAGGAGCAGGAAGCCGAAGCCGCCGGCCGCGCCCCGGCAAGCGGGCTTCCCGCCCGAGGACGAGGTGCTGCTCAGTTTCGAGGACTTCACCGCCCGGCTGCCTCTGCGCAGCCACGCACGGTGCGCTCAGCGCTGGCCTGTCCAGTTGTGAGCCACGTCGATCACCAGATGGCCGGGCAACTGGAGCACCCGGAACGGCAGACGGGCACGGACGCCGAGGCCGATCTGTGTCTCCCCTTCGAAGCTGCCGGCGAACCGGGTGTCCATGAACGTGCGGTATCCACGGAGGTCCACGCCCGGAAGGGAGCGGCCCACCCGGCCCGGGTACGTGACCGTGCCACTCTCCGGGTCGTAACTCGGTGCACCGACGTGGACGTCGAGTACGGCCCCACCGCCGACGGGGATGTAACGACCGGATGCGCTCTGATGGAGCCGGTGGACGTACCCGACCTGGTAGCCGAGGGAACGCCCAGCGCCGGGCACGTCGAACACCATGCGGTCGAAGCAGTCGTGCCGTCCGGCCCTGATGTTCTTCAGCGGGACGGCTCCCGTGGCGGACCCGCCCTTGTCGCCGCTGCCCCAGCCGGTCGCGCAGGCCGTGGCATGCGCAGTGGCCGCCGATGCGGCGCCCGCGGCGGTCGTCGACGCTCCCAACCCGGCAGCCCCGACAATGAATGCCGCCGCCATTGCCCAGATTCTTCGCATAAGATCTCCCTTAGTCGTGTCATGCCTTTATGGGGTGAGACACGCAGGTATGGTGAATGGTTGCATGCCGGGGCGGCCGGAATATGTTGCGTTTGTATCTCGCCGCCCGGCACAGCCGGGGGCCCCGTCCGGAGCGGGTGGCAGGGCGAGGTGAGCGAGATCGCCCGATCGTGGTGTGCTCACCGGCCACAGGGGAGCGGTCGGTTCCGTCGGCGAGCGTGGCGGGAGCATCGGTGAGGTCATGCGCTCCCGCAGCCGGCCGTAGAGGTCCATGGGGCCGGCCGGACCGCCTTGAGCCGGCGGGGAGCGGCGTACACGCCGGTCCAGTCGCCGGGGCCCGGCACGCCGCGCATTTTGCCGGCGATGCATACGGCGGCCTGACCCGACCGTTCGAGTACCCGAAAGGCCATGGCTCGTCGGGGGCGGTCACGACCGACCGGTTGAACGCCATGCGCGGGACGGCCGGCGTCAAGACGAGACCTTCCGCGCGCGGCGAGACGACCGGACCACCGGCGGCGAAGCCGTACGCGGTCGACCCCGTGGGCGTGGCCATCACCAGCGCGTCGGCGCGGGAGAGGCGAGGGGCCGGCCGGCCAGAGAGACCCGACCGACACCTGCCGGTCCCTGGCCAGCTTCTCCAGCGCGATGTCGTCGAGCGCGGTGACGTTCAGGGCGATCCCCCAGTCGTCATCGACCTCGCACTGCGTGCGCACCGGGGGCTGGGGCGGGGGCGAGAGCGGTCCACGGCCATACCGCATCAGTGGCTCCATGTGCTGCGGCACCTCCAGCCGGCACGACGGCCGCAGGGTGAGAAGCATCCGGCTCTCGACGGCGTTCCGCTCCTGCCGTACGGCGTCCAGCGCCGCGCGCACCGAGGTGGCCGGGACCTCCGTCAGGAAGCCGGCCCGTCCCAGGTCGACGCCGAGGACCAGGACGTCGTTCTCGGCCGCCGGGCGGGCACCGCGCAAGAAGGGTTCCGTCGCCGCCCAGGCTGCCGATCAGGTCCGGATCGCCCGCCGTGTCGATCTCCTCCCGGGCGCTGTGCCGCTCGCCGTCCTGCCGCACGTCGATGCCGGCACACCCCACCGGGTGCTCGGCGCATCAGTCCCGCATGCCGCCCGCGGCAGCCACGGCATCCGCCCGTCCGCCGTGCACCGCCAGGCCGATACGGTTCACCGTCATACCCGCCTGCCAGCCGGCTCGCACATTCCGCTACGAACCGGGCCGGCACCTCACACGCCACGCCGCCGGACCGGCCCCCGCACGGGCCTTCCGTGTCGATCCGGGCTAGTTCTTGTCACCGCCATGCCACAAGTGATCCACAGCGGAACCCTGGTCCGGCGGCGGCTGTCTCTCTCGGTGAACACCGGCTCGGAACCGGTTGACCTTTGCACTTCGAACATCGGGGGAACCCATGCAGTACGGAAACACCAGCCGCGTCGCCGCCTCGGCGCTGGGCCTGATCGCGGCCGCGCTGGCGCTGACGGCGTGCCAGTCGGATGGCGGCGATTCCACGGCCGGGACGTCCTCCACCGCCCCGACCACTGCGGCCGCATCCCCCACGGCCACCTCTCCCACCAGTCCGGCCCCCGCGACCTCGCGGACCTCCGGCGCCGGCACGCCCGCTTCCGGCGCCCCCGCCTCCCCGGCGACCGCCACCTCGGCGACCGCCACCTCGGCCGGCACCGCGTCCAAGTGTGCGGTCACGGCCCTGAAGGCGAGGGTGTACCAGGCCGCTAACCGTCCGGTCGGCACCGGCACCGGAGCGGCGATCGTGGAGTTCACCAACGTCTCCGGAAAGCCGTGCGTCCTCATGGGCCACCCGACGGTGGCCGGGGCGGGCAACGGCTCCCCCGAGCACAACACTCCGCTGTCGGTGACCCCTACGGGCTCCGCGTCGAGCGTGCGGGTCGCGCCGGGCGGAAAGGCGTGGGTGAAGCTGACCTTCGTACAGGTTCAGGGCGAGGGTGACGGCTACTGCGCGTCCGGCGCGGACCCCGCCGTGTACCCGACGCTGGTGGTCGGCCTGCCCGGGGCGGGCGCCCACCAGGTCGCCCTGTCGGACGGCGAGTTCGCCGAGTGCGACAACAAGGTCACCGCGACCGCGGTCTCCGCGCTCAAGCCCTCCTGACAGCGCCCTTTTTCCGCGAGTGAAGGACGCCGCCCCTGCCGAGCGCCGGGGGCGGCGTGCCGTCAGCGAGCCGTCGCGCAGAAGACGGCGGCCCGGGCGGCCCGTTCCACCAGGGCAGTGCCGTCCTTCAACGAGGTGTCGCCATCCGAGAGGAAAGCGACGAGGTAGCGGTGTCCGCCCGTGGTGATCCGGCCGGCGCACTTCACCACCATGCTTCAGCACCGGGCACGACGGCGGGGCCACTGCGCCGTCCAGGCGGCGGAGGACCACTCCGCCTACCTGATTCGACTTCCTTCAGTCCGCCGAAACCGAGTTGCTCCAGCGCTCGGACAGCGAACGCCGCAGTCGCGTGGGTCGGAAGCTCCGGTCCGCGCTGTTGGCCCCAGGCCCGCACCCGCCCGTAGCGCTCGTCGACCTCGACCGGGACGCTGTACCGCTCCGAGTCGCTCCGCAGCCTCCGGCCGGCCCACGTCGACCCGCTCCACCGAGCGCATCGCCCGCCCACGCCGGGTGGGGTCCGCCTTCGCGACGGGCAGAATGGAACGCATGGCTCGCACCGTCATCCGGTGCTCCAGGTCCTGGGTCGGACGGTCACGGAGCTGAGCGCAGTAGGCGATCCGGGTGGGGCGCTTGAGCTTCCGCAGCTCGGCGCGGAGCTCGTCCGGCGCAGAGACGATCAGGGCTTTGAGCTGGTTGATCGCGGCGGTGGAGGCGAGGACGGCGCCGTGACGGGTGGCAAGCGACACCCGCAGTGCCTCGCGTTCACCGCGGAGGCGAGGCTCAAAGGGATTGAGCGAAGAGCGGCTCGGAACCTTTCAGCCGTGGGCCGAGGCAGGCCGCCAGTGCGCGCGTAGTCCCTCAGCTGCCGCGCCGGCTTGGTCCTCACCCGCCTGGTAGGCCGCCTTCCACGCTTCAGGGTCGCTCTGCTCGGCGTCCAGGAGGCGCACCACGGCCGGATCGGGGGCCAGGATGTGGGCACCGTCGGCCGTGGGGTGTGGGTGGCGGTGGGCGAGCGGGTCGACCACCACCACCGAGCGGGCATCGCCCGCCAGGTCGGTGTTGGTGCCGGCTCGCAAGGCGCCGTCCAGGTAGCGGCGGCCGTCGACGGCGACAGGGGGCTCAATCCCAGGGAAGGCGCTGGACGCGGCGACCGCGCGAACCAGTGGGACGCCCGCGGTGGCGTCCCACACGATCGGCTCGCCGCTCTCGGCGTCAACGGCCGGGATCAGCAGCGGGCGTCGCGGCCAGCTGTCGGCGGCGATCAGTGCGGCGCGCTGGGCGAGCAGTTGGTTCTCCGCCTCCGCGTCGACCGTTTCCAGGGCGATGCGGCCCACCCGGCGACGGGCATCGGCAGGGTCCAGGCCCGGGTCGCTGAGGACGGCGAACACCGCGCCCGTCACTGCCGGGTCGGGGCGGTGCGGCGCGGACGAGGCGTTGGCGAAGCGCCGGACGGTGGCGAGGCGGGCGGGGTCCTGCCCGGTGGCGATGACTGCGCCGACGATCGCCCCGGCTGAGGTGCCCACGATGAGGTCGGCCTCACCTAGGTCAACCCCGAAGCTGCGTAGGCCCGCCGTCAGCCCGGCCGTCCATGCGGTGCCAAGACGCCCGCCGGGCCCCAGGACCAGTACCCGGTCGAGGTCGTGCATGCCGTCGGTGTCCATGGCTCCCCGTCCGTTATTGAAACGCCCGTGTCATATACTTGCACAGCGCTATCGCACGAGAGGACGGTGCACTGTGGGACGACCTCCCGATTCCGGCCGGCGTGACCGCGTTGTGGCACAAGCCACCGACTACGTCCTCGCGGAGGGGCTGGCCGGATTGAGTCTTCGTCCGCTGGCCACGGCACTGGGTACCAGCCCGCGAATGCTGCTTTACGACTTCGGCAGCAAGCAGGAGTTGGTGGCCGCAGTTCTCACCGAGGCGCGCCGGCGCGGCGCTGAGCGCCTCGCGCACGGCCTGCCGCCGAGCGGCGCCACCGTCCAGGAGCGGCTGCGCGGGATCTGGACGTGGCTGAGTGCGCCCGAACGCGCCCCGTTCGTACGACTGTTGTTCGAAGTTCACGCCGACCTGCTGGCCCATCCCGAGCGCTACCCGGACCAGGCAGGGGCTGTCACCGACTGGTTCGGCCCACTGCGCACCGTCTTCGCCGACATCGCCACTGGGAACGACGACGCCGCCACCCCCACCCTCGTCATGGCCGTAATGCGAGGCCTGCTGTTCGACCTCACCACCACTGGCGAACGCGAGCGCACCGATGCCGCCCTGGAGCAGTTCGCCGCCCTTCTGCAGGCGCCCTGACGTCTCGGCGGCGCGCCCCAGCCATCGGCTTCTGGCCCTGCTCGACAGCCAGGTGCAGCGTGGTGGTCAGGTCGCCACGCGAGCGGCCCGGCCCGTGGTCGTCCGGCTCGGTGTCGACACCGCCGGGGGCTCGACCTGCGCCTCGCTCCTCCTTCGCGCCCCGGCGGCGTGCTGGTGGGCCCGGGACATGGTGGGGTCGACGGTAGTGTCCCATCGAATCAGACGCCTTGCGTCGACCTGGTTTGCAGCTCAGCGAGGACGCTCTTCCAAGTGCCGTGGCGCTGCCAGCGACGGAAAAGGTCGTACACCCGCCCGTACCGTTCCTGCACGTCCCGCCCGCCACGGCGCCCCAGTGCGTGTTCGCCACCGTATGCCGTCAATCAGCTTCCGCCGGATCCCCTTCCGCGGCCGGCCCGACTTCCTGCCGGTTGGTAACAACGGCTCCAGCCGGGCCCACATGGTGCCCGCAGGTCCGCTTCCAGGTCGCGGTCGCGCCCTGCTTGTCGGGGTGGGCCAGCACCAAGACCCCGTCGATGCCCACGACGACCTGGCCGATGGCGTCAGGGGCATCGGTGCCGACCAGCTGGTCGCGGAAGAAGCGCAACGGCTGCTGCCAGTACTGCGACTGCTGCCCCAGCGGTGGCTGCGGGGGATGTGACTGCGGCTGTGACGGCTGCGACTGCTTTTGCCCTTGCGACGGTTGCTGAACGCCGACTTCCTGCGTGAGGGCAAACAAGTAGGCCCGCCACCTGAGTGGCGGGCCTACTGCGCTTACTGCGCGGGAAGAAGTGATCCGTTACTCGAACCGGACCGTAGACCGGTCAGAGGAACCGGACTCGGCGTCCCACTGCTCGACCTTCAGGAGCAGCTGGTGAAGGCGAGAGTAGGCCAGATCCCCCATGGCCGCCCGACTGGCATCGGAATCCCGCCATACGAGCTCCACCGGGCGAGCAACATCGGTCGTCAGGCGATCCCACAGAGCGTCCAGGTTCCATCCGTAGTACGGACCGAAATCCAGTGCCGAGTCGAGTGCCGCATGAAAGTCGCGCTCGGAAGAGATTGCGCGACCTTCTACCACGAGCTCCATGTTCCTGCTACTTCCGTTCGCCGAGCCAGTTGTAGGCGTAGGTGGTGATGTTGCCCTTGGCGTCGGTGATCTTCGACAGCTGCCCGCTGCGCCCCCCGCCAGAGGACTCCGCCGGGTGGGGCTCGCGCGAGATCCTGCACATCACTCTCGTGGCGCCGGAACTGGTCGTGGAGGTCGGTGTCGATATCACCCGCGACAGTGGCGGGCGCTGGCGCCACCTGGCTCGCCGGCACCGGAGCCGCCCGGACCTGTCCCCAACCGACACCCCGCCTTTCGGAGGATCCTCGCAAAGTCCCCGACTCCCGGACGGGGCCGGCGCACCCGCCGGACATGACAAAGGGGCCGCGCCACTCGGCGCGGGCCCTGACTGCTGAACGCCGTGAAGCATCCGAGCATGCTTGGCGAAGCCCACCGGGAGCTCAGCCGGTAAACGCATCAGCGCCCGCATCACCCTCCTCAACGACCCCCAGGGCGCCAGTGCCGGACGCGGCCCCCGGTGAGACTCTGAGCCGCGGACCCGCGCTGCCGCGCCAGGGTCCCCGAGGACGGCGCGAGGCAGTCGGGCTGCGCACCACCGACCGTGTGACGATCTGCGTTGAGGCTGGTGGGCGACGGCGACCCGTGGATCGGCAGCTGCCCACCTCGCGGGGATACCTTGGCTGTCGTCGGTTTCTCGACCCGGTCAGTGGTCGGGGCTGCGCCGGCTGGAGCTGGGTTCTGATTGCATGATCACCACCCGGCAAACCGGTGCGCGGCCCGCCCGGACCTGAACCGCTCCGGCCCCCGTCGATCTGCGGAGCGGTCGACTTGGCCGGGAGACTCGTCCTGGGCCAGTGCCCCAGGCTGCTCTCGCTGTCCACGGCGGTGCTCGCTTTCGGTGTCGCGCGCGGCGTCCTGGGCATCGCCGTGAATTCTGCGGCGGTGTGCTGGTCGGGCCTCGCGGCTTGCCGGGAACCAGTAGGCCATCGCGGCAGCTGGCAGCGACGGCTGTCAGCCGAGCCCGACAATGAAGTCATGATCGATAGACGACTGCGCGTGGTACTGGCTGAAGACTCCGTCATTCTCCGTGACGGCATGGTGGAGTTGCTCGGTGCCCGCGGATGCGAGGTGGTGGCCACCGCTGGGACGGCTCCCGAGTTGCTCGCTGGAGTGGCGGAGCAGCGGCCTGACGTAGCCGTGGTGGACATCCGGATGCCGCCTACACACACCGATGAGGGCATTCGCGCCGCCGCCGAAATCCGTGCGAGGACACCCGGGGTCGGCATCCTGGTCTTCTCCCAGCATGTCGAGACCGCCTGGGCCTCACGACTGCTGGCTGGCGGGGCGGCAGGCATCGGATACCTGCTGAAGGAACGCGTCGCCCGAACTGCCGATTTCGTGGACGCGCTGCACCGCGTTGCTGAAGGGGGCACGGCGCTCGACCCGGAAGTGGTTACCCGGATGATGCGAGGTGCACAGCGCAGTCGGGTGGACATTCTGACCCCGCGCGAGCGTGAGGTGCTGGAGCTGATGGCACAAGGGCACTCCAACCGCTCCATCGCCGCGCTGCTGGTGGTATCGGAGCGAGCGGTGGAGAAACACGTCGCCGCCGTCTTCACCAAGTTCGGCCTGCGGGCGACACACACCGACAACAGGAGGGTGAAGGCCGTTCTGACCTACCTGGCGGAGAGCGCAGGCTGAGGCCTCAGCTCAGACTCGTCGGCAGTTCGGCTGTGACCACCGTGGGGCCGCCGGGCGGGCTGTCGACCGTCAGGAAGCCGTCCACAGCGGCGAGCCGCTCGGCCAGACCGGTCAGGCCGGTGCCGGCGCCGAGCGCCGCGCCACCGCAGCCGTCGTCGCGCATGATCAGGCGGATGCGTCCATCGGCCACGTGCACTGTGAGTTCGGCCGAGCGGGCATCGCTGTGCTTGGCGATATTGGTGAGGAGTTCGGCGGCGCAGAAGTAGAGGGCCCGTTCGACCACGTGGTCCGGGCGCTCCGGCAGGTCCAGGCGGAGGGCGACCGGCACCGGCGAGGTGGCGGTGAGGCCCGGCAGTGCCTCGCCGAGGCCGCCGTCCAACGCCACCGGGTGAATGCCTTGGGTAAGTCGCCGCAGTTCGACGACGGTCTCGTCGGTCTGGGCGCGGGCTCGGTCCACCAGGGTGCGCAACCGCCTGAGGTCCGGGTCGGTGGCCGTGGGAGAGAGTGCGTCCTCGGCCAGCGAGAGCGTGATGGCCAGGGCGACCAGCCGGGCCTGGGTGCCATCGTGCAAATCACGCTCCAGTCGACGGAGCCGGTCGCTATTGTCCGCGAGCAGGGTCGCACGTGCGGTCTCCAGCTCCCGGACGCGCTGCTGGGCACGGGCCGGGCCCAGCAGCAGCCGGGCGAGTCGTCGGTTCGCTCCGCTCAGCACCCGAATCGCGCTGGGAACCACGGACAGCAGAACCAAGCCCAGCACAGTGGAGGTGACATCCGGCCAGCTGGCCGGCCGCGGGCCAGAGTGCAGCAAGCGGGCCCAGAGCGGAAAGCCAATCAGCCACCCGCAGCCGAGGGGAAACGCGACGGCGGTAGCGAACCCGAGCACGCCGAGAGGCAACCGCAGCGCCAGATAGAGCAGCGCCTTCCAGGCAACCGGATCGGTCAGCACGACACGGCCCCGGGCGATCAAGCCGGCCGGAAGAGCCAGCCGGGCCGGCGCCCCGACACACTCGCCGAGCAACCGGCCGACCAGCCGCCGGTGCAGCGCACCCAAACCACGCGCTCCCAGCAGCGCGCCGACCACGAACGGCAGACCGAGCACGGTGAGCGAAAGAAGCGCCCCCGCATACAGGACCGCGAGTGCGTAGAGGCCGCCGAACACGGCGAGCGGCATTCCGAGGACGGCGAAGGCCCATTCGCCGCCCCGCACGGACAGGTACCGTCGCAGCTCAGCCATCCCCAACGCCCGGCTTTGCTTCCTGGCCGGCTCCTCGGTAACCAGTCCACCGCTGCTTTCAGTCCCGGTCACCGGCCACCAGCTCCGCCGCCGGACCATGAACCGCTCGCAGGCCCGCGGCCAGGATGCTCGGGACGGTCAGCATCACCGCACCCGCGACGATCCACCAGCAAGCGGCCACCGGGACGGACGGTACCGGCGAGCCGGTCACCGCTGTGCAGAACGCCGCCGACGCAGCGCCCGCGACCGCCGCACCGAGCAGGACACCCACCGCCGCGGTCAGCATCGCCTCCACCGTCAGCATGCGCAGCAGCTGCGCCCGGGTAGCGCCGGTCAGCCGCAGCAGCGCGAACTCGCGGCGCCGATCGGCGGTCGCGGCGACCAGAGTGTTGATGGTGGAGACGGCGGCGAAGCAGACCAGCAGCCCCAACTCTGCCTGACGCAGCCAGACATCCGCGGCAGAGGTGACACTGCTCGCCGTCGGATGTGCGGTGTCCTCCGCGCTGCTTGTCATGATCACCATGGTGCCCGACAGTCCCACGAGCATCGCTACCGGTACCACGGCGGACGACAGCCGCCGCGCGTATCCGCGCAAATTGGCGTCGGCCAGCCACCCCGTACCGGGTGCCAGAGCCCGTAGGGGTGCGCCCAGCCCGGCCGCCAGGACGCGCACCGCCAGCGGCCCCACCAGGGCTACTGCGATCAGCAGTACCAGCGAACCGAGCAAGGCGGCCTGCCCAGCCTTGTCCGGCTGCTCGGCGGGCCGCGTCGCCGCCAGCCGCAGGAGCAGCCCACCGCCCACCAGCGCGCCCGTTCCGGCGAGCAGGCGTGGTGCGCCTGTCCGCCCGTGCTCGGTCGAGCTCGCGGTCAGGGCAGCTGCGGGTGCGACCCGGGAGATTCGTCGGGCTGCGACCGTGGCGGCTGCCAGTCCCACGATGAGCGTGGCGGCCAGCGCGACCAGCATGGGTGTCGGCGTCCCCGGTACCCGCACGCCCGGGGCGGCCATCCCCAGCTGCTGCAGTTCGGTGAGGAAGCGACGGGCCGCCGCCGCGCCGACCACCCAACCGGGCGCGGTCACGAGCAACGTAGTCGCGATGACCTGGCCGCCGGCCAGCCGCCGTGCTTGGCGGGGCGTCGCCGCGATGGTGCGCAGCAGGGCGAGTTCACGGTGCTGCTGGCGCAGGGCGAAGCCCAGAGCGTTGACCACCGAGAAGAACGCGACCAGTACGGCGATCTCACCGAAGGCGGCGGCGATCACCATCAGCCCGGGTCCAGCGGCCGCTTTTCGGGTGGCGGCAGAGGTCGTGGTATCGGCAGCGAACAGCGAACCGAACAGCGTCACGGTGGCGATGGCGAGGAAGAGAGAGACCGCCAGGCCGACGAAGGCGGCCGGACGCCGGCGCATCTGCCCGAGGGCGATCAAAACCACGGTGCTCACTCTCCCAGCCGAGTCAGGCGTTCACCGATCTCGGCGGCGGTCGGCCGGTCGAGTTCGTCTACCACCATGCCGTCTGCGAGGAGCAGCACCCGGTCCGCGTACCCGGCGGCAATCGGATCGTGGGTCACCATCACGCAGGTCTGGCCGTCCCGGTCTACACCGGCGCGCAGCAGGGCGAGGATCTCGTGGCCGGTGGCCCGGTCGAGCGCACCGGTTGGCTCGTCGGCGAAAAGCACTTGCGGGCGGGAGACCAGCGCCCGGGCGATCGCCACTCGCTGTTGTTGCCCACCGGACAGCTGCCCGGGCCGGTGCCGCTCACGCCCGGCCAGCCCCACCCGGGCGAGCGCGTCCAGCACTTGGCCCCGGTCAGGCCGTTTCCCGGCCAGTCGGCCGGGAAGCTCGACGTTTTGTGCGACCGTCATCGCCGGCATCAGGTTGCAGGCCTGGAACACGAACCCTATTCGGCTGCGCCGCAGCTCCGCCAACCGTCGCTCGGGCAGCCGGGAGACCTCGGTACCGCCCCACCAGACGGAGCCCCGAGTGGGCCGGTCCATTCCCGCGAGGCAGTGCAGCAAGGTGGTCTTGCCGGAGCCGGACGGCCCCATCACCGCCGTGAACGTCCCAGGTGCGAGGGCCACCGACACCCCACGCAACGCCCGCACAGCGGCAGTGCCACGCCCATACCCTCGGTGCAGGTCCTCCCCCCGGGCGGCGGCTCCCATCCCGAAATTCGTCGTCATCTCAGCCATGCCCTGATCCTCAACGGACGGGGCCCCGGAATCGATCGTGCTCGCACCCGATTCGGGGTTCGGGAAACCGAACCCTGCCGTTGGCAGCGGCTGTCGAGTCGAGTGTGGCCGTGTGTTGCGAGGCGTACGTCCCGCTGCCGTGCATGCCATGGGCCGGCGGGCAAGGCGGGCGGCTGGGAGGGTGGGGGGCATGAGGGGGCGGAACTACGTCCAGTGCCTGACGAGGGCAGCCAGCTGTTTCTGTCCAGAACCTATGTTTCTGATCAGTGGGTGGTGGGCTGGCCGGGACTGATCAGTTTGGAGTACGGGTGTGGTCAAGCGGCCCGGCTACCTCAGCGTCGATCAGCGGGTGAGTGCTGGGCCTGTGGCGGGCTTCCGGCTAGTGCGCAACTGAGAGCGCGGTGCTGGCGCGCTTCCCAGCCCTGTTGATGGGCCGTGCCAAAGCATGGTCCTTTCAGCGGCCGAACAACGAAGAGCACATACGGCGCTACGCCGCTGAGCAGCGCGGCGCGGTGCTACGTGCGCTGGCGGCGTCGAACCCCGCGAGGGTGAGCCGTGGTCTGCGGCCTCCTCGACTCGCCGACGGCCGAGGCCCGCACCCCGAAGGGTGCGGGCCTCGGCCGTCGGGCGCAGTGTGACGGAGCCCCGCATCTCCTCCTGGGTGCGCACTGATGGAGCCGTTTCATTGGCCGAGCTTGCCGTTGGCTGTCAGCGGTGGGCGTCCGGGGGACGGTCGCTGCTGGGACGGTCAGGTGGTTCTGCCTCCTGTGTCCGGTGTTAGTCCGGCGGCGATGGAGAAGTCGAGGACGAGGCCGTCACGGGCGGTGTGCGCCGATGTGAGCGTGACGCCGTGGGGGAGTGTGGTGATGGCCACGGTCCTGGGAGTCAGCTCGTCGCGGAGTGTGGAGGTGGCGGGCAGTTCGGTGAGGTCGTGGACGGCCACGCTTCGGCCGAGGATGCTCACTGTGGTGGGTGTGATGGTGAACGCGTGCCGGGTTGTGGACAAGGTTGCCCGCACGGCGACCGGCAGGCCCAGGCGGCCGATGCTCCCTTCGATGATCAGGTCACCGGCCTGGCCGCTGGCGGTCATGCCGTTGCCCATCGCGCCCAGGCGTCGGGTCACCTGGTCGTAGCCCACGGTGGCCGTTGCGGTGCCGCCGGCGCTGCGGCCGTTGGTGGTCACGTCTTTCAGACGGATGGTCAAATCCAGTACGGCGTGCTGACGGTGTACACCTTCCGCGCTCACCTCGACGTCTCCGACCTCCCCCGCCAGGGTGCGCAGGCCCGCGAGGGGGGTGGTGAGGTCGGCGTTCACCGGGCCGTCCGGCTTCAGCCTGCGTGCGGCCCGGGCGGCGATCCGTTCTTGCGCGCGGTGCTCGGCCAGGAGGTCGGTCGCGCTGGTGAGCAGGGCCAGGGTCGCGGCGGTGGTGGCCAGGATGAAGCGGGTCTTTCGGCGGGGGTTCGGTCTCACGGGGTCATTGCTCCGGATGGGTCGGTGTTTCGCTGGTCAGGCGTGCAGGCGCGGGAGGACCCGGTCGACCCGGCGGGGTAGCCACCAATTGGCCCGCCCGATGAGGAACATGGCGGCCGGCACCAGAATCAGGCGGACCACCGTGGCGTCGACGATCACGCTGATGGCCAGCCCCAGGGCGAGCATCTTCACGACCACGGTGGGTGAGGCGGTGAAGGACAGGAACACCGCGGTCATGATGAACGCGGCAGCGGAGATCACGCGCGCCGTCGCCGACAGCCCCTCCTCGACGGCGAGCCGGTTGTCGCCGGTGCGGTGCCAGGCCTCGGCGATCCGGGACAGCAGGAAGATCTCGTAATCCATGGACAGTCCGAAGACGATCGCGAACATCATCATCGGCACGTACGACTCGATGGGCACCGGTTCCGAGAGCCCCAGCAGCGAGTCGCCCCAGCCCCACTGGAAGACCGCGACGAGCACGCCGTAGGACGCGGCCGTGGTGCACAGGTTGAGCACGACCGCCTTGAGTGGGATCACCAGGCTGCGGAAGACCGTCATGAGCAGCAGGAAGGCGAGGACCAGGACGATGCCGATGACGATGGGCAGCCGTGCGCCGATCGTGTCCCGGAAGTCGGCGTGGCCGGCCACGGTGCCGGTGAGATAGGCATGGGCACCCGTGCCGTGCAGGGCCTTCGGCAGTGTCTGCCCGGAGAGGGCGTCGAGCAGGTCGCTGGTGGCGGCGTCCTGAGGGCCGGTGGTCGGGGTGATGGTGGTGACGAGAATCCTCCCGTCTGCGCTCGCCTTCACGGGGGTGAAGGCGGCCACGCCGTGGGTGGTTCTCAGAGCCGTGGTCACGTCGCCCCTGATCCGGTCGACAGGCGACTTCGCGCTGCTCACGTCGACAACGGTGATGATCGGGCCGTTCGCCCCCGCTCCGAAGCCCTGCCCGTCGGCGTGCGCGATCCAGTCGTAGGCGGTTCGGGTGCTGCTGCCGGGCCGGTCGGCACCAGCGTCGACGTGGCCGAGGCGCATCGACAATAGGGGTAGCGAGCACACGCCGAGGATGGCGACGCCGACGGCGAGGAATGTCCAGGGGCGCCGTGCGACGAGGTCCGCGTAGTGGTTCCGGCCGTCGCCGGTTGCCGTGCCTTCGGCGACCGGGCGGCGCACCCGGAACCGGTCGATGTGCCTGCCCACCAGTCCCAGGGCCGCCGGTACGAGGGTGAGCGCGGCAGCGGCGGTGACGACGACGGCGAGGGTGGCCGCGAGGCCGATCTTGCCGATGAAGGTCAGTCCGCAGGCGTAGAGGCTGAGCATGGCGACGGCCACGGTCAGAGCGGCGACGAGGACGGCGCGTCCGCTGGTGTGCGCGGTGCGGGCCGCGGCGTCGGCCGGGTCGCGCCCGTTGATGAGGTCCTGGCGGAAGCGCGTCGTCAGGAAGAGGGCGTAGTCGATGCCGACGCCCAGGCCGATCATGCCGGCGAGGGTGGTGGCCGAGGTCGCGAAGGAGAGGGTGGCGGCGACGATGCCCACGACGCCGAGGCCGACCCCGACGCCGATCAGCGCGGTGATCAGCGGGAGCAGCGCGGCGAGGACGCTGCCGAAGGCCAGCAGCAGGATGACGAGGGCGGTGACGACGCCTACGCCCTCGCTCAGCTTGTCGTCGGCCGGTGCACGGGCCACCTGATCCAGATCGCCGCCGTAGGCGACGCCGAGTCCCGCCGCCCGGGCGGGGCCGGTCGCCTTGTCCAGTCGCCGGGTGTAGTCGTGGCCGAGGTTCTTCAACTGCTCGTCGAAGGAGATTGCGGTGTACGCGGTGCGTCCGTCGGCGCTGGTGACAAGCGCGGAGACGGCAGTGACGTGCGGCAGATCGTCCAACTCTCCCAGAGTCCGCTCGAGGGCCGGCCGCTGGTCGGCCACGCCGCCGGAGCTGGTGTGGAACACGACCTTGCCCCCCGGCCTGCCCGCCTCGGGCATCGAGGTGGCAAGAAGATCTGCGCCCGTGTGGGAGGCGGTGCCGGGCAGGCTGACCTGGTCGCTGAAGGTCGGCGCAGCGAGATGCCGGCCTGCCATGGCGCCGACGAGAACCAGCAGCCAGGCGGCGATCACCGCTGCCGGATGCCGGGCGCAGAAGCCGCCGAGGCGACCGGGTCCGCGGCGGACCGCGGCGAAGTCTGTCGCCGGACGAGCCCCGTTCGGTGCGGGTGGGTGCTGCAGAGGGCGGGCCACCGTGGCCTCCTAGGAAAGTGTCACGAGTGACACGAACCCTAGGAGAAAGTGGCATGAATGACAATTGTCATCAGTGACATTACTGCTGCGATCCTGAGAAGCCGCAGGCGCTCCCGGGGCATGGCGGCCGTGAGGGCGGCAAGGGTGGCAGCCAGGGAGGGCGGTATGTCTGGCGACTGACTTTGACAGCGGTGACGCCGTGACGGGAGGCTCGGACCATGCCCAGTGAGATCGCCCCAGCCGGACTGCGCGAACGCAAGAAGGAGGAGACGCGGCGCCGCCTGCTGGAGGGGGCCGCGCGCCTGTTCAAAGAACGCGGCTTCGAGGCCACCACCGTCGCGGACATCGCCGCATACGCGAACGTCTCCGTGCGCACCTTCTTCCGCTACTTCGACAGCAAGGAGGCCCTGCTACTGCCGGACGGCGTCGAAATCTTCGCCTACGTCGAGGACGCCCTGGCCCGGCGTCCGGCGGACGAGGAGCCCCTGCACGCGGTGTGCAACGCCCTGCTGGAGGCGGCCGAGCCGTTCGCCGCCTCCACCCTGACCGCCCTCAGCCATCCGATCCAGGGCATCGAGAACGTCGTCACGGCCCGGCTAGTCCAGGCGTTCTCCGACTTCGAGGAGCGGCTCACCGTCCTGGTCCAGCGCAGACTGCCGCCGGACACGCCGGACGCCGACCTCACGGCCGCGGTGATCGCGTGCGCCGCTCTGTCCGCGGTCCGCGCCGTACTTCGCACCCGCAGGGCGCGCCGGGCCTCCGGCCTCACGGACACGGGTCCGGCGCCCCTGCTGCGGGCCTTCGGGATCCTGCGCGGGATCGGCTCTCCCGCACAGCCCTGACAGCGGGCGAGCGGGCGAGGAGCCGGTGGCCGCAGCGCGAACGGCGCTGGCACGGCACGGCAGTACGCCAGCCCCACCACCGCAGCGCCCGCCGCCGCGGTGTCAGCGGGTGCTCACGCGACTTCGGTCTCGGCCTCAGCAGGGCTTCCCACCCGCTCGCCGTCGGCTGACTCACCGTCAGCCGCAGGCCACCAGGGCGCCCCCGCGCTGCGGCGGGCCGTCGCTGCGTATACTGCCCGGCTCATAAGTCACCAGGGGGAGCCCGCAGCATGACCGGCACTACGGAGGCCCTTGGCGGCTCGGCCGCAGTCGACGATGCAGCACGAAGCGTCACGCGCCCGTTCTACGTCTACGCCGTGCTCGCCAACACGCTGTTCCAGCGCGGCGTATTCGTCCTCTTCCTTTATGAGCGAGGCTTCTCCGCCGGGCAAGTGGCCCTCCTTCAGACACTGCTCTATCTGGTCAGCGGACTTGCGGAGTTGCCGACGGGGGTCATCGCTGACCGAATCGGCAGGCGTGCCAGCATCGTGATCGGCCAGGTGCTGATAGCTGGATGTCTGCTCGGTCAGGTGGCGTTCTCCAACTACTGGGTGTTCCTGGCGCTGTTCATCGGGCAGGGCGTGGGCATGGCATGTGTGTCCGGTTCGGACACCGCCCTGCTGTACGACCTGCTCGTGCGTCGTGGTGCAACGGCCAGCTACGTCAAGATCAAGTCCCGGTTCACCATGCTCGGGACGGTCGCCTCGGGAGCCGCCATCGTCTGCGGCGGCCAACTGCAGCGGATTTCCTGGGGAGTCGTCTACGTCGGTTCGGCGTCGTGCCTCGTCCTGGCCGTGGTGGTGCTGATGTCACGGGTGCCCGAGATCCGCGGCGCGGACGCGGTGGACGAGCAGGACGGAGCCGAAATGGAGCACGGCGACGCCACAGCATGGCGGGCGATGCTTCGGGTCGCCACACCGGCGCTCGTGACGCTTGTCGTGGTGTCCGCTTTGATGCATGCGACTTTGACGCCGTACATCATTTTTACGCAGAAGACCCTCTCCGATCAGGGAGCGGGCACCGCATTGGTCGGCGTGGTCATATCCGCGGGATTCTTCGTCGGCGGGCTCACTCCATTGCTGTCGGACCGCGCGGACCGGCGCATCGGGTATCGGGTCATCGTCCCGGTGTCTCTCCTGACGCTCGCCGTGGCGCTCGGCCTGAGCGGCCTCGGCCTTGTCTGGGTCACCATCGCCGCGTTCCTGGTCCTGGTCGGAATTCCCGAGATCACCGCCGTGATCGTGGACAACGTGTTCAACGAGGCAGTGCCGTCGCGCCACCGGGCGAGCCTGCTGTCGATGATCGCATTCGTGGAGTCGGCGCTCATCGGCATCGGCTATCTCGTCGTCGGCGCGCTCATGGACGGGTTGGGCTCCAGTGTGGGCATGGCCACCTATGCCGCGGTCCCCCTGCTGGCATGTCTCCTGTGGCTCCCGGTGCTCTTCCGAGGGGCACGGGTGACCGCCGGGATCGAGAAGCCCGCTGACCAGAAGGCATCCTGAAACAGACCATCTCGAGCAACGCCCTGCCCGATGGCAGAGGCGTGGCTCGTTGACATGTCGCTCCCAGTCGACGACGGAGCTCCCCAAAAAGTCCAGCGGGCCTTCTTCGAAAGTCCGCCGCTTCACTCTCCCGGCACGGCCGCTCCGTGCACCGCCCGATCCACTCCTCGCTCAAGGGCTGGGACAGGACATGATCGGAGCACATCCGCATCAACGAGTGGTTGTGACGTACTGGTCCGACGACAACTCGAACACCCGTACTCGCCGACCACCGGCGGGATTGACGGTCTCACGGACCGGATGCATCGCCAGTTTCGTCATGATCCGTTCGGAGGCGTCGTTGCCCACTTGAGCGATGCTGACGATCCGCTCCAGTTCTCGCTCTTCGAACCCGAACCGTACAGCGGCCGCAGCGGCCTCGGTGGCCAAGCCCTGCCCCCAGTGGGAACGTCCCAGCCGCCAGCCGACCTCAACCGCCGGCAGTACCTCCGGCAAGTAGTTGGGTACCGAAAGGCCGGTGAACCCGGCCAGCTCGCCAGTGGATCGGATCTCCACGGCGAACAGGCCGAAGCCCTGTGACTCCCACTCACTCTCCCACGCCTGGATCCGGCCGCGAGTCTGCTGTTCGTCAAGGACGCCGCCGTCACGGATCCACCGCATGACCTCGGGGTCGGCATTGACGGCAGCCATGGGCGCAACGTCTTCCTCGCGCCAGCGACGCAGGATCAAACGGGGAGTCTCAAGAATGACCATCCAATCATTCTTGATCACAAATGGGCCCTCCGTCATCCTCACCAGGCACTTTCGATACACGCCCTAGATCGCCCAGCGGGAGCCGGCGATCCGGACCAGCTGGCCAACTCGATACCGGCGGGTGCGCAGGCGAGGTAGTAGGCAAGCTCGCCGGGATCGGACAGGCTGCGGCGGGCCATCACCAGCAAGAGCGCCTTCAGCGGACCCGGCAGCAGGCCACGGAAGCCGAGCAAGAGCTCCACGACCGGGAAGGCGAGCTGACCGCCGCAGAGGAGAAGCAGCACCGGGCGGAGGAATGCAGCGGGCCGAGCGACTACCTCGCCCCGAAGGGGGAGGAGTACACGAAGGTCCATGAACTGCTGCGGGCCGCGCTGGAGAAGGAGAACAAGACCGGCATCGCCACCTTCGTGGTGCGCGGCAAGCAGTACCTCGTCGCGCTGCGCGCACAGGAAGAGGTGCTGGGCTGCATGATGCGTGGCCGGACAGTGACCGCAGCCTTGGCTGGTCGTTCCTCCGGGTGTGGGACTGCAATGGCGGCTGGGCGTGACGAGAATCTGTTGATACCTCGCGAATGGCCGCAGGGGGCGTCGGGGGACCGTCGACGCGCACAGCCTGAGCGGCAGTGCGTGCTGTGGAAGCGCCTTGTCGCCTCAAGGTGGCCGGGCGGGCTCGCTGCCGCCATTCGGCAGTGCCTGGGCGAAGGTGGGCCTGCATCGCCTCCGGCGTCACTGCTCCGGTCCGGCGGCCGCCGGGTGAACGACGTGGCCGAAGCCGCTCATCGTCGCAGTCTGTCCGAACCGGGCCGTACAGGGCGTGTCTTGTGATGACATGACCTGAGTGCGTATGGAATATCGGGGGAGAGCCATGACGTGGCACGGCGGAGCATGCCTCTGCGCGCGGCCGCCCGGTGACGGCCGGGCACCAACCGGCCGTCGGCGGCGGTGAGAGGGCCGCAGGCGGTGCCGGGCAGTTGCGGGAGCGGGGGAGGGGACGGCGTGACGGATACCGAGGCGAGTCCGGACGGGCCGGTGGACCGGCGCATGGCTCTGGCCCGCGAGTGGGATGACCTGGTCGACCGGGTACGGGCACTCGGGGGGTTCGAGGACTTCCTGCGGCCGCCGCGCCTCGACTCGCTGTTGCCTGCCGCGAGCGGCGGCCCGGTTGTCGTCGTCAACGTGAGCCGATGGCGGTGTGACGCGTTGATCGTGACCGAGGAGGGCGTGCGCAGCCGCGCGCTGCCCGATCTGACGCTGGACCGGGCGACCGAGTGGGCCAACACCTATCTGGAGACCCTCCACGCCGCTGAACAGGCGAGGTCCGAGCACCAGTTGGCGCACGACACGGTGAGGGCCGACCCCAAACCCTCCGCGATCCGCGCCCAGCAGCGCGCAGCCGGTGCCCTGATGACGGCGGAGCACCGTACGGACGACATGCTCGGAACGCTCCAGCGCCGGCTCTGGGACAGCGTCGCCGCGCCGGTTCTCGACGAACTGGGTCTCCACCGGGCGCCTGCCTCGGCCGACGGGCCCTGGCCCCGGCTGTGGTGGTGTCCCACGGGGCCCCTCACCCTGCTGCCCCTCCATACGGCCGGGTACTACGACGCCGCCCGCGACGAGACGGCACCCCGTACTGTCCTCGACCGCGTCGTCTCCTCGTACACGCCTACCCTGCGCGTGCTCACGGAGGCGCGCGCCGGAGGAGGCGCGGGCGGTCACGCCGGTATGGGCGACGCGGGCGCGCCAGAGGTGGAACGCATGCTCGTCGTCTCCGTGGGCGACGCGCCGGGCCAGCCGTGGTTGCGCAACGCCGGAACCGAGCGCGACACGCTCACGGAGCTCTTCCCCGCCGGGCGTCACACCCTCCTGGAGGGGCCCGGGGCCACCCGGGGAGCCGTCGAGGCGGAACTCGCGAGGCACCGCTGGGTGCACTTCAGCTGCCACGGCGACCAGGACCTCGCCGAACCGTCCCGCGGAGGCCTGCTGCTGCACGACGGGGTGCTCACCGTCGCCGACCTCGCGGCGCGACAGTTCCGCGGGGACTTCGCCGGCCTGTCCGCCTGCAAGACCGCCGTCGGCGGAGTGAACCTGCTGGACGAGGCCATCACACTGGCGTCCGCGCTGCACTACACCGGCTACCGGCACGTGGTCGCGGCCCTGTGGTCCGTGGACGACAGGACAGCGGCACGCGTCTTCGACGCGGTGTACCGGTACATGGCCGTCGACGGACACCTGCGCCCCGAGGCCGCCGCACCCGCGCTCCACCGGGCCGTACGGGCCCTGCGACGGGAAATGCCCGATCAGCCCCGACTCTGGACTCCCTTCACCCACATCGGACCGTAGGCCGCCGTACACACGGATCACCGTCCTGCCGAACACGGGAGAAACCCCGCATGTCCCCTGCACTGCCAGAGCCGCGGCCCGGCACGGCCCCGGTCGCACACGAGACCGGGGTGGGTCCGGAGCCCTACGAGGAGATCACCCACCCGTCGTTCGCCGAACAGGCGGCCTCCTTCCAGGCCGTTCCCACCCGGGGCGGGGTGGTGCTGAAGGGGCCGTGCCCGCGCTGCGGCGATCCGATGAGTTTCCCCCACGTCGACAGTGTCGTCCGCTCCTGGCTGCGCCGGCGGCCCCATCCGGCGCCGCCGGCAGCGACTGCGGAGACGGTGGTGCCCATGGTCTGCACATGCGCCGTACCCCACCCCGGGCGGCCGGACGGTCTGGACGGCTGCGGCGCCTACTGGAACGTCATCCTGCGGGAGGAGCGGCCATGACACTCCGGGTGACCCCGGGCCCGTCGGCCAACCGCGCCCACCAGGTGTCCGCCCGGCACGACTATCAGCTGGTCAAGGACTCCTTGCCGCGCGTGCGGGCGGCAGCGCTCGCCTGGCGGAACGGCGTCGGAGCCCTGCTGGCGGGTCTGATCGGCTTCGGACTGCTGAAGGGGCGCACGGACGTCGGCCAGTTGGCCTCACCGTACGACGCGGTCGTCGGCCTCCTGCTCCTGGTTGCCCTCCTGGCGGGCACGACGGCGGCCGTGTTGTTGCTGCGCGCCGCGCACGGCCGTCCGGCAGCGACCGCGATCAAGGAGTACCGGGCTCACGGCGGGGGATCGGCGCTGGGAGCCGACCATGCGGAGGCCCTGCGCGCCGCCAGCGCCTTGTCCAGGGGCGTCGTGCTGGCGCTCTCCTGCACCGCGCTGCTGGTCGCGGCCGTGGGTACGACCTGGTACGGGCCCGCCGCGAAGGAGGAGCCATCCGTGGAGATCCTCACCCCCGCGGGCACCCGCTGCGGTGAGGTGATCCGGATGGCCTCGGGTCTGCTGACCCTGAGGACCGACAGCGGCGAGGTCACGCTCGACCTGAGCCGTTCGACCGGCATCCGTGCCGTCGACTCCTGCACCCCCGAGGCGTCGCCGTGAAGCGGCGTGCGCGTAAGCGTGTTTCGACCCCGACAGGCCCAACCGCCCGGCCCGGGGCGCCGGGCGGAGCGGTATGCCGCAGGCCACGGCCCAGGCGCGGGGCCCGCTTCGGCTGATTACGCCTGCAATCCGGTGCCTGCTCCGCTACCTTGTGTCCTGAAAGCCCCGAATCGATCAGCTTCTTCGGCCCGGGGCGGGGGGCAGTACGCGTTGCGGATCCGCGAGCCGCAGGGGGACGGGCTCGGCGCACGCGTGCCGGATTCGAGCGCGGGGGACGCATGAGCGATGAGGCCGAGGTATTGCTGTTGGCGCTGCAGGCACGGGTCGACCGCTGGGTTCACGACGGGGACCCGGCCGGAGTGCTCGACGATCGGGCTCCGGAGGAGTTCGAACGACTGCTCAACATCGTGCGGGAGACCTGGCCCGTGAATCCGCCGCCCCGGTTCATGGCGGTGTTCGCCGAGTTCTTCCGGTGCCGCTATTCGGCCCGTCCCGAGGAGTACGCCGACGACCTCGTCGTCAGCGGGAACCTGTTCGCCCTGGTCTACGGAGTCGAACCAGGGAAAGTACCGGAGCAGTTGCGCCCTCTCGTCGCCGCGAGCCTGATCGCCAGTTCCGACCCCGACCTCTGGGGCGTACTGGTCGCGCGGGCGGAACTCGGGCTCCCGGTCCCGCCCGGTGTGGTGGACAGGCAGCCGACGTTCTCCGACGGAAGGGATCGGCCGAGCTTCCTGAGCGGGTGCGCGGACGCCGTGGCCACGCTGTACACGGAAACGGGTGTCCGGTCCGATCTCGACGACTCGATCCGGCTCTGCGAGGCCGCCGTCGACCTCGCCGGCCCCGATCACCGCCACCGGGCGGCCCTGCTGCAGAACCTCGCGGTTGGCCTGCGGGACCGCGCGCTCCTCGCCGGGTCCCCCGAGGACCTGGACCGTGCGGTCGACGTGGGGCGGGAAGCGGTCACCGCGTCCGCTCGTCCCGAGGCCCGGGGCCACCGGGCGACGGTCCTCAGGAACCACGGCATCACCTTGCAGCGCCGTTACGACAGCACCGGTCGGCTGGACGACCTGCAGCACGCCATCAGCGCCTTCGAGGAGGTCATCGGACTGTCGGCGGACGGCCCGAACCGGGCGAAGACCCGTTCGTTGCTGTCGAGCGGGTTACTGCGGCGCTTCGAGCACCTCGGGAACACCGATGACCTGGACCGGGGCATCCTGCAGGGACGCGAGGCGCTGGACGGGCTGGCCGCGGACGATGGCGGGCGGCCCGCCGTGCAGGGCAATCTCGGAGTCCTCCTGCGGACCCGCAACGAACGGGTCGGAGCACCGGACGATCTCCACGAGGCGATGGAACTGCTCCGCGGCGCGGTCGAGTCCATGGACGCGAACCACCCCGATCGCTCCACCACACTGGCCAATCTGGGCAACGCCCACCTCGATCGCTCCGTGCTCCGGTCCTCGGCCCGGGACCTCGACGACGGTATCGCGCTGCTGCGCCAAGCCGCCGAAGTGGCGGCGCCGACGAGCCGGGACCGGTACCGCAGCCTCGGCCAGCTGGGCAGCGCGCTGTACCGGCGCTTCCTGCGAGTGCGGGAAGTCCGTGACATCGATGAAGCGGTCGAGGTCCTGCAGACGGTTGCCAAGACCTTGCCGGACACGCACATCGAGCGGCGGCCGACCCTCAACGCGCTTGGAGTGGCGCTGCTGGCCCGCTTCGGTGTGACGGACGATCCCGAGGATGTGGAGCGGGCGCACCGGACCCTCGCCGAGTGCCTTCGCCTCAGCCCGGTCGGAAGTCCCGACCACTCCGGAGCGCTGTCCAACCTCGCCTCGACGCTGTACCTCCGGGCACGCAGCGGCGACCGCGGCGAGGACCTCACCGCGGTGATCGATGCCATCCGGTCGGCGGTGGACACCACGGCCCCCGACCATCCCGAGCGGTCCGGCATGCTGATCAAGCTGAGCATTCTGCTCCGCTCCAGATCCCGCTTGGAGGACCACCCCGGCGATCTCGATCTGGCCGTCGACGCGGCCCGGGCCGCACTGCAGGCGCCGGTCTCCAGCCGGCCCGACCGTGCCCACGAATCCCTGGCGGTCGCCCACGCCCTCATCGACCGGCTCGCCGTGAACGCCTCCGTCACGGACGCCTCCGCCGCGGTCGCGTTGCTGCGGAAGGTGGCACGCAGCGCGACGGCCGACGTGTACGCCAGGCTGGAAGCCGCCCGGACCGCCGGTGACCTCACCGCCCGAGTCGGCGGGCGACCGGGCGCGGCGGTGGACGACTACGACGTGGTGGAACTGCTCCCGCTGCTCGCGTGGCACGGGCTGGAGCGGACATCGCGGGAACGCCTGCTGACCGAGTGGCCGGGGCTGGTGCGCGACGCCGCCGCGGCCGCCGTCGACGCTCTCCGGCTCCCGCGCGCCGTAGAACAACTCGAGCAGGGACGGGCGGTGATGTGGAGTCAACTTCTCGCCCTGCGCGGTGATCTCACGAGACTGTCGGCCGAGCACCCGGATCTCGCCGAGCGTCTGACCGACATCCGCAACGAACTCGACAAGGCCTCTTTGGCGCTTCCCGAGGAGGCACCGGCCGTTCCGGTCCCGCGCCCGAGCCCTCACCGCCCGGAGGCACCGCGGCTCCCCCCCGTTCCCGGGGGCGCCACAGGGCCCGTCGAGCGGGAGCTCGTCGCCTCGGACCCTCGGCCGCACGAGGCGGGGAACGAGGAGCTGTCCGCCCTTACCGCGGAGGTCGACCGGCGCGTGCGCGCCTACCGTGCACTGCGCGATCCGGAGCCCGTCCTGCACGACCGGGCGTCCGAGGAGGCCCGGAGAATCGGTGAACTCGCCGACGCGGCGGGCGGGGACCGGGTGGAGGCCGCGGCGGCGGTGCACGCGGTCGCCTGGCTGCGCTGGTGCCGGGGCCGGGAACTACCGGGGGAGCAGGGCGCGCGGGAGTCGCTGGCGGCGTTCGAGTCCTTCGGACGGATCTGGGGAATGTCCCTGGACTTGGTCGCACCGGGTCTGGCGGACCGGGAACTCGCCGCCCGCACGGCGGAACTCCGTCCGGAGACGGACTCCGTGCGGCCGGAGAACGGTCCGTTGGTCCTGGGCATCTCCGGGACGGCACTGCTCTCGCGTGATCGTGCGGGCCTGGCGAAGGCGTCCGCCGATCTGGGACGCCTGGCCGAACACCTCGCGGAGGACGACCCATTCCGTCCCCTGTGTTCGGCCCACGCCGCCGCCGTGCATATGTCCAGGTTCCGGGTGTCCGGGGACGACGCGGATCGCCGGGAGGCCGTCCGGTGCGCTCGCGACGTGGTCGCCCACGGGCAGGCGCCCGTCGTCCGGCTGATCGGCCTGTCCGTGCTGGCCGAGGCCCTGTTGCTCGGCTTCGCGTCCGCCGGCGTGTCCCCCGGCGATCCCGGCGATCCCGGCGACCTCGACGAAGCCGTGGGCTTGCTGCGCGAAGCCGTCGACCTCGCCCGTGAGGTCGAGACCGAGGTCGGTCAGGGCGATGAGGGAGCGGTGCCCGAGACGACTGCGGACCGCGCTCGCCGACTGAAGTCGCTCGTGCAACTGGCGAACGCCCTGCTCGTCCGATACCGGGTACGGGCCGACGCGTCCGACCTCGACGAGGCGGTCCGCGGGTGCCTGACCGCGTTCCGTCTCCTCCCGCCCGAGCACCGTGCCCATCCGGGAGCCCGCAAGGTCTTCGCCGCGGTGCTCGAAGAAGTCAACAAGGACTCGGACGACCCGGCGCGTCTGGAGCAGTCGCTCCTGCTGTGCCGGGCGTTGTTCGCCATGACGGGCATGCCCATGCCATCCGAGACGGGGACGCCGGACGCGGCCGCAAACATACCGGAGAACGCGGAGACCGGTCGTCCGAGCGTTGCCGGGAGCGAGCGGTTCTCCGTCCCACCGCGAGCCGACGGCCCGGCTGCCGACACTCACGCGACCGACGTGACCTTCGGATCCGCGACGGTCGCGGCCACCGTGGTCGACGACACCGATCACGAGCGCTGGCTGGCCACCGTACGGCGGATCTGCCGGAGTGGTGGGGTGGTGCTGGTACCGGAACGTCCCTCTCCGCGGAGGGAACGTGCGGGGGAGCGCGCGGAGCTCTTCGACCTCGAAGGCATGGTGGAGCGCGTCGGCGACTGTGCGGCGGTGCCGCTCGAAGTGTTCGACGAGAGCGTCACCGCCGGCCTCGACGCCCTGCCCGGCGAGCTGCGGGAGCTGTTCCCACCGCTCCTGGGCGTTCAGGCTTTCCCGTGCCTGCTCGCCGGTGCGACCACCCTCCGCAACCTGCTGTCGGACAATGGCATCTCCCTGCCCGACGGCCTCGTGTCGCGGTCCCGGCCCGTGCGCACCGACTTCCGGGAGTGGGCGCACCTGTGGGCGCCGGGGGACGACGATGAATCGCTCGCGCACATCGAGGAACGCCTGCGCAGGGGGGACGGGCGGAGCGTTCTCGCCTACAGCGTGGCTCAGTTGCTCGCGACCGGCCACCGAAACGGTGCCTTGCACGGTGACGCGCGCTGGGAGAGCTTCGGCTGGTCACCCGAGCGGGGGTGCGCCGTCATCCTCGCGCACGACGCCCGCTATCTCAACCGGCCGCCGACACCGGCCCAATGCGCCACGGACCTGATGCCCTTGCTGCCGTCCCTGTCACGCCCGACCTGGCGCGCCTTCCGGCTCGGGTACCTCCGTGGCCGGCCCGACGGGCCCGACGGAAGGAACGTGATCGACCTCATCGAGTTCGGTGACACCACCGGCTGGATGCAGGCGATGGCCCGGAACGACATGGTCGAGGCCGTGGACCTGCTCGGAGAGGCGCTCGACCGGTGTGGGCCCGCCGACCAGGTGGGCCGGATGGTGATCACCGCCAACCTGGCGGAGGCCTTGAGCCGTAGCGGTCGGCACGAAGAGGCGTGCGCCGCCGCCGAGGCCGCCTGGTCGGCCGGCCGGACCCTGGCTCCCGAGTTCACTGCGCTGCTGGCCCTGCAGGCGGGACTGGCCAGTCTCCGAGCCGGGGACCGCGACGCGGCGGTCGAAACGATGCTGGGCCTGATCATCGGTGCCAGCACACCCCTGGTGTCGGAGTACGCCATGCGGGTGGTGGACCACCTGTTCCCCGGTGACGGCGACGCCCCGGCCCTTCCGGACGAGGAACTGCCGTTCATCGCCAGAAGGGGAGAGCAACTGGTGATCCTGAACAAGGCGGTGACGAGCGAGGGCGAGGCGTCGTGAATGCCGCCGCACAGGCCGCATCCGAAGGCGTGGCACCGCCGCCGGCATCCAACGCGGCGACGGCAAGGTGATCACCGCGGCGGCGGCCAGTACTCGCCGCCCGGAGCCGCTTCCCGCCTGGCGGGCACCTGAGAAGAAAGTTCGGCCGCTGTTCCCGCCTGGCGGGACGTGTACAGGTCCTCGGATGAGGACGGCGCCAGGCGGGGAAGGGAAGCGGCAGTGCTCAGAGCGCGGGGCCCTCTGCGGCGGCCAGCATGCTCAGCGGCGCGCGGAGTGCCGCCCTCGGTCCGGGCGGCGGCCTGCAACTGCTTGGACCGGCCGACGCGTTCCGGATCCGCGACCACGTCCTTCCAGGATCGCCCGCTGCGGGACCCAGGAGTGCACCTCGACGTTGGGCGGGATGGCGCCGAGTTCCTCGGGGCCGGTGTACTTGCCGATCTGGAGTACGACGTGCCAGCCGGGCAGGTCGCCGAAGGCGGCGATGCACCGGCGGTAGAACGCGGGCTGGCGCGTGTACGCCGAGCCGAGCGAGATCAGCAGCACGTTGTCCGCGGCCGCCGGGCGGGTCCAGCCGTCCGTGTCCGCCCGGGTGCCGAAGCAGGGGCCGACGAAATGGTGGCCGGCCACCAAACGACGAACGTGAGGGCGAAGGACCGGTCTCGTCCACTGAAGTGGCCCGCCCCGTCCACGACTCGGTCACCAACGCACTGATCGTCAAGCCGTACATGCTGCTGCACTACGGGCGCATCCTCGACCCCGCCAAGCATGCCGACCGCGAGGCCTACGCCGTCCATCTGAAGTGGATCACCGAGAGACTCTTCAGCCTCGGCAGCCGGGACATCTCGGCGATCCAACTCGCAGAGTGCAAGGCTCGCGCCCATACTTGAACCAGAGTCTGATACGCATTGGTTGGGGCGCGCGGAGGAAGGCAGCCCCGTAGTGGGCGTTCGCACCCCCCAGGAAGTGGGGGCTTCCCAAGCCCGAGTGGCTGGTGTGCCCCGTGGCTCGAGGCTCCTCCAGGCCCCCGCCGGTCAGGGTGTAGCCAGCCCCGAGCCGCAGCTAGCCGGGGGGCGGCACCGTGGAGTACTACCGCTACCGAACCCTCCGAAGCGACACCCTCTCCCGGTGGGCCCGCCATGACGGATTCCCCCCTCGTGGGCCGCTCGATCGCGAAGGTCATGTGTAGTGATGAACACACCCAACACTGAACAGCTGCCTGTAGTAGCCACTATCCGAGTGGGAGCGAAGCCGGACAGCGTGGCGGTGACTGTCAGCGACCATATCTTCGTCACCAACAGCGGCGCCGACACTGTCTCGGTGATCGATCCCTTGACCAACACGGTGAGCGCCACCATCGACGTCGGATTGCGCCCAGAGGGCGTGGCAAGCGATCCCCAGTTCGGCGTCTGCGTAGCCAATGGCGGTGACAACACCGTATCGATGATCGACAGATCCAACGCCGTAATCGCCACCGTCAGCATCCAAGGTTTGTTCATGCCACCGCCTGACATGATGAGCGTGGCGGTCGATCACTCTCTGAGTCGCGCCTATGTGACCAATCACGGTAGCGGCAGGGTGTCGATAGTCAACCTCAGCGGCGAGGTGCACTTCGCCCGCGGCTTCATCGATATCCCTGGCCCCCTTGGTGTGGCGGTTGATCCGGCAAGTCACCGCGTCTACGTCACGCAACCCGACTTCAACGCGGTTTCGGTGATCGGCCCTGAACCCAACGGGGTTCTAGCGACCATTCCGGTCCGACAGCAGCCCACCGGTCTCGTGGTCGACGCCCTGAGGCGTCGCGTTTACGTCGCTAATTCAGGTGCCAACACCGTGTCTGTGATCGATATGGATAGCCATGGCACAGCAGATATCAGCGTCGCTGCAGGATCCGCTGGCGTAGCGGTTGACTCCCGAGGCAATGCCTACGTCACCCAATTCGACGGCACGGTGAAGGTGATCGATGCCACGTCCCACAGCGTCAGCGCCACCATACCGGTGGGCTCCCAGCCGAAGGGTCTGGCCTTCGAGCCTCACAGCGATCGCCTTTATGTTGCGAACAGCGGCGATGGGACCGTATCGGCGATTGATCTTCGCCGGCAGTGAGAATTCATCACCTTTGGCGAATCCGCGGTAGCAGGTGAGGGTGCAGGGGTTTGGCCGGCGAGGCGCGGCGTTCTGCCCCCATGGCGGCGTGACAGCGGTACGTCACATCTGGTTCGCCGAGTGGCGGGTGTGTCGAGCTCGACGACCTGGAGAACCTGGAGGCTTGGCCGGACCGCTGGTCTGGACCTTCTGCGAGCATCGATCCGGGTGGAGCCCAAGGTTGATGACGGCGCCGAGCAAGCTCAGCGAACGGGCCGGAGCGCAAACAGCGGAGCTGGGAGGGGTGCCGTGCGGGTGTCCGCTCGGCAGAGACCGCGCCCGGCAATGGGTCGGCTGGTACCGGTTCGCGAGCTTCGCGACGATGTCTGCCTGGACATCATCGAGCACCGCGGAGGTGCGGGAGAAGGGTCAGGAGCCACCGGGGCACTGCGGGTGCCGTCGGACAGGCGCCTGAACCGCGAGTCCCCGGCCATGCGGAAGACGACCTTCCGGGGTTCGTCGGTGTCCTGAACCAGGCACTGACGGCGGGGTCCAGGAGTACGGGCCCCACAGTGGGCGTGGTGCCCGTTCCGGTCGGCGCGGTGCCGTTGGAGGCCCTGGCCCGGGCGGGTTCGGTCACACGCGTTGTCACGGCGTCGGCCGCGACGGCGGGGCCAGGGTTCTCCGGGGGGTACGGTCTGCCGCGAACACCGCGCCGGCGGTGACGCCGCAGGCGCCGCCTACCGTGTGCAGTTTCCCGATGTCGATGTCGGCGTCCGTGAAGGCGGTTGCCTTCCCGGTGTTGAACTGTTCGGTGACTACGTTGCGGACGAGGAAAGGGGGCGCGGCGGCGTCCCGGAGGTTGGTCACGAGCTCCACGCACCGCCGGGCCGTTTCCGGGGGCAGTTCGCACGGGGCGAGCAGGACGGACTCCCCACTCTGGTCGGCGTAGCGGTAGTCAACCGCATCACTGTCGACGGCTGTGGCGTAGGTTTCCTCGCCGACGACGTGGACGCGTGCGTCCTGGCCCGGAACGTAGGCCTGGGACTGCGTCGGGAGTCCGCGGACGAGGCGAGACGCTCTCGTCGGCGTCGGTGTACTCCCTGACGATGGAGCGGATGCCGCTGACCGACTTTGGCCGCCGGCAACCACCTCCAGGAGACCAAGGAACAGGGCTGGCTCGGCAAGGTCGCCGCCATCGAGACCACCATGGCCGCCGCCGCCAAACGCCGGAGGCCATGCGCGACCAAGCAGCGCAACTGCCCACCGTTCACTCGCCATGCCCGACTTTCGCCACGATGCCGGGCGAAGCAGCGCCGATCCGGAGCACTGAGCGCCGCTACGTCCCCGATCTCCGGCCCGCGAAATGGAGGTCTTCTCATGGAGTCAGGCTTGGCAGGATGCCCGGATGGAGAATTTGGAGTGACTCGCGTCGCTGCTGGGCTCCCTGGACACGTCCTGCATGTCTACGCCAAGTGGAGCGCACGGCGACGTGGTCCGCAACGCACGCGGCGCCCTGCACCGGCAGGACCCGCCTCCATCCCCTGCCGCCTCGCCGGAGGTGCATCGCGCCCGAGCCGGTGGGACGATGGAGATGACTCGGTGGTTCGGCAACACACCGACCCGAGGGGAGGAGCGTCTCCTCTCCCCTGCGGAGCCCGTTCGCCAGCCACCCCCGGAAGTAGCCGAACACCTCCCTCCCCGCCACGGAAGCCCTGCCGCCGGGCCCGTACCGGTCGCGGCCCCACGGCCTGGGCCGAGAGGGCGCCCGTTCGGCTGCCGCCACCGTGGATCTCCGAAACACTGAGGAAACGGTCATGCCTCAGCTCCCACAAGTGCGCAGAATACTGTTCAACGACGAGGAAATAGGCATGGGATTCAACAGTGAATCCGGCCTGGCCGTCGGAACCGCTCTGCAGAACTTCACCATCCAGGACAACCCTGCCGCCTCCGGCCAGGAGGTCACCGCCTCGATCGTCATCGTGAACTCCCATGAGGAGCTCATGGAGAGCATGGGGATGTCGTTCGAGGGGCACGGCAGGTACGGATTCGTCTCCGCCTCCGCGAAGGCCAGGTTCTCGGAGTCGTCGAGTTTCAACTCGACGTCGACGTTCCTGGTGGCCCGCTGCATCGTCGAGAACCCGCTGCGTCGCGGCAAGAACTTCCAGGTCAGCGCCGTCGCCCAAGGCTTGCTCGATTCGCTGCGGTTCGACGAGTTCAAGGCGGCTTTCGGAGACAGCTTCGTCCGAGGTCTGCAGACCGGTGGAGAGTTCTACTCCGTCATCAGGATCACCTCAGTGTCGGTCGCCAAGCAGTCCGAACTTGCGGCGACGCTGCAGGCCGAGGCGAACGGCCTGATCGCCGGTGGCGGGTTCTCCCTCGCCTTCTCCCAGGCGAATTCGAGCCAGAGCACGCGCTCCGAGTTCTCGGCGTCCATGTACCAGAAAGCCGGTACCGGCTCCCAGAGTTCGCCGGCCGTCGAGATCGGCGAGGTCATCGCCAGGTTCAAGGCCTTTCCGCAAATCGCCAGTACCAGTGCCGCCGCCTACGAGGCCGAGGTGGCCAGCTACAACACCCTTCCGCTGCCGGTGCCGACGATCGAGGAGCAGGAAGCGTTCCTGTTCGCCCTGTCCGATGCCCGGGAGAGGAAGCACCGGTACGCGCAGACCAGGAACGACCTGGACTTCGCGCTACGGCACCCGGAGTTCTTCGAGCCCCTGCCGCCAGCCGACGTACTCCAGCGTGCCAGCGACATGTACACCAAGCTCATCAACGCCGTGATGGAGCACGCCATCCGGCTCTCGCGGGGGCAGATCACACCGCCCCGCCTCTTCGATCCCGCCGCACTCACCCCGCCCCTCACCGAGCCCGCGCCGATCCCGATCCGCCGCATCGTGACGGCTCTACCCACGGCGGCCCGGCTCCTCCAGTTCCAGAGCTTGAAGTGCCTGACGCACTCCGATCAGTTCGGAGCCGAGGACGAGCCGTTCCTGCTCTGGAACGGTGAGCGGATCTGGTCGGGAACTATGGGGGACGGGGACACCCAGGCCCTCAACGTCGTCCGGCTGATGACCAACCCAACCGGCGTCGTCCAACTCTTCGACGAGGATCCCGACAGTCAGGACGACCTCCTGGGCAGCGGCACAATCAGGCTGTCCGACGAGGCCGGCCAGGTGGAGTTCCACGGGGAGGGGGACTACCTGCTCACCTACCGGCTGGCGCCGGTCGCGATCCCGTGACCAGCGGCACGTCAGAAACGAGGTGAGTCACGTGGCGGCGGTGACGACACCGGTGGCCGCGACGGTCACCGGGATAAGCGAGGCGAACGGGCTGAACGACGTGGGAGCCGTCGTCGGTCAGGAGGACACCGTCTTCCCCTTCGTCTGGAACCCGCAGCAGCCGAACAGCACGACCGGCACCGCCACCCAGCTTCCACTGCTCTTCACCGGCGGCGCCCCGACCGGGCGGGCGGTGTCCATCAACAGCGCCGGCGACATCTGCGGCTCATCGGAAGGACTCGACGCGAACGGGAACACCGTCACCCGGGCCGTCCGGTGGATCGGAGGCGCCGTGCAGGACCTGGGAACCCTCATCCCCGACCCCTTCAACCCCGGGAACTTCCTCGGCAATAGCCGCGCCATCGACATCAACGACGCCGGCCAGATTGTCGGCGCCTCCGACACGGTGGTCGGCTCCGAGCATGCCTTCCTCTTCGACCCGGTCCTGCAGGTCATGCGTGATCTTGGCTCGCTGGCCCTCGTCCCTCCCAACCCAGCCGGGCCACCAGCATCAACGGCACCGGTGACGTCGTCGGGGTCTCCGCCGCGCTCGACGCCACCGGGAACAGCGTCGAGCGGGCGTTCGTCCTCGCAGCCGGCGCCCTGTTCCCGAGCGACCTCGGCACACTGATCCCGGACCCGGCCAACCCCGGGAACTTCCTCGGCAACAGCGGAGCCTTCGGCATCAACGACAACGGCCGGATCATCGGAACCTCGGACGACGGGGTGTCCGCCGCCGGCACCCAACTGACTGGGGCCTCTGTCTCCCTGTTCTCGCCGGCGCCCGTAGGAGGGTGCCGCTGCGCTGGTCAACGAGCCAAGCCCAGGGACGGCTCGATGCGACTTTCCACCCGGCCGGCCGCCGGGCGCGCAGCCGTCGTCCGCGGCGCGGGATGTGTTCGCGTTCTAGCGTCCGTGTGGTGCCCCTTGCGTCGCTGAGGCACAGAGCTGTGCCGCGGTGCCCGCCATCGCTTGCCGTCCCGTCACGCGGCCACACAGCGCCCCGTTGGGGCGGGCATGAGACGACTTCTATCCGTGGGGGCGGCGCTCGCCCTGGCGCTGTGGTTCCGGGCACGGTGCCGGCGGCTGCGGATTCCAGCGCGTGTACGCATGGACCCGGTCCACGGCGCCATCGAGGCCCGCCGCCAGTGCCGGAGAGCCGGCCATGGCCTCCTTCTCGGCAGGCGTCCCCTCGGCGAGGGTGACCGAGCCGGCCAGTACGAGGTCCGCAGCCTCACCCGGTGGCCCGCCACGAGTGCCATCGGTCCTTCAACTCCCCGGTCGGCCGGACCACCAGGGTAGTGCGGGCGGCCCGCCTTCCGTTGACAGGCATCGGCACCGGTGGATCTAATGCGCACGCGGAGCACCCGGGCCCCTTCGGTCCGGTCACCAGAAGGGAAGGGGCGAGGCCGTGGGCCTGGACACCGCCGTGCCGGACAACGCACCTGCAGGGATCGCGGAGTTGTACGAGCGGGACCGCGCGTGCCGGAGCCTGGGTATCGCCCTGGAGGAGGTCACCCCGGGCCGGGCGTTGATGCGCATGCGGGTGCGCGAGGACATGGTGAACGGCCACGGCATGGCCCACGGCGGGTTCCTCTTCCTCTTCGCCGACGCGGCGTTCGCCTACGCCTGCAACGGCTACGGCCCGGTCACCGTCGCGCAGTCCGCGCAGGTCAGCTTCCTGCTGCCGGCCGCGGTGGACGACGAACTGCTCGCCGAGGCCGTGGAACGGACGCGTTCGGGACGCAACGGTATCTACGACGTGACGGTCCGCCGTACGGACGGCACCGTGGTCGCGGAGTTCCGCGGACAGAGCGTGATGCTCTCCGGAAGGGCGCAGGCCCCGCGCGACTGAGCCGTCCGCCCCACGCGCCCGAAGCCGGCCCGCCCGCCGCCCGCGCGGTGGGCGGGCCGGGGCGGGGCGGGCGTCACCGGACCCGGTCAGTTCGCCGGGCGCTCGTCCACCACCTGCTGGAGCTTGCCCGTACGCGGGTTCGTGAGCAGCTCGGACCGCGGCACCCACTCGATGCCCAGCTCGTGGATGGCGCCGTCCGCGACCTCCGCGGGGAAGAGGGGCCGGGCCGCGTAGACCGCCTCGACGAGCCGGGCTGCGAGGTCCGCCGGGGGCTCCTCGACGTACCCCAGGCGCAGGATCAGGCCGTCCTTCCCGTCCCAGCGGCGCTGCACCATCTGCATGCCGGCGATGTACCGGTCCGGGTCCGCCTCCACGAGCACCGCGCGGACGTCCTCGATCGGCATCGACACCGTGCCGACGCGGCCTCCCTCCATGGACCGGCCGAGGAGCCGGAACCGCGTGCACTCCGCGTCGACCCACTCGGCGCGGTCGCCCGCCGGGAACCGGATGACCGGCATCAGCGTGCGGAACAGGTTGGTGACGAGGAGCCGACCCGGCACCCCGGGAGTGGTGATCGGCTCGCTCGCGACGTCGTCCACGATCTCCACGACCGTGCGGTGCGGGAACGCCTCGTGCACCCGTACGTCCTCGCCGGGTACGGGCCGTCCGACGAGACCCGCGTCGATGGAGGCGTAACCCACCGAGGCGATGGCGGCCTTGGGGAAGGCCCGCAGCAGGATCGGCCGCAGATCGGTGAAGAGCAGGTCACCGCCGAAGAGCAGAAGTTCCACCGAGTCGGCGGTCCGGCCGCGGCGGACGAGGAGCTCCGCGACGGCGGCCAGCTTCATCGGGACCCCGGCGAGGACGTTCACACCGAAGTCGCCGATGAGGTCGGCGATGAACTCGTTGGTGGCGCCGGCGCCGACGGGCAGGCGGACGTTCTCCACGGGGGCCGCGTGCAGGGCGTGTTCGATGTAGAGCATGCCGCCGTACAGCTCGCCCGCCCAGAAGAGGTTGGCCACCCGGTGGCCCGGCCTGAGCCCGGCCTGCACGATGCCGGCGCCGAACGCGGTGACGGAGTCGGCGTGTTCCGCCCGCGACCACACCGACAGCTTGGGCACGCCGGTGGTGCCACCGGTCTTGTAGACCCCGGCGTCGGTCAGCGGCCCGGTCAGCACCCGGTTGTCGGGCCAGGTGTTCGCCGCCCAGAACTCCGTGTGGTCGATGACGGGGAGCTGGGAGAGGTGCGAGACCGTCTCCGGCACGTCCCGGTACACCTCGGCGTAGAAGGGCGAGTGGGTGCGGACGAAGTCGACCAGTTCTTGAAGGGATTTGGCGGGCACTACCTCTCCTGCTCTGTGTCGGCGTGGGATTCCGGCCTGCGCCCGATCCACGTGCGGGCGAGTTCCCGCACGACGGAGCCGTCGCGGTCGGCCAGTTTGTTCTCCACGTAGGCGGCCGCCCAGGGGTTCGTGGGGACGCGGAAGGCGGGCCGCTCGGTCAGCAGCGTCCGCACCACGACGTCCGCCACCTCGGCCGCGGACTGCCCGGCGCCCTCCCAGCCCTGGGTGGTGACCCAGTGGACGTAGTCGGTGAAGGTGGACGCGTACGGGCCGGAGGCGGCCTCGATGGTCTTGCGGTTGATGTCGGGGAAGATCCCGAACGAGGTGTCCCGGACGAATCCGGGCACCACCACGGACACCTTCACCCCGTGCGCCTCAGCCACCGGGGCCAGGCTCTCCATGAAACCTTCGACGGCGAACTTCGCCGCGCAGTAGGCCTCGTTGAAGGGCTGTCCGACGATCCCGTGGACGCTGCCGATGGTGAGCAGGCGGCCCCGGGCGGCACGGAGCAGCGGCATCGCGGCCCGGCTGACCTCGACGACGCCGAAGAAGTTCACCTCCAGGTTGGCCCGCAGCGCCTCCGCGGTGGACATCTCCAGGGTCGGGTCGAAGTTGGAGACGCCGGCGTTGTTGACCACGGCGTCCAGGCGTCCGTACGCCTCGCGTACGCCGTCGACGCAGCGGGTGACGGACCCGGTGTCGGTCACGTCCAGCGGGCGGATGTCCAGCCGTACTCCGGCCCGGTCCGCCTCCTCCCGGAGCACCCCGGCGCGGGCGGGCTCGCGCAGGGTGGCGACCGTGGCGAAACCGGCCCGAGCGGCGGCGACCGCGGTGGCCAGCCCGATGCCCGAGGAGGTGCCGGTGATCAGCACGACCGGGGACTCCCGGTCCGTCGCGGTCATGAGGCGCCTTCCGCGAGTGCCGGTTCGGCGCCCCCGCCGTCCGCCTCCGGCGCCTTTGCCGCCTTCTGCCGCTCGGCCGCGTCCAGGAGCGGCTGGATCCGCAGCGCGGGCAGGAAGGAGCAGGCCGCGAGCAGTGTGCCGCCGGCCATGGTGGCCCGGGCCGCGTCCAGCACGCCGAGCGGTCCGGTGAGCAGGCTGACGGCGACACCCCCGGCCAGGGCGGCCAGCGGGATCACGCCCCAGGTGGCGGTCCGGAAGGCCGCGTGCATCGCGCCCTGGTGGGACGCGGTCATCCTTGACTGCCGGATGGGCGCGCTGGACACGTTGATGCAGGACATGAAGAAGCCGTAACAGCCCATCGTCACGGCGATCACCGCACCGGCCGGCAGTGCGGGCGCGGCCAGTACCCCGAAGCCCACCAGACAGTGCAGCAGCAGCGCCCAGGCCAGCATCCGCCCGCTCCCCAGCCGTTCACCGGCCTTCGGCGCCACGACCGCACCGACCAGGGCGCCCACCGCCGCCACGGACATGGCGGCGCCGAAGACGCCCACGGAGACGCCCAGTCCCTGATAGGCGAGGATCGGGAGCACGGTCACGAAGACGGGGCCGCCGCAGTTCAGCGTCACGGCCGCTACCACCACCCGGCGCAGCACCGGGTCCGACCAGTTCAGCCGGAAGCCCGCCGTCAGCCGCTGCCACACCGATCCCTCGGCGACGGTTGGCTCGCCCCAGGGCCGCATGGACCGGATGCACAGGGCGGAGACCAGATAGCTGGCGGCGTCGACGAGCAGGGCGGCCACGCCCAGCGCGCCGTAGAGGCCGGCGGCCAGGGAGGGGCCGGAGACCTCGGAGACCGAGCGAGTGCCTTCGAGCCGGGAGTAGGCGCGCACCAGGTGATCCTTCGGCACCACGGCGGGCACGGCGACCAGGTACCCGACGGTGAAGAAGATCGTCGCGCCGCTGATCACCGCCACGCAGGCGAACAGCAGCGGCGTGGAGAGCCAGCCCTGCCAGTACGCGACGGGGATGACGGCCACCGCCCCCAGCCGGGCGAGGTCGCAGGCGAGCAGGGTACGGCGGTTGTCCCACCGGTCGACCAGCACGCCGGCGAGCGGACCGAGGAGCGGAATGCCCAGGTACTGGGCCATGGCCACGATGCCCACCTGGAAGGCGGAGGCGTCCAGGACGAAGATCATCACGGTCGGCACCACGAAGACCGTGATGCGGTCACCGATCGTGCTCACCGACTGGCCGATCCAGAAGCGGTTGAACTCAGGGCCGAGGGAGACCGGCCACCGTGGCTTCACTCTTCCTCCCGCACCACGAGTCCGGCGGTCTTGCCGGTCCGCTCGTTGCTGATCAGGTCGGTGACGGGACGCACCCGGAAGTTCTCTGGATCGTGCAGGAAGGCGGTGCTCAGCGTGAACGTCTCGGCCAGCAGTTCCTTGCGTAGCCGCTCGGCGTCCACCGCCGCACCCTGATGGGTCAGCAGCAGCACCTCCACGGCGCCGGCGCGGCCGCCGGTCTCCGAGATCACCACCTGGGCGCGCGAGACGCCCGGCTCCCACTCCACCCGTGCGATCACCTCGTCGACGTGCAGACCGAGGCCGCGGACCTGCACCACGCTGTCGCGGCGGCCCAGCACGCGCATGGCCCGCCCGGGCCGCCCGCACGGACAGGCCTGCAGCCGTCCCGCGTCCCCGGTGCGGTAGCGCAGCACCGGATTGAGCATCTCCGGGTTGAGGGTGGTGAAGTCCAGGAGCTGGTCCTCGCCCACATGCACCAGCTGGTCGGGCAGGGTGTGGAAGGTGTCCGCCGGGCACTGGGGCGTGTTGGTCCCGACCACCCAGGTCTCGGTGCTGCCGAACATGCCCCAGCGCCGGGCCGCCGGCGCGACCACCGCCATGTCCTCCTCCACCTGCGGCTGCCAGGCCTCGCCGAGCCACAGCACCTTGTGCAGGTGCGGCAGCTCCAGACCGGCGGCCCGGGCGTGGGCGAACCAGGACCGCAGCACGCTCGGCGTGCCGCCGATGGCCGTCACCTCGCGCGCCGCGAAGAACGCCAGCCACTCGGCGTACTCGTCCTTGGTGACCGAGCCCAGCGCGATCACCTGGCACTGCGACAGGTCGGCCAGGGCGGCCACCAGAAAGTGCGCGCCCCACATGCGGCCGGCGCCCCAGGCGTTGACGAAGACGTCCTCGCGGTCCAGCGGCTGCCAGTGGGCGTGCACCCCGGCCATGTAGAAACCGGTGGGCGCGTGGCCCAGTTTGGGCGCGCCGGTGCTGCCGCCGCTCTGGAAGAGCCAGGTGGCGCCGTGCTCGGCGCGTGGCCGCAGACGGGCCAGGGCGATGTTGAGGTCGTCCTTGAGCAGCGGCGGCAGCGCAGCGATGTCGTCGAGGGTGCGCACGTCCGCGCGCCCGCCGTAGCGGGGCACCAGTTCCGGCACCTGCCGCAGCCGCTCCAGCGTTCGGCGGGCGACCGGCAGCCGCGGCTCGGCCGCCTCCGGGGTCAGCGAGAACATGGTGGTCAAATCGTTTCCGTTGGTGAGGTGAACAGGGGCGTCCCGCCGGCGGCGTCGGCGAGGTGCTTCGCGTGGGCGTCCCGGTAGGCCGTGAACCGGGCCCGCACCACGTCCTGTTGGACCGTCCGGTCCGGATCCCCGGGGACGCCGGGGATGACGCCGTCGGGCTCCAGCTCGGAGAACCAGAACCGCTGCCCGTCGTGGAGGAAGTCGACGCAGAAGAAGGGGAGGGGCAGCCGCTCGGCGAAGTAGGCGGTGGCCGCGGCAAGTTCGTCGGGAACCGGAGTGAACTCCAGGAGGCCGCCGTGGCTCGCGTTGGCCACCGCCGAGCCGGGTTGCGGAGTCCGTTTCAGGACCGTGTGGGCCCGGCCGCCGATCACGTACACCCGGTAGTCGACCGTGCCGTCGCCGAGATACGGCTGCACCACGAGCGTGGTGTCCCCGCCCTGCGCGAGACTGGCCAGGCCCCGGATGTCGCCGGCGCTGCGCGCCAGGTTGATGCCGCCACCGCCGCACCAGCCGGCCGGCTTGACGATCGCCGGATAGGTCATGTTCCCGAGCGCCACCTCGTACAGGTGCCTGCTCACGTCGCGCCCCGTGCCGATGCGGACGGTCGGGATCGGCGGGACCGGCGAGCCGCCGAGGTGGAGCAGAGTGGCCAGCTTGTCGTTGCCGATCAGCGAGGTCTCGGGCGGGAAGGGTAGGTAGAAACCGGCCTGCTGCAGCACTGCGGCGAGGGCGTACTGGTTGAAGATGTCCACCTGCTGGTACGGCAGCGAGTAGAGCGCCGTGATGAAGAGCGTGTCCTCGGGCGTGACGAGTGCGTCGTCCACCCAAACGCGGGGCCGGCCCCGCTGCGTGCAGTCGACCGAGACCGCGTCGGGGGAGTGCCGGGTCCAGCTCATGCCCAGGTCCTCGGCGACCTCCGCGTAGAGGTCCCAGAACATGGCGTGCCAGACACCGGTCGCACGGGTCGACTCCCGGTCGGGGAAGATCCAGCACATCCGGCGCAGCGAGCCGGCGTCGGGGCGGGGCGGGGGAAGACTCACGGGCTGTCCTCGGGTGCGGTGGGGGCGAACGGTGCGCTGGGCCGGGACCCCGGTGCGGTGCCGGCTTGGCCGTCCCGGTCCGGGGCGTGCTCCGCCCACCAGCGGCGACCGGACTCGGGAAGCGTGTCCAGCGGGTCGTAGTACGGGTGGCGCCGGGCCAGCGTGGCCTCGGGGTCCGCGACGGGCGACTGCCGGACCTCCAGCTCGGTGCGGTAGTTCTTCGTCCAGTACGAGATGCCGCGCTCGCGGTCGTAGGCGACGGCCTGGTGCACCCAGCGCTTGCCGACGTGCGGTACGTCGCACACGATCCGCGGGGTGGCGTAGCCGGGGAGGTAACCCATGATCGCCTCCTGGAGCCACTGGGCCTGATGGAGCGAGGTCCGCCAGTGCTCGGCGTGGGGTATCACGTCGCAGAGGTAGAAGTAGTACGGGAGGATGTTCGCCTCGCCTTGCAGCGCGAAGCAGAGGTCGAGCAGGTCCTCCGGGGTGGCGTTGACCCCGCGCATCAGCACGCCCTGGTTGCGGACGTCCCGGACGCCCGCGTCGAGGAGAGCCCGGGCGGCCTCGGCGACCAGAGGGGTCACGGACTGCGCGTGGTTGGCGTGGGTGTGCACCGCGAGGTTGACCGCACGACGCGCCGCGACCGCCGCGACCCGCCCCAGGCCCTCGACTACCTCCGGCTGGAGCCAGTGCTGCGGCAGGCCCACCACGGCCTTGCTCGCCAGCCGGATGTCACGTACCGAACCCAGGTCCAACAGCCGCAGGAGGAACGCCTCCAGCTGCGGCCAGGGCACATTGGCGACGTCTCCGCCGGACACCACCACGTCGCGCACGGTCGGCGTGCGCTTGAGGTAGTCGAGCATCTGCTCCTGCCGGTCCCGCGGACGGAGCACGAGCCTGGCCTTGGTGACCTGGGGCGTGGAGGTGCCGACCAGATCCATCCGGGTGCAGTGCCCGCAGTACTGCGGGCAGGTGGCGACCAGTTCTGCCAGGACCTTGGTCGGATACCGGTGGGTGAGGCCCTCCACCACCCACATCTCAGCCTCGTGCAGCGAGTCCCGCCCCGCCTTCGGATGGCTCGGCCACCGGGGGTGACGGTCCGAGAGCACCGGCAGCATGTAGCGGCGGACCGGATCGGCGAGGAACGCCTCGGTGAACGATGCGGGCTGCAGATCGGCCCGGGGCACCATGGTGTTGAGCATCTGCGGGGTGACGAGCATCGCCATGGTGGCGAACTCCGCCTGGTCGGCCGTGACATCGTCGTAGCAGCGGTCGGTGAGCAGGTCGCCGACGACGGCCTTGAGCTGACGCGGGTTCTTCACGCAGTGGGCCCTCTGCCACTGGGCGTCCCGCCATTCGCGTTCCGTGACACGGCGCCAGCCCGGCAGCCGTCGCCAGTCCGGCTCAGTCAGCGGGGTCCGCGCGTACTGGTACGGCTGTCGGATCATCTGACGTCCCCGGTCTATCGGTCGGTCAGGAGGGTGGCGAACCGGGTCCGGAGCTCTCGCTTGAGCACCTTCCCGGTGGGGCCGAGCGGGAAGTCCTCCGGCGTGCGCGCGACGCTCACCGCGGCGAGCGGGGTCAGCCCGGCGGCGGTCAGGGCCTTGTTGACCGCCTCCTGGACCTCCTCCGCCGTGCTCTCGGCGGCCTCCGCCTGCAACCGGACGACGGCGACAGGAAGTTGGCCGCGACCCGGTCCGGCGGGGACGCCGACCACCGAGCAGTCCTGCACCAGCGCGGCGCAGTCGGCGAGCAGCACCTCCTCGATTGGCAGGCTGTACGCCGGCCCGCCCGCGGTGTCGATGACGTCCACCGTACGGTCGAGGTGGTAGAAGCGTCCCTCGGCGTCACGGCGGGCCACGTCGCCGGTGAGCCAGTAGCCGTTCAGCTCGAACGTGCGGGTGAGCCTGTCGTCGTTCCAGTATCCGGGGGTCCGGGACGGCGTGACGACGCCGAGCATCCCGACCGTGCCGTCGGGTACCTCCTCGCCGTTCTCGTTGAGCACCGCTGCCTTCTCGACCACCTCCAGGGGCTTGCCGACGCAGCGGTCGTCGCGCTCGCTCTCCGGTGTGGTCATCTGCCCGAACAGGGCCATGCCCATCTCGGACGAGCCCAGACCGTCGACGAACTGCGAGCCGGGCAGGGCGGGCTGCTCCTCCCTCTCCCGGGGCAGCAGCCAGGGCCTGATCAGACCCGCCGGCCGCTCGCCGAGCTGCACCAGCCGCCGGATGTGTCCGTAGTGGGCGCTGTCGCCGGTGTTGAACCAGGAGTGCACCTTCGCGGCGCCCTTGACCGGGAGTTCGCCGGTGGCCAGTTCCACGAAGGTGCGCGGGAAGGAGGCCACCATGGTGGGCTGGAAGGCCTCCATGACCGGCTCGACGACCGCACGCCGCCAGTCGGACATGACCACGGTCGGCAGGCCGAGCAGGGTGGCGGTGAGGAAGTAGCTGAGGCCGCCCGCGTGGGTGTGCGGCATGAGCGACATCAGCCGGTCGTACGACTCGGCGGGGAAGCGCACCATGCGCGGCTGCTTGCCCTCCCAGAACTGACGGTGCGCCAGCTTGGTGGACTTCGGTGTGCCGGTGGTGCCGGAGGAGTGGATGAGCGCGACCACGTCGTCGGCGGCGTGCCGGTACGGGTACACCTCGGGGAGCTCCGCCGACTCCGCGTCGAAGGCGTGGAGTTCGGCGGCCATGGCGATGAAGCGGGGACGGCGGTGCGGAGTCTCGCGGTACGCGGCGGCCAGCCGCGTGGGGTCGTCCGCGACCACTCCCACGACACCCACGTGGTTGAGGTAGCGCACCATCACCTCGTGCCGCATGGCGTCGTTGACGAGGGCGGGTACGGCTCCGAGCGCGGAGAGCGCGAGGAAGTGGAGGACGGGCTGCAGACCTTCGCCGACCACCACGCCGACCGGGTCACCGGGCCGGACGCCGTTGGACCAGTACCACTTCGCGTATTGGTCGCGCAGGGCGGCCAGGTCGAGCAGGCTGTGGCCGCGCAGTTCGACGGCGCCCCGGTGGTCGACGCGATGGGTGTAGGCGTAGGGGACCCCACGGTTCGGGTTGAGGGCGATGGCGTGGTCGAGGAAGTTGCCGGCTCCGAGCGTGGGCTCGGCCATCAGCTGCTGTCTGGCCCCGAGAGGGGCGATGGAGGTCTGGTCGCTCATGACGGTCTCCCGTTACGGCGTCGCCGGGAGGTGGCTCTGGTGGGGCCGGGCCCGGCGACTGGTCGAAGGGTTGCTGTACTCGGCGGAACGGTGGTTCGACTGCCTTGCTGCTGTGGCATGTGGCATGTGGCATGTGGCATGTGGCGTACGGCGTGGGGCCTCCGGCCCGGCGTACGACCGGCTCGGAGCACCCCGGGGCGCACCCCGGTAGGGGCGGGAGAGGGGTGCGGTGGAACAGGGAGGAGGGGAGGGTGGACGGCGGCGCCGCCCCCGAGGGCGCTGGGAGAGTGTGTACGGCCGGGGGAACGGCGCACGCGGCGCCACCGGGTTACGGAGCGGGCCGCGGCGCTACGGGCGGGCGAGGACCTCCGCCGCCACCCGGCGGCCGGAGCGGATCGCCCCCTCCAGCAGACCGAAGAACTCGGTGCTGGTCTCCGTGCCGGCCCAGTGCACCCGCAGGTGCGGTGCCGTCAGCGTCGGACCGTGCTCCAGCCAGTCCCCCGGTCCGAAGAGCGACGCGTAACATCCCTTGCTGTAAGGGTCGTTGACCCAGTCCGTCACATGGAAACCCACGGGTTCGGGCAGCATCGGGAAAAGCCGGGCCGCCTGCTCGACCGCGGTCGAGCGCTGCTCCCGCGCATCGAGCGCCGCGTAACGGTGGGCCTCGCCGCCCGTGACGAATCCGGTGAGCACGCCGACCCCGGCTCCGGCCGGCGAGTCGTCGACGGTGGACAGCAGCGGCCCTTCGGCGTTCACCGACCATCCCGACAGGCCGTGGTCCCGCCAGAACGGCGCCGGATACACCAGGTGCACCTTGACCGCGCAGCCCCGCGCCGTGCGGTCGCTCGCCCGGCGCACCGGCAGCCCGGGCCGGTAGTCCACGGCTTCGGCCGGCAGGGGCGGCAGCGCCATCACCGCGACATCGGCGCGGTACTCCCCGCGCACACTGCGCACCGTGACGCCCTCGTCGTCCTGGTGCACGGCGAGCACCGGCTCACCGAGCCGTACCCTGGAGCCCAGCCGAGCGGCAAGCCGCTCGCACACCTGGTGGGCGCCTCCGTCGATCCGGTCCTGCTGGGCGCCGCCCTCGAAGGCGTTGAGATAGCGCAGGCCACCGCCCGACCGCAGGTAGAAAGCGACGTGCAGCATGGACACCCGCGCCGGGTCGGCCGCCATCATCTCGCCCAGGAAGAGCGGGAAGAAGAGCCGGGCGTCCGGGTGCGCGAGATGCCGCTCGGCCCATTCCCGGGCGGTCAGGACGTCCAGCTCCTCGGCGCCCGGGGTGAGCCACGGCGCGTCGGGCCGCACGGTCGCCGTGAGTTCGTCGAGCCTCTCGAAGAGGTCGCCGAGTGCCACGGCGCTGAGCGGAGGGAACCGGCCGTCCCGCGTGGTCTCCTCGCTCCCAAGCGCGAAGCGGCTGGCTCCGTCCATGGTGGTGGGCGTCGCCTTGAGATCCAGCTCGGCCATGAGGGAACGCAGTCCGGTGTGCCGGTCCCCTAGGTACGCGGCGCCCGCGTCCACCCAGCCCTCGGCTGAGACCTGGAGCCCATGGGCCCGGCCGCCGACCCGGCCGCGCGCCTCCAGGACGGTCACGTCGACCCCGCCGGCGGCCAGCTCGGTCGCGGCCGTCAGCCCGGCGTACCCGGCTCCGACCACCACCGCGCTGGTGACGCCACCGGAGAGCCCCGGGGCGCCCGTGGCGAGAGGCGTGTCGAGGCCCGTCACCGGGCGGCCGCGATCTTCGCCGCGAGCCGCTCAGGGGTGGGCGCGTCGAGGAAGTCCTCGAAGGTCAACTCCACCCCGTAGGAGCGGGCGACGGCGCTGAGCACGCGGGTCGCGACGAGCGAGTCGCCACCGAGGAGGAAGAAATCGGACTCGGCTAAGACCTCGTCGACCTCCAGCACGCGCCGGAACATCGCCGCCACGCCTTCGGTGTCGGCAGGGGCAGGCGATCTCCCGGCGGCTGAGGCAGTGGTGTCAACGCTCATCAACGGTCTCCTTTGACCTGTGCACGGTGGCGTAACGCTGGTGTGAGGCTCTTCTGTCGACCTTGCCGCTCGTGGTCAGCACGAGCTGCGGGACGACGGTGATCCGGCTCGGCACGAGATGGGCGGGCACCCGCTCGCGCAGATAGGACCGCAGGTCGACGTCGAGTTCCCCGGTGCCGACGTGCGGCCGGGGCACCACGTAGGCGACCAGCGCGGTGCGGCCGGCGGCGGTCGCACCGGTGACGGCCACCGTGTTCACCGCGGGGTGGCCGGCGAGGTGTGCCTCCACCTCGGCCGGATCGACACGGATGCCCCGGATCTTGATCTCGTCGTTGAGCCGGCCCTCGTGGGTGAGGAGGCCGTCCGGTGTCCTGCTGACCCGGTCGCCGGTACGGAACCGGCGCTCGCCGTCCACCACCGCGTACGCCTTCTCGGTAACCTGCGGCATCCCGAGGTAGCCGAGGGCCACGGCCGGGCCGCCGATCAGCAGCTCGTCGTCTTCGCCGATGTGCTCGACGACATGGGCCAGGGCCCGGCCGATCGGTGCCCTCGTGCCCCCGTCCCAGTCCCAGCCCGCTACCGGGGCCCGAGGGCCGTGGAGATCGACGGCGTGGGTGATCAGGGTGGTCTCGGTGCACCCGTAGGTGTTGACCAGGCGAACCCGGCCGGTGTCGAGACGGCTCCAGTCGGCCAGCCGGGCAGGGCTGACCGCCTCCCCGCCGATCACCATCAGCCGGACGCAGTTCGGAAGGGCCGTCCCTTCCTCCGCGAGGTGGAGGACGAGCTCGTGCCAGAAGGCCGTGGGCAGGTCGAGGACGCTGACGCGCTCGCGCTCGACCATCCGCAGGAACCGCGGGAAGGACCCCGAGTGTGCCTCGCGGTCGAAGACGAGGGTGGCTCCCGCGGTCAGGGTCGGGAGGATCTCTTCCAGCGAGGTGTCCCAGTTGAGCGAGGCGAACTGGAGCACCCTGTCCTCTTCGGTGAGGCCGAAGAGTCCGCGGAGCGAGCGCACGGACGCCGAGATCGCCCGGCGGGGGGTCACGACCGGCTTCGGCCGGCCGGTGGAGCCCGAGGTGAAGAGGATGTACGCGGCGGCTTCGGGGTCCTGGTCCCTGTCGGGCCCGGAGCCACCGCTGGTCGCCCCTCCCTCTTCCCAGCCGCAGTACGTTGTCGGCAGCCCGAGTTGGAGATCCGGTGCCGCGTCGGTGGCGACGGCCGCGCGACATTCGGCCGCGGACACCATCTCCTGCTGCCGCGCCGGCGGAAAGGCCGGGTCTACGGGACAGTAGGCGCCACCGGCCGCCAGCACGCCGAGCATCGCCACCACGGTTTCCGGGCTGTGCGTCGCCGGCACGGCCACCGCTCCGGGCCGGGGCCCGAGCCGCTCCCCGAGGGCGTACACGAGCTCGTACAGCCGACCGTACGCCAGGACCCGCCCCTCGTGCACGAGCGCCGCACGCTCCGGGGCGCGGAGAGCGGCTTCCGTGAAGGCCTGGACGAGGTCCGGGGTGTTTCCAAGGGTCTCGCACTGCATCGACTTGTTCGCCCCAAATAAGCTTGAAAGCGCCTGTCCGTGCCCGACGAACGGGGACTCTACCTCCGAACATGTGTTGCCACAACGGAAGTTGAGGAGAATCGGGCGATCCTTGTGAACGTGCGGTCACCGCGCACGCTCCAGCAGGTCAGAACCCCTGCGAAGGCTCCGCTTCCACTTCTGCGGAGCCCTCGCTTCCGATCCGTGAGGCGCCCGGAAGGCGGTCGGTGGAGGCATGCCTCCCGGAGGCGGCGCTACCGGGGTCGCGTGCCTCGTGCGGCTGAAAGCGGAGGGCGCGTTCGCAGGATCGTAGGGGGCGTTGTCGCCCGCAAAGTTCTCTGGTTCCCCACGCACCGGATCCGCCTACGGGCCCGCGCCTGTCCAGCCGCACCGGAGGAGTCCTCCGCAACGGCGGAGCTCCTCACCGATGTGCGCGACCGTGTCACCGACTCCCCTCTCGACGACCCGGACTTCGTTCACCACATCCAGCAGCTGATCAGGGCTCCAGTTGACGTCTCAACCGATGCGGTTCACGAGGACGACTTCTGGGCTCTTGGTGGGTGTGGGCGCGGACGACCAGGTCGCGGTAGTCGCTCCAGGCGAAGGTGGCGCGTCCCTTTCCCTTGTGCTTGCGGTGGCGTCGCGGCCGGTAGATCAGCCGGGTCGTCTCGCCCGATTTGTAGCAGCACATCGCCGCGATCGACCAGCGGCGCCAGAGCGGCCCCGCACCCGCACCACCGGCGTGTGTCCACGCCGGCCCCAGGTGCGGGCGCGTGGCGGTGTCATCGAGAACCCGGCCTCGTCCTCGAAGACGATGTACGCCCCCAGCGCCGCCGCAGTCGTTACGCCTGCGGCCACACATCCTCCTTCCACAGACCCACCGCCTGCTCGTCGCCCTCCAGCACCCGGCGGGCCGGTGACTGCCAGGTTTCTTGACAACTCCCCGGATCGGCGGCGGGTGGGGGGCTTTGGCGGAAGGTCACGCGCCGGACGGCAGATTCTGGAGGTTCGCGCGAATCCCCTTGCGTAATGGTCAAGAATCGTTGACCATTACTTGCGTGCCTACCGATGATCTTCCCGAGACGTTTCACGTCACCACGGACGAGCAGCTGCGCGCTGTCTCCAATCTCACGCGCCACCGGATCATGGCCGTGCTCCGCTTCGAGCCGGCGACGATTACGCAGATCGCCGAGCGGGTGGGCCTTGCGAAGGGGAGTTCCAGCTATCACGTGCGGCTGCTGGAGCGGGCCGGCTTGGTGAAGGTGGTGCGGACGCGGAAGGTGCGGGGTGTCACCGAGCGGTACTACGCGATGGCCGCGCGGTCGATCGTGCTGCCGGACCCGGGCGAGGGAGGGCCGGATGTGCTGATGCGGCATGCGGTGGCGGACCTGGAGGCGTCGCCGGCGGACGGCGAGCGGCACGTGCGGATGGCTCATCTGCGCCTCACCGAGGAGCAGTTCGCGCAGCTGGGGGCGCGGCTGCAGGCACTGGCGGACGAGTACCTGGAGCTGTCCGATCCGTCGCTGCCGGACGCGTCACTTGTCTTCGCACTGTTCCACCCGGCACCGCCGGAGCAGGCCGAGGGGGGCGCCAAGTGACCTCAGGTATTAGAAAGTTGCCGACCGGATTCGGACGGCTGTGGGCTGCGCAGACGGTGTCCTCGCTCGGCGACGGGGTGTCGCATGCCGCGCTGCCGCTGCTCGCGTTGACGTTGACGCGGGATCCGATGGCGCTCGCCGTCGTCACGGCCGCCGGAACGCTGCCGTGGCTGCTCTTCGGGGTGCTCGGCGGTGCGCTGGTGGACCGCTGGGACCGTCGGCGCACGATGTGGGTTGCGGACGCGGCGCGTGCGGTGCTGCTCGCGATACCGGCGGCGGCGGCCGCGCTCGATGTGCTGAGCATTCCACTGCTCGCGGCCGTCGCCTTCCTGCTCGGCCTCGGCGGGCTCTTCTTCGATACGGCCGCCACGGCCTTCCTGCCGGATCTGCTCCGCCGCGACCCCGCGCTGCTGGAGCGCGCCAACTCCCGCCTGCGCGGCGCCCAGACCGCCATGTCCGGTTTCGCGGGGCCGCCTGCGGGCAGTGCGCTGCTCGCGCTCGGGCGGGCGGTTCCGCTGCTGGCCGACGCGGTGTCGTTCCTGCTCTCCGCGCTGCTCGTACGGTCGCTGCCCGCCATGCCCCGGCCCGTGCCGGAGGTCCGCGAGTCGCTGCTTCGGCAGGCGCGGGCCGGCGCCTCGTACGTCTTTCGGGACCGGTTGCTGCTCGGGCTCGCGCTCCGCCCGGCGGTCGGGAATGTCGCCTTCCTCGCTGTGGAGACCGTCCTCGCCCTCTTCGCGCACGACCGCCTCGGCATCGACACCTACGGCTTCGGCCTGCTCCTCACGGCGGAGGCCACCGGCGGTCTGCTCGGTGCGGGCATCGCCTCCTACCTTGGCCGACGACTCGGCACCGGCACCGCGCTGACCTGCACGGCCGCCGTCGAAGGGCTTGCCATCCTGGGCCTGGCCGCTGCCCCGAACCCGTACGTGGCGGGGCTGGCGCTCTCCGTCTGCGGGGCGGGCATGGGCGCCACGATGGTGCTCGGGCCCTCCCTCCGGCAGGCGATCGTCCCGGCCCACCTGATGGGCCGGGTCGCCTCCACCTCCCGCATGCTGGCCATGTGCGCCGCCCCCATCGGGGCCTTCCTCGGCGGCTGGCTGGCCACCACCTACGACATCCGCACCCCGCTCTACGCCGCCGCCGTCCTCCTCCTGGCGATGACGGCCGTCACGGCATCCATGACCAGCAACCGCCGGGTCGAAGCGGCGCTGCGTGCCGCCGCCCCGGGCGGCGGTCCAGATCACACGGCATCCAAGGATCCCGCCCAGGAGAGTGCACCCGACTTGTTGTGACGCCTGCCGCGAAGGCGTCACAACAAGTCGGATGCCGGGCCCCCGCGGGGCGCGACGAGTGGCTGGGTCGGTCGGGTGCGCTGGCCGTCAATCCTCGTCGTCCTCGGCGGCATCCGGGTCCCGGAAGGGGCGCAGGCCCTGGCCCGGGCCGCTGGCTTTGATGTTGAACAGGTAGCGGCCCAGGAAGTGGCTGGCGGATCAACGAATGCTGTGTCGGAAAGCGGCTGCACGAGCCGAGCATAGGCGGATGCCTCGGCCAGGTAGCTGGCATCAATGGCCCCACACGCTCAACCCGGCGAAGGTATGCGGTCAGAGCACTAGCCGTATCTCAACCGAACGCAATCCGTTGATTTCTGCTGGTCAGGCAGGGTTTCGTCGCCGGGTGAGGGAGGCATGCGGCGTCTTGTGTCTGCTTCATGACCGAGGGCGCGCGGTGGCGTCGGTGCTGGGAATGCTGGAGGAGCAGGCGGCTGCCCGGGTGCGGGTGGAGGGCCTGCGGGACGAAGCCGCGCGTTGGCTGAGGTGTTGGAGGCCGCAGAGATCGAGCCGAATCGGCGGGTGATCGCGCGGGTGGAGCTGCGATCGACGGCCTGAGGGCGAGGAGTCGCGAGCGGGGACATCATTGAGGTGCGGATCGGCGATGGTGCAGTTCTGTGGGCCGGAGGCGCGGTCCGTCGCGGAACCGCACCTTTCTGCTGATCGTGCGGATATCCCGCCGGTGGCGGCAGCCGGAGCGTGAGTGACGCTGGGTGTGAGCGGCCCTGCTGCACCTGCCAGTAGCGTCAGCCCGGTCCACAGGACAAGGTGTGGCGCGGGGAGCAGACTGAAATGACACGGAGGTGATCGGCCTAGGGGCGGCGATATCCAGGTTCGATGACGACCCACCCTACGGGCTTGCAGTCCGAGCTGGGTTGTTGGTGGTGAGAAGACAGCAGGCGGGTTTGACGCCGCTTCGCGGATGTCGGCCTGCCATTCCCAGCGGAGGGAGAGAAGGCTATGCCCGGGATCTGTGGGGCTTGGACGTGGGCGAGCGGCGCTGTCGGATTCAAGAAGGGCAACCAGGTACACACCACCGACTGGGGACACGGTGTTACCAGGTCGATCAGAGACACCTTCGTGGGACTGCCTGAGGACTGGGATGATGTAGACGCCATCTATACGTGGGCAGACGTCAGCAACAGCTGGGTAGCCATCAAAGGCACCCTCATGCGTGTCGGTTCCTCGCAGAAGACCGAGCCCCTCAGCTTCTGGGATTCACTGCCTGACGAGTGGCTGATGAACGGAGGGATCAGCGGGGCCTGGACATGGGCGAGCGGCGCTGTCGGATTCAAGAAGGGCAACCAGGTACACACCACCGACTGGAATCACGGCACCACCAGGACGGTCAGAGAATGCTTCGTAGGACTTCCTGAAGGCTGGGGTGATGTCGACGCCATCTATACATGGGCGGAGGGGGACAACAGCTGGGTAGCCATTAGAGGCTCGCAGATGTATTTTAGTGCGTCGGAAAAGACCGAACCCCTCAGCTACTGGGATTCACTTCCCTCCCTGTGGAAGTGAGTCGTGGTAGCGACCGTGCGCTGCCGCCCATGAGATCCTGCCACGGAGGGGGTATCAGTGCTCCCTGGTGTCTGTTCGTACCTGCGGGGATGGCTCCCTCGGGTCGCTGTTCCATTCCCTGCTCGGACCCGCTCGCTGCGCCGTTGCGTGGTCGCCGCCTCACGCTCGGGACTTGCGACGCCGTCAGATGCACATGTCCCCTCAGGCACAGGACGCCCTGCTCCATGCGCTGCGGCAGCTCCGGGCAGAGCTGAAGGCCCCTACGGAGTTTCCCGTGCACGTGCTCGAAGCGGCAGAGGCCGCCAAGGACGCGGTCCGGCTGCTGTGGCAGCACGACCTCGATGCCGACGGCAACGTGACCGACTCGACCGTGAGCCGGGCCAAGGTCCGGAGCCGGGCCAAGCTCAACTACCTGGGGGCCCAACAGGACATCGATGTAGGCACGGCGGAAGAGTCCGTCGCTCTGCTGCGCGAGATCGGCAAGCTGCGGGAAGCCGTCGAGGCCGCGCGCGACAAGGCTCGGTGAACCTGCCGGACCAGGAGGTCACCCTGGAGGACGGATCGTTCCGGCTGAGCCATGTGGCGGCACGCGCCATGCTCGGCATCGCACGGATGCACAACCTCGCCCTCGCCGGAAAGGACTGCTCGAATTGCTCGGGCTGGGCACCGCGCGCGGGCACATCGCGCCCGCGGCCGGGGCCTGTCCCGGTTCGTCGGCCAGACCCCTAGCTGCGTTCTTCCAGATTGAATGAGACGACAACGCGGCACAGGCAGTCTGAGGTAACAGCTGTCCCGATTACTGCTGCTTGCCACAGGCGCTGAGCCTTTCCCCGTGCTGGGTTCCAATGAGCACGGGACGTTGTCAGTGGGCAAGGGCACACTGACTGCATGATCACCTCTTCATCCATCGCAGACGTTGCCCCCGGGCCCTCCCCTGTCTGGGTGGAGTCGATGGGCGGCCCTCTGATCGTCGCCCCCGTCTCCGCCCTGGCCTCCTGGGGCGGGTGCACGGAGAGTGGTCTTATGGTGGGAGACGCCATTGCCCCAGACGACTACGACCGGGCCTGCGCGGTGGACGATCTGGCCGGTGTGATCCCCATCGACGAGAACGGTAGGCAGGCACTGGTGCTGGCGGACGAGCCGGCCACCAGCTGCTATCTGCCCGGGCACCGAGCGTTCCTGCGATGGCTCGCCGCCGAAACCGAGGCCGGACTGAGAGCCGCAGCAGACGCTGTCCTCGCAGACCCGGCCACGGTGTGGGATGAGTGCGGCACCTGGGTCTCGGACGGTCCGGCGGTGCTCATGGACTCCGCCGAAGCGGGTTCCGACTTGGGCATCGAGTACCCCGACCGTGGGATGCCCGCCGAGGCACCGGTCTCGCCGCCCGCCGGCCGCTGGAGGGTCCGCGCCACGCAGACCAAGGTGGACGAGGAGAACTGGGTCGGCCTGGTCCAGCTCCTGCCCGCCGAATCCTGAACGGACAGTGCTTCGGGCCGGGTGCGGTCAGTCGTGGCGCGCAAGGTTGTGCGGACGGGCGATGCCAAGCATCGCGTGGTGCACGCCATCGGCCTTGAGACGGCAGTCGCGCAGGATCTTCCAGGTCTTCATCCGGGCGAAGGCATGCTCAACCCGAGCGCGGACCTTGCGGTGAGAGGCGTTGTGCTCTTCCTTCCAGGCAGGCAGTTCGCTCTGTCCAAGGTCGCGGCGGTGTGGAATGACGAGCCCGGTACCTGGATGGCCTCCGTCGGCGATCAGTGCGGTGTTCCCGACGGCGGCCTTCGCCCCGGATACCTCCCATGCCTTGCAGTCGTCGCGGTTGCCCGGCAACGGTCGGCCGACCACGACCACCAGTCGGGTGTCGGCGTCGGCGACGATTCGTCGAGTACCGGTAGTTCTTGGACCGCTCCGCCACCGCGTGGTCGCGGGTGGGAACGTCGTGAACGAGATACCCCCCGCAACCCTGGAACCGTCCCAGGCGTATCGGCGTGCAGATATGGGGGAGCGCGTGGGATGCCGTGCCCCATCGGGACAGGCCTGCACGGGCCGACAAACGGATACGAGTACGGACCACATGGATTCGACCCACGACGATGTAGCGGAGTTCGCGTTACTGCTGACGCGTCTGAAGGAGCGCACCGACCGCAGCTACGCGGCACTGGCCCGCCGACTGGGTCTTCACGCCTCCACCCTGCACCGCTACTGCGCCGGAGAGACAGTCCCGCAGGACTTCGCTGGGATAGAGCGGTTCGCCGCACTCTGCGGCGCCTCCGCCGACGAACGCACAGAGCTGCACCGCCGGTGGATCCTGGCCGCAGCCGCGCGGAAACGACAACGCCCATCCGATACCCGGCAGGCACCAGCGCCCCGCACCACCACGAGCGCAACGGCATCAGCAGCCCCCGCAAGCGATGCCGCATCGGCCGTCTTCGCGAGCGGCAGCAGCCCGGCCGTGGAGGCGCCCGGGCCGATCTCACCGGCCAACCAGCGCCCTGAGCCGGCCTCACCACCCCGGCCGCGGCTCCCCTGCGGGCGCGCCCGACGACGACCCGTGCAATCGATGGCACTGGCGGCCTCGCTCGTCGCCGCGCTCCTCGGCCTCACCGCATCCGCCGCCGGTCCCCCCTCCGCGTCGGCCGCACACAACGGCAGCCCCAAGCCGAACCGGGCAAGCGCTGCCACGGTCCCACCGGTGGCCCCGCTCACCTGGACCGCCAACTCGCACACCCTCGCGCTCAACGGTTGCGGCGAGACCTACGTCGTCGACAAGCCACCGCAGCAGGTCCCGCCGCCCCCACACTCGGAGGACATCGCGGCGTGGGTCGCCTCTCAGCGGGCGGTCCACGGGGACACCACCGACGTGCGGATCACGGTGCAGGGACGCGGCTCCGCCGCCGTCGTCCTGGAGGCCCTGCACGTGCGCGTGACCAACCACGCCGCCCCCGCCGCCGGCCGGGGCATCGCATACTCCTTGAGCGACAGCTGCGGTGCCGGCCTCGTCCCCCGCTTCTTCTCCGTGGACCTCGACGCGCACCAGCCCCTGGCCCGTTCGAGGCCCGGCGACAACGGGGAGGGGACACCGATCCCCGCCATCGACTTCCCCTACCGGGTGTCCCTGCAGGAGCCCGAAGTCCTGGTGGTCTCCGCGCTCACCGAGTCCTGCACCTGCGACTGGTACCTCGACCTCGACTGGTCCTCACAGGGCCGCACCGGTACGGTGCGGATCGACGACCACGGCCGCCCCTTCCACACCACCAGCACCAAAGGACTGCCGGGCTACCGGTACGACCGCATCTATCACCACCCCGGCCGCTGGGTCCCGATCCCGGCCGCCAACATGGCGGCAACCGGCGACTGACGAAGCATCAGGCCACGCGGCCCGTCCGGCAGCACAACCGGCGGGAGCGGGGCCTTGTCCGGGCCGCCGCCGATGGGGTCCGGCCGAGGCCCGGGGAGGGTCCGCGCACCTCGCGCGTCTGTCCGGCTTCGAATCCCCCCAGCGCAGGCACCACCGTTGTTCCGCCGCTCGAGCCGATCCGGCCAGCTGCCAGACGCGCTCCACCGCGGGCCACCTCAGCGCCCCGGGCACCACCGACATGTCACATCGAAGCCGGCCCATACCGCCACCCGGGAGCAGACCACTACGCGCACGACAACCATCCTGCGCCTGCGCGGCCAGCCCAGGTACCCGCCGTGGACGCTGTCGGCGGTGGCCTCGGCGGTATCCGACTGCTGCTCCACTCCGCCTCCCCCTGCCGGGCGACCGCCCTCGGCCCACGGCACCCTGCCGGCGGGCCACACTCCGCAGCCGCCGCCACGTCGCACCCGCCACCACCGGCCCGGCTCCACTCCCAATCAGGGGAGGGGCACAAGGCGGTTGCCGGGGTTTCGGGTTCCTCGACGCCCGGGTCCGGCCCCCGCCGTCTCGGTGCACCGCGGAGTGCTCCGCCGGCGCGGGTCATCAGCGCTGCCGGTCCCACCCCCGGCCGAAGCCGGAAGCGGACCGGGCGTCGCGGCTGCGTCGTCAGCGGGCGCTCGCGGTGCGGATGTCGGTGACGTCGCCGAACACCGGCTCCAGCTCCACCACGAGGTTGGTCCACACCGTCGGTGTCTCCCCGCCGCCGAAGGCGTGAGTGACGGCGATCTCACGGCTGTTGCGACCCTCGCTCACCGTCCAGTCCACCGGAACGCTCTGGGCACGCAGGACACCGTCCGCCTTGTTCTTCTTCTCCCAGGCTGCCAGCCGCTTGGCGAAGGTGGGTGCCAGGTAGTGCGCGCGCAGCGCCTTGACCAGCGCGGTGTCCGGGTCCGCGGCGCCGTCCTTCGCGTCGATGTACGCGCCGTAGAAGTCGGCGACCCGGGTCACCGAGTCACCGGTCCTGCCGCTGATCGACCGCACCGCGGTGGACGCCTTCGCGGATGCCTTCCCGCGGGTGATGCCCTTGGTGCGGATGTCGGTGATGCCGCCGGTCGGCTCCTGCTTCACGACGAGCCTGGTCGTCGTCGTCGGCGACTCCCCACCGCCGAAGGTCAGGGTGACGACGACCTCGAGGCCGCTGCCGCCCTCGCTCACCGTCCAGTCCACCGGAACGCTCTGGGCGCGCAGGAGACCGTCCGCCTTGTTCTTCTTCTCCCAGGCCGCCAGCCGCTTGGCGAAGGTGGGTGCCAGGTAGTGCGCGCGCAGCGCCTTGACCAGCGCGGTGTCCGGGTCCGCGGCGTCGACCTTCGCGTCGATGTACGCGCCGTAGAAGTCGGCGACCTGGGTCACCATGTCACCGTTGAAGCCACTGACCGACCGCAGCGCGGCGGACGCCTTCACGGATGCCTTGGCGGGGGCGGGAACGGCGGCCTGTGCCGCCGCCTGCGTCGACACACCGAGCCCGACGGCCAGGGCGAGCCCGGCGGCAACGGCCGCACGGCGGCCCGGACGACGGCGTGCGGGGGTGTTCCTGTTCATGTCGTGTCTTCCTTCTACTCGTGGTCCGTAGGGGTCGCTCCCGGCCCGCGCCGGCTCTCCCGCCGAAGCGCGCCCACCGACGTCTCACCACCCGTCCGCGTCCGATGCGAGGACATGACGGCCTGGCCGCCCGAGCGGGCAGGCGCCGGCCGGAAGTCCCCGCAGGACGCCGAACGCCGCAGGCACCCGGGCACGCAGATGCCCGGTTAGGCAGAAGGCGGGAGCCGTCACCAGGCTGCTACCGAGGCCCTCATATCCGCCCCGGCCGGTGCGACATCCACAGCTTCGAAGACACGGGGGACCCACCGCAACCACCACCGCCCAACCCGCGACGACGCAACCATCTCACCCACCCTGAGCTGCGCAGACAAGCACTGCCTGAGACGCCGTCCTGGGATGCGGAGACGACCCGCCGTCTCGGCCGGCTCCTGGATACCGCCGACACAGCACAGAACCGCCACCCCATCCCTCGCAGTTATCAGCCCTTCCCGCCGCGGCCAGGGCCACCACCGTCCACCGACCCCGGCGCAGTCACCGCCCGGCCCACCCGACGGCCATCGGCCGCCGCTGCCGCCGCCCATCGCGCGCGCCGACGACGATGCCGACCAGATCTCGGTCGGCATCTCCCAGGGGGTGGCCGCTGGGCGTGTCTGCAGACCTGCGCGTTCGCGAACCCAGCCCGCAGACGGCCGGGAACGACATGCCCGGCAGCCTCAACCGCCATGGAGATCACGGCACATGGAAGCCTGGAGTCGGTCCAGTCGATGCGGCTGAGTGTGCCGGTGATGGTGATGGGCTTGCCCTTGGTCACGGGTGCGGGTGATGCGTTGGTCGTCGGCCGTGAGGCGTGTTGGATGTTGACGGACGCTGCGGAGTCCTTCAGGTGGTAGTCGCCCTCCTGTGCCGTTGCGTCGACGTAGAGTCGCCAGGTTCCGGCATCGGTGGTTCGGAGCAGCGACTGACTCGGGACGAAGTGCCACGTGCATCGTGCCGGCCGCGTCGGCCTTCGCCTGGGCGGCCCGTGTCTTCCGGCCGGTGGCGCGCAGGCATGCGACCAGCAGGCCGCGCGGGGTCTCGATGGCCACCGGTATGGGGTGCTCCGGGGTGTCGCCATGGCTGGCGAGCAGCTCCAGAAGGGCGGGAACCCGGCACTGTCGTCGCTGATGCGCAGCTTGGCCAGCTGGGTGCCGTCCTGGTCCACCAGGGCGATGTCGTGGTGGTTCTCGGCCCAGTCGATGCCGCAGAAGACCCTGCTAACCTCGTTCTCCCGTCCGTGCACTGCGTGAATGTGCTGGTCAGCTCCGTGCGGAGCACGCGGCGCTCTAATAGAAGTGCTCGGGGCACGCCATCTCATGAGCCGTTCGTGTCTCCAGCGAGTGTCAGGGACCTCGGTCTGTTGGAGAGCTCTACGGCTCGCGAACTGCTGAGAGGTCGGCCCCTGACGGCGGGCTGGGGACATGAAACCTGGTGGGTGCCGCCGGGCGGGGCGCGGTCATGCTGAAGGGATCGCGTCCCCGGATCCACCTTGGGCCTTTGCCCGGCGGGGTCGTGAGTGGTGCCGGTCTGACCTCAGGGATCCAGTCCCGGAACGGCGGCAGGCTTCCACTTCACACGGGGCCCTTGCGCTCTCGTGCTCGGGCTCACTGCTGAGCTATTAGATCCACCTGGCTTGCGACGCTCTGGGCCGACCGCTCGCCTTCACCGTCACCGGCGGGAACACCAACGACTGCACCCAGTTCGAGGCCGTGATGGAGGCGATCCGGGTGCCCCGGCTCGGGCCAGGACGGCCGGGCCCTCCTGGGCGTGCCGCACGGCCTTCTTCAGGGCCTGCTCCAGCTCATAGATTGATCCATTGCCAACGAAGTTTGACTGCAAGCGAGGGTTGATGAGCCGCCGTATATCTCGAGGTGTACTGGTCGTCGGTTCGATCGGCGTCCTGATCAACATCGTGGACGCGATCGGGACGGGGCGCCTGGAGCCGCACGATGCCTTCCCCGCGCTGGTCGCGCTCGGTGCGGGTGGTGAACTGCTCAAAGAGCGGCGGCCCAGGGCTGCAAAGGTGCTGCGTGCCGTGGCGTCGGTCCTGCTGGTAGTTGCCGGATCCGTCGCGGGTGCCCGGGCGTGGGTCTCACTCTTCAGGGGCACGACCTATAACTGGCTCGACCTCGGACTCGGGGTTCTGGTCGTGCTTTACGTTGCTGTCGGTGCGGGTCAGCTGCTCGCGCGCCTGTCCTGCAGAACATCGAGGTCTCGCATGAATGCCAGCACGCTCAGCGAGTAGCGCCGGTACCGGTCAAACTTCGTTGGGCAATGGATCAATCTTTGCTGTCACGGGACATCCTTTGACCTGTCAGCAGCGACAGTTGAGCTAATCCAGGCCGCACTCCTACTTCGCGGTCTGGAAGCATTCCTCAACCGCCCAGCGGCTGCCCGCGATGCGGATCAGCTCGTCCAGCGTCGTGTCGGCGGGACAGTAGGCGATGTAGTAGGAGATCTCCTCGGGCCTGCTCACACTGCGGCGGGCAAGGACCCAGTGCCGGCGGTCCTCGCGGTGCCAGGGCCGCACCTCGACGCGGGCCCAGTCGAAGACCCGCCGGCCATGGGCTCCTTCACCGCAGGAACGGCCCTTCCACTTCTGCCGCGGCAGACCGGGAAACAGGTCGTGGACGGGGTGGTCGACGGAGCAGCGGGCGACGACCGTGTCGTGCCGGATGGTAGCCATGACGTGGAAGACATCCGCCTGCTCCAGCTCGAACCGCCAGCCCTTGCCGAAGCCGTAGGCGGCGTCCGCCGTCACCCAGCTCAACGGGACCCGGTCGGCGATGGCCCGGCGGACCACCGCCTTGGTCATGGCCACCTTCGTCTCGAAGCCGACCGTGTCATCGATGCCGGCCCGCCGGCAGCGGTCCCGGTCGTCCGTCCAGGAGATGGGCAGATACAGCCGCCGGTCGATCAGCGTGCGTCCGCGGCCGGTGGCGTAGGCGAGGAACACACCGATCTGGCAGTTCTCGGGGCGGCCGGCGGTTCGGGCAAATCCGATGCTCGTGAACCGGAACAGGTCCCGCGGGGGCGAGGAGGCTGCGTAACGGGCGCGGTTCGGCGATGCTCGAACGGTTACGGCGCCACGGGGGCGCGGACCTCGTTGCGGATGGTCGCTGTCTTGGCCGCGAAGGCCTCAAGGTCGAATTGGGCAGGAGGCTTGCTGAGGTCCACGGTCTGGGTCACGTCGGCAACGGCCGATCCGTCCGCCCAGGAACAGTCCGGCGTCCAGGAGGCCGTCCCGTACTCATCGACATGCCGAAGGATCCGGCAAGAGACGGGCTCCGTGGATCCCTGGGGGGTGATCGTACGGGGGCCGACGATCACGGCGGAGCGCCGGTCCGGGATCCGGCTGTCGAGGATCTTCAGGAATCTCTCGCGGGCCGTGACCGGGCTGAGCACGGTTCCGTACACCCCGGTCACCGCTGTCACGGGCCCGGCGGTCTCCGACTTCCGGTCGGCGGGCTGGTAGGCGGCGAACGCGGAGATGCCGTTCTCGATCTGGCCGGAGAGCATCGACGCGATGTTCTGATCGGGCTCGGAATGATCGGATTCCGTGAAGGTGCCCTCCAGCACCGACTTGGGCATCTTCAAGCGGTAGGGCCCCGATGGGACGTTCTTCTGTCCCGGGCCGTTCACCGACCGGTCTGCGCTCTCCCCACTGCCGCCGCAGCTGGCCAGTGTCACCGTGGCCATGGCCGCAACCACCGCCGACCTGAGATGCCGCTTCACGTGTTTCCCCCACCACAGACAGTTCAACTTGATCACCTTGCCATGGGTGACCACCGAGAGGACAGGCCGCCGAGGCAGTGTCAGTCGAGGGCGGCCCGCGGAACAGGACGACCGCGACTCCCGGAGAACTCCTACCGGCAGGTGCTCGAACTGCTGGCCGGCCTGTCCCCGGTGGTCCAGGCGTTGCCGCCGACCGCGGCGCTGGTGGAACTGAAAGCCGCTGTGCGCTGACACCGACCGGGTCGCCCGGCAGACCAGCCTGGACGGGCTCGCGAGTCCCGGCTCGTCACCGAGCAGGCCATGGATCGCATCCGCAAGAGGCTCGGTCCCGGTTCCATCGGCCCGGCGACCGTCATGTCCTGCCGCCGCGCGTCATGAGCGGTCTCCCGGCGCGGTCCCATCGAGTGAGGACAGCCATGGCCGGGCACCAGAATGCTTCCAACTCCACTCGTCGGGACCGGACGCGGTCGCACGCCGCGCGATAGTGATGCATCCGTCGGGGTGAGTTCCGTCGGGGTGAGTTCCGCGGAATGACAGGTTAAGGGTTCGAGACGACGTGCCCGTTCGAGCGCCTGCCGTCAAGAGGGATACGGGAGGCGGTGCGCTCCCGGGCCCCCAGCGCGGCGGCGTTGGTGGGCCCGGTCCTCAGCCGGGGCAAGAAGCGGGCCGGCTCGCCGCCGCCCACGACCGCGGGATGATTCCCGCCCGTCATCCGCACGACGCACACGAACCAGCCGGTCAAAGGGGATGTGTTTGGCACGACCGGGCCCGGCCGCTCCAGGTGGGACCGCGAAGAGGTGGCTCGGGACAAGTTGCGCCGCTGGGTCGGCGAATAGGGCGTACGCCTGGCGCTCGTGTCAGCCTCACCGACGAGGAGACCGACGACGCGCTGGCCAGCCGGCCCGGCGAGCGGTGGAGGCTCGCGCCGGCCCTCGCGCCGGCGGTCCCGGATGTATCGGCGCCAGGGGAGAGCCGACGCTCCTGACGGTTCGGGTGTTCACACTGGATGGCCGGCAGATCGTTGGCATGGACAGCTTCTACTGCGCTATCGGTGAGGCCGTCAATGGGCCTGGCGGACACTTCGGCTGGAACCGTCTCTTCATGCGCCGGCATCCACGACGGACTCGGGCTCAAGTCGTTCGTACGGGGGAGGGAGCGGCAGCACTGTGGCCGGAGCGTGCAGAGGTTTCCCGCCTTCACCACACCCACCGGGTCCGTCAGGGCTTCCCCGCGTACAGCAGCCGGTTCGGGGTCTGCGGGGGCACGCCGGTGAGGACGTTCCGGGACGCTTCGGCGATGAGCCAGTCATGGAGCTGGGCGGGCCTCGCCTTCGGGTGAACCGAGAGGTAGAGGGCGGCGACGCCCGTGGCGTGCGGGGCGGCCCAGGAGGTGGCGGCGCCCTCGCTGGTGTACGTTCCGCCGCCGGCCACGGCCGAGGTGATCTTCTCGCCGGGAGCGTAGAGGTCGACACAGCGGCCACGACCGGATCCGAACGCCCCCGAGTCGTTCCAGTGGCGGTCGCTCCGGGTGGACGCGGCGACCACGACGGCCCCGGGGACGCCCGCCGGTGAGTGGGGACACGCGTCGTCGGCGAAGTTCCCCGCGGCGACCACGGCCGGAACACCGGAGTCGATCATGCGCTGCACGGCCGCGTCGAGCGCGGGGGAACGCTCGCGCAGGTTGAGGGACATGTTGACGACGGCCGGGCGACGGGCATGCCGGGTCACCCACTCCACGGCCTTGACGATCGGGGCCTCCTGACCGGACGCGGTGTTCTTCGTGACGCCGCTGCTTCCGCCTTCTTCGCATTCGATGCCCTGCACGCGCACCACCTTCGCCCCGGGTGCGACGCCGTACCGCTTGCCGGCGATGATGCCCGCCACGAAGGTCCCGTGGCCGACGCCCATGGCGTCCGGACAGTCTCCGGTGTCCGGTTTCCCGACGAAGTCCGCACCGAGCGAAGCCCGCCCATCGAACTCCGCGTGCTTGAGGTCCAGGCCGGTGTCGATGACGTACACGTGGACCCCCCGGCCGTCGGTGCGAGCGCCGAAGCCGCCGTCGAGCGGGCGGGTGCGTTCGTCGAGCCGGTCGAGGTTCCAGGGCACGGGTCTGCGCGGCGCCACCCCCTTCCCGGGCCGTTCCGAGGTCGGCCGGGTCCTGGTCGGGGCGGTCGTCGGCAGACCCTTGCCCGTGGCGCCGGGCCCTCTGCCGGTCCCTCCGGGCAGGGCACTGGCAGCGGGCTCGGACACGGCACCCGTTCGTGACCCCTGCGGCCCCTTCGACGAGGCGGCGAGCCCCTCCGTGGGCCCGCACCCCGTCGTCACCGCCATCACGGCCACCCCCACCGTCATGGCCAATGCCGTGCTGCGCCCACTTCTCATCGTGCCCCCGTAGTTCCGCCGCTCTCCGCTTTCGACCCGGGAGACGAGTCCCGGCGAGCCTCGGTTGCACCGGTACGGAACCTGATCCGCACAGCGCATGCCGACCCACCGGACCATGACCGCTCAGTGGCGGGGCGGAGATGGCCGGTGCGCCCCGCCCCAGGCTCTCGACGGCCCGCCGGCCAACGTGAACGCTTGGAGGTGCCGGGGCCGGGCAGAAGCGTGCAAGCACTGCTCACAGGACAGTGAGCGCGTCCTGCAGACCGCACCTCATCGACGTCAGCGGTGCTACGCGGTCCGCACACCCGCACCTGGGCGAGGACACCGCCCCCTGCCCGCAGGAATCGAGCACCGGGCACCGCCACCGACGCCCGCACCGGTGCTGAGGGATTGGCGACGTCGCGCCTTCTTGCAACACCTTCAACGGGGTGGGGCGGGGCGGCCCAAGGGGAGGAGGTACTGGACCGGCTCGTCGAGGTCGTCGAGGCCGAGAAGCTCATGGGTGAGGTCGTCGTGGAGGCCGCCGAGGGGGAGGGTCGCCAGGCCGAACGCGGCCGAGGTGAGCAGCAGTGTCTGCGCGAGGTGACCGGCCTCCAGCAGGCCCAGCCTCAGTGCCCGCAGGCCGTAGCGGCGGCGCAGCAGGCCGAGGTCGAGGTGGACCGTGAGCATCGCCGGGGCCTCGTCGATGCCCACTGCGTCCGGGTCGTCCTCCGGCCGGGAGAGGTACGAGGACAGCGCCTTCAGCTCGGCGACGCTCGGCGCCGGGCCGATCGGGAGCAGGGCACGGCGTTCCGGCACGCAGTGGTAGGTGCCCGCGGCCACCCCGGCGACGTCCAGCGCCACGAGGCGCACGCGCACGCTGTAGAGCGCACCGGCACTGGGATACGGCCGGTGGCGCATGGTGCGTACGGTGCCGTCGGCGAGCGGCTGGCGCGTCGCGTGGCTCTCGGCGTACGCGGACCACAGCACCCCGCCCAGGGTGCTCGCGTCCAGTGGCCCGTACAGCGGCCCGCGTACGGAGCTGCGCCGGCCAAGCGCCTCGGCGAGCGACAGGTCCGGCAACGGAGCAGCGGGCAAGGGCAGTTCGGCCGCCAGCTGGGCCGTCGAGGGCACCGGTGGCGGGGGCAGGTCGCGCAGCGCGGTGTCCTCGGACCGCCCGATCAGGAACTTGCTGCGCTCCAGGTACCGGTAGTCGGCCGCACGGTGCCCGGCGGCGAAGAATCCCGGGTCGTCCTCGGTCTCCAGCAGCGTGCGGGCGGCGAGGCGGCAGACGGCGCGCTCCTCGTCGGGGGTCACGCCGAGCCGGTTGAACAGCATGTGCAGTTGGGAGGCCCACACCCAGGGCACGCGGCGGGCGGCCTCCGTCGCGGGCACAGCGTCGCGCAGCCGAGCGTCCGCGGCGGCGATCCGGCGCGACCACTGTGCCAGCCACGGCGCGGCGGTACCCGCATCGAGGGCGGCGCGCAGGGTCCGGGCGCGCCGGACCAGTCCGGGGCGCTGCGAGGCGAACACCGAGTTCACGCGGGAGTGGACGGCGGCCCCGGGCAGCGGCTCCACCTCGGTGATCCAACGCCATGAGGCGGCGTGCCGACGCAGCCAGCCCGAGGCCTGAAGTTCGTCGAGGCCGAGCGCGTGGGCGGTGGCGTGGGCGAGGTCGAGAGCGAGGTGGAGCCGGTCGGCGCGGTCCGGGGTCGAGCGCAGGGCCTCGACGGCCGCGCTCGTGGAGTGGGCGAACACCTCCTCGGCGAGGGGCAGCACGGCGGGGCCGCCGTACCGCTCGGTCTCCGGTACGTATGGCACCTCGCGCACCTCACCGTGCCGGAGCGGCCAGGGGCCGCTGAACTCCGCCGGCCGGACGGCCGCCAAAGCGGTCAAGGCATTGGGCAACTCGGCTGCCGCACCGGCGGGCAGCGGCCCCCGGAAGCGGATCCGCAGGTGGGGTCCGCCCTCGCCGTAGCGGATGTAGAACCAGGCAGCGCCCGGGGCTGCGGTGAGGCCGTCCATCAGCGGGGCGAGGTCGTCGGTGATGAATGCGTCCGTCTGCGCGCCACCGGCGTGCAGGGCGAGGTGCAGGCTGTGCCAGGGGTGTGCGGAGTCGTCCGGCGCTGCCGGGCAGGGGCGGGGGCGGGCGGTCGTCATCGCGTCCTCACGGGAAAGGGTGGGGATGGAGGGGCAGTTCGTCGCGGCCCGGCGGCCGCAAGGTACGGCCCAGCCGGTGGGGCACCTCCAGCAGCCGGTTCAGTCCCGCGGTGCGGCGGTTGACATGCCCGAAGGTCATCGGGAGCGTGCCGGGGACGATCACCTTGGCGCAGTGCAGCCCGAGCCGGTCCCGTAGGCCCGGTTCGTCCTGCGTGACCGCGATGACCTCCAGCCCCTCGGTGGCCAGCCGCTCCACGGTCCGCTCCAGCAGCGCCGTCAGGTCGGTCACCGGCTCGGGCGTCCCCGGCCACCGCTCGTGCCACGGCGCCTCATTGGTGGCGGCGAACAGGAAGTCCAGCCGGGGCTGCGCGTCCGGCAGCGTGTTGAGGCCGACGTGGTCGTCGAGGTCCAGCACCAGCTCGGGGTCGTCCAGCATCGGGCGCAGCCGCTCGGGGTCGCGGGGCCCGCCCGGAACGGAACGGCGGGCGGCCTCCTGGACGTTGGTGACCACCTCCGCCACAGCCGAGCGGATCGCCACCCGGGGGTCGTGGTGGGCGCCGGCGGCCAGGAACGTGCGGGGCGCGTCGGGATGTGTGCCTTCGTAGCGGCAGAGCGAGATCACCGCCGGGACGCCCATGTCGTTGGTGGCGTCCAGCAGGGTCAGGCGGTACCGCAGCAGCGCGGCGCGGTCGGCCAGGGCGGTGACCTCCGGGTCGTCGGCGGGGACGGTGATCCGGGGCAGCGGGGTCCGGGCATACCAGGCCATCAGGAAGGCGTCGCGTTCGGCGACCTCGAACAGCCCGTACAGTGCGGCCTCCTGGGGGCTGTTGCCCAGTCCGCAGCCGTTCGAGGACTCGTACACCACCCGCGGCCGGTCCGGCCCCGGTACATCCCAGTACGCCACGTGCTCGGGCACCGCCAGCGCGCGGCGCTCGCTGAGGGACCAGCCGTACACCCAGTGGAGTGCGAGGTCCGGGGAGTACGGCACGGTACGGCGGGCGGGGTGGCCGTCGAACTCGGGATCCGGCAGGCCGAGCCGGACGGGGTCGAGTACGGCGTGCTCGCCGGCGGCGACGAGGTCGGCGTACGAGGCGCGCAGCACGGTGCGGCGGCCGGTGGGCCGCATCCCGGCGAGGCGCTCAACGCTCTCGAAGAGCGCGACCCGTTCACTGGACTGGAAGTCGCCTGACCGGCCGTAACCGCCGTCGTCGAGGGAGCGGCCGTCCGTCACCCAGGCGGTGGTCAGCGCGAACGCGGAGTCCTCGGTCCGAAAGAGCCGACGCACCGGCCCGAACCGCTCGTCGTGCAGCTCCGCTCGCAGGCGTACGGGGGTGGCACGGGTGTTGGGGCCGCGCAGCACCGATGGGTCGGGCAGCGGCCGTGGCTCGGCCGGCAACCGGGCGCCGCCGGGCGAGTCGTCCGGCAGTGGCCGGCAGATGGGGCAGCCGCCGACCGGCCGGATGCGGTGGGTGGACCAGGTGTACCTGTCACCCTGAAGGATGTGGACGACGGCCCGGTTGCCGACCGTGACCAGGTCGACGGTGGCCGAGATGACCGTGGCAGAGCCGATCGCGGCCGGGTCGGCCGCGATCGGGAGTTCGTGCCGGCCGGCAGCGGGCGGCTTCGATTCGAGCGGGTCTGCCGTGAGCAGGTCTGCCGCGAGCCGGAGTGCCGCCTCGGCCAGCGGCGGGGTCCCGGTGCCGCCGAGCGCCAGCCGCGGGCTCTGCCACGGCACCCGGCCGCCCGCAGTGGCCAGCCGCTGGTACTCCGCGCAGGCGACGCAGGCCCGTGCCCCCGGGTGGAGTACGGGCCCGATCACGGTCAGTGCCCCGTCCTCGCGCACCGGCACGAACCGTACCGGATGGGCCAGGGCGTGCCGGCTGAGCCGTTCGGCCAGTCCGAGGTCCCATGCGGTCAGTCGCACGACGGCGTCGCCCCGGCCGGTCGCGAGCGCAGCCGCCGGATCGAGGACGGGGACGGGGAGGATGTACGGGTCGGTGGTGGTCACGAGGGGCCTCCCGGTCCGGCCAGGACCGTGAATCCGGATGCGCGCAGGGCGTCGGCGAGAGGGTGCTGGCCGGTGCCCCGCCAGGGTGTGGGGCACAGGCCTGTCAGGCGGTGCAGGGCGGCGTGGAGGGCCGGTTCCCGGGTGGCGATCCCGGCCAGCCAGGTGTCGGTCCATCCCTCGTCCGCCCAGCCGGCCGGTTCGGCACCGGCCGCGGCTAGGGGGGCCGCGGCGCCGCTGAGCGCGGTGTGCCGCGTGTGATCCGGCGCGTGCTGCGCCGCCATCACGCGCGTGACCGCGTCGAGGGCGGCGAGAGCCACGGCGTCGGCCGCTGTGGCCTCGACGGCGCTGCTCACCGTGCCGGGGGCGGTGCCGGCACCGGTCGGGCCCGGTCGGATCCGGATGACCGCCACATGGGCGCCGCCGGCGCCGAGTTGCCGGACCGCCAGATGGGCGGACCGGCCCAGGCGCCGGGTCAGGACGGTCCACCAGTGGCGGGCCTGAGGGTGCCTGTGCCAGTCGTCGTTGCCGATGCCGGGAGTGACGGGATCCGCCTCTGCCACGGCGGAGACGGCTGCCGGCTCGATGCGGTCGAGGACGGCGCGGCGCAGCGCCCGGCCGCGGGCGTGGTCGGGGCTCGCTCCGACCACCGGGGCCGACGGGCCGTCGACAAGGGCGAGCTCGGCGGCCCGGCACGCCGCTTCGAGCCGGGCCAGGTCCGCCCGTACCGCGCCGGCGACCAGCAGACCCGCCGGGGTGAGGCAGGAGGCGAGCGAGGCGGGCAGCTGCGGCAGGGCGCCGGGCAGTGGCGCGTCGAGCACGCCGAGCCGTGGGTCGCTCAGGGCGGTGACCCGGCGCAGGGCCTCCGCCACGTCCGGCGCGGGCGGCATGTCCGGTCCAAGGCGGGCGGCGCGCGGGGCCGCGGCCCACGGGCGGTACGTCGCCTCGGGCGGCGCGGCCCGGGCCACCAGCACGGCAGGATGCCCCGCCGTGGCCGCAACGGAGGTCTCCTCGTCCGCGGTGGGGTCGGGCAGGCCGGCGACGGCCGCGAGGAGCCGTCCGGCCGCGGCACCGGCGAGCAACGAGACCTGCGCAGGGGAGGGGGAAACACTGCCGTCGGCGGCCGTCGGCGACGGTCTCCCGTCACCGGTGGGCATCCCGGACGACGTCCTCGGCGCCGCGCCTGGGGCTATGGCTGGGCCCCGGGGGGAGGCGGCGGTCAGCGGCGCACCCCGGGCGGCAGGTCCCGGCCGCCCGACGGCAGGGCCTGCCACCGCCCCCGGCGGCGTGCCGGTGGCGAGGCGGGCGGCGATCGCGGCGGCGTCGGAGCGGATGTGGTGCGGGGACCCGGGCGCGGTGACGAAGCCGCCGTCGACGTCGCACGAGACGGCCAGCGCCAAAGCCCCGGACGGCGCGTCGGCCGTGACAACGGCCCAGCCGGCGGGCAGCCGGGCGTCGGTGACGGCCCGCGGACTCGCCCCCGCGCTGCGCAGCGCCCTTAGGAGGCTCATGGAGAGCGGGCCCTCGGCATCCGGTGCGGCGACGACCGGTCGCGCGTTGCGGATCGCTTCGACCGACTCCGCAGGGTGGGCCGACGACGAGCCCGGCCAGAGCGGGAGTTCCGTGCCCTCCGGGTGTTCGACCAGCAGGCCGTGCTCGCGCAGTCGTGCCGTGAGCGTGGCCAGCGCGGCTTCCAGCCGAGCGCCGGCCTGGTCGCGGTCGGCGCTCGACGCTCGGGCACCGCCCCGTGCCCCGGCCTCGGCTTCCTCGGTGTCGGCCGGAGTCCGGGTGTCGCCCCGGGCTCCGGCCTCTGTAACTGCTTGGACGTTCGTTTGAGGTGTGGTCTCCGCAGGTGCTTGGACGTTCGTCCGGGGTCCGGTCGTTGCCGGTGCTCGGACGTCCGTCTGGGCTTCGGCTTCCGCCATGGCTGCGGCCTCTGCCCGCGCCTCGGCCTCGGCCTGGGTTCCGGCCCCGGCCTGAACCTGGGCGTCGGTCTGGCTCCGGGAACCGGCCTGTGCGTCACCGGCACCGTCACCGTCACTGTCGCGCCGCACCGCGGCGTCCGGAACGAGCCGCGCCTCGAGCAACTGCCACAGGGCCGGCAGAGCGCGGCTGCCCTCCAGCGTGACCGCGGCGCCGCGGCCGCGCAGGTGCAGCCCCGCCAGCAGCGGGGTGACGGCCACACCGGGCCGCAGCCGCAGGCGCAGCGCGGGCGCGACGGGGACTTGGGGTCCCGAAGAGGCGGACGCCCCGGCCGCAGCGGCGTCCGGGCACTCCGGAGCCGTGCCCGATCCGGTGACGGGGACGGTGGTCATGACGCGCCCTCCACCGCCGCGATCACCTCGTCGATGCGGCCCTGCCAGGTGTGCCCGGTCAGCTCCGGCACCGTACGCACGACCAGGTGGGCGGCGAGGTAACGCTCCACCGGCCGTACGTCGCAGATCACGAACAGCCGGTACAGGGCGTTCGTACAGGCCCGGTAGATCAGGTAGTCGGGCCGGCTCCACATCGCCCCCTGCGGGTCCGATCGGCGCAGCCGGCGGTGGAACTCGCTGTAGCGGGTGCGGACGTCCTGGTTCCAGCGCTCGGCCACCGTCGGGTCTCCGAGCGCCGCCGCCCGGTCCCGGTATGCGAGGGGTTCGCCGGCGAAGTCCGCGCCCGCGGCGAACCGCTCCTGCGCGATACGCCACGCCTCGGCGGACCAGTCGGCCCAGGCGCGCTCCCAGCCGGCCGCCCCGCCGTCGACGATCCGCCCGACGAGGGCGGTGACGGCCGGTGCCGTCGCTTCCCAACGGCGTTCGAAAGCCGCCCGCAGCCGCCCGTCCTGATCCTCGTACACCAGGAAGTCCTCCAGATGCGAGACGAACGAATAGTGGCCGCCGATCAGCCCCTCCGGGTGCGCCGTGGCGTGCGCTGCCAGTGCCGCCACCGCGAGCTGCACGCGGGCGGCGGGCGTGTCACCGTGCTCGCCCAGGAACGCGCATCCGGTGTCGATCGCCGGCAGGCCCAGTCCCAGCAGGTCGTCGCGGAGCCGGGCCCCGTCGGGCCCGATCAGGGCCCGCACGGACGACTGGTCCACCGGCTCGACGCGGACGGTGCCGTCCGGTACGAGCGGCCCGTACGGCGGGGCGATGAGCTCGGCGCGGCCGGCCACGGCGGCCCGCGCGAGGACTTCCTCCTCATCGACGAGGACGGCCGAGGGGTGGCCGGCGGCCCAGGTCCGCAGGGCGGCCGCGGTGTGCTCGGCCGCCGCGGCCACCGGGTCGGGTGCGCCGCGCAGCCGGAGCCGAACATGCGGGCCGTACAGCCAATGGCGCTCGACGTGCGCGGTCAGGCCTTCGGCGGCGGCCCGGCGGGCCAGCGGCAGCACCGCCTCGCGCAGCAGCGGGGCCTTGTCCTCACGGTAGTCGTAGAGGACGACGTCGAGGGCAGCGGCGGAGCCAGGCGTGGCCGGGTCGAAGGGGGCGGCCGCGGGGGCGGGGCGGACGTTCATCGGGTGCCTCCTCGGCGGGGTGCGGGCGGGGCGGTGGGCCGGGGAGCTGCCCCGTCGGCCGTACGGCGGCGCGCGGGGCGGTATGTCTCGACAACGGCCTCGACGGCACGGGCGGGCCGGTTTCGGCCGCCGAACGCGGGCAGGGCCTCCTCCAGCACGACGCCCTGGGGATGGCGTGCCAGCCAGTTGCCCAGGCAGCGCAGGTGCAGGGCGTTGCCCAGGTCGAGCGCCTGCGGCTTGGGCGCCCGCAGCCGGGCGACGAAGTCGTCGACCGCGCGGCCGGCCGGGGGCCGCGCAACCGGATGCAGGAAGAGTTGCTCCGGCAGACGGAGCAGGGCCCGCCAGCGAGCCACCGCGGCGGCCGGCACCTCCCGCTCGTCCGCGGCGAGGTCGGCGCGCAGCGCGTCGAGCGCGCCCGCATCGAGGTGCCAGCGGCTCCGGGCCAGCACCAGGTGGCGGTAACGCAGCCGCGGCGTATGGATCACCTGACCGCCCGGCGCCGCCATGGGGCGCCGGGGCAGCAGCGGGCGGAAGTCCACCACACCCGCGGGATGGTCGGAGAGGAACGGTCCGAGCCGTTGCGGCAGCATGATCGGGGCGAGGAAGCCCAGGTAGAGCACGTCCAGCGGCTCGCCGGTCGCCCGTACGTGCAACCGCAGGCGGTCGGTGGCCGGGTCGTGGACGAGATCGAGGTCGGCTTCGGCGAGAGCGGTCCGGCCGCGGTCGGGCCCGATCTCCTCGGTGAGCAGCAGCGGGTGGAGGTTGGCGTTGAAGCCGCCCACCGGCCGGATCTGGGCCGCCCGTGCGCCCGCGCCGAGGCCCCGCCGGATGCGTTCGCCGACCGCGGCCGCGGCGCTTGCCGGCAGGGCGTCGAGAAAGCGGCTGGTGAACCGGCCCCAGCCGCCGTAGACGTGGTTGACGCACAACAGCCCGCTGTCGTGCGTGCGTTGCGCGAAGTAGGAGTAGCTGAGCGGCCGGGCGGCCGTCCAGTCGGGCAAGCGGGCGGCGAGAGCGCGGACGGAGCGGGCCGGCAGGACGATCTGCGCGGCCATCTCCCCGGCCGGTCTCGCCGCCTCCCGTGCCAGTGCGATGAACTCCTCTCGGAGACGTGCGAGTTCGACCAGACCGTCCGGCAGTTCGGGGTCGTCGGACGACCGGCCCACGAGGCGGCCGGATTCCTCCCAGGCGGCGGCGGTTTCGGCACCGAAGTCCCACGGGTCGCGGCAGATGCCGCCCTCGCCGTAGCGGGCGACGAAGCGGTCCCGGGCGATGCGGCTCATCACGTGCCCCAGGTCGAACAGCTCGGCCAACGATGTGAGTTCGGTGAGCGCGGCGTGGTCGGCGCGGGTGAACGGGGCGTAGCCGGCCCACGGGTCGTCGTACGGCCGTTGCGCGCTCCGCCCGCCCGCATCCGCCGAGGACGCAGCGCGGCGCGGGGCCAGGGGAGCGGGGGCGACGGCGTCCTCGGTGAGGGGCGTCAGCGGGGCCGTGTCCGGCGGGACGGGCCGGCCGGTGTCGGCGAGCAACTCGTGCCAGCAGCCGGCCAGGGCGGCGAGCAGGGCGGGGCGCTCGGCGGCGGGGGCGGCGGCGAACCTCCGTGTGTCGTCGGCGAGTCGGGTGACCCGGTCCGCCAGGGCGGCGTCCGCGGGCCACTGGCGCAGCCAGTCGGCGAGTGCGAGGAGGGGGGCGGGGTGCTGCGGGTCGACGGGCTCCGTGGGCACGAGCAGCCCCGAATCGGCGAGCCGGTCCACGAAGCCCGCGACGGCTGGGTCGTCCGCCGCGCGGCCCAGGTCGGCCGCGAGCCGGGCGTTGAGCGTGCCGAGGAGGAGCGGGCCGCCGGAGAGAGCGGCGGCCAGTGCCTGCAGTGCCGGGCGGGCGGCCACCTCGACCTCATCCTCGCGGCTCACCAGGTACCGGCCGCCGGCGAACCGCGCCTCGGTACGGGCGAAGCGGGCCCGCCCGTCGGCCGCCCGCGCGGTGCTCGTCATGCGGTGGGGCAGGGCACCACGGCGGCGCGGCTCGTCGAGCAGGGCCGCGGTGAGAGCGGCGACGAGGGTGCGGTTCTCCTTGACCACAGAGGTCAGCGGGACGGACCCGGGCTCGGGCTCCGGCGCGCAGACGGCCGTGGCATTCGCGTCGACGGCCGGCTCGGCCGCCCACCCGACGGCGGTGAACCACGACAGCGGACTGGTCTTCGTGCTGGCCCGCAGGGCGTGCCGCAGGACCGAGGCCTCCTCTTTGCGCACTCGCCGCCCTGTCTCGCCCCGGCCGGCCCTGCTGACCGCCCGCAGCAGGTCGCCGCTGGTCAGTGCGATGGCCCGGGCGAAGGCGGGGGAGCGGCAGAGGTCGGCGAGCGCGGCGCGCTCGGCGGTCAGGGCGAGCGGGGTGGCGGCGCGGAGCTCGTCGAGCAACCGGGCGCGCGACTCGCGCAGGGCGAGCCAGTCGGCGAGCCGGGGCACCCGGTCAGGGAGGGTGCCGAGCCGGCCGAGGAGCGCCGGGCGGGGCTCGCGGCCGTTGTGCAGGGCGCGTCGCAGCGGAAGGACCACCTGGCGGTGGAACGCCTCGTCATGGTCGGCTCGCGCGGCGAAGAGGTCGCCGGACAGGGCGGCACGCAGGGCTGCGTCCTGTGCGGTGAGGGAGGTGAGCCGGGCGAGCAGAGCCCGCACCTCAGTGGCGGGCGCGGTTTCGGCGGGGTACGGGAGCACGGTCGTACGGACCAGGGCGTACGGCGCCATCCGGTCGTCGGGGTCCGCCGGGTCGTAAGGGTTCGCCGGGTCATGGGGGACTGCCGGGTCCGCGTGTCCGGCCTGCTCATACGGGTCCGCCGGGTCACGTGTCGCGGTCGGGCCGGCCACGGCGGCCCGGTCGGGCGAGGGCACGCGCGCCGAAGCTGTCGGTGGGGCGATATGCGGCATGACTTGGCTCCCGGCGTACGGCTCGCAGGACGGGCGGGGTTGACGGAGCGGGCGGGGCGGGAGGGAGGTGCGGAACACTCCAACGGACCCAGGGATAAGGCGGACCGGGCGTGGATCGGCGGACCGCTCGAGATCGGCGCGATGGGCGCGGGGCTGTACGGCCGGCCGGGCAGAACGGACGAGCCGGCCGGCCGCACGGGAGCCGTAGCCCACCGGGCCTCATGGCACGCGAGGCCGGGAGCGGACTAGTAGGGCAGGTCGGGCAACCTGGGCTGGGCACACGAGGAGGAGCCGCACGAGCAGGAGCTCGCTCCGCCGGAGGCGCCCGTCTCGGGCAGGGCGACGGTGTCCCGCAGGGCGGTGACGGTCAGTTCGCCGAGGTCGAGGTCATCGAGGTCGAGGACGTCTTCGTGATGGTCTGGCATGCGGACCTCTCAGGTTTGCAGGGTGGTGTTCCAGGCGGGCGCGGGGTCACAGGACCCCGGGCATGTCCACCTGCGGCTGCGCACACGACGACGAGCCCTGGCACGAGCAGGAGCCCCAAGAGGCGCCGTTCTCGGGCAGCGCGGCGGTGTCGCGCAGCGACGTCACGGTCAGGTCGGTGAGGTCCAGGTCCGTGTCCAGGACGAGGTCCTGGAGCTCCAGGGCGTCCTGCTGGTTAGGGGTACGGGACATGACGAACTCCCATCAGAGGAAGGGGAGACCGGAACGCGCCGTCGGAATGGCGGCGCGGACGAGCCGAAAACGGGCCTACAGGGTTCTCCGCTCGAAGCCGGACAAGGGCCCGAACGGTCGTTCACTGTGCAGCAGCGAGTCTCTGTCGCGCGGCAGACCGGCAGCAAGGCCAATTTGTAATCTGGCCTGTTGTGTTCATCCCGGTTCGGTGTGTCTTGGTACCTCTCGGAGCGGCGGTGCAGGCGCGGTTGGACTGGTACAGGCTGAAGAGAACGTGAAGTCATGTGTCCCTTGTGAGGGTGATCTGCCCTGCGTGCGCACGAGGCTGGTCGCGACTGTGACAAGGGGACGCCAAGCCTCCGCCGACTGGGTGTCAAGGACTCAGGGCATCCTGCGCGGGGCCGGCCGCGCGCAGGTGATGCAGATTGCATCCCTGATGGGTGAACTTTCGGTCAAATCCGCTCTGAGGAGAAGAGGAAGAAGGGGCTGGGAACCTTCCGGGGCGCCCGGGCTGTTGCCCGTTGGCCGTCGCTCGCGGACTGGTTCGCCCTGGATGGACCTGCCCGCCGAGTTCGCAGGCGTGCGAGTCGTCTGTAGGGGTCCCGGCCGCCTGGATCGGCGAGGACTGGTCTCCGACGCCATGACGGGCTCCGGCGTCCTGTGCGGGAACCAGCTTTCTCCATCGCAGTTCGGGGTTCCCATCGGCTGGAGTCTGCGAGCGTGTGAGCCGACCGGGACGGGACAGGTGCCGCAGGTGTCGTCCGGATCGGCTGTGCACACCGCGCGTGCCCGCTGCGCTGCGCCGAGCGCTTCCCCCCCAGAAAGCGCCGGTCCGTGGGCGTGCCCGACCGTGCACATCAACGCCACTGTCCGCACCCCGTAGCAGCGTCCGGCACTGCCCTGCTCAGGACACCCGTCGACACTGCAACTCGGCTAATGATCAGCGAAACGGTCATTGCGCAGGTTGTGGGAGGTGGACCCGTGGTTGAGCGGCCGAAGCGGCCTGCTGTGGACTGAGCCGATCCCGGTCGAGTGGTCCGCAGATCCAATCAGGGTCCAACCTGGCCCTGGCGCCTCGTCCTCGTGCTCGCTGACGGCGCGTCGGCATCGGCACCCGGGCCGGCAGGCGCTGGATGACCGCAAGGTGTTCTGCGGCATCCTCTTCGTCCTCTCCACCGGCATCCGATGGGAGTGGCTGCCCGCCGAGTCGGGCTTCGGCTCAGGCATGACTCGTCGTCGGCCGGCCACGGTTGGGGATCACGCTTCCTCACACCCAAGCAAGCGAGGCACCCAGCAGGGGGATTCGCCGTGCTGTGACCGCGTAGGAGCGCCACTGGGCCGGTACCTGCGCCGTCTGGGGCTGCCAGCTACGCAGAAGCACCCCCAGAACCTGACGGAGCACTACTCCATTAGGGCCTGTCCGACGGGCTGGACGAGCGGCACGCCGTGACCAGCCACGATGTGCTGCGCAGCCGGACTGTGCCATCCGCCGTTTCATGGGCGCGCAGATGGTCCGTCAGGGCCCGGCGGGCGCGGGTCCGCGCGGCCGCGCCGGCCTGTTCCATCAGGTGCCGGCCGGGGCCCGTGCCCAGCAGGAACGCCGCCGCGTCCTCGGCCCCCTGTCCCCATGTCCCGTACACCTGCACCTGGTCGACACTGATGCTGGTGAACCCGGCCGCGGTGAGGATGCCGCGGATGCGGTCCGGGGCAGCCAGGGAGAACATGCCGGGCAGCCCAGGCCGGCCGTAGTCGCCGACGGGCAGGAAATCACGCAGCGACGTCATCGCCGTCACCCAGCCGTTGAGCGCGGCGTCGGCCGGGCAGACGAAGGCCAGGAGCCCGCCGGGGCGCAGTGCCCGGCCGACGTTGCCGAAGGCCGCTACCGGGTCGGCGAAGAACATCACCCCGTAGCGGCTGACTGCCGCGTCGAACGCGCCTTCCTCGAAGGGGTGCACCTGCGCGTCCCCCTGCACAAAGGAGGCGTTGGCAATACCGTCCCTCTCCACGCGGGCCCGCGCCTCGGCCAGCATCGGGCCGGACAGATCGAGGCCAAGCGCGTGCCCTCGGGGCGCCCTGAGTGCGGCGAGGCGCGTGGTCTGCCCGGAGCCGCAACCCACATCGAGGACCCGGTGGTCCCCGGCGATCCCGGCGGCATCGAGGAGAGGCTCGTTGAAGCCCTCGTTCACCGCGTTCCAGCGGTCCTGGTTGCGGGCCCAGTGAGAACCTTCGGAGCCGTTCCATGCCTGTGCCTGCTCGGTGTTGACGACGTCCGGCACGGTACCTCCTGCGACTGGAAGAGTGGAGAATGGGCGTGTGCCCAAAATGGTATGGGCGTACGCCCAAACTGGCTAGTGCCGCTACCGTCAGCAGTGCTGTTCCCCTGATGGCGGCAGAACGAAGAGAGGCCTATGTCACCGCGCGGAGTGGCGACGCCGAACGTACGCGAACGGCTGTTCGCGGCCGCAGAGCGCGTCGTGGAGAGGGGCGGGCCCGGCGCACTCACCAGCCGGGCCGTCACCACCGAGGCGGGCTGCGCCAAGGGGCTGCTGCACGCGCACTTCGCGGGGCTCGACGAGTTCGTGGCCGAGCTCTGTCTCGACCGGTTCGCACGGACGGCGGCGCAGGCACAGGCGCTGTCGCAGCTCGCCGGACAGGGCACGGTGGTAGGGAACCTCAACGCCGTCGCGCTCGCGCTGTTCGACTCCGCCGGCCCGGCCCTCGCGGGCCTCGCCATGACCCGGCCCGCCGCCACACTCCGCATCCGCGAGGCCCTTGAAGGCGGAGCGCCCGGCCTCACCGCGATCCAGGAGGCCATAGCCGCCTATCTGAAGGCGGAGAAGAGGCTCGGCCGGGTGGCGGACACAGTCGACCCGTGCACCGTGGCGCTCGCCGTCGTCGGCACCGCCCACCACCTCCTGATGACCAGTTGGCCGGGCGCACCTGACCCCCGGCCCCCCATGACCCGACTGATCGCCACCCTGGTGGACGGCTAAGGCGTGTCCGGCGGATCATGCTGCGGCCGGAACGGTGAAGCGGGTCATCTCACTACGATCGTGGGATGTTTGAGTACCACGGGTGGATCACGGTCAGGGAGACCGCGGCCGATGACGACGATGAGCCCCGGTTGCGACAGATCGTCGATGAGCTTCGCCTTCACATTGCACAGATGGACAGTCCGTACTTGCTTGACCTCAGGTGGATGAACGGCGAGCCGTTCATCCACCTCGGCGGCTATTCCAATCACCGCTCGTCGCCTGACATGGTTGAACTGTTCGAGCATGTGGCCGCGGCCGCCCCTGGTTCCTACGGACTCCTCCACATTCACGATGACGAGGAACCGGGTCACGAGAACGATGTGCGCGTGCTGAAGCTGGTTCGAGGCATGGTCACGCAGCACACGGAGGCGCTGCTGTCCCCGTACATCCCGACGGTGGAAGATCCCTTCACGGGCTGAGGGGTCGTCGGCGCATCACGCTCGCAGCCGAAGCCGGATCGCGGCCACCGTGACAGTGCCATGGAAGACGTAGGCCCGTTTGTCGAAGCGGGTGGCGACGGCGCGGTAGCTCTTCAGGCGGTTGATCATCCGTTCGACCTCGTTGCGGCGCCTGTTCTGCTCCATGTCGAAGCCGAGGGGCGGCCGCCTCTGCTGCCACGGCGCCGACGGTTGGCTCTCTGGTCCTTCGGCACGGGAATGGCGTGCTTGATCTGGCGTCTGCGCAGCTAGCGGCGGGTATTGCGGGACGAGTACGCCTTGTCTGCGCTGAGTCGGTCGGGGTCGTGCGCGGCCGTCCCTCTCCAGTGCGGGGCACGTGGATCCGTTCGAGTACCGGGATCATCCGTGGTGCTTCGCCCACTGGCCGGGAGTGACCAGCAGGGCGAGTAGTCTGCAGCCGTCGTCGCTCGCGAGATGGATCTTGCTCGTCAGCCCGCCCCGAGACCTTCCGAGTTCCTCGCCGGGGCGGTGTTGCCGAGGGGCTGATCTTTTTTCGGTGCCCGCGGAGTCTTCCTGCGGGCGCCGGCGGCGTGCTGGTGGGCACGGCAGGAGGTCGAGTCGACGCCCACCATGCCCCAGTCGATCCGGTCCTCGGCATCGGCGTGGGCCTGGACGGCCTGGAGTAACCGCTCTCAGGTGCCGTCGACGGACCAGCGTCGGTGCCGCCCGTAGACCGTCTTCCACGTGCCGAACCTCCCCGACAGGTCTCGCCAACGGATTCCCGTCCGCTCACGGAACAAGATCCCCTTTGATCACCCTCCGGTGGCCAGCCCACCGCCCACCGCGCCGCCCGCCGACAGGCAGATGAGGCTCCAGACGGCGCCACTCCTCGTTCGTCAGATCACCACGCTCACGACCGCCTACACGGCCGCGGAAGAGGAAACACTCCCCTGCCGGGCCGGTCACGTCGGCCTGGCGGCAACCTCGGCGAAGGTGGCGGTATCGGGGGCAGAGAGGACGTACCTGCCGTCGGCACGTGCAGCCGGTCGCCGGCACCGGTGCCCGCCCCATCCGCGACCGCCCCGCCGCCCGTCCCGGCGTGCTCAGTCTCCGGTGGCCCGACGGCCCTTCCGGGCGGACCGTGCCGCGGCCAGCTGTGCGGCGGCGTCCGCGAGCAGGGTGTCCAGGACGACAGGGTAGGCGCTGTGCGGCATACGGGCGGCCAGGAGACGGGCGGTGGCGGCGATGTTGGGGTAGGACTCGGCGGGGAGCCGGGCGTACGTGGATGTCCACACCTCCTCGTCCCTGGCGCGGGCCTCTTCGGTCAGGACGAGCGCTCCGGCGTCGAGGGCGGCGAAGGCCAGGCTCAGGTCGACGAAGGCGTGGTACAGGCGGACGGCGGCAGCGTCCTGGAAGCCTGCCGAACGGATGATGCCGAGGATCGTCTCGTCGACCGCGATCTCCCGCGGCCGGCCGGTGACCCGGCTCGCGGTCAGCGCGGCGGCCTGTGGGTGGGCGAGGTACGAGGCGTGGATGGCCAGCCCGAGAGCCCGCAGGTCGGCCCGCCACTCACCGGTGGCGGACCAGCTGTCCCGTGCCCGTCCCATCAGCTCCTCGCCGATGGCCCGGGTCAGGTCGTCCATGCCCGCGAAGTACCGGTAGAGGCTGCTGGGGTCTGCGCCGAGGGCGGTCCCCAGCCGGCGTGCGGTGAGGCCGGCGGTGCCGTGCTCGCGCAGCACCCGCAGCGCGGTGTCCACGATCAGCTTCTCCGACAGCACGGTGCCCTGCCGGGTCGGCCTGTGCCTGCGCCGCGCCGACTCCGGTACCACCCGCTTGGCCATGCGGGACCACCCTCTCCGCCGCCGTGACGGCGGCCCTTACGTCAACATGGTTGACCTTACATCGCAACATCCCGTTGCATCAGGGCATCTCCAGGGCACATGCCCTCAGCGGAAAGGTGTCTGACATGCGAGTACTCCTGGTGGGCGCGGGCGGTGTCGGTACGGCCGTCACCCGCATCGCGGCCCGTCGCGGGTTCCTGACCCACATGGTCGTGGCCGACCTACGACCTGACCCGGGCCGAGGCTGCCGTCGCCGGGCTGAAGGAACCCGGTGACCGGTTCAACGCCCGGCGCCTGGACGCCTCCGACGAGGAGGGGGTGCGCCGACTGCTCTCCGAGGAAGGTTGCGACGTTCTCCTCAACGCGACCGACCCCCGGTTCGTGATGCCCCTGTTCCGCGCGGCGCTCGCGGCGGGCGCGCACTACCTGGACATGGCGATGTCCCTGTCCGCCCCGCATGCCGAGCGTCCGTACGAGGAGTGCGGCGTCAAGCTCGGCGACGGCCAGTTCGAGCTGACCGAGCGGTGGGCGGACGCCGGCCGTCTCGCCCTGGTCGGGATGGGGGTGGAACCCGGCCTGTCCGATGTCTTCGCCCGGTACGCCGCGGACGAACTCTTCGACGAGATCGAGGAGATCGGTGTGCGTGACGGAGCAGACCTGACCGTGGAGGGTTACGATTTCGCACCCTCCTTCAGCATCTGGACCACCATCGAGGAGTGCCTGAACCCTCCGGTGGTCTACGAGAAGGACCGCGGCTGGTTCACCACGGAGCCGTTCAGCGAGCCCGAGGTCTTCGACTTCCCGGAGGGCATCGGCCCGGTCGAGTGCGTGAACGTGGAACACGAGGAGGTGCTGCTGATCCCCCGCTGGGTGGACGCCCGCCGGGTGACGTTCAAGTACGGCCTGGGCGACGACTTCATCGCCAAACTGAAGACCCTGCACCAACTGGGTCTCGACTCCACGGCCAAGGTCACCGTCCCGGGCGACGACGGGCCCGTCAGGGTGGCCCCGCGCGACGTCGTAGCCGCCTGCCTGCCCGACCCGGCCGGCCTCGGCGACCGGATGACGGGGAAGACCTGTGCGGGCACCTGGGTGAAGGGAACGAAGGACGGCGCGCCGCGCGAGGTATACCTCTACCACGTGGTCGACAACCAGTGGTCCATGCGCGAGTACGGCTCGCAGGCCGTGGTCTGGCAAACGGCCGTCAACCCCGTCGTCGCCCTGGAACTGCTCGCCACGGGCGTCTGGACGGGGAGCGGCGTCCTCGGCCCCGAGGCCTTCCCGCCCCGCCCCTTCCTGGACCTGCTCACCGAGTACGGCTCTCCCTGGGGTCTGCGGGAGCAGGGGTGACACCGGCGGGCGGCGCGGCCCCGGTGACCGCGCCGGGGAACTACCGGGGTGACCTGGCCGGGCCGGCCGCCGGTTCCCGCTCCGGTGTTCCTCTCCGCGTCGACCTTGGGCGCCACAACCGGCCGAGGGCCCCGAGGTCCTGCTCGTCGTCGAGCAGGTCGGTGAAGACCGGCGCCAGGACCTCTCGGCGAGGGCGAGGGGCAGCCCGAGGAACCGTAGAGGAGGCCCGGTGGCGTCGCCCCCGCCCGCCAACCTCGACGGCCGCGGGGCGAGGTTGCTCCCGCGCCTGAACGACGCCCACGCCCACACCGGTCGGGACGCGCTGGCGCTGGCGCCGGAGAGGTGCGGGGGACCAACACCCGGGAAGCTCCTGTTCACCCGCCGCGCCCGCCGCACCCGCCGCGCATGGCGGCGCGGCGGACGGGCGCACAACCACCTGCCACGGATCATCGCTCCCCTCCTTCCCCGGACTTGGGTGCTGCTCGGCCCGGGGGCGGGGTACATGGAACCGGTGGAGGCGACGGACCCGGCTGCTCTGGGCGGATATCCGCTCCTGGCCCGCCTGGGAGCCGAGGGCATGGGCCAGGTCTATCTGTCCCGGACACCGGCGGGCTGGCCACTGGCACTGAAGGTCGTCCGGACGGACCTGACGTCCAAACCCGACTTCGAGGCGCGGTTCGCCCGGGAGATACGCAACCGTGCCCTGGTCCGCTCGCCGTTCACCGTCTGCGTCGCCGATGACAGCCCGCCCGGCTCCCGTCTCCAGTGGCTTGCGATCGAGTACGTCGGCGCTCCGTCGCTGGCGGAATGGGTCGCGGCGCACGGTCCACTGCCGCCGGCCGGGGTGCGTGCGCTGGCCGGTGAACTGGCCGCCGCGCTCGCGGCCGTGCACGCCTGTTCGCTGGCGCACCGGGATGCCAAGCCGAACGGCCTGTGCTCATCGACTTCGGTATCGCCCGGGCGGCCGACGACTCGCGGCACACCCGCAGCGGCGGCGTCATCGGTTCTCGGGTCACGGCACCCCCACCGCCGCCTGCCGGCCCCACCACCCCACCGCCCGTGGCGGCGACCACCGCTCCGCCCCTGGCGTATCGCTGCGTTGCCGGTGTGTTCGGGCGGCCCCGCCGCCCGGCCCGAGCGTGCCCGGTCCCGGGAACGTGCCGCCCGGGGCCACGGGTACCGGGCGGTCCAGGTCACGCGCGTCGCGCCCCCGATGGATCGCCGCGGCTGTCGCCGGTGCCATCGCCGCGGCCCTGGTCGCGTACCTGCACCCGTTCGACGGTGGTGACCACCGGGCGGGAACCAAGGCCAGGGACGGCGGGACCTTCTCACCCTCGCCCTCGGCGACAGTACAGACGCCCCCGCGGAAGTGGACGGGCGTCTGGACCGGGAGCGGGCCCGGCGACCCCCGGGCGGACGGGTAACTCGCGCCTCGTACCACCTCGTTCAGGGGCACCCTGACCCTGCACACCGCCGCTGTCGGCGAGCTCGCCGGCAAGCGGGTCAGCAACGTCACGGAGGCTGTCACCCGCCGAGAGGTGGGCTGCACCGAAGTCCTCGAACTGCGGGGCGTGCGCGGAACCACCGTCACTCTGGAGGCGGTCACCAGTCACCCCACCGACCGCTCCGCCACACTGCTGAACTGCGAGAAGGGCGCCCAGTCGGCGGGCGCGCCCGACCGGCTGCACCGCGCCCAGGGCACCCGCTGACGCCCTCCACGGGCAGGTGGTCCACTGGTGTCCGTCCCGGGCGCGCTGTGCCCGGCCCTGTCGTGGCGTTACTCGGCCCCCGCCCGGGACTGCTCTCCAGTGGTCAGGCCGATCGGGCGGCGCCCCGGTGGCTGTTGCGGCTCCGGGCGGGCGGGTGCCGCAGGCGTCGGGCGGTCCACCGGTTCGCCGGGGACGAGCGTCATGGGTTCCTTGTGGTGCAGCACGACCATCGGCTCGCCTTCCACCAGCTGGTATCGCGTGCGGGACTCGCCGATGTCCACCTTCACCCTGCGCCCGCGTACCAGCACGGTGAACGCCACCCGGGACAGCGCTTCCGGCAGGAGCGGCGCGAAGCCCAGCCGGTCCGGCTTCCCCTCCTCGCCGACGTACCGGCGCATGCCCCCGAACCCGGCGACCAGGGCGATCCAGGTCCCGGCGAGGGAGGCGATGTGCAGCCCGTCACGGGTGTTGTGCTCCAGGTCGTCCAGGTCCATCAGCGCGGCCTCGCCGAGGTAGGCGTAGGCCAGCCGCAGGTGCCCGGTCTCGGCGGCGAGCACCGCCTGGCAGGATGCCGACAGGGAGGAGTCGCGGACGGTCAGCGCCTCGTAGTAGGCGAAGTTGCGCGCCTTCTGCTCCTCGGTGAAGGCGTCTGGGCACTCCATCATCGCCAGCACCAGGTCGGCCTGCTTCACCACCTGCTTGCGGTACAGGTCGAAGTAGGGGTGGTGCAGCAGCAGCGGGTAGTTCTCGGGCGGGGTCGCCTCGAAGTCCCAGCGTTGGAGGGTTGTGAAGCCGGCCGCCTGTTCGTGCACGCCGAGGGACTCGTTGTACGGCAGCGCCATGCGGACCGCGGCATCCCGCCACACCGCGGCCTCCTCCTCGTCGACGCCGAACTCCGCGGCCCGGTCCGGATGCCGTGTGGCCGCGTCCGCGGCGGCGAGCAGGTTCTGCCGGGCCATCAGATTGGTGTACAGGTTGTCCCGGGCGAAGGCGCTGTACTCGTCCGGGCCGGTGGCCCCGTCGATGTGGAAGACGCCTTCGGCATCGTGATGCCCGAGGGAACGCCACAGCCGGGCGGTGTGCACGAGGAGATCGAGCCCTTCGACGCGTTCGAACTCCGCGTCTCCGGTCACCGTCACGTATCGTACGACGGCCGTGGCGATGTCGGCGTTGACGTGGAAGGCGGCCGTCCCGGCGGGCCAGTAGGCCGAGCACTCCGCGCCGTCGATGGTCCGCCAGGGGAACGTGGCCCCTGACAGCCCTAGTTGGCGCGCGCGTTCCCGCGCCGCCGGCAGGGTCCGGTGCCGCCATCTCAGTGCCGACGCCACGGCCTCCGGCGCGGTGAACGTCAGGACCGGCAGCACGTAGGACTCGGTGTCCCAGAAGGAGTGCCCGTCGTACCCCGTTCCGGTCAGGCCCTTCGCGGGAATCGCCCGGTTCTCGCCGCGGGCAGCCGCCTGCAGCACATGGAAGAGAGCGAACCGCACCGCCTGCTGGATCTGCGCGTCGCCCTCCACCTCGACGTCCGCCCCGGCCCAGAAGCGGTCCAGGTACGACCGCTGAGCGGCGACCAGCCCGTCCCAGCCGGTGCTGACGGCGGCCGCCACCGCTCCGTCGACCTGGTCGTGCACGGCCGGCAGCGAACGCTCCCCCGACCAACCGTAGGCCACGAACTTGACCAGCCGCAGCGGCTGACCGGGCTCCAGGTCCGCGGTCACCGTCAGACGGCTGACGTCCGGCTCGCTCTGCGCCGTCCAGCGTGTGCTCCCGGGCCCCTCGACGAGATGGTCGGCCGCGGCCGCCACCCGCAGCCCGCTGCGGGCGGTGCGGTGCACGAGCCGCAGCCGGGTGTCCTGCGCGAAGTGCTCCTCGGGCACCAACGGTGACTCGGTCGCAGCGGCGACGCGCGGGTCCCCCTCGAACCGGGGCAGCTGCTCGTTGGCGACCAGCTCGGACTGGACGGCCACCGAGGTCGGCCCGTCGACCGGCTCCACCTCGTACACGATCGCGGCCACCGCTCGCTGGGTGAAGGACACCAGCCGGCGCGAGGAGATCCGGACCGTGCGACCGCCGGGCGTCGTCCACTCGGCCTTACGGCCGAGCACCCCGGAGCGGAAGTCCAGGACCCGCTCGTGCGACAGCAGCCGGCCGTAGCGCAGATCGCACGGGTGGTCGTCGACGAGCAGGCGGATGATCTTGCCGTCGGTGATGTTGATCATCGTCTGGCCGGACTCGGGATATCCGTACCCCGCTTCCGCGTAAGGCAGCGGATGACGCTCGTAGACGCCGTTGAGATACGCGCCGGGCAGTCCGTGCGGCTCCCCCTCGTCGAGGTTCCCGCGCCACCCGACGTGCCCGTTGGACAGCGCGAACACCGATTCGCTCTGGGCCAGCACGTCGAGATTCAGCTCGGTCTCCCGCAGGCACCACGGTTCGACCGTGAAGCTGGGATGAGTGATCACCGGGACTCCAGGAGTTCGGCCAGGTCCCGGACCACCACATCCGCCCCGTGCGCCCGCAGCTGCTCCGCCTGGCCCACTCGGTCGACCCCCACGACCATGCCGAACCGGCCCGCCCGGCCCGCCTCGACACCGGCCAGGGCGTCCTCGAACACCGCGCCCTCGTCCGGCTCCGCGCCCAGGGCGCGGGCCGCCTCGAGGTAGGTGTCCGGGGCGGGCTTGCCGCGCAGACGGCGCTCGCGCGCCACCACCCCGTCGATCCGCTCGTCGAACAGGTCCTCGATCCCGGCCGCCACCAAGACGTCCCGGCAGTTCGCGCTGGACGACACCACCGCGCACCGCAGACCGGCTTCCCGCGCCGCGTGCACGAAGCGGACCGAGCCCTCGTACGGTTCGACGCCGTCCTCGCGGATGCGCCGCAGCACCAGCAGGTTCTTCCGGTGACCCAGCCCGTTCACGGTCTCCGCCTCCGGCGGGTCGTCCGGCGACCCCTCCGCCAGGTGCACCCCGCGTGCGGCGAGGAACGTACGGACCCCGTCCTCGCGGGGGCGTCCGTCCACATACTCGTCGTAGTCGTCGACCGCGTCGAAGGGCACGAACGCGGTCCCCTCACGCGTGGCACGCTCACGGAGATAGCCGTCGAACATCTCCTTCCAGGCGGCCGCGTGCACTTTCGCGGTCTGAGTGAGCACCCCGTCGAGGTCGAACAGACAGGCGCGGACGTGAGCAGGAAGCCCCAGCATGCCGCCGAGGCTAGAAGGCCCGCGCGCCGGGCGGCGGCAGGCAACCGCCCGGCACGCCGGAAGGCACCCGCTCGGTGGAGGCACGCCGCTGCCCGCGGCACCGGGTGCACTGCTGCACCGGCGACCTGATGCCGACGGCGACCGGCACCGACGCACAACTGACCGGAGACGCTTAGCACCCTGCTCTTCAGCGGGTCCCGGCCGACCGGACCGGGCCGAGGAATTGAGCGACGAGGACCGGCGCGGCTTCACCGCGCTGTCTGGTCCAACGCAACCCGTACGGCACCGTCCGCCTGAACACGGACAAGCGCATCGAACTGGACCCGGCAGCCGCCGTGCCCCGCCCAACGCCCCCGGCGGATGCCGCCCCCGATCGCACGGACAAGCAATGAAGGGCTCGCAGGACCTCACCGCCCTCGGATGAGCGTGGCCGCGTGGCGGGCCCTCGACCTGATGCGCGCCTATGCAGCGCGGGACCGCGCGGCGATCGTCGGGCATCTCCCGCACCTCGTGTCCAAGCGTGGGTCGGCCGCGTCAGTGGGTGGGTGTCAGTGACGGCATGTCAGGCCAGGGTGGTCTCGCTGCTGGTGGGGTGTTGAGCGTGGGGAGTCACTGACGTAGGGCGGGGTCTGGTGCCGCCGCTGCTGTCATGGGGCCGGTACACCTTGCCGTGTTCCGCTGTCATGGGAACGGCGCTTTTGACCGCAAGATCCACCCCGACCGGTACGGCCACCCAGCACCTCGAGTACACGGCTTACCTCGGCGCGGGCCCGATACTCGTTCGCGCGGTCCGGTCCGATGTCGACAAGCGCCCTCAGTAGCGCGGCCGGCGTGTCCTCCAGGTCGGCCTGACGGCGCAGCAGTCTGACCTGGACAGGTGAGGGGTTCAGCCGGTTGATCCCGGCGGTCAGGAACGCGGGGCGGGCGGGGACCGTCTTGGACTGCGGCGAAGCCCGCCCCGAACCACGAAGGGACCCATCAAGTGGCTCTCTCCTCCCGCATCCGTCGCCGGTCGACAGCGTCTGCGCTCGTCGCCGCTGTGATCCTGCTTGGCCTCGCGAGCTGGTACGTGTTCTCGGGCCGTGGCACAGGGCTGCTGCCGCAGAGCAGCTGGGGGCCGTGGCGGGAGAAGTCGCAAGTGAACCACTGGGGAGTGCAGGTGCGAGTCAACTCCTGGAGCGACGCCGCTGAAGCGTACGTGCACATGGGCAAAGCGGAGGACTTCACCATGAAGGCGTACGGCACGCGAGCCAGTGCCACGACGGTGATGGACGGAACCCGGTTCACCCTGACACCCGACGGTAAGATCACCGGCCAGTGGCCACAGGAGCACGGCACGAGATGACGCACGCACCCGCCCGCTCGTAGCACAGCAACCCATCGATCACTCGTACGGCGCGCTCGCGGCGACGGCGAGGCGGCCGGGAGAGTCAGGCAGGCGGAAGGCCGGCCCTTTCCGCCCAGTACGTCACCTCGCAGGACTAGGTTCGCTGTCAAACGACTCGCTTGGTTGGCAGCGGACACCAGTGCAAGGAGGGGGCCAGGGAGGTGTCCTGTCTCACCGAAGCTTGATCAGGTGCGATTTCTCGGTTTCGTGACAGTGGGTGAGAGACAGTGAGGGTTTCCGCGTGCGTGCTGGTCAGCGGCTGCTTCGGAGGTGTGGGCTCACTCACGGACCCCAGGCGACAGAGCATTCGGTGATGAGGCACCAACACCCGTCCTTCTGGTCCGGCGCCGGGCACTCGCAACGTTCGCGCAGCGATCTCAGGGACGCCATAGGCCCAGCGCCTGCGCGGTAGGAGCTCTGCCAAGTGCGGCCCGTGAGGCGAGCGAGAGCGTAAGCCCGCCGCCCGACCTCCGTACGGAATATGTACGGTTACCGCACGATGCGGCGGTCGGGGCTATCGGCTAACGGGGGCTGTCCCCTACCTACATCTCCATCGCATGTCGATGGCGGAGAGCTCATGCCACCCGTCCGCCTCGGCGCGGTTGCGGGTCATCGGCGCCATCGCACGATCCTGGCCAAGCGGGAGAACTTCCGCGCCGCCTTCGCGGGATTCGAGATCCCCGCTGTCGCCCGGTTCGACCAGCGCAACGTCGAGCGCCTGTTGGGCGACGCGGGCATCGTTCGGCATCGCGGCAAGATCGAGGCGGTGATCAGCAACGCCCGCCGGGCCGAGGAACTGGTCGAGCGGGAGGGGTCGCTGGCGGCGTTCGTGTGGCGCTACGAACCCCACGCAGGCGACCTGGCCGAGCCCCAGACCATGTCGACCTCCCCGGCCTCGGTCGCACTGTCGAAGGACCTGAGGAAGCAGGGCTGGAAGTTCGTCGGGCCGACCACGGTGTTCGCGTTCATGCAAGCCATGGGGTTGATCAAGGACCACGCCCTGGGATGCACGACCAGGCCCGAGGCGCAGCGGATCCGTGACGAGTTCCACCGCCCAGCACGAGTCGCCTCCGGGCCTGGTCGGCCCGGATTTCGGCGGTAGCGGTCAACCCGGCCGCCGGCCCGGCCGCGGGCAGTGTCCAGGCCCTTGCGGGAGCCGGAGACGATCAGCTCCCGAATGATCGCGGCGAAGACGTGGAAGGCGAGCCGGCCGCCGGGCGTGGTGGTGTCCAAGCGCTCGTGCAGCGAGCAGAAGCCGATCTCGCGCCGCCGCAGCTCAGGGAACGGCCCTGGCGGTCGAGCGCGCGAGCGCGGGGACGACCAGGATGTCGCCGGCGGCAAGGAAGGCGTGGCACGCCTTCAGTTCGCAGCGGAGGTCGTCCTTGCCTGACTTCTTGTCGGCGAAAGATCCGTCGGCACCCGGCCACGGTGAGGGCGTCCAGATGTCGGTTCGGTGCGCGGGTTCAGCGACCAGGAGGGTCTAACGGGTCGGGCGCGAAGGGGGTGCTCACGCCCGGGCACTGCCCGCCGATGCCGACGGACAACACGATGGGGAGATAGCCGTGTACAGCACGGGTCTTGGGTCCGGGCGAGGCTCACTCGTCGGCTCCGGCCAGTTCCCCGTCCGGCTCCTGGGCCCTGACCCGTAGCTTCCCTCGGGCTGCTCGGCGAGCGAGCCTGCGCTGTTCCGCCGTCGCCCAGCGGTCCGCCCGGGACCAGTCGAGGGGCGTGCCGTGGCCAACGTGGAGCCGGGTGGGCTTGAGGTCGAGCATGGCGCGGAGGCTGGCGAGGTTGGCGAGCGGGTCGTCGTGGAAGGGCGGGTTGGCGGGGCGGCCCTCGATCAGGCCCATGAAGGAGTTGGCGATGAGGTCGCCCGCCACCAGGTCACCGTTGTCGGTGAGGACGGCGATGGAGCCGGCGGTGTGGCCGGGGGTGGGGATGATGCGGGCGTCGACACCGAAGTCCGCGAGGCCGGTCGCGCCCCGGACGACGAGGTCGGGTTCGAAGGGCTCGGCCTGTTCGTGGAGTTTCGGGTTGCGGGCCATGAGCCGTCCCATCGGGCCGGTGGGCAGGTACGGTTCGCGGACCCGGCCGGTGCGGTAGGGGCCCAGGTCGGCGGCGTGCGCGGCGATCGGCGCGCCGGTGAGGCGGCGCAGCTCGGCGGCGGAGCCGAAGTGGTCGATGTGGCCGTGGGTGACGACGACGAGGCGGACGTCCTGCGGGTCGACGCCGTGGGCGGTGACCTGTTCGGTGATGCGTCGGCCGCTGCCGGGGGTTCCGGCGTCGACGATGACCGGGTGGCGGCCGAGCAGAAGGTAGGCGTTGACGGCTCGCCGGCCCAGGACGGGGATCCGGACGACCTTGGTACGGGACAACGGGGGCGCTCCTTCATGAATTGGGTTGCGCGGACGGGCAACCGCAGCTGCGGTCAGCGGGCGGTTGCGTGGGGCCGAAACCGGCGTCGGTACTCGGCCGGGGTGGCGCCCAGGCGGCGGCGGAAGGCCCGGTGCAGGGTCTCGACCGACCCGAGTCCGCTGGCGGCCGCGACGTCGGGCAGGCTGCGTGCGGACTCCTCCAGGAGGCGGCGGGCCGCCTCCACCCGGACCGCCTCCAGGTAGTCGGCCGGGGTACGGCCGGTGCAGTCGCGGAAGACCCGGGCGAAGTGGCGCACGCTCAGGTTCAGGCGGACGGCCATGGCCTCGACCGAGATCCGCTCGGCGAGATTGTCGTCGATCCAGCGGCAAAGTTCGTCGATGCGGTCATCGGCGCTCGCCTGGAGAGAGAGCGGCACGCTGAACTGGGCCTGCCCGCCGGGCCGTTTGACGTACATGACCATGGCGCGGGCGGCGTCGAGGGCGATCGCCGGTCCGTGGTCCTCGGCCACCATGGCGAGGGCGAGGTCCAGGGCGGCGGTCACGCCCGCGCAGGTCCAGATCCGCCCTGCGCGGATGAAGATCGGCTCCGGGTCGACCGCGATATCCGGGTGCTGGGCGGCCAGTTGGTCGGCGGTGAGCCAGTGGGTGGTGGCGGGCAGGCCGGTGAGGAGTCCGGCCTCGGCAAGCAGGTGGACGCCGGCGCACACGCCGCCGACGCGCCGTGCGGCCGGAGCCGCCGTGGTCAGCCATCCGACGACCTCAGGGTCGACGACGGCCTGATACCGGCCGCCAGCGCTGTCCATGGCGCCGGCCACCAGCAGGGTGTCGACGCCCGGGCTCACCTCCGCCAGCGACCGCTCGGCGACCAGGCTGATCCCGGCGGCGGTCGGCAGCGGGCCGGCCTGCGCGGCGGCGACCTCGATCCGGTAGGCGGGGGCGTCGCTTACCAGGCGGGAGGCGACGGAGAAGACCTCCGCGGGGCCGGTCACCTCCAGCAACTCGACCCCGGGGAACGCGGCGATGACGACGGTGCGCGGTTCGGGCATACCGCGATCCTTCCGCCGACCGGCCGTGTCCGCAATGACTAGGTTCTGTCAGATCCGGTCATTGGTCACGGCCGAGGCGACCGGGTGCCCAGGTCCTTCCGGCGGTCTGGGCAGCGCGGCTCACGGGGCGAAACGCGCGGCGGTTCGGGCCCGTCACCGCCCGCGTGCCACGGCGGTGACCGCCGCCGTGACTGTCTGGCTCGGCATCCGTGTCCCCCTGGGACGCCAAGTACGGCCTCACCCTCGGAGACAAGATCGCGGAACCATGTCTTTACGACGAACCTCCCTGACGCTGGCCCGGGGCGGTAAGCCTTTCGTCATCAGCATGGTCTTCTGTCCCGGCGCCAGGCCGCGTTGGATGACGGTCAGACGGTGACGACGAGAAGGAAAAGGGGAGTGCCGGTGGAACGGGGCCGGAAGAGGCGTGTGGGCGGGCCTCGCGGCCGCCGCCGTGGCGATCGTGGCGGCCGGGTTGGTGTGGTTCAAGCCGTGGGCCTGTGGGGACGAGACGGTCCATGAGGCGCTGCCCTCCGCTAGCGTCCCGGCCACGGCACCGCCTGCGGGGACTGCGACGACGGACCCGAGCCCGGCAGCCTCGGCTGCCGCCCCGCCCGCCGGCCCGGCCACGGTCGCGCAGGGCACCTTCTCAGCCACGAGCACACGACCACCGGCACCGTGAAGGTCATCCGCCTCGCGGACGGCACCCACATCCTGCGCCTGGAAGGGCTCGACGCGAGCAACGGCCCCGACCTGCGCGTCTGGCTGAGCGACGCACGGGTCAAGGAAGGAAAGGCCGGCTGGGGGGTCTTCGACGACGGCAAGTACGTCAACCTCGCCAAGCTCAAGGGCAACAAGGGCGACCAGAACTACTCGCTGCCCGCGGACGTCGACTGGTCGAAGTACCCCAGCGTCAGCATCTGGTGCGACCGGTTCGACGTGTCCTTCGGTGCCGCCGCCCTCGCCCGCGCCTGACCGGCCAGAACCCCTCATGGTGCCCCGCAGCGCAATGCGCGCCCGGGGCACCGCCGCACTCAGGGCGCGGTGAGCGTGCCGAGGGCGCACTGTCGCGAGCAACTGCTCCTGATCGGTGCCGGCGCGGGAACGCAGATTCACACCGAGCGCGAGAAGGGCCAGGACCTCAGCGGCCGACTCCGGATCCGCCCCCGACCCGAGCTGCCCCTGAGCCTTCGCCGTGGACAGGGCATCGTGCAGGGCGTCACGCAGGCGGTGGTGCTGGCGGTCCAGAACGGCGCGTACCTCCGCCTCGCGGTTCTCGGCACCTGCATGGGCGTTGCAGACCATGCAGCCCCAGCCCGCGTACTCGCCGGTGCAGCACATCGCGATCAGGCTCTCGAAGAACTCCTCCACGGCGGCCAATCCACGCTCGTCCGACATCAGACGTCCGAGAACGGGACGCGACCTGTCCTCGACGTATCGCTCCAGGGCAGCCACGTACAGCTCCTGCTTGCCGCCGTAGGTCGCGTACAGGCTCGAGCGGTTGAGCCCGGTGGCGTTGACGATGTCCTGGATCCCGGTGGCGGCCACCCCCTGCCGCCAGAACAGGCGCACCACCGTGTCCAGGGTCGCGTCCGGGTCGAAGTGCTTGACGTCCGGCATGCCGCCTCATCCCGTCATCTTGAACCGCCGCGCGCAGTTGCCTGCGGACGTCGCACCCCAAGCCGGGCGGCGGCCTGCTCGGGTTCGAGCGGGGTGTCGGCGGCGACCAGGTCCGCCAGGTCCTCGCGACGGCAGACCTCCGCGGCCTGGTTGGGGTGGTGCAGCGTCCCGTCCGGGTTCGCACTGAGGTCGGCCAGGAGGCCGCGGTCGACGAAGCGCCGCACGACGAACGCCGTCACGTTCGCTCGCTCGCCGTACGCGGTCGGGTTCGGGGTGCCGAGCGCGTACGGCGATCCGGTCCGCCGGCGCGCCGCCGGAGATCGGCGGGGAGGGCATCGCGGCCCGGATGGCGTCGGCGTCCATCGCCTCCACCGCGGCCCGGGACCACCGGGACGACGACACGTCGGGGGCGGGGATGAGGCCGGTGTGGCGGGCCCACCGGAAGGCGGCTGCGGGCACCTTCAGGCGCTTGGCGGCCTGGCCGGCGTTTCGTACTCGGTTCGTCGCATGAGATCAACTCTCGCTCGTTGGCCGGAAGCGGGGGGACAGACAATGACAGATCATGCAAATATAAGTCAATACCCCCCGGAGATAGAGAAGTTGGACGCGCACCGCTAGAACTGCGCCCGCACGCGCGAAGGAAAATCACCCACCCGCGTGCCGCCCCCGGTCGGGCCGCACCACCATGGTGGGGGCCACCACAGGCGCGACCATGCCCAGCGCGACCCCGACCACGGCGGCCGGCCGGGGCGTATCTGAAGTGACACTGAATTCGAACAAGCGATCTAATGTCGGTATGGACGTGACCGACTTCCCTGACGACCTGCTGCAGACGCAAGCCGCCTGGCACGCCACCTACGACGCGCTCGCCGCACCCCGCCCCCGCGACACCACCGCCCTGCGCCGCCGCCTGCTGCTCCTGTCCGTACGGCTGTGGTGGCACCCCTACTGGGAGACCGTCCCCTCGGTGCCGGCGGCGCGCTCCGAGCTCCGGCAGACCACCCGAGCCCGGCGAGCCGTCCGGGCCGCGTGACCGGGACGCCCCGGACGACCAGGAGCACGAGGTTGCGACGGGGGTTGCGCATATCGGTTGCGCCGGATGTTGCGCCTACTGTTGCGCACCCCGCAGGAGCGCCCTCGCGTCCGTGCAGCTCACCACGTGGTTTCGCCGTGGTCGGCCCGCTGGCATCCCCGTTGTGGCCGCTCTGCCCATGTCCCTTGGCTGGAGTCAAGGAGTAAGGGACGGGAGGGAGGGGCGGCGCGGCCGCGGCCGGGGACCTGGGCGCGCTCAGCCGATTGGGCCTCGGCCGGGCCGCCGCGCCGCGGCGCCGTCAGCGCGGCGGCGCCAGGCGGGGAACATCGGCGGGGGAGAGGTCCGGCTGCGGGCGATGCCAGCGTGCGGGGAGGACGGTCCCAGCGTCCCGGCCGCGTGGGGGCGCGGTGCGGGGGTGAGCCGTGCGGCGCATGGTCAGTCTTCGGCGCTCAGGCCGCTGGCGCGGGCGATGCCGTCCAGCTCGTTGTAGAGGGCCTGCTGCTCGGTGACGAAGCGACGGTGCTTTTCGCGCAGCTCCTGCGGTTTCGCCGGGTCGTCGGCGGCGGAGGCTTCCACGATGGCGAAGCCGAGGCTGCCGTCGGGGCCGGGCATCTCCACGAGTCGGTGGTCCATGCGGCCGGTCAGGACCGTCGCGTACTCCCGCTGCACCTCATCGGTGAACTGTGATGCGTCACCGACAGGGCCGGCCTGATGGCCCTCGGCTATCAGCTGCGCTGCCTCGTGCACGGCCTTGGCCAGGACGTCGTACTGCTCGGGGTCCATGCGGGCCTTGAGCGTCTCCATGTAGAGGGAGACGTTGTCGATCCTGCGGTCGTCCGAGCCGGAGTCGTTCGCGTCGTTCATCTCGACAGCCTGGCCCGGGAGGCGGCAGGCGTCCAGGCCCGTACGCGGGGCGGCGCAGAAGGGTACAAGTACAAGTATCGGTATGGCGTCCAATCGGATCCGGTAGCTGGCCGTGATGGACCGGGCCCGTTGAAGCGCTGTACAGGCTCAGGCGGGCGCCGGTGCCGGACGCAGCGACGCGAGAGAGCGCCGGAGTCACCTCACGCTGCCCGATTCGGCCTCGTCGGCCAGGTCGGTCAGGATGTCGCTGATGCCCTCGATCAGCCGTGAGAAGTCCTTGTCGCCCAGTCCTGCCCGCACGCACTCCACGACACGGGCGGCCCTTCCACCCGCGGGGGAAGGCCCAGGTCGACTTCCAACTGCTTGTTGGGAGCGAGCTCCTGGAAGATGAAGTGCAGGAAGCCAGCGGTCATCAGGGCGCCTGGTGCGGTGTACTGCCGGTGGGCCTCCGCCGCCGCCCGGACCAGCCCTTTGGTGTTGGTTGGGTCATACGTCTTCATCGCGGTGTCGAGCAGAGCCCACGCGCCTGCCTGGTGAGCATCCATTTGCGGGCGCCGCCCGGGGGCGGGCGGATTGCCGTACCGGCGCGCCACTTCCCTATACAACTCTGCGCGATCGATGACGTCATTGCAGCAGCGCACCTTCGGCCGGCGAAGTGTCGGGGCGGGCGCGATGCCAGCGCGCGGGATGGCGCCACCGGCCGGAGGCATCACGGGCGACATCGACGCCGACTTCCACCACCAGCTCGGGCTCCACCAACGTGACATCCAGCTGCTCCCGGCTGCCCCACTCGGCGCTGAACGACCAGCCCGTCCACGGATGCCCGCGCTGTCCCGCAGCGAGCAGGCCGGCGACCGCAGCGCCTGCCGCTCGGGCGAGGGTTGTGGTGCGGCCGACGTAGGGAAAGCGGTCTTCGGTGTCGTACCTGCCGAGCAGCAGCGTCCGCGGATGGGTCAGGGAGCCGGTGACCGCGCCGACGATCGCCTCACTCGTCTCGCGGGCCTTGTACTTCTGCCAGCCTCTCACCGACGGTTTGTAGGCATCGGTGAGCCGCTTGAAGACCACCCCCTCCATCCCGACCCGGTCGTCACGGTCCCGGACAAGCTGAGCAGATCGAATGCCATGAAGTGAGCCGGCCACTCCTGCGCCGCCCGGTCCGCCCCGGCACCGCGCCGGGCAAGCCGGTTTTGCAGTCACTCGAACGCGAGCCGGCCCGCGGCGTCCCATACGACCAACTCGCCGTCGAGAGCGGTTGCGTCCGGAAGTTGCGCGGCCCCGGCTCCGATCTCCGGGAACGCCTGCAGCATCTCGGTGCCGCGCCTGGAGCGCAGCACCACCCCGCCCCCGTCGACGGAGACCAGGGCCCGGAACCCGTCCCACTTCGGCTCGGCCGCCCAGCCCGGCTGCAGATCGGGCGTGAGTCCGGGCGTGCTCAGCATCGGCTCCGGTAGCGTCCACGTCACACCGGATCCCTTCCACCGTGCGATGACGAACCACGCGTCGTGCCGCTGGAGGCCGTGGTGCCGCGTATGGCCCGGCGCGTCGCGTGGTCTGCCGCGCGTGGTCGGCTACTGTCCGACTTAACAGGCCAGGGACGGTCTGGAGGCGAGCGATCCGCCCGGGCGGAGTCGCAGATGTCTCAAGGGTGGGATGCCCGGTCCCGCAATATGCGTTTCTCGGTGTCCGTGCGTGCCTTCCTCCACGGCTGCCGCCCGGGGGCAGCTGGAGCAGGAATCTCATGCCGCACACGACCGACAAGCGGATCAGCAAGGAACTCGCGCGCCTTCTGTACCTGGGACGACTCCAGGAGAAGGGCGTCCGTCCCACCTTGGACCCTACCGATCGCGGGCAACTGGCCTTCCAGGCCCTCCTCTTCGAGTGCCTGATGAGCAACCATGAGCACCCGCACCCCCTGGAACAGCCGCGGAAGAGCGCGATGGCCAGCATCAGCGGCTACCTGAACGCCATCTGCCACCAGCCCGATCATCTGGAGATCCACACCAACACCGCCTGCCGCGTCGCCAGCCGCATCCTGCCCTTCCTCCACGAAGACCACGGCGTGTGCGGCATCCCCGGCCTCCGACTGATCGACATCACCTGCCGGCGGGTGCGCCTGATGCACCTCCCCACAGGGGGGCGCGTCGACCTCGTGGACGCGCAGCGCTGGCACGGCATGGATATCGCCCGCATGGTCTTCCGGCAGGAAACCGGCTGGCATCAGAAAGACGGGCGCTCACCGCTGTGGCGGCACAACGGTCTCACCGACGACGAAGCCGCGCACCATGCGTGCTGGGCGTACACCGCCAGCACACCGCTGCGCAGCGCACTCCTGATGCGCTCCATGCCACTGTGGTACCGCTTCGACCTCAGTCCTGCCTGGGTCACCGGCCACCCCACACGCCCCGACAGGCTCATCTGGGACGCCCGCTCCGACACTGACCACGATCAGGTGGTCGAGCTGCTGACGCGCTCCGCGGCCCGCATCCAAGGAGCCGCCTATCGCGAGAAAACGCCCTGCTCCGGGACTCTTCAGCTCGGCTCCGGCCGTGCGCAGCTGATCAGCAACTGCTAGGGCCCCCGTCATCGGCTTTGTGTCCGGAGTGCTGTCCTGTCGCAGGTCCAGGTAGCAGCGCAGCCGGACACCGGGCTGGCCGGGATCATGCGTGGTGCGGTCGGCGGTAGCGGTGACCCACCGAGAGGCAAGCGCCTGCTGGAAGGCGAAGGCGATTCACCCTCCCAGGCACCTCAGCGGCCGGCCTGCTCACGCAGGAAGCGGCGCTCCTTGATCCGCCGCCGTATCTGCCACCAGCGGGCGGTGCAGGCGAGGTCTTCCCGGCAGACGTCCAGGAACGCATTCCGGGCGGCCACCACAGCATCGGCCTGCTGTTGGAAACGGTCGGCGCTCTTCTCGTTCAAGTCCAGGTCGCCGGTCGCGGCCACGAGGGTCTCCGCGGTGGCGATGACGTGCACGCTGCCGCACAGCCGCACGCCCTGCAGCGCGCCGATGAGCTCGCTGCCGAGTTCCCACGCCTGGGGCAACTGGCCCAGCAACACCTTGTTCGCCGCCCGCCCGACCTCACGCCGGAGATGGGCGGCGGGAACTCTTCACCCGGCACGACGGTGAGGTCTGACACGCTGGCGCTCGTCTGCAGTCGAGCTACAGCGCCCTGGCGCACTTCCGTGCCCAAGCCGTCGCACCCGGCCGCCGTAGCAACTCGGTCCGCGCCACGCCCGGCAGCGGCGCCCGAACACGGCGGGGGTCAGGCGGTGCGAGGGCCGGTGCCGCCTCGTAGGCTGCGAGCCATGACCGAAATTCACACCCCGACGCCCCGCGACGCCTTCGAGCTGCTCATGGCCGGCAACGAGCGCTTCGTCTCAGGCGCCACCGAGCACCCGAATCAGGACGCCACCCGCCGCGCCGAGATCGCTCCGTCCCAGCAGCCCTTCGCCGTGCTGTTCGGGTGCTCCGACTCCCGGCTGGCCGCCGAGATCATCTTCGACCGCGGCCTGGGCGACCTGTTCGTGGTGCGCACCGCCGGGCATGTCGCCGGTACGGAAGTGCTCGGATCCATCGAGTTCGGCGTGAGCGTTCTCAACGCGCCCCTGGTCGTCGTCCTCGGCCACGACTCGTGCGGCGCCGTCGCCGCGGCCTGCTCCGCCCTGGAGAACGGGCAGACGCCGGGCGGCTTCGTCCGTGACGTGGTCGAACGGGTGACCCCGAGCGTGCTGGCAGCCCGCGCCGCCGGACGGGAGACGGCCGAGGAGATCCTGGCCGAGCACATCGAGCACACCGTGGACCTGCTGCTCGAACGCTCCCGCGTCCTGGCCGAGCGGGTGGCCGCCGGCCGTCTCGGCGTGGTGGGGCTGTCCTACCGACTGGCTGACGGCAGCGCCCAGCTCGTCGCCGCTCGCGGCCTTGATACGGCGGTCCCCACCTCGTCCTGACCGCCCCGGCCGCAGCCGTCCCGGCGTGCTTGCCCCGGCCGGAAGGGCCCCATATAAGTGGATGAAGGCCCGACCGGTCTTCCCAGCCGATCCTCCACGGAGGGGGCCCCGATGGCTCATGGAGCCGACCACACGCCCAGCACTGTCCCCCGCGCCGACCCAGCGCGGGCCGCGGACTGCGAGCTGTGCCGGGGATGGGGCACGATCATCACCGACGACGGGCGGCACGAGCTGTGCCCGGCCTGCCAGGCCGAAGAGCACCCAGCTGAATCCGTCCGGCACCCGCGTCCGTGAGCAGTGAGGCGCGGGTGCTGGTCACGCTGTCGGTCGGGGCCCGGCGGCGCGGCGGAGCCGGTTGACGATCGCCAGTCCAAGCCCCTCCTCCACCGGCAGGGACGCGATGATGAGGTCGCAGCCTCGCTGGTCGAGATCGCGCAGGAACCCGTACAGGCGGCGCGCGTAGGTAGCCGTCGAAGCGGGGACTGCCACCACGGCGTGCGCCTTCACCGGGGGATCGGCGAAGGAAGGGGGGAGGAAGACGCCGACCTGGTGCCCCAGCTCCTGTGCGAGCTCTGCTTCGTCGACGACCTTCTCGGGCTCAACGAGGACGACCCGCGCCCGGGGGGCGTAGTGCGACGGATGCTGTCCCGGCACCCGCACGTGGCTCGTCGAAGGGACCGCGATCGGGCACCCCAGCACCGCTTCGATGTCCTCGCGGGTCACCCCGCCGGGCCGGAGGATGCTCGGGATGTCGCCCGTGGCGTCGACGATGGCCGACTCAACGCCGACCTCGCACGGGCCGCCGTCCAGGACGAAGTCGACGGCCCCACCAAGCTCGGCACGTACGTGGTCCGCGGTGGTTGGGCTGACCGAGCCGAACCGGTTGGCGGACGGGGCGGTGACACCGCGACCGAAGGCCGACAGCAGCGCGAGGGCCACGGGGCGGTCGGGCACGCGCACGGCCACCGTCTCCAGGCCACCGGTCGCTTCGAGAGGCACCCGGCGACCGCGCTCGAGGACCAGCGTCAGCGGCCCGGGCCAAAAGTCTTGGGCCAGCAGTCGCGCGGTCGCGGGCACGTCCTGGACCCAGTCATCCAGGTGCTCCGCGCCGCCGATGTGGACGATCAGCGGGTGGGAGGGCGGGCGCCCCTTTAGCTGGAAGATGCGGGAGACGGCGGCGGGGTTTTCGGCGTTGGCGCCCAGACCGTAGACGGTTTCGGTGGGCAGGGCCACCAGGCCTCCGGCGCGCAGCACCTGATCCGCCCTGGGACCCGTCCGCAAGGGTTCCGTCAAGTACGCAGCCACGGTCAAGAAGAAGAAGGCGTTGAGCACCCCGGCCTCCTACCGCTTCACCTTCACCAAGCCCGGCTACTCAGCCGGGGAGATCAGCTACAAGTCCGCCAAGTTCCGCTGCGACGACACCTTCTGGTCGCGGGGCAACCGCAGGCGCGTGAAGAATCCGGGCTGCGTCTTCCCCGGCTTCGCCCCCACCTTCAGCCTCTCCCACACCGACCCCGAGGTGAAGGAGTCCGCCGCGCACATCGCTGACGCCCAGCGGGCCATTACGGGGCACCCCGGCGCCTCCACGCCGCTGCACCGCATCACCAACGAGCGGACCATCAACAAGCACCGCAACGCTATGTGCGGCCGGATTCACGCACCCCGGGGCAAGGACTGCGACGAGTACCCGTTCGCAGCCACCAAGGAAGGCGGAAACCCCCGTCGCGGGAGCACACGCATCATCTCCGACGTCTTAGCCCGCACGTGAGCGGAGTCGAGGACCATCCCCTGGAGTTCGGCGCCACCGCCTTCGTTACTGAACGCGGCGACGAAGGCGTGGCCCGCATCAAGGACATGACCGACGGCATCGACGCCGACCGGGTTCTGGAATGCGTCGGCACCCAGCAGGGCACCCATCAGGCCCTGAACTGCACCCGCCCCGGCGGCGGCGTCGGCATCACCGGCGTCCCCCACGGTGCCCAGATCGAGGGCGCGGCACTGTTCTACTCCCACGTCGCCGTGCAAGGAGGCCCCGCGCCACTGCGCCGCTTCCTGCCCGACCTCATCGACCGCGTCATGACCGGCACATCAACCCCGGCCGCGTCTTCGACCTCACCCTCCCTCTCGACCAAGCAGCGCAGGGCTACAAGGCCATGGACGAACGGCGTGCCATCAAGACACTGCTGCGCCCCTGACAACGACACCTCGCCGTGTCCAGGCAGACGGCCCGTTGGCGAATCACCGACTACGCCGTGGCGGCGGCCACGGACTCCAGCACGGCACGCTGGACCGTGCCGATGGCGTCGAGGCCGCGGGTGAGGTGCGGCGGCCCCGGGGCTCAGGCTGCTGCCAGGACGTCGACCACGTAGATCAGGGTCGACCGGGCCGGAACGCCCCTGCGGTCACTCGATCCGTAGCCCAGGCCGGGCGGGACGACCAGCAGGACCCTGCTGCCCACTCGTGTGCCGACGAGCGCGCGGTCCCAGCCTTCGATGACATTGCCACGGCCGAGGACCACCGTCGTCGGGCTGTGGGCCGCCCAGGACGAGTCGAAGAGCGTCGCCTGGTCCTTGCCCCGGTTCGTTTCCCAGACGGCGCCGGAGTACTGGATCACGATTGACTGCCCGGCCTTCACGGTCGCCCCGGAGCCGCGGACGAGCGTCTCGTCGACCAGATGCTTTGGTGCCGCGGTGTCGGGCACGGTGATGGGCGCGGGCCCGGGCCTGGCCCCGACGCGGGGAAGGCCGTCCGGGACCTGCGTTTGGTGTCCCTCGGCGGACGATCGGGCGGGGACGATCTTCACGATGTCGACGGCGAACACCACTGTGTCGGTGGCCGAGACGCCGAGCCGGGCGTTGCCGGTCGCCCCGTAGGCGGCCTCCGGCGGTGCCACCACCACGACGCGAGATCCCGCCCGCTGCCCGAGAACGGACCGTTCGAGTGCGGGTATCACCGCGTTGCGGCCGACGGGGAAGACCTTGGGTCCTGCGGCCTTGGCGTATGTACTGGGTAGCGAAGTCCCGTTCTTCCAGGTCTTCGCTGTGTAATTGACGATCACGACATCGCCGTTCTCCGTCTTTCGCCCCTTTCCTTCATGCGCGGGGGTGACGACGAATCTGCCGGTCGGCTTCTTCTTCGGGATGGTGATCTCGGCTTTGTGGCCGAACTGCCCCGAAACGCGGGGCAGCACTGTGTCCGAACCGACGGGGTCCGGGGCCGGGGGCCTGTGCTGTACGGGAACCGCCGGAACTGGCAGGGGCTGGTGAGTGGGCGGTGCGGCCGGGGCGGATTCGTGTCCGCTGCATCCGGCCAGCAGCAGGACGGTGAGAGCGAGAAATGAGGAGTATGAGGAGATGCGACGCATGAGTTTCTTGTTCGAAGTGGTGGGCGGCCGCTGTGTGGAGGCGGCTGGTTCTGTTGAAAATTCCCCGATTGGGGGGTGGCATCCTCTGCCGTACGACACCTACCGTGAGGCCATCGCGCGCGAGACGCTGCGC
>NZ_JBEXRL010000019.1:0-150092 GCF_040613075.1 Streptomyces sp. NPDC006314 | reverse complement strand
TTTCCTTTCCGGCGGTTCCGACTCTATCAGATCCTTTCGGCGTCTGACTCCCAGTCAGGGGGTTTTGCCTTCCCGGCCCTTGGGCCGTTCCGACGGGTGAGACTTTAGCGGATTCCGTGCTCCCGAGCTAATCGGGGACATGCGTCCTTTCGAACACGGATTCCTCATTTCGCAAATACGCGCGCCAATGCAGTCGGCGCCGGAGCGTCGATGAGTGGGTGGTGCTTGCGGAATGGCTGTCCGGGGACCGACCGGAGTCGGCGCTCACGTCGGACAACTCGGAGAACACTACGTAGCGGCCCGGGGCGTGTCAACTCTCGCCCCGAGGCCGCCGCTGAGGCGTACGCTGGGGGACGTGACTACGCATACGTGCACCCAGCGTTGGTGGGCCGCCTGACGGCGGCCGTACTCACGTATGCACTCAACGGCCGCCGCTTCGGCGGCCGTTCTCGTATCTCCTCCGGGGCTCCGGGGGCCGGCCGCAGGAGCGGCGGTCCCGATCAGGAGGTGGAGTGGAGATGACGCGGATCTTCAGCGGGATCAAGCCGACCGGGCACGTGACCCTGGGGAACTACCTGGGCGCCATGCGGCGCTGGGCCGAGGTGGACCAGCACCGGGCGGACTCGCTGTTCTGCATCGTTGATCTGCACGCGCTGACCGTGGACCACGATCCGGCTCGGGTGCGCAGGCTCAGTCGGCAGGCGGCGACGCTGCTGCTGGCGGCCGGGCTCGACCCCGAGGTGTGCACCGTGTACCTGCAGAGCCATGTCGACGAGCACACGAGACTGTCGTACCTGCTGGAGTGCGTGGCGACCGACGGCGAGATGCGGCGGATGATCCAGTACAAGGAGAAGTCCGCGCGGGAGCGGGAGCGCGGCGGGAGCGTACGGCTGTCGCTGCTGACGTATCCGGCGCTGATGGCGGCGGACATCCTGGCGTACAGCACGGACGAGGTGCCGGTCGGCGACGACCAGGTGCAGCACGTGGAGTTGGCGCGGGACCTGGCGGTGCGGTTCAACCAGCGGTATGGACACACGTTCGTGGTACCGAGGGCGACCCGTCCCGGGGTGGCGGCGCGGGTGATGAATCTGCAGGACCCGACATCGAAGATGGGGAAGTCCGACGACTCGGGGCCGGGGATCGTCTATCTGCTCGACGAGCCGGACGTGGTGCGCAAGAAGGTCATGCGGGCCGTGACCGACAGCGGGCGGGATGTCGAGTACGACCGGGAGACGCGGCCGGGAGTGGCCAATCTGCTGGAGCTCCTCGCGGCGTGCACGGGCGGGAACCCGGAGGCCCTGGCCGGTGTGTACGAGTCGTACGGCGCCTTGAAGAAGGACACCGCGGAGGCCGTGGTGGAGGTCCTCAAGCCCGTGCAGGCCAGGCACAGGGAGCTGTGCGCGGATCCCGCCCATGTGGAGGGGGTGCTGCGGGACGGTGCGGAGAAGGCCCGGGCCATGGCCCGGCCGACCGTCGATGCCGCGTATCGGGCGATCGGGCTGCTGCCACCGGTGTTCGAGACGGCGCTGAGCGCGGCCGGCGGCTAGGGACCTGGGGCTCCCGGTGCGCGGGGACGGTCGGCCGGTCCGGTGCCGAAAGGCCGACCCCCCGCCACCGGTCCGGCCTTTCGGCCCTGCCGGCTTGCTCGGACCCTTCTCGCGGCCTGCCTCAGTCCTTCTTGCCGGAGGCGAGTTCGCGGCTGCGGTCGCGGGCGGCTTCAAGGGCGGCGATGAGGGCGGCTCGCACGCCGTGGTTCTCCAGCTCGCGGATGGCGTTGATGGTCGTGCCCGCCGGGGAGGTGACGTTCTCACGGAGCTTGACGGGGTGCTCCCCGCTGTCGCGGAGCATCACGGCGGCGCCGATCGCGGACTGGACGATGAGGTCGTGGGCCTTGTCGCGGGGCAGGCCGAGCAGGATGCCGGCGTCGGTCATGGCCTCGACCAGGTAGAAGAAGTACGCCGGGCCGGAGCCGGACAGCGCGGTGCAGGCGTCCTGCTGGCTCTCGGGGACCCGGAGCGTCTTGCCGACGGCGCCGAAGATCTCCTCGGCGTGGGCGAGGTGCTCGGCGGTGGCGTGGCTGCCGGCGGAGATGACCGACATCGCCTCGTCGACGAGGGCGGGGGTGTTGGTCATGACACGGACGACCGGGGTGCCTGGCGCCAGGCGCTCCTCGAAGAATGAGGTGGGGATACCGGCGGCTCCGCTGATGACCAGGCGGTCGGCCGGGATGTGCGGGGCGAGTTCGTCCAGGAGGGTGCCCATGTCCTGCGGCTTGACCGTGAGGATCAGGGTGTCGGCGGTCTTGACGGCCTCGGTGTTGCTGACCGGGGTGACTCCGTGGCGGGTGCGGAGTTCTTCGGCGCGTTCCGCGCGGCGGGCGGTGACCAGGAGGTCGGCGGGGGCCCAGCCGGCCCGGATCATTCCGCTGAGCAGGGCTTCGCCGATCTTGCCGGTGCCGAGGACTGCGACTTTCTGGCTCATGGGGTAATCCTCGCACCGGCCCTGGCGGGTGGGGGGTGGTTGTCCGGCAGGCGGGACACCGCCGGGTGTGCCTATGCCGTGCGGCGCCTGAGGGTGGCCGCGCCCAGTCCCAGGACGAGCAGTGCGCAGCCGGCCACGATCAGGATGTCGCGGACGAAGGTCGCGGTCATGTCGGTGTGGTGCAGGACCTGGTTCATGCCGTCCACGGCGTACGACATCGGCAGGGCGTCGGAGATGGCCTCCAGGGCGGGGTGCATGTCGGAGCGGGGAGTGAACAGGCCGCAGAGGAGGAGCTGGGGAAAGATCACCGCGGGCATGAACTGGACCGCCTGGAATTCCGAGGCCGCGAAGGCCGAGACGAAGAGACCGAGGGCCGTGCCGAGCAGCGCGTCGAGGAGGGCGACGAGCAGGAGCAGCCAGGGGGAGCCGGTGACGTCGAGGCCCAGCGGCCACACCGCGAGGCCGGTGGCGAGGGCCGACTGGACGATGGCGAGGGTACCGAAGGCGAGGGCGTAGCCGGCGATGACGTCGGCTTTGCCGAGGGGCATGGCGAGGAGGCGTTCCAGGGTGCCGGAGGTGCGTTCGCGCAGGGTGGCGATGGAGGTGACCAGGAACATCGTGATCAGCGGGAAGATCCCGAGCAGGGAGGCGCCGATGTTGTCGAAGGTGCGGGGGCTGGCGTCGAAGACGTAGCGCAGCAGGACCAGCATCAGGCACGGGATGAGGATCATCAGCGCGATGGTGCGCGGGTCGTGGCGGAGCTGGCGCAGGACCCGGGCGGCCGTGGCGGTGGTACGGGCGGCGCTGAAGGCGCTGGTGGGTGCGGCGGTGTGCGCGGGGGCGGTCGGGCTCATCGGGTGCTCTCCTTGGTGCGGCCCGCCGTGACGGCCTGGTCGACGAGGTGCAGGAAGGCGGCCTCGACCGTGTCGGTGCCGGTGCGGGTGCGCAGGGCGTCCGGGGTGTCGTCGGCGAGGATCTCGCCCTCGCGCATGAGGAGGAGGCGGTGGCAGCGCTCGGCCTCGTCCATGACATGGGAGGAGACGAGGAGGGTGGTGCCGCGGGTGGCGGCGAGGTCGTGGAAGAGGCTCCACAGGTCTCGGCGCAGGACCGGGTCGAGGCCGACGGTGGGCTCGTCCAGGACGAGGAGTTCGGGGGTGCCGAGAAGGGCGACGGCCAGGGAGACGCGGCTCCGCTGTCCGCCGGAGAGGTTGCCGGCGAGGACGTCGGCGTGGTGGGTGAGGTCGACGTCGGCGATGGCCCGGGTGACGTGCTGGCAGCGGCGTTCGGCGGCGGCGCGGCCGGGGTCGAGGATCGCGGCGAAGTACTCGAGGTTCTGGCGGACGGTCAGGTCGTCGTAGACGGATGGGGCCTGGGTGACGTAGCCGACGCGGCTGCGGAGGGCGGGGTGGCCGGCCGGGTGGCCGAGGACGTCCAGGGTGCCGGTGACCTTGGCCTGGGTGCCGACGATGGAGCGCATGAGGGTCGATTTGCCGCAGCCGGAGGGGCCCAGCAGGCCGGTGATCTGGCCGCGGGGGACGGTGAAGCGGAGGTGGTGCAGGACGGTACGGGGGCCACGGACGACGGTGAGGTCTTCGGCGTGGACGGCGGGGGCGGAGGCCGGGTGGGGTGGGTCCGGCGCATAATTCATCATGTGATGAATAATCTGCCCGGCCGGTCGGGGTCGTCAAGGGGGCGGGCCGCTTGTCCCTGGCGGGCGGGGCCTGGCGGCCGGGGCGGGGGTGGGCCGCATGGGTGAGTGCGGCCCCAGGGGCGGGGCGCATGCCGGAGCGGCAGCCGGGCGGGAGCCCGACCGCCGCTCCCCGGGCGAGAGAAGCCGAGGTCAGGGCTTGGTGGCGACGAGCAGCAGCACGTCGTACGTCTCCTCGACCATGCCGTCCGGGAAGACCTTCGACAGGTGGCCGCGCTCCTCGTCCAAGAAGGCGGTCCTGCGTTCCTCGGGCGTGACGAGGAAGACGGAGTGACTGCCGATGTTGGCGAGGTGGGTGTCGATCGGGACGCGGCGGCTCCACCGGACCTCGCGGCGGGTGAAGTCGAGACGGCCGCTCGGGTCGGCCCGGTCCGTGCGCTCACCGGCCTCGCGCTTCTCGGCGGCGAGGTCCACCCCGAGGAAGCGGGCGGCGCGATCGGCTGCCTCGGCGCTCCAGTCGACGTCGAGGGCGTGGGTGTTCCACCACAGCGCCAGCGCGCCGCCCGGCCGCAGCACCCGCAGCGCCTCCGGCACCGAGTGGGCCGGGTCGGTCCAGTGCCAGGCCTGCGCGTAGGTGAGGAAGTCGGCCTGGGCGTCGGCGACGGGAAGGGCGTTGCCGTCGCCCCGGACGATCGGGATGTGGGGCAGGCCGCGGCGGAACTCGGCGGCCATGCCGTCGCCGGGTTCGACCGCGAGGACGTCGGCGCCGCGGGCGTGCAGGAGGGCGGTGGCGATGCCGGTACCGGCGCCGACGTCCACGACCTTGGCCCCGGACAGGGACCGGCCGGCCGTTTCCTCGACGGCGTCGAAGAGGGCGGCCGGGTAGGACGGGCGGTTAGCGGCGTACTGGGCGGCGGCGGAATCGAACGAGCGGGCGCGGAGAGCGTGGGCGGCGTGCGGCTGCGCGGTGGTCATGCGGCCATGCTGGTCGGATGCGGCGGGAAAGGACAGCGACTTGTGGCCGACTGCGCCTGCGGGTACGGGCGCGGGCCGCGGGTACCAGGCGGGGATTCGCCGGGTCCGCCCCTGCCTCTTCTGCCGCCGGGGCTTGCTGTCCTACCGGCGCCGCTTCTTCTTCGAGGGGTTGCCGGTACGGCGGGTGGTGCGGCGTTCGTGTTCCTCGCGGGCCTTCTCGTACTCCTCGCGGTGCAGCCTCTCGCCCGGGGCCTCGGTGAGGGAGCGGAAGAAGTAGGCGAGCACGGAGCCGACGAAGCCGATGGCGAGCAGGCCGCGCAGGGAGGCCTGACGCTGGGGGTCGTGCCGCTTGCCGAACCCCTCCCAGGTGTTGCGAAAGGCGAGTGCGCTGCAGATGGCGAACATGGCGACGATCAGCACGGTCACGAAGGAGCCGGTGTCGGCGATCTGGATGCCGTCGTAGGCGAAGCGCAGCACCAGGCAGGAGACGGCGGCCGCGGCGAGGGAGCCGACGGCGACGCCGGCGCGGCGGGCCGCGTAGCCGTTGTCGTGGTTCACCCAGGAGGTGCCGAAGAAGCGCAGGGGCTCCGGGCGGGGGCCGCTGCCGCTGCTCAGGGCCGCGCCGCCTGGGGAGCCCGCCGGGGTGCCCGGGGTGCCGGTTTCGTCGCTCACGGGACGATTATGGCGCCGGGCGGAGGCGGGCTCCCGATCGGGTCAGGCGCAGCGGGGGCGTCAGACGGCGCAGCGTGAGGCGACGTAACCGTCGCTGCCCGTCTGGACGTAGGCGTCGGAGACGTACTCGCCGTTGTCGATGTTGTCCCAGATCTTCGTGGTGCCGTAGGGGCCCGTGACCGTCGTGCCGGGTGCCTGGCAGAAGATCGGGACGCGGGTGCCCTCGGGAAGGACCCGGACGATGCCGTAGTTGGTGCCGGGTCCGTTGCGGACGTTCAGGCGGACGCCCGGGGCCACCGCGAACGTGCGCACGGCCGCCTCCACCGTGAGGGACTCCTGCTCACCGGAGCCGGTGGCTGCTTCCGAACGGTCGACAGACATGAGACCTCTCCCCCTGGACCCCACGGCCGTCATGGGGACCGTCGATTTCTCGAGGCGAGTCACGGAACACCTGTGCCCGACTCGCTTCGCGGAGGCTAGCAAGCCGCCTCTGTGTCGTACGAGTCATCGACTAGGCTCCGTGCGTCGCGCGCGGACGATGAGCACGGGGGGGTCCATGGCGCCACAGCGCAGCACCGGGACGGGCGCGGAAGCGGAACTTCCCGAGTACGCCGGTCACTACCGCCTGGAGTCGTGTCTGGGGTCGGGAGGCATGGGCGTCGTCCACCTCGCCCGCAGCACCTCGGGGATGAGGCTCGCGGTGAAGGTCGTGCATGCCGAGTTCGCCAGGGATTCCGAGTTCAGAGGCCGGTTCCGGCAGGAGGTGGCCGCTGCCCGAAGGGTGAGCGGCGCCTTCACCGCGTCGGTCGTCGACGCCGATCCGGAGGCCGAACGGCCCTGGATGGCCACGCTGTTCATCCCGGGGCCGACCCTTTCCGACCATGTGAAGCGGAAGGGGCCCATGGCTCCAGAGCAGCTGCGGCGGCTGATGGCCGGGCTCGCCGAGGCGCTGCGCGACATCCATCGGGTCGGGGTCGTGCACCGGGATCTCAAGCCGAGCAACGTCCTGCTCGCCGAGGACGGGCCGAAGGTCATCGACTTCGGCATCTCCCGGCCGAAGGACAGTGAACTGCGCACTGAGACCGGGAAGTTGATCGGGACGCCGCCTTTCATGGCGCCCGAGCAGTTCCGGCGGCCGCGGGAGGTGGGGCCGGCCGCGGACATCTTCGCGCTCGGGTCCGTGATGGTGCACGCGGCGACCGGGCGGGGGCCGTTCGACTCCGACAGCCCGTACGTGGTCGCGTATCAGGTGGTGCACGACGAACCCGATCTGGCGGACGTGCCGGCGAGTCTCGCACCGCTGGTCGGGCGCTGTCTCGCCAAGGAGCCCGAACGGCGCCCGACTCCGGACGAGTTGATGCGGGAGCTGCGCTCCGTGGCGGCCTCGTACGACACGCAGACCTTCATACCGGCGCAGCAGACCGGTGACGCCGAGGGGCAGCGGGAGCCCGCCCCCGCGGAGGTCGTGCCGGAGTCGCCGGACCGTTCCTCCCGGCGGTCGTTCCTCGGCCGCCCGGCCTCGCGGACCCTCTTCGCCGTCGCGTCCGCCGCCCTGGTCGCAGGCGGTGTGCTCGCGGCGCTGCTGTGGCCGCGGGGTGAGGGGGGCGCGGCGGTGGAGGAGACCGGCGCCCGTACCGGTGCGCCCGGCTTCACCGCGTGGCGGGCGAAGCCGGCGGGCCGGGGCGCCGGAATGCCGCAATGCGCGAACGGCGCCGGGCGGTTGCTGTGCCTTCGGTCCGGGTCGGCCTACGCCCTCGACCCGGCGGACGGCACGCCGCTGTGGCGGCGTGCGGTCGCCGGGGAACACACGAACGGCACGCCCGCACTGGCCGGCGGACTGCTGTTGCTGCCTACGAACGGGGGCGGCCGGATGGTGGCCCTCGATCCGGCGTCCGGAAAGCCCCGCTGGCAGCGGACCGTGCCCGGCAACACGGGTATGCGGATCGCCGACGACATGCTCCTTGTCACCGGCGCGGACGGAACGGTGACCGCGGTGGACGGGAAGTCGGGGGAGGAGAAGTGGCACCGGCGGCTGCCCGGCCGCGGCACCCCGACCCTGACCACCTACGCCGGCGACCCGCTGGTCCACGCGGCCACCACCTCCGCGAACGGGGCGTACACGCTGGTCACCGCGCTGGACGCGCACACCGGAACCGCACGCTGGGAGGCCCGGTTGCGGGGCGCACTGCGCCCCGTCGGCAGCCAGGACGGTTCGCTGATCCTGCTGTCCGACGACAACGCCTCCGCGGTCACGGACGCGGTGATCCGCTACTCGCCCGGCACGAAGGAAACGCGCCGCATCACGCTGCCCGTTCCGCTCACCACTCCGCAGGCCACCGTGCGCGGAGACGTGATCTACCTGCTGGCAGCCGGTGGCTCGCTGGACGCCGTCGACCTGAGCACCGGAAAGCGGCTCTGGCACCTCGAAACGGCCGTGAGCCGGGGCTCGGCGCCCGTCGTCACCACGGAGTACGTCTACTTCAGCGCGCCCGACGGGCGCCTGCTCGCCGTGGACGCCCGTGACGGACGTCTGCTCGGGCAGACACCGCCACGGCTCGGCCCGAGCTCGGGAGAGGTCGCCGGCACGCTGCCGTCTCCACTGGTCGTGGGCGCCCGCGTCTATGCCACCGCCCCCGACGGCACCGTCTTCGCCCTGGACGGGCGGGATCCCTCGGGCTGGTGAGACGGCGAAGGGCCGCGCCCGGTGGGAGCGGCCCCCGTCGCGGGTGCCGGGTCAGCCCAGCCTGCTCACATCGCGCACCGCGCCCTTGTCCGCGCTGGTCGCCATCGCCGCGTAGGCCCGGAGGGCGGCGGAGACCTTGCGGTCGCGGTTCTTCGGGGCGTAGGCGCCGTTCAGGGCCTGCTCGCGTCGCGCGAGTTCCGCCTCGTCGACGAGCAGCTCGATGGTGCGGGCCGGGATGTCGATGCGGATGCGGTCGCCGTCCTGGACCAGGGCGATGGTGCCGCCGGAGGCCGCCTCGGGGGAGGCGTGGCCGATCGACAGGCCCGACGTGCCGCCGGAGAAGCGGCCGTCGGTGATCAGCGCGCAGGTCTTGCCGAGGCCGCGGCCCTTCAGGTACGAGGTCGGATACAGCATCTCCTGCATGCCGGGGCCGCCCTTGGGGCCCTCGTAGCGGATGACGACGACGTCGCCGTCCTTGACCTCCTGGGTGAGGATCCGCTGGACGGCCTCCTCCTGGGACTCGCAGACCACCGCCGGGCCCTCGAAGGTCCAGATCGACTCGTCGACGCCGGCCGTCTTCACGACGCAGCCGTCGACCGCCAGATTGCCCCTGAGGACCGCGAGGCCGCCGTCCTTGGAGTAGGCGTGCTCGGCGGAGCGGATGCAGCCGTTCTCGGCGTCGTCGTCCAGGGCCTCCCAGCGCTCGGACTGGGAGAAGGCCTCGGCGGAGCGGACGCAGCCGGGGGCCGCGTGCCACAGCTCCACGGCCTCGGGGGACGGGGAGCCGCCGCGGACGTCCCAGGTCTTCAGCCAGTCCGCCAGGGAGGGGCTGTGGACGGCGTGGACGTCCTCGTTGAGGAGGCCGGCGCGGTGCAGTTCACCGAGCAGGGCCGGGATGCCGCCGGCGCGGTGCACGTCCTCCATGTAGTACGTGCGGTCCTTCGCGACGTTGGGCGCGACCTTGGCGAGGCAGGGGACGCGGCGGGAGACGGCGTCGATCTGCTCCAGGCCGAAGGGGACGCCCGCTTCCTGGGCCGCGGCCAGCAGGTGCAGGATCGTGTTGGTGGAGCCGCCCATCGCGATGTCCAGGGCCATGGCGTTCTCGAACGCCTGGAAGGTGGCGATGTTGAGCGGGAGGACCGTGTCGTCGTCCTGCTCGTAGTAGCGGCGGGTGAGGTCCATGACCGTGCGGGCGGCGTCGACGTAGAGCTGCTTGCGCGCGGTGTGGGTGGCGAGGACCGAGCCGTTGCCGGGCAGGGAGAGGCCGATCGCCTCGGTCAGGCAGTTCATCGAGTTGGCGGTGAACATGCCGGAACACGAGCCGCAGGTCGGACAGGCGTTCTCCTCGATGCGGAGGATGTCCTCGTCCGAGATCTTGTCGTTCACGGCGTCGGAGATCGCGTCGACCAGGTCGAGCGTGCGGACCGTGCCGTCGACCAGGGTGGCCCGGCCGGACTCCATGGGGCCGCCGGAGACGAAGACCGTGGGGATGTTCAGGCGCAGGGCGGCCATCAGCATGCCCGGCGTGATCTTGTCGCAGTTGGAGATGCAGACCAGGGCGTCGGCGCAGTGCGCCTCGACCATGTACTCCACCGAGTCCGCGATCAGGTCGCGGGAGGGCAGGGAGTACAGCATGCCGCCGTGGCCCATCGCGATGCCGTCGTCGACGGCGATCGTGTTGAACTCGCGCGGGATGCCGCCCGCCTCCTTGATCGCCTCGCTGACGATCCGGCCGACCGGCTGCAGGTGGGTGTGGCCCGGCACGAACTCGGTGAAGGAGTTCGCGACCGCGATGACCGGCTTCCGGCCGATGTCCGCACCGGGTACACCGGAGGCGCGCATAAGGGCGCGGGCGCCCGCCATGTTGCGGCCGTGGGTGACTGTGCGGGACCTCAGCTCAGGCATCGTCGCTCGCTCCTTCGAAGACCATCTGCCAGAAGACCATCTGCCAGAGTTCTGACTTCCTCCGAGCCTACGCCGCCACTCCAAACCGTGGACACGGCTGTCCGGAATGCGGGACGCGTGTTCCACGGATCGCTGTGCTCAGGGGTTTGTCAGATGCCCCTGTGCGACGGGAGCGACGCGCGCGATGACCTGCTCCAGGTCCGCGGACGCCAGCGGCTCCAGCTTGATCACGTAGCGCATCATCGCCGTTCCCACCAGCTGCGCTGCCGCCAGCTCTGCGCGCAGCTCCGCGTCCGGCAGGTCCAGCTGGGCGGCGATGCGGCGCAGCAGCTGGCCGGCGACGAGGCGGCGGAAGACGGCGGCGGCGGTCTCGTTGGTGACGGCGGACCGGAGGATCGCGAGGAGCGGCGTGCGTGTCGTGGGGTCGTCCCAGACGCCGAAGAAGAAGCGGGTCAGCCGCTCCCCCACGCCGTCCGGCGGGCCGTCGGCCAAGGTGCCCGAGGCGTCCAGCGCGGGGGCGAAGGCCACCTCGATGGCCGCCTCGAAGACCTGCTCCTTGGTGCCGAAGTAGTGGTGGACGAGCGCCGAGTCCACGCCGGCCGCCTTGGCGATCCCGCGCACGGACGTCTTCTCGTACCCGCGTTCGGAGAACTCCTCGCGGGCCGCGGTGAGGATGCGGTCGCGGGTGTCGGCGGACTCGGTGCGCGGGGGGCGACCGCGGCGACGCGCCCCGGTCTCCTTCGCCGCCGGGAGCGGGGGCTCGCTCATCGCCGAGGCACCCGTACCGCCGAGGCCAGGTGCTTGCGCGTGAATTCCAGGGCCTCGGCGAGGTCCGCCTCACGTTCGGCACCGGACATCGCCCGCCGGGTGTTGACCTCGATGACGACATGGCCCTCGAACCCGGTGAGCGCGAGGCGCTCCAGCAGCTCGGCGCAGGGCTGGGTGCCGCGGCCGGGCACGAGGTGCTCGTCCTTGGCCGAGCCCCGGCCGTCGGCGAGGTGGACGTGGCCGAGGCGGTCGCCCATGCGGTAGACCATGTCCAGGGCGTCGGTGCGGGCCGTCGCCGCGTGGCTGAGATCGATCGTGAAGTGGCGGTAGTCGTGCTGGGTGACGTCCCAGTCCGGAGCGTAGGCGAGCATCTCGCGGTCGCGGTACCGCCAGGGGTACATGTTCTCGACGGCGAACCGTACGTCCGTCTCGTTCGCCATCCGCCAGATCCCGTCGACGAAGTCCCGGGCATACTGCCGCTGCCAGCGGAAGGGCGGGTGCACGACGACGGTGGAGGCGCCCAGCCTCTCCGCGGCCGTCCGGGCCCGCTGGAGCTTGACCCAGGGGTCGGTGGACCAGACCCGCTGGGTGATCAGCAGGCAGGGGGCGTGGACGGCCAGGATCGGGATGCCGTGATAGTCCGACAGGCGGCGCAGCGCCTCGATGTCCTGGCTGACGGGGTCGGTCCACACCATGACCTCGACGCCGTCGTAGCCGAGGCGCGCGGCGATCTCGAAGGCCGTCGCCGTCGACTCCGGATACACGGAGGCCGTCGACAGGGCGACGCGCACGTCCCTTGGTTCAGCCACGTCCGTCACCTTACGGGGTCGAGCAGGGAGGGTGTCGGGCACCTATGCGCCGTTGTGAGCTTTGCCATGCGGGCGGTTGCGGGTCGTCTGTGACGTGCCGCGCCCACGCGGCGAGCCGCATGTCGACACAGCCCCGCGCCTTTGGGCGGCTAATCGGATCCCATGTGATCGAGGCGCCGCAGGATCACGCCCTCGCGCAGCGCCCAGGGGCATATCTCCAGGCTCTCCACGCCGAAGAGGTCCATCGCGCCCTCGGCCACCAACGCTCCCGCCAGGAGCTGGGCCGCCCTGCCCTCCGAGACTCCGGGGAGTTCGGAGCGCTGTTCCGTGGTCATGCCCGCCAGCCGCGGGACCCAGGCCTCCAGGGACTCACGCTTGAGTTCGCGCTGGACGTAGAGCCCCTCGGCGCTGCGGGCGGCGCCGGCGATGCGGGCCAGCTGTTTGAAGGTCTTGGACGTGGCGACCACGTGGTCGGGGGCACCGGAGCGGATGAACTCACCGACCGTCCGGGCGATCTGCGCGCGGACGTGACGGCGCAGCGCGCGGACGTCCTCCGGGTCGGGCGGGTCGCCGGGCAGCCAGCCGGCGGTGAGGCGGCCGGCGCCGAGTGGGAGGGAGACGGCGGTGTCCGGCTCCTCGTCCATGCCGTAGGCGATCTCCAGGGAGCCGCCGCCGATGTCCAGGACCAGCAGGTTTCCGGCGGACCAGCCGAACCAGCGGCGGACCGCGAGGAAGGTGAGCCGGGCCTCCTCCTCGCCGCTGAGCACCTGGAGCCGTACACCGGTCTCGGCCTCCACGCGCGCGAGGACGTCGTCGGCGTTGCTCGCCTCCCGTACGGCGGACGTGGCGAACGGCAGCAGGTCCTCCACGCCCTTGTCCTCGGCGGCCTGGAGCGCGTCCCGTACAACGGCGATCAGCTTGTCGATGCCTTCGTCGCCTATGGCACCGCTGTGGTCGAGGAGCTGGGCGAGCCGAAGTTCGACCTTGTGCGAATGCGCGGGCAGCGGGCGCGCGCCGGGGTGGGCGTCCACCACCAGCAGATGCACCGTGTTCGAACCCACGTCCAGGACACCGAGTCTCATGGACGGAACGCTACTGCCAGAACGTCCGTCCTCGGTCCCCGGAGCGGGCCCGGGCCACTTACCCTGGACGGGTGCCAAAGACGAAAAAGGCGAACTCCAGTAAAACGGAAAAAGCGAACAAGGTTCGCAAGGGCGCCACATCATCCAAGGGTTCGAAGGTGAGCGACGAGAAGGGGCTCGACTTCGCGCGCGCCTGGGTGGAGTTCCCTGATCCGGCGGACGACGAGCAGGTCTTCCGCTGCGATCTGACCTGGCTGACCTCTCGCTGGAACTGCATCTTCGGCAGCGGCTGCCAGGGCATCCAGGCGGGCCGCGCGGACGACGGGTGCTGCTCGCTGGGCGCCCACTTCTCCGACGAGGACGACGAGAAGCGGGTCGCCGAGCATGTGTCCCGGCTCACCCCGGACATCTGGCAGCACCACGACGAGGGCAAGCGGAACGGCTGGGTCTCCGAGGACGAGGACGGGGACCGGCAGACGCGGCCCTTCCAGGGGTCCTGCATCTTCCAGAACCGGCCCGGGTTCGCCGGCGGCATGGGCTGCTCGCTGCACATCCTGGCCCTGAAGGAGGGCCGGGAGCCGCTGGAGACCAAGCCGGACGTGTGCTGGCAGCTGCCGATCCGGCGGACCTACGACTGGATCGACCGGCCGGACGACACGCGCGTGCTGCAGGTGTCCATCGGCGAGTACGACCGCCGGGGCTGGGGTCCGGGCGGCCACGACCTGCACTGGTGGTGCACGTCGGCGACCTCCGCACACGGCGCGGGCGAGCCGGTGTACGTCTCCTACCGGGCCGAGCTGACCGAGCTCATGGGCAAGGCCGGCTACGACCGCCTGGTCGAGCTGTGCGAACAGCGCCTGGCGTCGCAGCTGCCGCTGGTGGCTCCGCACCCGGCGGACCCGGCGCCGTAGCTCCCCCCCGCCCCCCTTCGCCCACCCGCGTCCCGGTCGGCTGAAATGGCACCGCGGACCGGCACCGCACCGCGACCGGGCTCGCGGGCACCCGTCCCCGCCCCGACGTCACCCCTGGCTTCCGGGCGGGGTCGGCGTATCGGCGCCGGAAGGGGTCGGTGACGGGGTCGCGGAGTCGGACGGGGTCGGGTCGGCCGGGGTGGAGGATGGGTCCGACGGGGGCGGGGACTGGCTGGTGGGCGGGTCGGTCGGGGGTGTGCCGGACGGGGTGGGGCCGGGGTCGGCGGACGACGGGAGCGGCGTGGGACGGCTCGGCGCGGTGCCGTAGCCGTCGATGGAGACCACGGCACCGGCCGGGGAGATCGCCACCTGTGCGCGCCAGTGGCCGGAGGGCTCGCGCAGATGGTCGACGTACGCCTTGATCGTCAACGTCTCGCCGGGCTGGAGGGTTCCCGAGGACTGGCTGAAGTAGAGCCAGGCCGCCGAGGTGGACGCGGACCAGCGCACCGGCGCGGAACCCGAGGCGGTGAGGGTGATCAGGGTGGTGTCGCCGTCGTTCGCCGCGCTGACCGCGAGCTGCCCGGCGTTCTTCTCACCGCTGCCGGAGACACTCACGACCTCCACGGAGACGTCCGGCTTGCCGTCCTTGCCGGTGCGGGCCCCGGGCTTCGCGCTGGCGTTCCCCGCGTTCTCGTAGCCGCCCGCCGCGTCGCTGCCGAACGCGTCGGGGCCCTGGGCCTCGCGCGCGGTGACGGAGTGGCCGTCCTCGTCGCCCGCCGGAGCCCCCCGGTAGGCGGCCCACAGGGCCAGCACGGGCGCGGCGACGACCGTGGCGACGACGGTCGTCGTGACGGCACGCGCGCGGAGACGCTCGCGGCGGGCCGCCCGGTCCTTGGGGTCCATCGGGAAGCCGCGCCGGTCGAAGCGGGGTACGGCCGCGCCCCGCGCGCGTGGGTGGTGCGCGAGGGCCCTGTGCAGGGCTGCGCGGGGAGCCTCCAGGACGGGCAGCTCGGCCGGGGTGACCGTGACGCCGGGCCAGCGGCCGGGGACGGCGCGCTCGGCGGTGCGGCGGCAGCGCGGACAGTCGTCGACGTGCCGGACCAGCTCGCGGCGCAGCGCGGTGCTGAGGACCAGCCGGCTGTCCCCGGTGAGATGGGCCACGCTCGGGCAGCCGCCGGTCTCGACGACGGCGAGGGCCGCGCGGGTGCGCTCGACCTCGCAGGCGGCCGCGGCGAGCAGCTCGCGCGCGGCGGCGGGTTCCATTCCCAGGACGGCGGCCACCTCGTGGGCGGCGAGGTGGTGGCGGACGGCGAGTTCCAGGGCCTCGCGCTGCTCGGGGGTGGTGCCGGCCGCCTCCGGCCAGGCGAGCTGGGCGAGTTCCCGGCGCCGCTGCTCCTGGACCTCGGGGGCGACGGGCGGCTCCGGAGCCGCCTTCCCGGCGGCGGTACGGCCCGCCGCGTGGGTGGCCTGACGTTTCTGCTTGGCCTCGGCCAGCTTGCGCAGGCACGCCCAGCGGGCCAGCGCGTACAGCCAGGCCCTGCGGTCGGCGGCGGCCTCCGGGGCGCGGTGCCCGCGCCGCTCGGCCAGGGCCAGGACGTCACCGAGGGCTGCGGTGGCCGCGTCGTGCTCGCACAGCACCGACAGACAGTAGGTGAACAGACCGTCCAGGTACGGTTCGTAGCGCGCCGGCGTCCGCTGGGCGACGGTGCGCGCGGCGGCGCGATCACGCGCCTCCCGGTGCGCACGGTGCGCGCCGGTGGTGCGGGTCGTGGTCTCCGGACTGCTGCTCATCACCCGTGCGACCGTAGGCGGCGGCGGAGTGCACCTTCTGGAACCTTGAGCACTTTTAATCCGTACGGGTGAAACGATCCCTCATAAGGGGACAGGAACCCTTTGTTCCGCGGCTGGTTTCCGATGGATGGTGGCCGATACGGGATCACCCACACACGGCACCCCGGCCCGTTGTCAGTGCCGCGGGCTACGGTTTCCGCATGGCTGCCCGTACCAAGACCACCAAGGACCGCCCGTCCTACCGCTGCACCGAGTGCGGCTGGCAGACGGCCAAGTGGCTCGGCCGCTGCCCGGAGTGCCAGGCCTGGGGCACGGTCGAGGAGTACGGCGCGCCCGCGGTCCGTACGACGGCACCGGGCCGCGTGACCAGCTCCGCGCTGCCCATCGGTCAGGTCGACGGCCGCCAGGCCACCGCCCGCTCGAGCGGCGTGCCCGAGCTGGACCGGGTGCTCGGCGGCGGCCTCGTCCCCGGCGCCGTGGTGCTCCTCGCGGGCGAGCCCGGCGTCGGCAAGTCCACCCTGCTGCTGGACGTGGCCGCCAAGTCCGCCAGCTCCGAGCACCGCACCCTCTATGTCACCGGTGAGGAGTCGGCGAGCCAGGTCCGGCTGCGCGCCGACCGCATCGGCGCCCTTGACGACCACCTGTACCTGACCGCCGAGACCGATCTGTCCGCCGTTCTCGGACACTTGGACGAGGTCAAGCCGTCCCTGCTGATCCTCGACTCGGTGCAGACGGTGGCCTCCCCGGAGATCGAGGGCGCACCCGGCGGCATGGCCCAGGTCCGGGAGGTCGCGGGCGCCCTCATCCGCGCCTCCAAGGAGCGCGGCATGTCCACGCTCCTGGTGGGCCACGTCACCAAGGACGGCGCGATCGCGGGCCCCCGCCTGCTGGAGCACCTGGTGGACGTCGTCCTGCACTTCGAGGGCGACCGGCACGCGCGCCTGCGCCTGGTGCGGGGCGTGAAGAACCGCTACGGCGCCACCGACGAGGTCGGCTGCTTCGAGCTGCACGACGAGGGCATCACGGGCCTCGCCGATCCGAGCGGCCTGTTCCTGACCCGCCGCGCCGAACCGGTACCGGGCACCTGCCTGACCGTCACCCTGGAGGGCCGCCGCCCGCTGGTGGCCGAGGTGCAGGCGCTGACCGTTGACTCCCAGATCCCTTCCCCGCGCCGCACCACCTCGGGCCTGGAGACCTCGCGCGTGTCGATGATGCTGGCCGTCCTGGAGCAACGGGGCCGGATCAGCGCACTCGGCAAGCGGGACATCTACTCCGCGACGGTCGGCGGCGTGAAGCTGTCGGAGCCGGCCGCCGACCTCGCCATCGCCCTCGCGCTCGCCTCCGCCGCCAGCGACACCCCACTGCCGAAGAACCTGGTGGCGATCGGCGAGGTGGGTCTCGCGGGCGAGGTCAGACGGGTCACGGGCGTCCAGCGCAGGCTCGCCGAGGCGCACCGGCTGGGCTTCACGCACGCGCTCGTGCCGACCGATCCGGGCAAGGTGCCGGCCGGCATGAAGGTCCTGGAAGTCGCCGACATGGGGGACGCGCTGCGGGTGCTGCCGCGCTCCCGTCGCCGAGAGACCCCACGAGAGGCGGAGGAGCGCCGGTAGACTTTGCGCAGGTCTCGCCCGTCCGTACGAACCGAGTGCGGGTCGGGAGCGCCTCAGAATCTGCGACCGGAGGAGTGCAGTGGCAGCCAACGACCGGGCAGCAGCTCCCGGAAAGTCCGGTGGGAGTGCCGGTTCCGATCGCCTGATGCGCGCCTCGCTGAGCGCCGTGGCACCGGGCACCGCCCTGCGCGACGGCCTGGAGCGGGTCCTCCGCGGCAACACCGGTGGCCTGATCGTCCTCGGCTCCGACAAGACGGTCGAGGCGATGTGCACGGGCGGTTTCGTGCTGGACGTCGAGTTCACCGCCACCCGGCTGCGGGAGCTGTGCAAGCTGGACGGCGGCATCGTGCTGTCGTCGGATCTGTCGAAGATCCTTCGCGCGGGTGTGCAGTTCGTGCCGGACGCGACGATCCCGACGGAGGAGACGGGCACCCGGCACCGTACGGCGGACCGGGTCAGCAAGCAGGTCGGCTTCCCGGTGGTCTCCGTCTCCCAGTCGATGCGGCTGATCGCCCTGTACGTGGACGGTCAGCGCCGCGTGCTGGAGGACTCCGCGGCGATCCTCTCCCGCGCGAACCAGGCGCTGGCCACGCTGGAGCGGTACAAGCTCCGTCTGGACGAGGTCGCGGGCACGCTGTCGGCGCTGGAGATCGAGGACCTGGTGACGGTCCGGGACGTGTCCGCGGTCGCCCAGCGACTCGAAATGGTCCGCCGCATCGCCACCGAAATCGCCGAATACGTGGTCGAACTGGGCACGGACGGCCGTCTGCTCACTCTTCAGCTGGAGGAGTTGATCGCTGGCGTCGAGCCCGACCGCGAGCTGGTCGTCCGGGACTATGTCCCCGAGCCGACGGCGAAGCGCTCCCGCACGGTCGACGAGGCGCTGTCCGAGCTGGACGCCCTGTCTCACGCGGAACTTCTCGAACTCGGCACGGTGGCGCGGGCTCTGGGCTACACCGGCTCTCCCGAGACCCTCGACTCGGCGGTGTCCCCGCGGGGCTTCCGGCTCCTCGCGAAGGTCCCCCGTCTTCCGGGCGCGATCATCGACCGCCTGGTGGAACACTTCGGCGGCCTGCAGAAGCTGCTCGCCGCGAGCGTCGACGACCTGCAGACCGTGGACGGTGTGGGCGAGGCCCGGGCGAGGAGCGTACGGGAAGGTCTGTCGCGGCTGGCCGAGTCCTCCATCCTGGAGCGGTACGTCTGAGTTCCGGCCGATCGCCCAACTGATGGGCGACTCCCTTCAGTTGATCCAAAAGACTTTGCATCCGGTGATCACGCCGGGATAACGTGACACCGACCATTGTTCGATTTGGAATTCGAACTGCAGGGGGATTTCATGAAGAAGCGCCTCATCGGCACGTTCGCCGCGGCGGCAGTCCTGGCCCCGGCGCTGACCCTGACGGGCACGGGGCAGGCGTTCGCCGCCGGCAGCGCCGTCACCTGGAAGAACAACAGCAACCACCAGTACCTGGCGTACTTCAACTTCCGGGTCCGTACGACGTCCGCGGACCCCAGCCAGAGCGCGTCCCTGAAGTGGGACGAGTACAAGCAGTCCGACGGCACCTACCTCATGAAGCACCACGGGGACGGGAAGTGCCTGGACAGCAACGGCCGGGGTGAGGTGTACCTCGGCACGTGCAACGGCGGCAACTACCAGAAGTGGTACGAGTTCCACGACTCCGATGGCTGGACGCTGCAGGACAAGGCCACCGGGCTCGTCCTCAAGGTGGATTCCGACGGGCAGGTTCGCACCGCCAAGGACACGTACGCGCCGGCCATGCGCTGGAGCTGATCCACAGCTCGTCGCACGTCGACACCCCCGGCCTCGGGAAGGTCGGGGGTGTTCTCTTCACCAGCCGTCCCGGCCGGCTTCTGGGCCGTCTTGCACGAGCTCGCAGGCAGCCGTCTCAGTCGGCCGACAGCACGAAGGACGCCTGCGCCTTCCCGAACCCGGGCGCCTTGGCCTCCAGCAGATACGTACCGGCCTTCGCCGAACCCCCGGAGGGCGTCGCGCAGTGCGGAGCGCTGGGCTTGCGGTCCCACTTCACGGTGTACGTGATGCTCTTGCCCGCGGCCACCCGGAACACCAGGCTTCCCGCGCCCCCGGGACAGTCGGCCGACGACCAGTACGCGTCGTCCCCGTCCGCCGGCGTGATCGTCAACACCGCGTTCTTCGGCCCGAGATCGACCTTGCAGTCGGCGGACGACGTGTTCTTCACGGCGAGTTCGAACGTCGGCGTCTGGTCCGGCGAGTAGGAGTTGTGCTCACTGTGCAGGCTCAACGCCGCTGCGGCGGAAGTGCAGTTGGGCAGCGTGGAGGAGGCCGGGATCGTGTCGCCCGTACCGACGCCGCCGCCTCCGGAGCCCGAACCCGAGCCACCGTCCGACCCGGACGAGCCTCCGTCGGAGCCACCGGTCCCACCGGAACCGGAACCGCTCCCCCCGAGGTCCCCGCCGCCCGACTCGTCGCGTCCACCGGGGTGTCGGCTGATCGCGGAACCGGACGGGGTCGGTCCCGGCGTGATGGTGTGCGTGGGATTCTTGCCGTTGGATCCGTCGGCGTTCTTCTTGCCGCCCCCGCCGCCGGCGGTGACGATCCACGTGACCAGTAGCGCCAACAGGGCGACCACGGACAGCAGTACGGCCCTCCGACGCCAGTAGATGGTGGAGGGAAGCGGCCCGACCGGATTGCGCAGAGATCCCACGGCGCAAACTGTACGAGAGATCGCGACGCTTGCTTGCGCCACCCGCCGCGCCTACACCAACTTTTCCGGATCATCATCCCGGCAACCGCCGTCACCGGCCCGCATCTTCCCCCAGCGCCACACTCGGTGACCGCGCCGTCACCCGCAGGCCCCGCCAACCCGTGGCAGGATCGGGAATGCCATGACTGAGAAGCTCCACGCCCCCGTGATCTCCTGGTTCGACACCCACGCCCGCGACCTCCCCTGGCGCCGCCCGGAGGCGGGCCCGTGGGGTGTGATGGTCAGCGAGTTCATGCTTCAGCAGACTCCGGTCAGCCGGGTGCTGCCCGTCTATGAGCAGTGGCTGGCCCGCTGGCCGCGCCCCGCCGACCTCGCGAAGGAGGCCCCCGGCGAGGCGGTGCGCGCCTGGGGCCGGCTCGGCTACCCGCGCCGGGCCCTGCGGCTCCACGGCGCCGCGGTCGCCATAACGGAACGGCACGGCGGGGACGTACCGACGGATCACGCACAACTGCTGGCGCTGCCCGGGATCGGCGAGTACACGGCCGCGGCCGTCGCTTCCTTCGCGTACGGGCAGCGGCATCCGGTGCTGGACACCAATGTCCGCCGGGTCATCGCGCGCGCGGTGAGCGGGGTGCAGTACCCGCCGAACGCGACCACGGCCGCCGAGCGGCGCCTGGCCCGGGAGCTGTTGCCGCAGGACGAGCGGACCGCCGCCCGGTGGGCCGCCGCGTCCATGGAGCTGGGCGCGTTGGTGTGCACGGCGAAGAACGAGGGCTGCCCGCGGTGCCCGATCGCCGCGCAGTGCGCCTGGCTGCTCGCGGGCAAGCCGGAGCACGCCGGGCCGCCGCGGCGCGGGCAGACGTACGCGGGTACGGACCGGCAGGTGCGCGGCAAGCTGCTCGCCGTGCTGCGGGAGGCGCACGCGCCGGTGCCACAGGCGATGCTGGACCGGGTGTGGCACGAGCCGGTGCAGCGCGCCCGCGCGCTCGACGGGCTTGTCGCGGACGGTCTGGTGGAACCGCTGCCGGGCGGTCTGTATCGGCTGCCGCTCAGCTGACGGAGGCCAAGTCACAGTCTTCAGGGGCTCGTTACAGGGCTCCCAGGCCGACAAAACGCCTCTTAGAGGGTATAGAGACCGTTCCCTTTACCCCGCTCCGCCTTCCGTTACACAACCGACGGATAGCCGATTGCTAGCCGCAGGCTGGTCCGCACAGCCCCGTGACAACCACTCCGTAGCTTCTCTTCCGTGCCCGGCAGATCACGGGACACGGGGACAGCAGGACTTCAGGCGTGAGCCGGAGTGCACGGGGAACGGAGGCGGTTGATCATGGCGCACGGCGAGGTGCTCGAATTCGAGGAGTACGTCCGCACACGGCAGGACGCGCTGCTGCGCAGCGCCCGCCGGCTGGTACCGGACCCCGTCGACGCCCAGGATCTGCTGCAGACCGCGCTCGTGCGGACGTACGGCCGCTGGGAGGGCATCGCCGACAAGCGGCTCGCCGACGCCTACCTGCGCCGTGTCATGATCAACACCCGCACCGAGTGGTGGCGGGCACGCAAGCTGGAGGAGGTCCCGACCGAGCAGCTGCCGGACGCCTCCGTGGAGGACTCCACCGAGCAGCACGCCGACCGGGCCCTGCTGATGGACATCATGAAGGTGCTCGCACCGAAGCAGCGCAGCGTCGTGGTGCTGCGACACTGGGAGCAGATGTCCACGGAGGAGACGGCCGCCGCCCTCGGCATGTCGGCCGGTACGGTCAAGAGCACGCTGCACCGGGCGCTCGCCCGGCTCCGCGAGGAGCTGGAGGCCCGCGATCTGGACGCACGCGCGCTGGAGCGTGAGGAGCGGGAGCGTTGCGCGGCCTGACCGGGGCCGGGCCTGACCAGGCCCGAGGCAGTTCATTGGCGGTGATCGCGGCGGTGGCCTCGATCACCGCCCTCGCCCTTTTCGTCGCCGCGTGCGGCAGCGGGGGCATGGGTGCCAGGGACGAGGGCCCGGCCCACGCGTCGGCGGCGGCGGGAGCCGTCGCCTCGCCCAGCCCCAGCTCGACGACCGGCTATCGGCCGGTCGACGCGGTCTCACTGATCAAGAAGGACCCGGCGGTCTCCTCGACGGTGAAGCGGGAGCTGAAGCCGTGCAGTGGCGACGACTACCCGGTCGAGGTCACCTACGGCGATCTGACCGGCGGATCGCTCAACGACGTCCTGATCAACGTGTCGGCCTGCAGTGACTGGGTGGGTATCGGCACGTACGTGTACCGGGACGTCGGGGGCACGTACAAGAATGTGTTCAAGACGGAGGACTCGCCGGTCTTCTCGGAGATCGACGGCACCGACCTGACCGTGACCAAGCAGGTGTACGACACGGACGATCAGGAGTTCAACCCGTCCCGGGAGACCGTGATCACGTACAGGTGGAAGGCGGGCCGGTTCACCGAGTGGAACAGGCACGACACCTACTACAGCAGAACCGGCGGCGACGCGTTGCCCGCGCCGGACAGCTGACCCCCTCCTCACCCGGCGCCCACACACACCCGCACCCGCAGACGCACACCACGAGGACTGAGAGCATTCGGGATGGCAGACCAGACCCACGTCCTGTTCGTCGAGGACGACGACGTCATCCGCGAGGCCACCCAGCTCGCCCTGGAGCGGGACGGCTTCGCGGTCACCGCCATGCCGGACGGCCTGTCCGGCCTGGAGGCGTTCCGGGCGAACCGCCCGGACATCGCCCTCCTGGACGTCATGGTCCCCGGCCTGGACGGCGTCAGCCTCTGCCGTCGTATCCGGGACGAGTCGACCGTGCCCGTGATCATGCTGTCGGCGCGCGCCGACTCCATCGACGTCGTCCTCGGCCTGGAAGCGGGCGCCGACGACTACGTGACCAAGCCGTTCGACGGTGCCGTACTGGTCGCCCGGATCCGCGCGGTGCTGCGCCGCTTCGGGCACGCCGGCGGGGCCGCGCACGCGGAGGGAGCCGCCTCCGCGGTGAACGGCGGCACGCTGGCCTTCGGCGATCTGCAGATCGACACCGAGGGCATGGAGGTGCGCCGGGCCGGGCAGCCGGTGGCGCTCACCCCGACCGAGATGCGGCTGCTGCTGGAGTTCTCCTCCGCGCCGGGCACCGTGCTCTCCCGCGACAAGCTGCTGGAGCGCGTGTGGGACTACGGCTGGGGCGGGGACACCCGGGTCGTCGACGTGCATGTGCAGCGGCTGCGCCAGAAGATCGGCCAGGACCGGATCGAGACGGTCCGCGGCTTCGGCTACAAGTTGAAGGCCTGAGCGGGGCGGACATGCGGGGGATCCTTCGGCGACCGGTACGGCGCGTGGAGCGCGCCGGCCTCAGGACCGGGCTCAGATGGAAGCTCAGCGCGGCGATCGCGCTGGTGGCGGGGCTGGTGGCGATCGTCCTCAGCCTGGTCGTGCACAACGCGGCCCGGGTCTCGATGCTGGACAACGCGCGCGACCTGGCCAACGAGCGGGTCCAGATCGCCCAGCGCAACTACGAGCTGAACCGGCGGCCGAACTTCCCCAACATCAAGGTCGACGACCCCGAGCTGCCGACCGCGCTGCGCGAGAAGGCCGAACAGGGCCGGAAGGCGAGCGACGTCAGCGACCACGGCGAAGGGCCGGACATCTGGGCGGCCGTGCCGGCCAAGGACGGGCATGTGCTGTCCCTGCACAGTCACCTGCCGGACCGCTCCACCGATGTGATGAAGGACCTCGACCAGGCCCTCGTCATCGGCTCCGTCGCGGTGGTGCTGGGCGGCAGCGCGCTCGGCGTGCTGATCGGCGGGCAGCTGTCCCGGCGGCTGCGCAAGGCGGCGGCCGCCGCGAACCAGGTCGCCAAGGGTGAGAGCGAGGTCCGGGTGCGGGAGGCCATCGGCGGAGTCGTACGGGACGAGACCGACGATCTCGCGCGCGCGGTGGACGCCATGGCGGACGCGCTGCAGCAGCGCATCGATGCCGAGCGGCGGGTCACCGCCGACATCGCGCACGAGCTGCGCACCCCGGTGACGGGCCTGCTGACCGCCGCCGAACTCCTGCCTCCCGGCCGCCCGACCGAACTGGTCCTGGACCGGGCCAAGGCCATGCGCACGCTCGTCGAGGACGTGCTGGAGGTCGCCCGCCTCGACGGGGCCTCCGAGCGGGCCGAACTGCAGGACATCATGCTCGGTGAGTTCGTCGCCCGGCGGGTGGCGGTCAAGGATCCGGACGTCGTCGTGCGGGTGGTGCACGAGTCGGAGGTCACCACCGACCCGCGCCGCCTGGAGCGGGTGCTGTTCAATCTGCTCGCCAACGCCGCCCGGCACGGCCGGCCACCGATCGAGGTGACCGTCGAGGGCCGGGTCATCCGGGTCCGCGACCACGGCCCCGGCTTCCCCGAGGAACTGCTCGCCGAGGGGCCGAGCCGCTTCCGCACGGGCAGCCAGGACCGGGCCGGTACGGGCCACGGGCTGGGCCTGACCATCGCGGCCGGCCAGGCCCGGGTCCTGGGCGCCCGGCTGACCTTCCGCAACGTCCGCCCCGCGGGAGTCCCCGCCCATGTCCCGGCCGAGGGCGCGGTGGCCGTCCTGTGGCTCCCGGAACACGCCCCGACGAACACCGGCAGCCATCCGATGATGCCCCTGTCCGGCGGCACCGGCTGACCCTCGCCTCAGCCGGTCGGGGAGTCGGTGAAGCGGATCGCCGTGGCCGCGTCCAGGGGGGCGTGCCTGTTCGAGGACCTCGCGTACGGCGGACCGGCGGAGACTCCGTGACCGCGCACCGCAGCAGCCGGGCAGCAGCGCGCACAGAACGGTGCCGTGCCGTAGCACGGCGACAGCGGCGCCGGCCAAGCCTCAGCGAGACACCGCGAGTTGGTCTCCATCAATCGCGGCAGGGGCGGCGGCTACGGCCAGGAGTCGTTGCTCTCACGGTTTCCCGAACTCGGCCGGCAGCAGCACGGCGGCTCGTCCCACCTGGCTTGGCACGCGCTGGGCACCCTGCTGGTGCTCGCGGCGGTGGTGGCGGGGGTGACGTTGGGACGGGAGTGTCCCGCACCATGGCGCGGGACACTGGCTAGGTCGCCTCCGGTTCTCCTTGTCCGGGGCCGAAAGGCCGCTCCTGCCTGGCCTGCCCCCAGGCCCGGTACTGAACCCACATCAGCGCCGCCAACACGGCCAGCCCCACCGCCCCGCCGGCGGTGAATCCGGCGACTGACGAGTGGCCGGACGCGAGCACGGCGAGCAGGCCCGCAGCGGAGCCGGTCAGGACCGAGGTGACCACGCCGATCATTCCGGCGACCGTCCGGAAGACCTGCCAGTGCCCGCCGTGCAAGCCTTGCATGACAAGCCGTTGGGAGGGCGGGACGCTGGCCATGTAGTCGGTCAGCTCGGGTGCGACGTCGAAGTAGTAGGAACGCAGCCGCTCGATCCGCTGGGCGTATCGAAGGTCTTCGATCCCGGACTGGAGCACCCGACCGAAGGTGACGAAACCGACAAAGGAGAGCGTGGACAGCAGGATCAGGCCGAAGGTGTAGAACGCGGGTCCGATACGGGTCGCTGTGGCGATCAGCCCCAGAGCGACCATCCCGGCGGACATCACACCGAGGAAGATCGTTGCCCGGCTGGTCGATTCGGCGATCGTCGCGGCCCGCGCTCCCTGCAAGGTGAAGTGCTCGGTGGTCGCGAAGGACACCGCGGCCTGCCTCGGCTCTCCGTCGTGCGCCCCGGTCCTCGCGTTCCGGTCGGTGCTCGTAAGACCACCAGCTTCCTCGATGTGACCCGCGACCCGCGTACCTTGCCGATGATCTCCCGAACCCGCCAGTCCATCCAGTACCCCCTCCGCATGTCGGGGACCCTCGTGCCGTTCTCCGGAAGCGTCGTCCGGTGAGCGTTCAGCCAGGGCGGGGAGGCGCCGCCCGGTCAGCACCGCACCGTCGACCACTTGCCGGCATCGCCTCGCACCGCGGAAGCCAGGGGACTTAGTTGACGATTCAACTTCTGGCGTCTACGGTTCCCCAGCACTAGGTGATGTGTCAACCAAATGGATCGCACACGCCTCGTAGCCACAAGGAGAGCCCCTGATGTCCACTCCGAACGAGCAGAACGTTCCCACCCCCTCGACCCCCCAGCCGAACCGGCGGACGCTCCTGAAGTACTCGGCTCTGGCTGCCTCGGTCCCCGCCGGCGCCGCACTGCTCCAGCCGCTCCTGCGGCCCGGGACGGCCATGGCCGCCGACAGCACGGCCGCCGGCAGCACCTACGCCCCCGTCCCGCCCACCGCCCGAGGACCCCGGATCCCGTCCAAGGGATACCTCGTGCAGGAGATCCGCGACCGGCTGTTCTGGATCACCGACGGCACCTACCAGATGATGTTCCTGGTGACCGGGGAGGGCGTTGTGGTGGTGGACGCCCCGCCGACGCTCGGTCACAACATCCTGCGCGCCATCGCCGAGGTGACCGACGAGCCGATCACCCATGTCGTGTACTCGCATCACCACGCCGACCACATCGGTGCCGCGGGGATCTACCCGACCACGGCGGTCCGTATCGCTCATGAGCAGACCCGCCACCTGCTGCGGGAGGTACGTGATCCCAACCGTCCGCAGCCGACCCGGGTGGTGTCCGACTCCTACCGGCTGGAAGTCGGCGACCAGGTGCTCCAGCTGCGCTACAAGGGCCCCAACCACAGCCCGGACAACCTGTTTATCTACGCACCCGAGCAGCGCGTCCTCATGCTCGTCGACGTGGTGTTCCCCGGCTGGGTCCCGTTCAAGAACCTCGCCATGTCGGACGACATACCCGGTTGGATCAAGGCCCACGAGCAGGCCCTGGATTTCCCCTTCGAGACGTACATCGGCGGCCATCTGAACCGCCTCGGCAACCGGCGGGACGTCGAGATCCAGCGCGAGTACATGAGCGACCTCGACCGGAGCACCCGGCAGGCGATCGCGGCGGTGGACCCGACGCCCATGTTCGGCACGTACCCGGACAACCCCTGGGCGGTATTCAAGACCTACCTCGACGCCGTGAGCCAGGCGGCGACGGACTCGATGGTCCCGGCCTGGAAGGACCGGCTCGGCGGAGCCGATGTGTTCACCTTCGACAACGCCTTCGCCATGTTCGAATCCCTCCGGATCGACTACGGCGTCCTCGGCCCCTTCGGCATCCGCCCCTGACACGCGCCTCCGGGGCTCAGCCGACCTGGGCCGCCTGTCACCGGGCCCGGCCCCGGGGCGCCCACCGCGTCCCGGGGCCGCAGGATCGGCCGACCGCGCCGGTCGCGGCACCTCTCTCTTGGAACGCTCGTCCCAAAGAACCCCCTCGGCGCAGACGACCTGGGGCTTGGGGGCCTGCCGGAACCCGTCCGCGCCGTCCGGCCGCCCGAGGAGTTCGCCCGGCGCTGGCGCGCCCCATGGGCGCGTCGGGCCCGCCTCGCCCGGCGATAGTCTCGAAGCATGAGCCAACCCCCATGGCTGGATGATCTCGAAGACCGCGCCTGGCGGGCGTACATCGCCATGAGCCAGCTTCTGGACACCGAGATCAGCCGGGGACTGCGCATGGACATCGGCCTGTCCATGGCCGACTACCGAGTGCTCGCCCCGCTGTCCGAGGCGCCGGACCACCGACTGCGCATGCAGGACCTGGCCTCGCGCGCCCACTGGGAGAAGAGCCGGCTGTCCCACCAGGTCCGCCGGATGGAGAGCCGCGGACTGGTTCGCCGGGAAGAGTGCCTCACCGACGCCCGCGGCGCCTTCGCGATCATCACGCCCGAGGGTCTGCAAGCAGTCCGCAAGGCGGCGCCGATGCACGTCACCCGCGTGCGCCGGTTGCTCGTCGACGTCCTCTCGCGCGAGCAACTGGAGGCGCTTGCCGACATCTGTGAAACAGTGGTGACGGTTCCTGTGGACCGGTAGACGGGCCACGCGGTCCAGCATCCCGGCCGGGAGACGCTCCCTTGCTCTGGCCTCGCGCCGCCCCGGCCGCCTGCCCGCCCGCTCAAGCGGGCATCGGCGGGCCGGCGGGGCGCGACGAACCGATGGTCCTCACCGGTGCTTTTCCCTCGTTATGGGACTCGCCGGCCTGTTGTGAGCGCTCGACGATGGAGTGCAGGGCGGCCACGTGGCTCAGCAGCGCTGCTTTTCCCGCCTCACTGAGGTTGATCCAGGTACGGGGGCGCTTGCCGACGTAGCCGCGTTCGACCTCGACATAACCCTGGTCGCAGAGCTTGCTGACCTGCTTGGACAGTGCCGAGTCCGACAGGCCGACCGTGTCGCGGACGAATCCGAACTCCACCCATCGGGAGGAGGACAGCAATGACACGATCGACAGACGAGTGGGGTCGACCAGCAGCGGGTCGATGGCGGCGCCGGCCATCACGCCCTCCCCTTGGAGCCCGTCTCCAGTAGCCGCCGCTGCAGGGCGGTCCCCTTGCGTGCCAGCAGCATGACCAGCGTCAGCCCTGCCAGGCCCGTGAGAGTGTGCCAGTACGGCACGTGCTCGTCGAGCGCGTCCGTTCCCGGCCAGGCGAACATCACGCTTCCCGCCATCACCAGTACGACGATCACGCTGATCGCAGTGACGTAGTGCGCCGGCGCGCTGTGAGGTCCGGAGGAGCTCAGGCCCAGCAGGGCCGCCCCGCGGCGGGTCGAGGAGAGCGCCAGCTGCAGCATCAGCAGAGCCAGCGGGACGATCCAGGGGATGTTACCGGGGTGGTCGAAGACGTCGTAGGAGGCGAAGCAGCCGAGGAGCACCACGGCCCAGGTGATCTGCAGCCACTGCGGCTCCCGGCGGGCGGTGACGGCCTCGCCCCGGCGTCGGCGGACCTCGTCGAGAGCGAGTGCCGCCTCTTCGGGGGTGGGTTGACGGGACAACATTCCTCCAGCCGCTAGGGCAATCGGTTTCCTGACAGGAAACTAGCTTCTTCTTTCCTTGTAGGCAAGTATGGCTGGCCAGGAAAGCGAATGCCCTGCGGAGGTACTTGCGGCCGCCGGCTGCTCGCTCGTGGAGCCGGTGATCGAGGCGGCGATCCGCGACGGCGACATCGTGGCCGTACGGCGGCAGGACAGCGCGGGGCCACGGCGACATCGTCGCCGCGCTCCTGGAAGACGAGGCCACCCTCAAGGTGCCGCGCCGGCAGGACGGGCGGATGTGGCTCATGCCCCGCAACTCTTCCCGCGAGCCGGTCCCCGGCGACCGGGCGCGGATTCTCGGCCCGGGTCGCCGGCGTCCCGCGCGTGCCCGGAACCCAGACGCACACCGACTACTTCCACGTCTGGGATCGATCCCGCGCGTACACAGCAGCTCTGCCGGATGCGGGTCCGGGACCGCCTCCCGGACGAGGGTCCGCGGCGCCGGGGCGGACGGCGGACGTACCCGGGCTCGCGCTGGGCGCGGGCTCACGCTGGGCGCTGGGCGCGGCACTCGCGTCGAGCCCGGCTCGGTCGCGGCCCTCACTGCGGGTCCGTCCCTCACCCCGGGCCGCCGCCCCCGGCCCAGGTCCCGGATCCAGCCGGCCCTCATCCCCGGCCCAGTCCTTCGAGGGGTCCAGCTCATCGCTACGGGCGGGCGGCGACGACGAAGGCCCCCTGGGATGCGCCGGAACGCCAGGGGGCCTTCGACTGAGATGCGGGTCAGACGGCCTCGATCACCGGGGCCGGAACCATGTCGTCGCCCTCCGCAGGAGTCTGCTTCTGCGGCCCGCTGCGCAGCGGCACCTCCTTGACGAACAACCCCGCGATCACCACCAGCACCGCGATCCACGCGCCCAGCACGAACGCCGAGTGGATACCGGCGGACACCGCGTGCTGATAAGCCTCCCGTGCCACCGCCGGGAGCTTGTCCAGGCTCTCCTTGTCCAGCTGCGCCGAGTTCTGGGTGATGCTCTCGCCCAACGCGCCGGCCTTCTCGACCATGACGTCCTGGACCCGGTGGTTGAACAGCGCGCCCATGACGGCCACGCCGAAGGAGGAGCCGAGCGTACGGAACAGGGTCGCGGACGAGGACGCGACGCCCATGTCCTTCATCTCCACACTGTTCTGCGCCACCAGCATGGTGATCTGCATCAGGCAGCCCATGCCCGCGCCGAGCACGGCCATGTAGATGCCGGAGGTCAGCCGGCTGGTGTCCGTGTCCATCAGCGACAGCAGGTACAGGCCGACGATCATCAGGATGCCGCCGGCGAGCGGGAAGATCTTGTAGCGGCCGCTGTTGGTGGTGACCCGGCCGGCGACCATCGAGGTCACGAGCATCGCGCCGAGCATCGGCAGGAGCAGCAGACCGGAGTTGGTCGCGGAGGCGCCCTGCACCGCCTGCTGGTACAGCGGCAGGAACAGCGTGGCGCCGAACATCACGAAGCCGGCGATGAAGGCGATGAGCGCCATCAGGGTGAAGTTGCGGCTCTTGAAGATGTGCAGCGGCAGGACCGGCTCGGCGGCCTTGGTCTGCCAGAACACGAACCCGACCAGCGCGGCCACACCGATGCCGATCAGCTCCATGATCCGCGCGGAGGTCCAGGCGTACTCGGTGCCACCCCAGGTGGTGACCAGGACGGTGGCGGTGATGCCCACGGTCAGCAGCACCACACCCAGGTAGTCGATGCCCGCCTTGGCGCGCTTCTTCGGCAGGTGCAGCACGGCGGTGACCAGTACCAGCGCGACCACGCCGAGCGGCAGGTTGATGTAGAAGGCCCAGCGCCAGCCCCAGTTGTCGGTGATGGTGCCGCCGACCAGCGGACCGCCGATCATCGCCAGCGCCATGACGCCGGCCATCATGCCCTGGTACTTACCGCGCTCGCGTGGCGGTACGAGGTCGCCGATGATCGCCATGACACCGACCAGCAGACCACCGGCCCCGAGCCCCTGAACGGCCCGGAACCCGATCAGCTCGCCCATGCCCTGGGCCATGCCGCTCAGCACCGAACCGATCAGGAAGATCACGATCGAGGTGAGGAAGGCACCCTTGCGCCCGTACATGTCACCGACCTTGCCCCAGACAGGGGTCGAGGCCGCGGTGGCCAGGGTGTACCCGGTGACCACCCAGGACAGCTGCTTCAGGCCGCCCAGTTCCCCCACGATCGTCGGCATGGCGGTACCCACGATCATGTTGTCCAGCATCGCGAGCATCATCGCGATCATGAGCGCGAGCACTACGACGCGCACGCTCTTTTCCTGTTTGTTCTCCGTGCCGCTTCCGGCCGCGTCCGCCATCTCTCCCCCACTCCCCCTGCGACGGTTACTTACTTGCCGCCCGGCTAGCTCACTACACTGGGAAGGTAGACGTGTCACTAGCCGGGCGTCAAGCAAGTTTCCGCGGTAGCGCGAGGAGTACGAGGATGGGCGGCACCATGGACGGCACCAAGCAGCAGCGCCGCGGCAACACCCGCCAGCGCATCCAGGACGTGGCCCTCGAACTCTTCGCGGAGCAGGGGTACGAGAAGACTTCTCTGCGCGAGATCGCCGAGCGTCTCGACGTCACCAAGGCGGCCCTGTATTACCACTTCAAGACGAAGGAAGAGATCATCGTCAGTCTCTTCGAGGATCTGACGAAACCGATCGAGGACCTGATCGAGTGGGGCCGGGAGCAGCCGAGCACCCTGGAGACCAAGCAGGAGATCGTCCGCCGCTACAGCCAGGCGCTGGCCGGTGCCGAACCGCTCTTCCGCTTCATGCAGGAGAACCAGGCGACGGTGCGGGAACTGCGCATCGGCGAGACCTTCAAGGACCGGCTGCGCGGCTTCAGGGACATCCTCATCGACCCCGAGGCGCCGCTCGTGGAGCAGGTCCGCTGCGTCAGCGCGATGTTCACGCTGCACGCCGGGATGTTCGCGATGCAGGACCTGGAAGACGACCTCGAGAAGCGGCGCATGGCCGTTCTCGAGGTCGCCGTGGACCTGGTCACGCAGGCGCACGAGCGCGCCCGCGGGAAGGACTAGGTCAGACCGTCACGCCCTTGGCGCGCAGGAACGCGACCGGGTCGACGGCGGAGCCGTAGTTCGGGGTCGTACGGATCTCGAAGTGCAGGTGCGGGCCCGTGGAGTTGCCGGTGGAGCCGGACAGGGCGATGTGCTGGCCGGTCTTGACGATCTGGCCGACCTTGACGTCGACCCGGGACAGGTGCGCGTACTGCGAGTAGGTGCCGTTGCCGTGCTTGACGACGATGGCGTTGCCGTACGCGGGGCCGTCACCGGCGCCGTTGGGGCCGGCCTTGACGACGGTGCCGCCGTGCGCGGCGATGACCTCGGTGCCGGTCGGCACGGCGAAGTCCTGGCCGCTGTGCTTGGCGACCCAGTGGCCGCCGGCCTGGGCGAAGCTCGCGGAGAGCGTGTACTTCTTCACCGGGTCGACCCAGGAGGCGGCGGACGGTGCCGCGGCGCTCGCGGCCCCGGCCCCCAGCACGGCCGTGGCGCCGATTCCGGCAGCCAGGACGGCCACGCGGGTGCGGAGCGGGGACGTACGGGAAGAACGGGACGTAACGCGCTGGATCATCGAAACCTCGTGGACTCGGGAGCGGGTCGGCCACCCGGCGCAGAGACGTTCACCGGGGCGGCCATCCCTTGGTAACCGAGCAGCCCATAAACCCCAAAACCCCCCATCTACGGCATCCGCTAGTAGATGACCGTAAAGTCAATCCCTTTCTTGACAGCCCCACCCCTTATCCGTCCGGGCCCCGACGACGTCGTTCTTTCCCGTGAGACTCCGGGACAAAGGTCATTGTTTCGTCCCTTTTGTCCACCTGGCAGATCCCACTATCAGGGCTAGTACCGGACATTTCGCCTGTGCGGCTTATCACCGGCCATACAAACCCGCGATCACTGAAATGTGACGCAGGCCTCTAGGCGCCTACCGTCCGGTAACCCTACGGTTCCTCTCGCGCCATCCTCACCTCAGATCATGCCCCTGACATTCAGGCACGCGTACGGACGTGAGAGGACCCCCACCGATGACCAGACGCCCCTGGGCGCGCCGCACAACCGTGACCGCCGTCTCCGTGGCCGCCCTGGCCGCGATGGCCGCCCCGGCCCAGGCCGCGACCACGAGCAGCTCCTCCCCGAAGGTCGACCGCACCACCTGGCAGAAGGACTGCCAGACGGTGATGGACCAGGCCCTGCCCTATCTGAAGGAACGCATCGCCGCCGCCAAGCCGGGAGAGAAGCAGGCGATCGTCTTCGACATCGACAACACCACCCTGGAGACCGACTTCGGTTTCAGCTTCCCGCAGCCGGCCAACAAGCCCGTCCTGAACGTCGCCGAGTACGCCCAGGAGCACGGCGTCTCCCTCTTCTTCGTCACGGCCCGCCCGGGCATCATCTACTGGCCCACCGAGTACAACCTCGAACACGACGGCTACGACGTCTCCGGCCTCTACGTCCGCGGCCTCTTCGACCTCTTCAAGGACGTCGCCGCCTACAAGACCGCCCAGCGCGTCGACATCGAGAACAACGGCTACACGATCATCGCGAACATCGGCAACAGCGCCACCGACCTTTCGGGCGGCCACGCCGAAAAGACGTTCAAACTGCCGGACTACGACGGGCAGTTGTCGTAGGCCGGCGCTTTTCAGACATGCGAAGGGGCCGGTGCCCGAAAGCACCGGCCCCATCCCCGGCCGTTCGGCCGTGACGCTTACGCGTCCTTGCTCAGGTTCGGCCCGGCACCGCCGGCCGCCTGCTCGATCGGCGGGACGTCCGGCAGCGCCGACTTCTCCTCACCCCGGAAGGTGAAGGTCTGGGCGTCGCCCTCGCCCTCGGTGTCCACGACCACGATGTGACCGGGGCGCAGCTCGCCGAAGAGGATTTTCTCCGAGAGCGTGTCCTCGATCTCGCGCTGGATCGTGCGGCGCAGCGGCCGGGCGCCCAGCACCGGGTCGTAGCCCTTCTTGGACAGCAGCTCCTTGGCGGACTGGGACAGCTCGATGCCCATGTCCCGGTCCTTCAGGCGCTCGTCCACCTTGCCGACCATCAGGTCGACGATCCGCAGGATGTCCGCCTGCGTCAGCTGCGGGAAGACGACCACATCGTCGACGCGGTTGAGGAACTCGGGGCGGAAGTGCTGCTTCAGCTCGTCCGACACCTTGTTCTTCATGCGTTCGTAGTTGGTCTTCGTGTCACCCGCGGCCGCGAAGCCGAGGTTGAAGCCCTTGGAGATGTCCCGGGTGCCGAGGTTGGTCGTCATGATGATGACCGTGTTCTTGAAGTCCACGACCCGGCCCTGGGAGTCGGTCAGGCGACCGTCCTCCAGGATCTGCAGCAGCGAGTTGAAGATGTCCGGGTGGGCCTTCTCGACCTCGTCGAAGAGGACGACGGAGAACGGCTTGCGGCGGACCTTCTCGGTCAGCTGGCCACCCTCTTCGTAGCCCACGTAGCCGGGGGGCGAACCGAAGAGACGCGACACCGTGTGCTTCTCGCTGAACTCCGACATGTCGAGGGAGATCAGCGCGTCCTCGTCACCGAAGAGGAACTCGGCGAGCGCCTTGGACAGCTCGGTCTTACCCACGCCGGACGGGCCGGCGAAGATGAACGAGCCACCGGGACGCTTCGGGTCCTTCAGACCGGCGCGCGTACGGCGGATCGCCTTCGACAGCGCCTTGACGGCGTCGTTCTGGCCGATGACCCGCTTGTGCAGCTCGTCCTCCATGCGGAGCAGGCGGCTGGACTCCTCCTCGGTCAGCTTGAAGACCGGGATACCCGTGGCCGTGGCGAGGACCTCGGCGATCAGCTCGCCGTCGACCTCGGCGACGACGTCCATGTCGCCGGCCTTCCACTCCTTCTCCCGCTTGGCCTTGGCGGCCAGGAGCTGCTTCTCCTTGTCGCGCAGGGAGGCGGCCTTCTCGAAGTCCTGCGAGTCGATCGCGGACTCCTTGTCGCGGCGGACACCGGCGATCTTCTCGTCGAACTCGCGCAGGTCCGGCGGAGCGGTCATCCGGCGGATGCGCATCCGGGAACCGGCCTCGTCGATCAGGTCGATCGCCTTGTCGGGAAGGAAGCGGTCCGAGATGTACCGGTCGGCCAGGGTGGCCGCCTGCACCAGCGCCTCGTCGGTGATGGAGACACGGTGGTGCGCCTCGTATCGGTCGCGCAGGCCCTTGAGGATCTCGATCGTGTGCGGCAGGGACGGCTCGGCGACCTGGATGGGCTGGAAGCGGCGCTCCAGGGCCGCGTCCTTCTCCAGGTGCTTGCGGTACTCGTCCAGCGTGGTCGCACCGATGGTCTGCAGCTCACCGCGGGCCAGCATCGGCTTCAGGATGGAGGCCGCGTCGATGGCGCCCTCGGCGGCACCCGCACCGACCAGCGTGTGCAGCTCGTCGATGAACAGGATGATGTCGCCGCGGGTGCGGATCTCCTTGAGCACCTTCTTCAGGCGCTCCTCGAAGTCACCGCGGTAGCGGGAGCCGGCGACCAGCGCGCCGAGGTCCAGCGTGTAGAGGTGCTTGTCCTTGAGGGTCTCGGGCACCTCGCCCTTGACGATGGCCTGGGCGAGGCCCTCGACGACGGCGGTCTTGCCGACGCCGGGCTCACCGATCAGAACCGGGTTGTTCTTGGTACGGCGGGACAGCACCTGCATGACCCGCTCGATCTCCTTCTCGCGCCCGATGACCGGGTCGAGCTTGGACTCACGAGCGGCCTGGGTGAGGTTCCGGCCGAACTGGTCCAGGACGAGAGAGGTCGAGGGTGTGCCCTCGGCCGGGCCGCCCGCGGCGGCGGTCTCCTTGCCCTGGTAACCGGAGAGCAGCTGGATGACCTGCTGCCGCACCCGGTTGAGGTCTGCGCCCAGCTTGACCAGGACCTGGGCGGCGACGCCCTCGCCCTCACGGATCAGGCCGAGCAGGATGTGCTCCGTGCCGATGTAGTTGTGGCCCAGCTGAAGGGCCTCGCGGAGCGACAGCTCCAGGACCTTCTTGGCACGGGGGGTGAAGGGGATGTGGCCGGACGGGGCCTGCTGGCCCTGACCGATGATCTCCTCCACCTGCTGGCGGACCGCCTCAAGCGAAATGCCGAGGCTCTCCAGGGCCTTAGCGGCGACACCTTCGCCCTCGTGGATGAGACCCAGGAGGATGTGCTCGGTGCCGATGTAGTTGTGGTTGAGCATCCGGGCTTCTTCCTGAGCCAGGACGACAACCCGCCGCGCGCGGTCGGTGAACCTCTCGAACATCGTTAATCGCTCCTCAGAGCGGTCAGGCAGTGGGGGGAACTTCCCCTCCCTGTCCTTCCGCAGCTTAGTCCCGCAAGCGGGGACCGCTCATTCCAACTGCCGACACCGTCGATGGCCTCCTGACCCCGAACGCCGACATCTGCTCCAACCCGATGGTGCGAGACGATGTTCCCGCAGGCCAGGCAGTTACCCCACTCGCCAGTACGCCGATGGCGAACGTGAGACGGCCCGTCCTGCGTCTCGCCCCCTCCCACTAGGCATGTCTTACCCGCAGGGACTGACACTCCATGCCGCGCGCACCGGTTCCCTCCGCTATGGGCGAACAACCTTGCGTCTCCCCCGCGCCTCACGGGCACCTTTTTCCGGCACACTTCGCACACGTCAGAGCACTCAGCGTAACCTGCCGCCTGCTTCGGCGGTTGCACCTGGCATGGCTGGCTCGGCCCCCGTGACGCCCTCCGAGACCCGTACGGTCCCCCTCCCCCGTCGGCTCCTGGATCCCGAACCGGAACCACCCGGTGCTCTTCCGGCCGGCCCGGATGCCCGGGCCCGGCACTGGTACGAGAACGATCTGGGCTGGGCGACAGTGCCCGGACGTCCGCTACGGCTGCTCACCGGAGTGCGGTTCGACGTCCTGGACGTGCCGGCCGAGGCGGGCGCGGGTGCGCTCCGGCATCTCGCACCGGGCTCTCCGGTGGCCCTGCGGGGGGACCGGATGAGGCTGCTGGTGGCCGACGGCAGCGCGGAGGAGCTGCCGGGGCTGCTGGAGTGGCTGGAGTGGAGCGCCGTCCCCCTCGACCTGCGGGTCCTGGGAGCGGGCGACAGCATGGCCGCACCGGTGTCCCCGATCGCGCCCGCGGCGTCCGTCGGCGGCGCCGATGCGCGGCGTGCCGGTTCCGCACAGGGGGCCGCCGTATGGCTGCGGCCCCCCGGTCAGGGATGCGAGGTCGAGGCCTCGCTGCCGGCGCTGCCGGCCGTGGGGCGCGAGGGGAGCGCCCCCGATCTCGTACGACTGGTGGACACGGTGGCAGCGCAGTGCCACCGAATCCGGCTTCGGCGCGCCTGCGCCGGACTGCCCGCCTGCCGACGGGGTCGGCCGTCGGCGTCCCGGTAGGCGGCGCGGAATCAGGCGTTGGCCTTCTCGTAGGCCTCGCGGATGGACGCGGGAACACGGCCGCGGTCGTTGACCTCGTAACCGTTCTCCTTCGCCCAGGCGCGGATCGCCGCGGTGTCCTGGTTGCCGCCGGAAGCGGCACGTGCCTTTCCACGCCCGCCCGAAGCACGGCCCCCGGTACGACGGCCACCCTTCACATACGGGTCGAGAAGGCCGCGCAGCTTGTCCGCATTGGCAGTCGTGAGATCGATCTCGTACGTCTTGCCGTCCAGCGCGAACGTCACGGTCTCGTCCGCCTCGCCGCCGTCGAGGTCGTCGACAAGAAGGACCTGAACCTTCTGTGCCACCGGATTTCCTTTCATCGAAAACGTTCAGGGTCAGGGGGTGTGTGGCGTCCGCCGTTTCGCCGCCCCTGTTATATGCAGTACTGCAGTACGTCGGAAAGCAAACCGCTTTTGCCGGAAAAACACAAACCCCTGGGAGAGACCCACTGGACCGACTCCGCCCGGAAACATACGCGTTTCGGACATAGGGCACCGGGGCAATGACGATCACAGATGCAGAAGCATCCGGCTGTTGCCCAAGGTGTTCGGTTTCACTCGTTCGAGACCGAGGAACTCCGCGACGCCCTCGTCATAGGAACGCAACAGCTCCGCGTACACATCGGTGTCGACCGGCGTCTCGCCGATCTCCACGAAGCCGTGCTTCCCGAAGAAGTCGACTTCGAAGGTCAGGCAGAAAACCCGGCGAACGCCGAGCCAGCGCGCGGTCTGCAGCAACTTCTCCAGCAACTGATGGCCGACCCCGGCGCCCTTGAGGCCGGGCTTCACCGCCAGAGTGCGGACTTCCGCGAGGTCCTCCCACATGACGTGCAGCGCACCGCAGCCGACCACCTCGGCGTTGTCGTCGCGTTCCGCGACCCAGAACTCCTGGATGTCCTCGTAAAGCGTGACCGTGGCTTTGTCGAGCAGGATGCGACCGCGGACGTAGGCGTCGAGGAGGCGGCGTACGGCAGGGACATCGCTGGTCCGGGCCCGTCGGACGGTGATGGCTTTTGCGGAGACTTCGGGGCGCTCTGCTGACATGAGCGGACGCTATCGCCCGTCGCCGCCCTCTGCCGAGCCGGGGTTCTCCTCTTGCCGGGCTTCGCGGGGTTCCTGTCGCCGAGCCACCTGTTGCGGAGCCTCCGGCCGGCGTTCGGGGGCTTCCCGGGTTTCTTCCGGGCCCTGGACGATGCGTACGGCGTCCCTGAGGGCGTGACGCTGTTCCTCGCTCATCATCCCGAAGAAGGCGACGAGAGCGGCGGCCGGGTTGTCGCTCTGCGACCAGGCGTCGTTCATCAGGGCGGCGGCGTACGCGGCTCGCGTGGAGACGGCCTCATATCGATAGGCCCGCCCTTCCGCCTCGCGGCGTACCCAGCCCTTCTGATGGAGATTGTCCAAAACGGTCATCACGGTGGTGTACGCGATGGAGCGTTCCTGCTGCAGGTCTTCCAGGACTTCCCGAACGGTCACCGGGCGGTTCCACTTCCACACCCGCGTCATGACCGCGTCTTCGAGTTCTCCCAATGGGCGAGGCACAACTCAGAACAATAGTGGGAGATCCCGGCAATGGCGCACCGGACGTGCGCTAAGCCGATGAATGCGAACAAAAAGGGCGTACGACTCGAAGGGTGCCGGATGCCGTGGAGGCGTTGGGGTGCGCGGAAACGCGCACCGGCGAGGGGCGCCCCGACGGGCGCCGCCCGGCTCAGGCCTTGCCGCCGCCGGGGGTGGCCTGGCGCGCACCCTCCGCGCGCGCGAGTACGGCGTCGACGGCCGCGTCCTCCTTGGCCTTGGCGGCCCCGCCCTGGGTCTTCACGATCACCCTGACCACACCGACGAAGAACGCGGCCATGACGACCGGGGGCACGAGCGCGGAGACGTAGTCCATGCCCACCAGAGTAGCCACGGAGGGACGGCCGAAAGGGCCGGGGTACAGGAGAACACCCGAACAAGCCCTCCCGCGCGCGCCGACCCAGCCCTCCCACCCCGACACGCGCCGTCCGGCCCCGGCCACCCACAGGACGACGAGCCAGCGGGCCCGATGACGCCGGGGTCGCCGGGGTCGCCGGGGTCGCCGGGGTCGCCGGGGGAGTGATGGGCGAGACCGATCGAGCGACGGTCGGCCGGGGATCGGGCGGGGTCGGCCGGGGACGGGGGATTCCCGACCAACCCACCCGCGACGACACACCGGGCCAACCGCCCACGCTCCCGCCCGGGACGAGGCGCCGGGACCATCACTCGGCCGTACGCCGCGGTGAGACGCCCGGCCTCTCGTCGCGATCCTTCCGGCCGCGGTGCGCGCCCTCCCCTCACCGGCCGGGAGCCGCCATCGGCACTTGCGCTCCACTGGGGCCACCCGCACCCGGCTACGGAAGTCGCACGGGTGGTGCGGTTGGGACATCGAACCCGGCCGGAGGCCGGAGGCTCAGCCGGCGGCCAGCCGGCGGCTCACGGCCGCATCCGCCGGCGGCTCCGGCTTGCGGCGCGGAAACACCTCCCCCGGCGTGGGGATGGGCCGCTTCGGCGTGGCCGGCTCGGGAGCGGGCCGCCCCGGAGGGTTCGGTGCGGGCTTGGGAGCAGGCTTCTGAGCGGGTTTCGGCGATTCCCCGGCCTGCCGCACGCCGGCGCCTCCCGCACCGCCGGGAAGGGCCGTCAGGCGGGTGCGAGAGGGCGGTACGGCGGGGGCCGGGACCTCGCGCGCGCCCTGCGCGAACCGGGCCCGTACGTCCTGCTCGGCCAGCGCCTGGCAGCGGTCCAGCAGGGCAGCCGCCGCAGGGTTGCCACGCAGTGCCCGGAGAGCGGCGAGATCGTCCGGTGTCGGCCGGTGCCCCGCGCCCAGCGCCTCCTCCAGGAGGGCGAGATAGCCGACGGCGGTGCCCGGCAGGGCCGCGCGGTACCGCCCGAGGTCGGCCACCAGGAAGGCGCGCAGTCTGGCCCCCTCGCACATCGCCTCGTCGAGCGACTCGGCGAGGCGGAAGCAGTCCTGGACGTCCTCGGCGGACGCTTGGCCGGGCTGAAGGGCGAGGGCGAGGGCGCGGCGGAGCACACGCAGCTCCTCCGCACCGAACGCCATGCCGCCGCGGGATCCGTATGGCGTGGGCATGCGGCGACGGTACCGCTAATCGGACAAAAGTGACGGACCGGGATGTTGTGTCGCCGCGTGTCGTTTCCGGGTTTCGCTCGACCGGGGTCACGCGCGAGCCGGCGCCCGGAGGACGCCGGTCACCTCACAGACGCGACACGTTCCGCTCGTACACCAGGCGCAGCCCGATCAGCGTCAGCCACGGCTGGTGCTCGTCGATCACCGAGGACTCCCCCAGCACCATCGGCGCGAGTCCGCCCGTGGCGATCACCGTCACGTCGTCCGGGTCGTCGGCCAGCTCCCGTGCCATCCGGCTGACGACCCCGTCGACCTGCCCGGCGAACCCGTACACGATGCCCGCCTGCATGGCCTCGACGGTGTTCTTGCCGATCACGCTGCGCGGCCGGGCCACCTCGATCTTCCGCAGTTGCGCGGCCTTGACGCCCAGGGCCTCCACCGAGATCTCGATGCCGGGCGCGATGACCCCGCCGACGTACTCGCCGCGCGCGCTGACCGCGTCGAAGGTCGTGGCCGTGCCGAAGTCGACCACGATCGCCGGACCGCCGTAGAGCTCGTTCGCCGCGACCGCGTTGATGATCCGGTCGGCGCCGACCTCCTTGGGGTTGTCGAACTGGATCGGCACGCCCGTCTTCACGCCCGGCTCGACCAGTACCGCGGGCACGTCGCCGTAGTACCGCCGGGTGACCTCGCGCAGCTCGTGCAGGACCGAGGGGACGGTCGCGCAGATCGCGATGCCGTCGATGCCGTCGCCCAGTTCCTCGCCGAGCAGCGGATGCATGCCCATCAGGCCCTGGAGCAGGACCGCCAGCTCGTCCGCCGTGCGGCGCGCGTCCGTGGAGATGCGCCAGTGCTCGACGATGTCCTCGCCGTCGAACAGGCCGAGGACGGTGTGCGTGTTGCCGACGTCGATCGTGAGCAGCATGGCCGTTACTCCGCCTCGCGCAGGTCGAGGCCGATGTCCAGGATCGGCGAGGAGTGGGTGAGCGCGCCGACGGCCAGGAAGTCCACGCCGGTGCCGGCATACGCGGGCGCGTTGTCCAGGGTGAGCCGGCCGGAGGCCTCCAGCAGGGCCCGGCCGCCGACGATACCGACGGCCTCCGCGCACTCGCCGGGCGTGAAGTTGTCCAGCAGGATCAGGTCGGCGCCCGCGTCCACGACCTCGCGCAACTGGTGCAGGGTGTCGACCTCGACCTCGATCGGCACCTCCGGGAAGGCGTCCCGTACGGCCTTGAAGGCCTGCGCGACGCCGCCGGCGGCGACCACGTGGTTGTCCTTCACCAGGGCGGCGTCGGACAGCGACATGCGGTGGTTGACGCCCCCGCCGCAGCGCACGGCGAACTTCTCCAGCGAACGCAGGCCCGGGGTCGTCTTCCGGGTGTCCCGCACGCGCGCCTTGGTGCCCTCGAGGGCGTCCGCCCACGCGCGCGTGGCGGTCGCGATACCGGACAGGCGGCACAGGATGTTCAGCGCGCTGCGCTCGGCGGTGAGCAGGTCACGCGTGCGCGTGGTGACCGACAGCAGCTTCTGCCCGGCCTCGATCCGGTCGCCGTCCTCGACGTGCCGCTCGACCTCGAACTCGTCCGTGCAGACCACGGAGAGCACGGCTTCGGCGACCCTCAGGCCGGCCACGACGCCCGCCTCGCGCGCGGTGAAGTCGGCGGTGGCCACCGCGTCCTCGGGGATGGTCGACACGGTGGTCACGTCCACACCGCCGTCCAGGTCCTCCTGGATGGCGACGTTGGCGATGTCCTCGACCTCGACGGGGTCGAGCCCGGCTGCGGCCAGCAGCTCGGCGAGCGCGGGGTCGAGCCCGCACTCCAGGTACTCCTCGTCCCCCTCGGCGCCGCAGGCGCAGCCGTCGCCGCAGCCGCCGGTCGAGGCGAGGGGAAGGTCGTCGGTGCTCACTTGTTCTGCTCCTGGGGGCGCTGGGACTGCCGGGTGGGCCGGGTCGGGGGGAAGTCGGTGGTGTCGGTGGTGCGTACGGCCAGCGACCGGTCCGGGTTGAGCCGTACGACGATGTGGCGCCGCCAGTCGGTGTCGTCGCGCTCGGCGCGGTCCTCGCGCCAGTGGCAGCCGCGGGTCTCCTCGCGCAGCCGGGCGGCGGCGACCAGGACGCGGGCCACGCACAGGAGGTTGGTGGCCTCCCAGGTGTCGACGCCCGGTTCGGCGGTCTTGCCGTTCTCGTCGAGCGCGTCGCGGGCCGCGGTGTGCAGCCGCTGGAGCTGGTCCGCGGCCTTGGCGAGGGACTCCTCGGAGCGCAGTACGCCGGCGCCCTCGGTCATGATCCGCTGGATGGCGAACCGCGACTCGGGGGCGAGCAGCGGGTGCGCGGGCCTCTCGGGGTCCGGGACGGGGACGGGCACGCGCGCGTGGAGGCCGTTTTCCGCACGGGCGGCGGCGATGTCGGCGGCGATGCGCTCGGCGTAGACGAGGCCTTCGAGGAGGGAGTTGGATGCGAGCCGGTTGGCGCCGTGCACGCCGGTGCAGGCGACCTCCCCGCACGCGTACAGCCCGGGGACGGTCGTACGTCCCTGCGCGTCGGTGCGGACGCCTCCGGAGGCGTAGTGGGCGGCCGGGGCGACCGGGACGGGCTCGGTGACCGGGTCGATGCCGTTGGCGCGGCAGGCGGCCAGGATGGTCGGGAAGCGCTGCTCCCACATCTCGGCACCGAAGTGCCGGGCGTCGAGGAACATGTGTTCGGCGTCCTGCTCCTGCATCCGCCGCGTGATGCCCTTGGCGACGATGTCCCGCGGCGCCAGCTCGGCCAGTTCGTGCTGGCCCACCATGAAGCGCACACCGTCGCCGTCGACCAGATGGGCGCCTTCGCCGCGCACCGCCTCGGAGACGAGCGGCTGCTGTCCTTCGGCGTCGGCGCCGAGGAACAGCACGGTCGGGTGGAACTGCACGAACTCCAGGTCGCTGACCTCCGCGCCCGCGCGCAACGCCAGCGCCACGCCGTCGCCGGTCGACACGGAGGGGTTGGTGGTCGCGGAGAAGACCTGGCCCATGCCGCCGGTCGCGAGGACCACGGCGGGGGCGTGCACGGCGCCCACGCCGTCGTGCTGGCCCTCGCCCATCACGTGCAGGGTGACGCCCGCGGTGCGACCCTCGGCGTCGGTGAGCAGGTCCAGGACCAGCGCGTTCTCGATGGTGCGCAGCCCACGCGCGCGTACGGCCTCAACGAGCGCCCGGGAGATCTCCGCGCCGGTCGCGTCGCCGCCCGCGTGCGCGATCCGGCGCCGGTGGTGGCCGCCCTCCCGGGTGAGCTGGATGCCGCCCTCGTCGTCGGTGTCGAAGTGGGCGCCGGTGGAGATCAGCCGCCGTACGGCGTCGGGGCCCTCGGTGACGAGGATCCGTACGGCCTCCTCGTCGCACAGGCCCGCGCCCGCCACCAGGGTGTCCTTGAGGTGCTGCTCGGGGGTGTCGCCCTCGCCGAGGGCGGCGGCGATGCCGCCCTGGGCCCAGCGGGTGGAGCCGTCGTCGAGGCGGGCCTTGGTGACCACGACCGTCGTGAGTCCCGCGGCCTCGCAGTTCAGGGCGGCGGTCAGACCGGCCACTCCGGAGCCGACGACGACCACGTCCGCGGAGATGGACCAGCCGGGGGCGGGTGCGTGCAGTCGTATGCCTGTGCTGGTCACGAGGCGGCTCCGAGGGATCCGAAGGTGAGAGGGAGGTTGTCGATCAACCGGGTGGTGCCCACCCGGGCGGCGACGGCGAGGACGGCTTCGCCGGTGAAGCCGGCGCCGATCTCGGTGAAGTCGGAGGGGTCCACCAGGGCGAGGTAGTCCAGCCGCAGCGGCGGGTCCAGGCGGGCGGCCTCGTCCAGGACCTGGCGGGCGGCGGCGCGGACGGCCGCCGGGCCGCCGGGCGCGGCGGTGGCCACCGCGTGCGCGTCGGCCGCCGCGCGGGACTCCCCGATGGCGCTCAGCGCCTCGGCACGTGCGCGCGTGGAGGGCACTTCCCGGGCCCGCGCGCGCAACGCCTCCTGCGCGGCGTGCCGGTCACGGCCCGCGAACAGCGCCCGGGACAGCGCGAGCGCGGTACGGCGCTCGTCGGGCGAGAGGTAGCGGTTGCGGCTGGACAGGGCGAGCCCGTCCTTCTCGCGCACGGTCGGAACGGCGACGATCTCCACGCCGAAGTTCAGGTCGCGCACCATGCGCCGGATCAGGGCCAGCTGCTGGGCGTCCTTCTGCCCGAACAGGGCCACGTCGGGACGGGTGAGGTGCAGCAGCTTGGCGACGACGGTGAGCATGCCGTCGAAGTGGCCGGGCCGCGAGGTGCCCTCCAGCCGCTCGCCCATGGGGCCCGCGGTGATGCGCACCTGGGGTTCGCCGCCCGGGTACACCTCGTCCACGGAGGGTGCGAACACGGCGTCCGCGCCCGCCTGCTCGGCGAGCTTCAGGTCGGCGTCGAGGGTGCGCGGGTAGCGGTCCAGGTCCTCGCCCGCGCCGAACTGCAGCGGGTTGACGAAGACCGTGACGACGACCTCGCCGTCCGGGCCGGCGATCTGCCGCGCGGTGCGGATCAGGGTCGCGTGGCCCTCGTGCAGCGCGCCCATGGTCATCACGACGGCCCGGCGACCGTGGCGCACACGCGCGTGCAGCTCTTCGGCAGTGCTCAGCAGGGCGGTGCTCATCGGTCGTTCCCCTCGGTGCCATCGGTGCCGTCGGTGCCGTCGGTGCCGTTCGGGTCACCGCTTCCGTCGGCGAGTACCCCGAGCAGGTCCTCGGCGAGTTCCGGCTTCAGCAGCCCGTGCGCGAGCGCCCGGTCGGCGGTCGCGCGCGCCATCGCCAGGTAGCCCGCCACGGTCTGCGGGGCGTGCCTGCGCAGCTCGGTGACGTGCGCGGCGACCGTACCGGCGTCTCCGCGCGCGACGGGACCGGTGAGGGCGGCGTCACCGGAGCGCAGGGCGTTGTCCAGGGCGGCGCCGAGCAGCGGGCCGAGCATCCGGTCGGGCGCCTCCACGCCGGCCGCGCGCAGCAGTTCCATGGCCTGGGCGACCAGGGTGACCAGGTGATTGGCGCCGAGCGCGAGGGCGGCGTGGTAGAGCGGACGGTTCTCCTCGCTGATCCACTCCGGCTCGCCGCCCATCTCGATGACCAGGGCCTCGGCGGCCAGGCGGAGCTCCTCGGGCGCGGTGACGCCGAAGGAGCAACCGGCAAGGCGCTGCACGTCCACGGGGGTGCCGGTGAAGGTCATCGCCGGGTGCAGGGCCAGCGGCAGCGCGCCCGCGCGCAGGGCGGGGTCGAGGACCTTCGTGCCGTACCGGCCGGAGGTGTGCACGAGCAGTTGCCCCGGCCGTACGGCACCGGTCTCGGCGAGCCCGGTGACCAGGCCGGGCAGGGCGTCGTCGGGGACGGTGAGCAGCACCAGGTCGGCACGCTGGAGGACCTCGGCGGGCGGTACCAGCGGCACGTCCGGGAGCATCGTCTCGGCCCGTTTGCGGGAGGCGTCGGAGACTCCGGAGACGGCCACCGGACGGTGCCCGGCGAGCTGAAGGGACGCGGCGAGCGCGGGGCCTACGCGTCCGGCGCCGACGACGCCGACGGTGAGCCGCGCGGGGCGGTCCTTGAGGTCTGGCTGGTGGACTGTACTCACGCGACGGCGGCCTTCCCGTTCCAGTCCGCTCCGGGTACCGGACGATGTACCGAACGATTTCTCGTCATGTTAACGCTATCCGGTCCGGGGCCGGTCGGTTGTCCACAGGCTGTGGGTTTCGCCACGCCTCCGGACCGGGGGCGCGGCGCGGAAATCCCGGTGCCCCCGCCGGTCCGGCACGGGATGATCCACGGCATGACCGACACGGCAGGACACGGCACCAGGCAGGCCGCGGAACGACCGGCACCGGAGCGGTTGCGGGAGCGGCGCGCGGCTGCCCAGCGGCAGGTACGGCGCACGCTGTCCCGCGGGGGCTGGCGGTCCACGATCCGCGAACGTCTCGCACATCTGACGGAGGCGGGGGCCGGGGTGTACGACCTGGACGAGCCGGCCGACGTCTACGGCGACCGGATCGTGGCCGCCCTGGAGGAGCGGGTCGCCGCGCTGCTCGGCACGGAGGCCGCCGCTTTCTTCCCGACGGGCACGATGGCCCAGCAGGTGGCCCTGCGCTGCTGGGCGGCCCGCACCGGCGACCCGACCGTGGCCCTGCATCCCCTGTCCCACCCGGAGGTGCACGAGCGGCACGCGTTCAGCCGAGTCAGTGGTCTGCGTCCGGTCAGGGTGGGCAGCGGACCCCGGCCGCCCACGGCGGCCGAGATACGCGACTTCGAGGAGCCCTTCGGGGCGCTGATGCTGGAACTGCCGCTGCGGGACGCCGGTTTCGTGCTTCCCACCTGGGAGGAGCTGACCGAGGTCGTCGAGGCGGCGCGGGAGCGCGACGCGGTCGTGCACTTCGACGGTGCGCGCCTGTGGGAGTGCACGGAGCACTTCGGGCGCCCTCTGGAGGAGATCGCGGGCCTGGCCGACAGCGTCTACGTGTCGTTCTACAAGTCCGTCGGCGGCTTCGGTGGCGCCGCGCTCGCCGGCCCGAAGACGCTGGTGGAGGAGGCGAAGACCTGGCGGCACCGGTACGGCGGCATGATCTTCCAGCAGTTCCCGACCGCACTGTCCGCGCTCATCGGCCTGGACCATGAGCTGCCACGGCTGCCCGAGTACGTACGTCACGCGCGCGTGGTGGCCTGCGCGCTGCGCGAGGGCTTCGCGGCCGGGGTGCCCTGGGCCCGCGTCCACCCGGAGGAGCCCCACACCCACGAGTTCCAGGTCTGGCTGCCGTACGAGCCGGACGTGGTGGCCGAGGCGGCCGTGCGCCAGGCCGAGGAGACCTCGGTGCTGCTCTTCGCGAACGCCTGGGACGCCGCAGGTCCCGGTATCGCGTTCACGGAGGTCGTCGTCCGTGCAGCGGGCCTGGAGTGGACGGCCGACGACGTCCGCACGGCGGTGCGGGACTTCGTGGACCGCCTGCCGGACAAGGCCTAGCCGCCGCACAAGACCCAGCCGAGCGCGCGTGGGCGCAGCCGGCGCTCCAGTCTCGGCCGGCCGCACCTCATGGTCCTGCACCGGTACGGCCGGCAGCCCTCGATCACCTACCCCGCGAGCGGCTCCCGCCCCTTCCTGCGCTGAGGCCCGAAGGCCCTGCGGGCCGGCCCGCCGGCGCGACCGCCGTCAGCGGGGGCCGCCCGCGCGCACCAGACCGGTCTCGTACGCCAGCACCACCACCTGCACCCGGTCGCGCAGGGCGAGCTTGGTCAGGATGCGGCCCACGTGGGTCTTCACCGTCGCCTCGCTCAGCACGAGCCGGGCCGCGATCTCGCCGTTGGACAGCCCCTGCGCGACCAGCACCATCACCTCGCGCTCCCGCTCGGTGAGCCGCTCCAGCTCCTTGTGCTGGGTCTCCTTGCCGGTGGAGGGCAGCATCGGCGCGAAGCGGTCCAGCAGGCGCCGGGTGGTCGAGGGAGCCACCACCGCGTCACCGCTGTGCACGGCACGGATGGCGGTCAGCAGCTCGCCGGGCGGCACGTCCTTGAGCATGAAGCCGGAGGCGCCCGCCTTGAGCCCGGAGAAGGCGTACTCGTCGAGGTCGAAGGTGGTCAGTATCAGCACCTTCGGGGGGTTGGGCTCCAAGCAGATCCGCCGGGTGGTCTCCACACCGTCCAGCTTCGGCATGCGGACGTCCATCAGGACGACGTCGACGGCGGTGGACCGCAGCACCTGGAGGGCCTCGACGCCGTCGCCCGCCTCCGCGACGACCTCCATGTCCGGCTGGGCGGCGAGCACCATCCGGAACCCGGTGCGCAGCAGCATCTGGTCGTCGACGAGCATCACGCGGATCGTCATCGGGTCTCTTTCGTTCGGGGCGGGCGGGAAGGGGCGTTGCACGGGAGGGGACGAGACAGGTGTCAAACCGGGGGCGCGCGAGGTCGTCAGTGCGCTGGTTTGAGCGGCAGCAGGGCGCTGATGCGGAATCCTCCGCCCGGACGCGGACCGGCGTCCAGGGTGCCGCCGACCATGCCGACCCGCTCGCGCATGCCGATCAGGCCGTGTCCCCGCCCGTCGGCGCCGCCCTCCTCGTACAGCTCGTGCGGGGCGCCCTTGCCGTCGTCCTCGACGAGCAGGCCGAGCCCGTCGTCGAAGTAGACCAGCCGTACGCTCGCGCCCGCGTTCGGCCCGCCGTGCTTGCGGGTGTTGGTGAGCGCCTCCTGCACGATCCGGTACGCGGTCAGCTCCACGCCGCTGGGCAGCGGGCGCCGGGTGCCCTCGACCTTGAAGTCGACGGGGAGACCTGAGGTGCGGCACTGCTCGATGAGGTCGTCGATCTGCCCGACGTCGGGCTGCGGGACGTACTCCCCGCTCTCCTGGTGCTCGCCGGTGCGCAGCACGCCCAGCAGGCGGCGCATCTCGGCGAGGGCCTGGCGGCCGGTGGAGGAGATCGTCTCCAGGGCCTTCTTGGCCTGGTCGGGTGCGGTGTCGAGGACGTAGGCGGCGCCGTCGGCCTGCACGACCATCACGGACACGTTGTGCGCGACGACGTCGTGCAGCTCACGCGCGATGCGGGCGCGCTCGGCGGCGACCGCGACCTTCGACTGCGCCTCGCGCTCCTTCTCCAGGCGGGCGGCGCGCTCCTCCAGCTCGGCGAAGTAGGCGCGCCGGGTGCGCATGGAGTCGCCGAGCACCCAGGCGAGGGCGAAGGGGACCGTCTGGAAGACCGCTATCGCGATCTGCCCGAGGAAGCCGGTGTGCTCGGCCGGCCAGCGGATCTGCGCGAGGACCGCCGCGCAGAGGCTGACGGCCAGTGCGAGCCGGGAGGCCCAGCGCGCGCCGAGCGCCGCGACCGTGTAGGTGATCACCAGCATCGCGAAGTCGGCGACGGTCGTCTCCACGTCCAGGACCAGCTGGGCGAGCCCGGCCGCGAGGGCGAGCAGCAGCATCGCCTCCGGGAAGCGGCGGCGCAGTGCGACGACGGCGCACAGGACCGCGGACACGGTCATCCCCGCGGCGATCGTCCCGTGGTGACCGGGCACCCCGTCGAGATTGACCACGCTCAGGCCGGACAGCCCGAGCAGGACGACGGCCCAGAAGGTGTCGACCCAGGTCGGGTGGCGGCGGAGGAAGTCATAGAGGCGCTGCACGTAACCCAGAGTAGGGAAACCAGATGCGTGCAGGGGTCAACCGGAGGGCCGATCCGCGCCCGGCGCGCGTACTCCGCAAGGTGGAGGAGGTGATCATCTGTGCGCCTAGTCTGGTCCGGTGACGGATGAGACGACGGAGGAGAGGCGGCGCGAGGAGCCCGGGCTGCGCGGCTGGCGCGCGGCGGCGGGGGCGGCGCTGTACGGGCCCGGCGGCTTCTACCGCCGTCCGGAGGGTCCGGCCGGTCACTTCCGTACGTCCGTGCACGCGTCCACGCTGTTCGCGCGGGCTGTGGCCCGGTTGCTGTGCCGGGTCGACGAGGCGCTGGGGAGGCCCGCGGTGCTGGACTTCGTCGACATGGGCGCCGGGCGGGGCGAACTGGTCGCGGGGGTGCTCGCCGCCCTGCCCGCCGACGTGGCCGCACGCGCGCGCGGGTACGCCGTCGAACTCGCCGACCGCCCGGCCGGCCTGGACGCACGGATCACCTGGCTGAGCGAACCCCCGGACGCGATCACCGGGCTGCTGTTCGCCAACGAGTGGCTGGACAACGTGCCGGTGGACGTCGCCGAGGTGGACTCCGCGGGTGTGCCCCGGCTGGTGCTCGTCGCGCAGGACGGCTCCGAGCGGCTCGGGGAGCCCGTGACCGGCGCGGACGCGGAGTGGCTGGCGCGCTGGTGGCCGCTGCCGGCCGAGCAGGGGCTGCGGGCGGAGATCGGGCTGCCCCGGGACCGGGCCTGGGCATCCGCAGTCGGCCGGGTGGTGCGAGGGCTCGCGGTGGCCGTGGACTACGGGCACACCGTGGACACGCGCCCCCCGTTCGGCACGCTCACCGGCTTCCGGGAGGGGCGGGAGACGGCGCCCGTACCGGACGGCTCGTGCGACATCACGGCGCACGTGGCCCTGGACGCGTGCGCGGCGGCTTGCACACCAGGCGTGCTCCCGAGCACCCCACACACATGCGGGCCGTACACGCCCAGCAGCACGGCGCGCGCGCCCTCCGAACCGGCGCCCACCTCTTGCCGCGCGCCCGCAGGCACGGCGAAGGGGCCTGCGGAAGTGGCGCGTAGGCCCGCCGCGCGCCTCTTCACCCAGCGCGCCGCTCTGCGCGCCCTGGACCTCACCGGCGCACGCCCCCCGCTCGCGCTCGCCTCCACGGACCCCGCCGCCTATGTACGCGCCCTCGCGAGCGCCGGCGAGGCGGCCGAACTCACCGCCCCGGGTGGCCTGGGCGACTTCGGCTGGCTGATCCAGCCGGTGGGTGTTCCCCACCCGCTCGCCTGAGACCGACCTGCTCGCCTACTTGTCGATGTCTCCGACCACGAAGAACATCGAGCCCAGGATCGCCACCATGTCCGCCACCAGCGTCCCCGGCAGCAGCTCGGTCAGGGCCTGGATGTTGTTGTACGACGCCGAGCGCAGCTTCAGCCGGTACGGGGTCTTCTCGCCCTTGCTGACCAGGTAGTAACCGTTGATCCCGAGCGGGTTCTCGGTCCACGCGTACGTGTGGCCCTCGGGCGCCTTCAGCACCTTCGGCAGGCGCTGGTTGATCGGCCCCGGCGGCAGCTCCGTGAGCCGGTCGAGGCAGGCGTCGGCGAGGTCCAGCGCGTTGTGCGTCTGGTCCAGCAGGACCTCGAAGCGCGCGAGGCAGTCGCCCTCGCTCCGGGTGACGACCTTCAGGGTGTCCTGGAGGTCGCCGTAGGCGAGGTACGGCTCGTCGCGGCGCAGATCGAAGTCGACGCCCGAACCGCGCGCGATGGGTCCGCTCACACCGTAGGCGTGCACCGCCTCGGGCGCGAGCACCCCCACTCCCCGCGTGCGCCCCCGGAAGATCTCGTTGCCGAGCACCAGGTCGTCGAAGACGTCCATGCGCGAGCGCACGGCGGCGACGGCGGCACGCGCGCGTGCGGTCCACCCGTCCGGCAGGTCCTCCTTGAGGCCGCCGACACGGTTGAACATGTAGTGCATGCGTCCGCCGGAGACCTCCTCCATGACGTTCTGGAGCACCTCGCGCTCCCGGAACGCGTAGAACACCGGCGTGATCCCGCCCAGCTCCAGCGGGTAGGAGCCGAGGAACATCAGGTGGTTCAGCATCCGGTTGAGCTCGGCGAGCAGGGTGCGTGTCCACACCGCCCGCTCGGGGACCTCCATGCCGAGCATCCGCTCAACGGCGAGGACCACGCCCAGCTCGTTCGAGAAAGCCGACAGCCAGTCGTGGCGGTTGGCGAGCATGATGATCTGCCGGTAGTCGCGTGCCTCGAAGAGCTTCTCGGCGCCGCGGTGCATATAGCCGATCACCGGCTCCGCGCGCACGATGCGCTCCCCGTCCAGCACGAGCCTGAGCCGCAGCACGCCGTGCGTGGACGGATGCTGGGGCCCGATGTTGAGCACCATGTCGGTGCTCTCCGCGGCACCGCCGATCCCGACCGTGGTCTCCGTCGTAGGAGTCATGGCCCCAGTTTCCCCTACGTACGCTGGCCCCATGGAAACGGGGAGCCGGGAAAGGGCCGGGATGCCGGGGGACGAGCCGGTGTGGCGGGGCCTGGAGCCCGGTCTGCTGCGCGTGCGCCGACTGCTGGTCGTGGTGTGGATGGGGGTGCTGGCGGTCGTCACGGGCCTGCCGCTGGGCCTGCTGGCGGGGCCCGCGTGGGCGGCCTTCGCGCTGCTGCCGCCGGCCTTCGCCGCGTGGTGCTGGCGGCTGCTGGAGCGCAACTGGCGCTCGTGGCGGTACGCCGAGCGCGCCGACGACCTGCTGATCAGCCGCGGTGTTCTGTGGCGTGAGGAGACGGTGGTGCCGTACGGGCGGATGCAACTGGTGGAGGTGACCTCCGGGCCCGTGGAGCGGCGCTTCGGGCTGGCCACCGTGCAGCTGCACACGGCGGCCGCCGCGACCGACGCGACCATCCCCGGCCTGGACCCTGCCGAGGCGGAACGTCTGCGCGACCGGCTCACCGAGCTGGGCGAGGCCCGATCGGCGGGCCTGTGACCTCCTCGGACCTCGGTGGCATACCGGAGCGCCCGCCCGTCACCGAGCGCCGCCTGCACCCGATCACGCCCTTCCGCCGGGCGTGGGCGCCGGTCGCGGTCCTGGCCGGCTGGGCGGTGCACGACCCGGACGGGGCCCAGGAGCAGCTGGCGCGGCTGACCACCACCATGCTCCTGCTGGGCCTCGCGGTGCTGGTGCCGGTGGCCGGCCTCTACGGCTTCCTGTCCTGGTGGTTCACGCACTTCGCGGTCACCGACACCGAACTCCGCATCCGTACCGGGCTGCTGTTCCGGCGTACCGCGCACATCCGGCTGGAGCGCATCCAGGCCGTGGACGTCTCCCGTCCGCTCCTCGCGCGCGTGGCGGGCGTCGCGAAGGTGCGGATAGACGTCGTCGGCGCCGACGACAAGGATGAGCTGGCCTTCCTGGGCGAACAGGAGGCGCGCGACCTGCGCGCGGAGCTGCTCGCGCGCGCGGCGGGTTTCGAGCCCGAGACGGCGCATGAAGTCGGCGAAGCGCCGGCGCACGAGCTGCTGCGCGTACCGCCGCGCGAGCTGGTGCGCTCCCTGGTGCGGACGGGCGCCACCTGGGGCGCGCTGTGCGCCGTGCTCGTCGTGCCCACCGTGCTGTGGCTCACCACCCACGGTCTGTGGACGGTCCTCGCCATCGCCCTGCCACTGCTCGGCGCGGCCGGCGCGAGCAGCGTGGGACGGTTCGTCGCCGAGTTCGACTGGACGGTGAGCGAGTCCCCGGACGGGCTGCGCATCGACCACGGGCTGCTCGACCGTGCCCACGAGACGGTGCCACCCGGACGGGTGCAGACCGTGCGCATCGTGGAGCCGCTCCTGTGGCGGCGGCTCGACTGGGTCCGGGTGGAACTCGACGTGGCCGGGTCCGCGAACTCGGTGCTGATCCCGGTCGCCCCGCGCGCACTCGCCGAGTCGGTCATCGCGCGCGTGCTGCCCGGTGTGACGGTGCCGCAGGAGCTGTCGCGGTCGCCGCGGCGGGCCCGGTGGTGCGTACCGGTGTGGTGGCGCGGACACCACACCACCGTCACCGGAACGGTGTTCGCCACCCGTGACGGCCTGCTGCGCCGCCGGCTCTCGCTGGTCCCGCACGCCAAGGTGCAGAGCGTACGGCTCACTCAGGGGCCCTGGGAGCGCCTGTGGCGGCTCGCCGACGTCCACGTGGACACCGGGGCCGACAAGACCGTGACGGCCCGGCTGCGGGACGCGGAGGAGGCCGCGCGGCTGCTGCACGAGCAGGCGGAGCGGTCCCGTACCGGCCGCCGGGACGCCCGCCCGGACCGCTGGATGACCGGCTGAGACAACAGGGCCCGGCTCCCCACCGGGGAAGCCGGGCCCGATGCCTCGCGGGTACCGCGCGACGGAGGCTCAGGAAGCCGCGCTGCGCAGCCGCTGGACGTCGATCTGCTCGGTCTCGTCGTGCGCGGTCAGGTCGATGACCTGGCCGGCACCGCGCGAGTGCGCGTCGGCGGACTTGAACTCGGCCTCCGACTCGGCCTTGTGCACGGCGAGGGCCTCCTGGCCGACGACATCGGCGAGATCCTCGTTCTGCACGGAGTCCAGCGCGGCCTTCGGTGCGTCGCTCTTCTGGGTGCCGAAGAAGTCGAAACCACCCTCGACCACCGGGCGCCGCACGGGTGTGGCCGGTACGACGGCCACCGCGGTCGGCACCGCGAAGTGTCCGGCGGGCGGCTGGGGCACGGGCTGGGCGGGCTCGGCCGGTGCCGTCGTGGCGGCGGCCGCGTGCGCGTGTCCGTCGGCCGCCGCGGGCTGCCCCGGCTCCTCGCCCTCCCCGGCGGCCGGCGCAGCGGGCTGGCTCCCGGGAACACCGGCCTCGCCCCGGGGAGCACCGGACTCGTCCGTCACGCCGTCCGCGGCGCCTTCTCCTTTGGCGACGGGCTCCGCCTCGGCCGACCCGTTCTTGGGAGCCTCCGGCTCGGTGGCCTCCGCCTCAAAGGCATCGGTCGTGACCGGAGCGTCCCGGTCGAACCGGGCCAGGGCCGTCAGGGCCTTCCGGTACAACCATGAGCCCTCGGGCGAGAACACCGCGTGCGCCTTCGGCCCGCCCTGGGAAGCCACGTTGACCTCGGCGCCGTCGGCGTTCTCAGGACCGTCGGAATTCTCAGAGCCGTCGGAGTTCTCAGAGCCGTCGGAGTTCTCGGAGCCCTCACGGGCCGCCTCGATCGCCTCGCGCTCGGCGCTCCGCGCAGGCGGGAGCGCCGGCGAGGACGAGGGCGCGGCCGACTCGATCTCCAGCAGCCGGCGTCCCTCCAGGGCGCTCGCGCGCTCGGTCTCCGCCGTGGCGTACCGCCGCAGCAGGGCGGCGTGCTCGTTCCGCAGGCCCGCCAACTCCGCCCGCTTGGCGCGCAGCCGCTGCTCCAGCTTCGCGCGCAGCTCGCGGGACTCCTCCAGATCGGTCTCCAGTTCGGCGACCCGCTCCTCGTACCGCCACTCGTCGCCGGCACGCGCGCGCGTGAGTTCGGCGACGCGCTTGCCCGCCTGCGTGTCCCAGCGGCGCATCACGACCGCGCCGACGATCGCCGTCGCCGCGGCGGCGGCGGCCAGTACCCGCACCACCGTGACCTCGGAGAAGACCCAGGGACCCAGCGCGCAGACGACGGAGACACCGGCGATCGCCGAGGGAGGCAACAGCCGGTGCAGAGGCGGGGAATGGCGGTGGCGTCCACGTGGCATGGCCAGAAACTTACCGCGCGTAGGCGGCTCGTGGACCCCCGCCCGGTAAAAACACCGCTTCGCGGGCTTCACGAGGCGCCAGGGGCACGCCGGCTCAGCGGTCGGTGAGCCGCCCGCTGATCCACTGCAGCGTCGGCGGGATCTCGCGCCGCCAGGTGTTGAAGTTGTGCCCGCCGCTGTCGAGGATGATCGACGAGATCCGGGTCACGTTCGTGGCCTGCACGTCCTCTATGAACTTGAGGGTGTCCTTGTAGTTGTGCTCGCCGACCTTGCTGCTGGTGACGAGCAGTGAGGTGTCGGGCGCCCGCTCGTGCTTGATGAGCCACCACAGGTCAGCACGGTTCTGCAGGTTCTTGTCGCCATGGAAGAGGTCACCGGTCGTGGGGTCGATCGGCGCCTTGTAGTAGGGCGACAGGCCCGCGGCGGCCGCGTACACCTTGGGGTGGTGCATGGCGAGCTTGAGCGCGCAGTAGCCGCCCGTGGAGTCGCCGATGACGCCCCAGCTGCCCGGCCGCTTGCCCACCCGGTAGTGCGCGAGCACGGCTTCCGGAAGATCCTTCGCGAAAAACGTTTCCGCCTGCGGCCCGCCCGGGACGTCCACGCACTCGGTGTCCCGCGGCGGCGCCACGGTCGGCCGCAGCATCACCAGGATCATCGGCTGCATCCGTCCGTCCTTGGCCAGCTGCTGCGCCGTGCGCGGGTAGTTCAGCTTGCTCACCAGCGCCTGCGCCGTGCCCGGATAGCCGGTCAGCACGACGGCCACCGGGAACGTACGCGTGCGGTACTGCGGCTGGAAGTACTCCGGCGGCAGGTACACGAACGCCGGAGTGGCGATGTGGCTCGTACGGCCGACGATGTCGACCTTCTGGATCTGCCCGCCCGTCTCCGGCCGGGAGGCGCGCACGCCCGGCACGTCGGACGTGGAGACCACCTGGAGCGGACCGCCCGTGCTGCCGTGGGCCGAGTGGTCGACGACGATCCCCGGGTCGGTCTCCTTGCCGAGCAGGTCCGCCCAGCTGGCATAGAAACCGAAGGCCTGGTTGGCGGCGAGCCCGACGGACGCGAAGAGCGTCAGCTGAGTGGCCAGCATGAGGCCGACCCGTCCGCTGACGGTCCGCCAGTTCTGCCGTGCCAGGCGCGGCCAGAGCCACACCGTGCCGACGAACAGCACGGCGGCGACCACCACCGCCAGCACCAGCACTTTGTTGCTCGTGAGACCCATGGATTGTTTTCCTGCCTGTGCTTTCCGCCCGTGCCGCGCCCGCGCTTCGTCGCGAGGGCTTGCCCGGGCCTTTCCTTGACCTTGACCCGACTTTCCGGTGGGGAGTGAACCTCTTTCCCCAAGACACCGTCCTAGAGGGCGCAATGTCGCCGGATGCCCGATCGGGCCCGGGTTCAAGGTCTCTCGCAGAACTACGGGATGCGATGTCTGTCAGGATAGATGGGGAAATGTCGGGCGAGGTTCCGAACCGATCAAGCCGGGCGCGGCGGATAATCCGCGGCCCGCGCCCCGAGGTCGTCCCCGCTCTGGTCGGCAGGGCGGCCGCGATCGTGGGCGTCCTGGACATCGCCGCGGGCGTGTTCCCGCGCTTCCGGCACAGCCGTATGCACGCCCTCGCCGAGGTGCTGCCGGGCTCCTTCGGGCCCTTCGCCGCGGCGCTCTCGCTCAGCGCGGGCGTGCTGTTGCTGCTGCTTGCGCACGGGCTCAAGCGGCGCAAGCGCCGGGCGTGGCGTGCCGCGGTCGCGCTGCTGCCGGCGGGCGCGGCGGCGCAGTTCGCGTACCGGCACTCGATCGTCGGCGTGCTCATCGCGGTCGCGCTGCTCGTACCGCTGCTGCGCCACCGGGACGAGTTCGCGGCTCTGCCCGACCCCCGCAGCCGCTGGCGCGCGCTCGCCAACTTCGTCCTGATGAGCGCCGGTTCCCTCATGCTCGGACTCGTCATCGTCAGCGTCCACCCGGACCGGACGATCGGTGACCCGAGCCTCGCCGACCGGCTGACACACGTCATCTACGGCCTGTCCGGCTTCGAGGGCCCGGTCGACTACCAGGGCAACACCTCCTGGACCGTCGCCTTCTCCCTGGGCGCGCTCGGCTGGATCACCGCGGTCACCACCATCTACCTGGCCTTCCGCCCCGAACACCCGGCCGCCCGCCTCACCGCGGAGGACGAGGAGAAACTGCGTGGCCTGCTGGCCAAGCACGGCAGCCGCGACTCCCTCGGCCACTTCGCGCTGCGCCGCGACAAGGCCGTCGTCTTCTCCCCCAGCGGCAAGGCCGCGGTCACCTACCGCGTCGTCTCCGGTGTGATGCTCGCCAGCGGCGACCCCATCGGCGACGTCGAGGCCTGGCCCGGCGCCATCGAGCGCTTCATGGACGAGGCCACGGCCCACTCCTGGACCCCGGCCGTCATGGGCTGCTCGGAGACCGGCGGTGAGGTGTGGACCCGCGAGACCGGGCTCGACGCCCTGGAACTCGGCGACGAGGCGGTGGTCGAGGTCGCGGATTTCTCGCTCGCCGGACGCGCGATGCGCAACGTGCGCCAAATGGTCAAGCGCATCGAGCGGGCCGGCTACGAAACCCGGGTACGGCGCATCCGTGACCTCGGCGAGGCCGAGCTGGAGCGCATCCGCCGCGCGGCGGAGGACTGGCGGGGCACCGACACCGAACGCGGCTTCTCCATGGCCCTCGGCCGCATCGGCGACGCCCTCGACGCCGACTGTTTGATCGCCACCGCCCACAAGGCCGACGACGCGCCCGGCGAGTACGGCGACCTGAAGGCGATCCTGCACTTCGTCCCCTGGGGCAAGGACGGCGTCTCGCTGGACCTCATGCGCCGCGACCGCAGCGCCGACCCCGGCATGAACGAACTGCTGATCGTCGCCGCCCTGCAGGCCGCCCCCCGGTTGGGCATCACCCGGATCTCGCTGAACTTCGCGATGTTCCGCTCCGCCCTCGCGCGCGGGGAGAAGATCGGCGCCGGCCCGGTCCTGCGTGCCTGGCGCGGGCTGCTGGTGTTTCTCTCGCGCTGGTTCCAGATCGAGTCGCTGTACAAGTTCAACGCCAAGTTCCAGCCTCGCTGGGAGCCCCGCTTCGTGGTCTACCGGGCCTCCGCCGACCTGCCCCGTATCGGCTTCGCCGCCATGCAGGCGGAAGGCTTCGTCGACCTCGCCCTGCCGCTGCCGCGCTTCCTGCGCCGGCGCCGCACGGCCGTCGAGCGCCCGTGCGCGCACGCCGTGGCCGAGCGGGACGTCCGGGCGGCCTGAGCCCGCACGGAGCGCGCCGTACGGACCCGGTCCCGGTCCGGCCGGAGGTCCCACCCCTCCGGCGCCGGGGCTTCCGCCCGGGCCGCCGCGCGTTCCCGGCGCTCTCCTGGGCCTACGCTGAACGTATGAACAACCACAGCGGGCGCGGCCGAGTGACGGGCCTTCCGGCATGGGACCGGTGCGCGGTCATGGGCGTCGTGAACGTGACCCCCGATTCCTTCTCCGACGGCGGCCGCTGGTTCGACACGACCGCCGCCGTCAAGCACGGCCTCGAGCTGGTCGCCGAGGGCGCGGACCTGGTCGACGTCGGCGGTGAGTCCACCCGGCCCGGCGCCACCCGCGTGGACGAGGACGAGGAAGTGCGGCGCGTCATCCCCGTCGTGCGCGGCCTCGCCTCCGAAGGCGTGGTCGTCTCCGTCGACACCATGCGCGCCTCCGTCGCCGAGCGGTCCCTCGCGGCCGGCGCCGCCCTCGTCAACGACGTCAGCGGCGGCCTCGCCGACCCCGCGATGATCCCGGTGGTCGCCGACGCGGGCGCCCCGTTCGTCGTCATGCACTGGCGCGGCTTCCTCCAGGGCCAAAACGTCAAGGGCGCCTACGAGGACGTCGTCGCCGAAGTCGTGGACGAACTCCACGCGCGCGTGGAGGCCGTTCTGGCGGGCGGCATCACCCCCGACCGCATCGTCGTGGACCCCGGGCTCGGCTTCTCCAAGGAGGCCGAGCACGACCTCACCCTCCTCGCCCACCTGGACCGCCTGCACGCCCTCGGTCACCCCCTGCTGGTCGCCGCCTCCCGCAAGCGGTTCCTCGGCCGGGTCCTCGCCGGCCCGGAAGGGGCGCCCCCGCCGGCCAGGGAGCGCGACGCCGCCACGGCCGCCGTCTCCGCGCTCGCGGCGCAGGCCGGCGCCTGGGCGGTGCGCGTCCACGAGGTACGCGCCACCGCGGACGCGGTACGGGTCGCCCGCGCCGTGGAGGGGGCGCGTACGGCGGAGTCGGCGCCGGACGCGGAGCGCGAGCGCGGGGCGCGCGCGTCAGGGAACACGCCGGGCATGGAGAGTGGACGTGGGGCGCATGGTGCTCAGCACGCGCCCGGCACACCCGGCAAGCGTGGGGCGGAAGGAGACCGGTGAGCGCCCCCCACACCGATGTCGAGCAGGTGGAGGCCGCCAACACCGCCTTCTACGAGGCACTCGAACGCGGCGATTTCGAAGAGGTCTCCTCGCTCTGGCTCACCCCCTCCGACCTGGGCGTGGACGAGGAGTACCACGACCCCGCGGACAGCGGCGTGATCTCCTGCGTGCACCCCGGCTGGCCGGTGCTCACCGGACGCGGCGAGGTCCTCAGGTCGTACGCCCTGATCATGGCCAACACCGACTACATCCAGTTCTTCCTCACCGACGTGCATGTCTCCGTCACCGGCGACACCGCACTCGTGACGTGCACCGAGAACATCCTCAGCGGCGGCCCCGCCCCGGAGGAGGGCGCGGAACTGGGACCCCTGGTCGGCCAGCTCGTCGTCGCCACGAACGTGTTCCGGCGCACACCCTCCGGCTGGAAGCTCTGGTCGCACCACGCCTCCCCCGTCCTGGCCGAGAGCGACGACAACGACGACGAAGAAGGCCGCGTGAATGGTGTGGATCCGGACGACGGCCCCCTCGCCTGAGTGGGTAGACGGCTCGGTAGGCGTTTCGTCGGAATCCGCGGGGACCAAGGAGTGGTTGGAATCACCTACCAACGGGTATGAGCGGCTACCACCCCATGACGCCGCCGGGTTTCTCCGGGGGAAACACGGGGTGAACCCTCGAGGCCCCGGCCCGGACCCACGCCCCCGTGGCCAGGATTTGTCGGTGCCCGCAGGTAGATTCGTCTGAGGCCGGTGTGCCGCCCGCACGCGGTACGGACCGGTCGTTCCCGACGACTGCAGGAGTGATTCGCGTGGATCGTGTCGCGCTGCGCGGCCTCAAGGCCCGCGGGCACCACGGTGTGTTCCCCAAGGAGCGCGAGGAGGGGCAGACCTTCATCGTCGATCTCGTCCTGGGCCTGGACACCCGACCGGCCGCGGCCGACGACGACCTGGCGAAGACCGTGCACTACGGCATCGTGGCCGAGGAGGTCGTGGCCGTGGTCGAGGGCGAGCCGGTGAACCTCATCGAGACGCTCGCCGAGCGGATCGCCCAGACCTGCCTGAAGCACGAAGGGGTCCACGAGGTCGAGGTCTGCGTCCACAAGCCGGACGCGCCGATCACCGTGCCCTTCGACGACGTGACCGTCACCATCACCCGGAGCCGAGTATGACCCGACCTTTCATCCAGGGTCACAGCGACCCGACCGTCCAGCCGGTGCCCGCCTCGGTCGTCGAGCAGGTCGACGCCGCCGACACGACGCTGAGCAACCCGAAGTGGGCCGTGATCTCCATCGGCTCCAACCTCGGCAACCGCCTGGAGACCCTCCAGGGTGCCGTCGACGCGCTGGAGGACACCCCCGGCGTACGGGTGAAGGCCGTCTCCCCGGTGTACGAGACCGAGCCGTGGGGCGTGGAGCCGGGCAGCCAGCCGTCGTACTTCAACGCGGTCGTGGTCCTCAAGACCACCCTGCCCCCCGGCTCGCTGCTGGAGCGGGCGCACGCCGTCGAGGAGGCCTTCAACCGCGTCCGCGACGAACGCTGGGGTCCGCGCACCCTGGACGTCGACATCGTCGCCTACGCCGGCGTCACCTCCGACGACCCGCACCTCACACTCCCCCACCCGCGCGCCCACGAGCGCGCCTTCGTGCTCGCTCCGTGGCACGACGTGGACCCGCAGGCCCAGCTGCCCGGCCGCGGTACCGTGGCCGATCTCCTCGCGGCCGTCACCCGCGAGGGCGTGGAGGCACGCGGGGACCTGGAACTCCGACTGCCCGAGTAGTCGTTAAGGTCAAGACGACCAAGATCCGGGACCGGTCCGGGGGAACTGAAGGGACACCGTGAGAGAGCTGCGCATCAGGGTGCTGGTCGGCGTGTTCGTCGTGGCCGGCGTCCTGTCCTGGGCGGGCGCCCGCCTCTGGAACTCGATCGGGACACTGCCCAGCGTCCCCGTGGCCGCCCCCATCGTCCTCGCCCTGATCGCGGTGGTCCTGCTCTCCACGGCGCTCTCGCTGCGAGCCCGCTTCAAGGCCCAGCGCGAGCGCCGCCCCGGCGCGAAGGCGGTCGACCCCCTGATGGCCGCCCGAGCCGTCGTCTTCGGCCAGGCCAGCGCCCTGGTGGCCGCCCTCATCGCCGGCATGTACGGCGGCACGGGCGTCTTCCTCCTGGAGCTCCTCGACTTCCCCGCCCGCCGCGACCAGGCCATCTACGCGGGCTTCTCGGTCCTGGCGGGCCTCGGCGTCATAGCGGCCGCCTTTTTCCTGGAGCGGGTCTGCAAACTCCCGGAGGACGACGACCAGAACCACGCGGGCGCAGAGCCGGCGGCCTGACCGCCACCAGGGCCGGCGGGCCAGGTGCCCGTTCCGTCTCGGGATCGGGCACCGCCGGCCAACAGGTCATCGCGCCAGTATCAGGCTCATCGCCTCGGCACGGGTCGTGGCGTCCCGGAGCTGACCGCGGACCGCCGACGTGGTCGTCTTCGCGCCGGGCTTGCGGATGCCGCGCACCGACATGCACATGTGTTCGGCCTCGATGACGACGATCGCGCCGCGGGCCTCCAGGATGCGCATCAGGGAGTCCGCGATCTGGGTCGTGAGTCGTTCCTGAACCTGCGGGCGACGGGCGAACACCTCGACCAGGCGCGCCAGCTTCGACAGACCCGTGATCTTGCCGGTCTCGGCGGGGATGTAGCCGACGTGTGCCACGCCATGGAACGGCAAGAGGTGATGTTCACACAGACTGACGATTTCGATGTCCTTCACCAGGACCATCTCGTCATGCCCCAGGTCGAACGTCGTGGTCAGAACATCCTCGGGCTCCTGCCACAGTCCTGCCAGGAGCTCCCGATACGCCCGTGCCACCCGGGCCGGCGTCTCCTTCAGACCCTCGCGGTCCGGGTCCTCACCCACCGCGATCAGGAGTTCACGTACGGCGTTCTCGGCGCGCTTCTCGTCGAACTCGCCGATGAAGCCATCGCCGGCCAGCGTCACGGGGTCGGTCATCTGATGCCTCGTTCCTGTACGTCTTACCTGCGGGCATACGAAAATGCCGCGCCCCCCAGGCTAGAACCTGGGGGGCGCGGCGTTCATTCCGGCCCTCTGGCCGAAACGGTCAGCTCTCGGGGCGGTCCTCCGGGGCCTGCTCCGTCACCGGGGCGGACTCCGTAGCGGTGGACTTGACCGTACTGATCGCCGCCGTCGCGCCGTTCGCCCCGTTGGTCAGTGCCAGCTCCCTCGGGGAGAGCACCGGCGGGCGGGTGGACGGGGTACGGCGGGAGGAGCCGGTCCAGGCGGGCCGCGGCGGGCGCTTGACGATGGTGGCGAAGATCTCGGCGATCTCCTCCTTGCCCAGGGTCTCCTTCTCCAGCAGCTGGAGAACGAGGTTGTCGAGGACGTCGCGGTTCTCGACCAGGATCTCCCAGGCCTCGTTGTGCGCGGTCTCGATGAGCTTCTTGACCTCTTCGTCGACCAGCGCGGCGACCTCTTCCGAGTAGTCGCGCTGGTGAGCCATCTCACGGCCGAGGAACGGCTCGCTGTTGTCGCCGCCGAACTTGATCGCACCGAGCCGCTCGGTCATGCCGTACTGCGTGACCATCGCGCGGGCCAGGTTGGTGGCCTTCTCGATGTCGTTGGCGGCGCCGGTGGTCGGGTCGTGGAAGACCAGTTCCTCGGCCGCGCGGCCGCCCAGCATGTAGGCGAGCTGGTCGAGCATCTCGTTGCGCGTGGTGGAGTACTTGTCCTCGTCGGGCAGGACCATCGTGTAGCCGAGGGCTCGGCCGCGGGACAGGATCGTGATCTTGTGGACCGGGTCGGAGTTCGGCGAGGCCGCCGCGACCAGGGCGTGTCCGCCCTCGTGGTACGCGGTGATCTTCTTCTCCTTGTCCGACATGATCCTGGTCCGCTTCTGCGGGCCCGCGACCACACGGTCGATCGCCTCGTCCAGCGCCCTGTTGTCGATCAGCTTCTGGTCACCGCGGGCGGTGAGCAGCGCTGCCTCGTTGAGCACGTTGGCGAGGTCGGCGCCGGTCATGCCGGGGGTGCGGCGGGCGACGGCGGCCAGGTCGACGTCCGGGGCGACCGGCTTGCCCTTCTGGTGGACCTTGAGGATCTCCAGGCGGCCCTGCAGGTCCGGCGGGTCGACCGCGATCTGGCGGTCGAAACGGCCGGGGCGCAGGAGGGCCGGGTCGAGGATGTCCGGACGGTTGGTGGCGGCGATGAGGATGACGCCGCCCTTGACGTCGAAGCCGTCCATCTCGACGAGCAGCTGGTTCAGGGTCTGCTCGCGCTCGTCGTGTCCGCCGCCGAGGCCGGCACCGCGGTGACGGCCGACGGCGTCGATCTCGTCGACGAAGACGATCGCCGGGGCGTTCGCCTTGGCCTGCTCGAACAGGTCACGGACTCGGGAGGCACCGACACCGACGAACATCTCGACGAAGTCGGAACCGGAGATCGAGTAGAAGGGGACACCTGCCTCGCCGGCGACGGCGCGCGCGAGGAGCGTCTTGCCGGTACCCGGGCGGCCGTAGAGGAGCACGCCCTTGGGGATCTTGGCGCCGACGGCCTGGAACTTGGCCGGCTCCTGCAGGAACTCCTTGATCTCGTGGAGTTCCTCGACGGCCTCGTCACAGCCGGCGACGTCGGAGAAGGTCGTCTTCGGGGTGTCCTTGGTGATGAGCTTGGCCTTGGACTTGCCGAAGTTCATGACCCGGGAGCCGCCGCCCTGCATCTGGTTCATCAGGAACAGGAAGACGACCACGATCAGGACGAACGGCAGCAGCGAGAGCAGGACGCCGACGAACGGGTTCTGCTTGGACGGCGAGACGGTGTAGCCGTCCGGAATCTGCTTGTCCTGGTACTTGTTCTGCAGCGTGCCGGCGATGGTCACGCCCTGTTCGCCGATGTAGCTCGCCTGGATCTTCGAGCTGCCCTCGACCTTCTGGCCGTCCTTGAGCGTGACCTTGATGCTCTGTTCGTCACCGGTGGTGATCTTGGCCGACTCGACCTTGTTGTCGTTGATCGCCGCCACGACCTGGCCGGTGTCCACCGTCTTGTAGCCGCCGGACGAGCCGACGACCTGCATCAACACGACCACGGCAAGGACGGCCAGCACGATCCACATGACCGGCCCACGGAAGTATCGCTTCACGTCCATCCATACGGAGCGGAGCCGCCCCGTCCCTCCTGCCACAGTGAGTTTGATAAGACAGTTCTTCTGACGGTACCCCAGCATTGTTGCCCGAAGCCGCACGAAGCCGTTTCGACGGCTGGGAAACCCGTCTCTGCATGCTTCAACGGCACGGAACCCGCCGGGGTTCCCGATCGTCCTACCGGGTTTGGGCCGACTGGCTCAGCCCCCGGCCCGGTCCGGTCCGGCTCAGCCCCCGTAGACGTGAGGCGCGAGCGTACCGACGAACGGCAGGTTGCGGTACTTCTCGGCGTAGTCGAGGCCGTAGCCGACGACGAACTCGTTCGGGATGTCGAAGCCGACCCACTCCACGTCGATGGCGACCTTGGCGGCGTCCGGCTTCCGCAGCAGCGTGCACACCTTCAGGGAGGCGGGCTCGCGGGAGCCGAGGTTGTTGATCAGCCAGGACAGGGTCAGGCCGGAGTCGATGATGTCCTCGACGATCAGGACGTGCTTGCCCTTGATGTCGGTGTCGAGGTCCTTGAGGATGCGGACGACACCGGAGGACTGGGTGCCCGCACCGTAGGAGGACACGGCCATCCAGTCCATGGTGACGGCGGTGGACAGAGCCCGGGCGAGGTCCGCCATGACCATCACCGCGCCCTTGAGGACACCGACGATGAGCAGGTCCTTGCCCGCGTACTCCGCGTCGATCTTCGCGGCCAGCTCGGCCAGCTTCGCGTCGATCTCTTCCTTGGTGATGAGCACCTGCTGGAGGTCGGCACCCATGTCTTTCGCGTCCACCCGCATCACTTTCGGTCGTCCCGCACTTACGGCCGCATGCACGGCCTCCGGCCGCCCGACCGGCCGCCGGAGGGTCGCTCCGGGAGGTCGGGATTCAGCCTTGCCGAATCACCAGTCTGCCACCCTGCCGCTGGGCGACGACTCTGCCCGGGAGGTTGATGGCTCCCTGGCCGCGCCAGCCGGTGATCAGGCGGTCGACTTCCTCGATGTGCCGGGCGAACAGCGAACCGGCCGGGGCGCCGGCCTTGATGGCGGCCCGGCGCAGGATGCGACGGCGCACGGCGGGCGGCAGTGCGTAGAGCTTGGCGCACTCCAGCAGGCCCGCGGCGTCCCGTACGGAGGCCTCGGCCTGGCTGGCCCAGGCGTCGAGGGCGTCGGCGTCGTCGCGGGAGAGCTGGGCGGTGCGGGCGAGTGCTTCGACGACGCCCTTGCCGAGTGCCTTCTCCAGGGCGGGCAGGCCTTCGTGCCGGAGCCGGGAGCGGGTGTAGGCGGGGTCGGCGTTGTGCGGGTCGTCCCAGACGGGCAGGGACTGGACCATGCAGGCCTTGCGGGCCGTCTGCCGGTCGAGGTGCAGGAAAGGGCGCCGGTAACGGCCGCCGGCCCCCGAGACCGCGGCCATTCCGGACAGGGAGCGGATGCCGGAGCCGCGGGCGAGGCCCAGCAGGACGGTTTCGGCCTGGTCGTCTCGGGTGTGGCCGAGCAGGATCGCGACGGCGCCGTGGCGTTCGGCCGCCGCGTCGAGGGCGGCGTAGCGGGCGTCGCGGGCGGCGGCCTCGGGCCCTCCGTCGCGGCCGACGGTCACGGCGACGGACTCGACCGGGTCGAGGCCGAGCCCGCGCAGGCGCAGGGCGACCTCGTCGGCGCGGAGGTCGGAGCCGGGCTGGAGACCGTGGTCGACGGTGACGCCACCGGCGCGGATGCCGAGCCTGGGGGCCTCGAAGGCGAGGGCCGACGCGAGCGCCATCGAGTCGGCGCCGCCGGAGCAGGCGACGAGCACGAGCGGGGAGGGGAGCCGCTCGGCTGTCGGGTCCGGGTGTGCCCCGGAGGTTCGTTCGTCCGGGCGTGCGCCGGAGGTGTGATCGTTGAGGATGTCGTGGAGGACGCGGCGGACCGCCAGGCGTATCGCCGCGACCGCAGGATGGGGACCCATGTCCGGTTCCCTTCATGAAGTTTTCGGGGGGTGAGCCCGAGGCCGGTCACTCAGAGTGTGTAAATGGTGACAGAACCGGGGCGTTCCCCGAGCATTGCACGCCTACGCATGGCTCACGGTCCCTCGGACGGGTGATTGGAGGGGCGTTTGCCTGCCGTCGGCTGGATTCGCCTCACGACCTCTCCGCGCCGTTCACGACTCGGCCTTGCGATGCACCCGCGCGACCCAGTCCGCCGGTTTGGCGATCTCCGCCTTGGTGGGCAGGGTGTTCGGTGAGGTCCACACGCGGTTGAAGCCGTCGACGCCGGCCTCGCCGACGACCGCCCGTACGAAGCGTTCGCCGTCCCGGTACTGCTTGAGTTTGGCGTCCAGACCCAGCAGCTTGCGCAGGGCCTGGTCGAGGCGGGAGGCGCCCTTGGCGCGACGCTGCTGGAACTTCTCACGGATCTCGGAGACGGTCGGTACGACGCTCGGGCCCACGCCGTCCATGACGAAGTCGGCGTGACCCTCCAGCAGGGACATCACGGCGGTGAGGCGGCCGAGGATCTCGCGCTGGGCGGGGGTCTGCACCAGCTCCACGAACGAGCGGCCGCCGTCCTCCTCCTCGCCCTCGGGGCGGCCGCCGGCGAGGGACTGGGCGGCTTCCCGGATGCGCCCCAGGAAGGTCATCGGATCGACGTCGGTCTCCGCCAAGAACGACTGGATTTCGCCCTCGAGGTGGTCGCGTAGCCAGGGGACGGCGGTGAACTGCGTGCGGTGGGTCTCCTCGTGCAGGCACACCCACAGCCTGAAGTCGTGCGGGTCCACGTCGAGTTCGCGCTCGACGTGAACGATGTTGGGGGCGACGAGGAGGAGGCGGCCGCCGCCGTTCTCACCGGCGGGGAGGCCGCGGGTGGCCGGGGCGAAGGTCTCGTACTGGCCGAGGACACGGGAGGACAGGAACGACAGCAGCATGCCGAGTTCGACGCCGGTGACCTTGCCGCCGACGGCGCCGAGGACGGCGCTGCCGGGGTTGTTGCCGCGTCGCTCCTGCATCTTCTCCAGGAGCGGTTTGAGGATCTCGCGGAAGCCGGCGACGTTGGCACGGACCCAGCCGGGGCGGTCGACGACGAGGACCGGGGTGTCATGGGTCTCCCCGGTGCCCATACGAGTGAAGCCCCGGACATGTTCCTCCGAGGCCTTCGCGTGCCGGCGCAGCTCCGCGACGACGGCCCTGGCCTCGTCGCGGCTGACGTCGGGGCCCGGCCGTACGAGCCGGGTCGCGGTCGCCACCGCGAGGTTCCAGTCGACCATCCCGGGCGATGTGGTGCCACCGAAGCCAGTCATGCGTCAACGGTACGTGAGCCGTCCCACTTGGGGCAGGCCGTGGCGGCCGGCGGGGGCCCGGGGCGGTGCCGGGTCACCGGCAGCCGCAGGCCGCCAGCGCCGTGGCCGTCTCGTCCAGGGCCGTCCGCGCCTCCTGGGGGTCCGTCGTGCCGGATGCGAGGAAGGCGAAGGCGAGCAGCTGGCCGTCTGTGTCGACCACCGTGCCCGCCAGGGTGTTCACCCCGGTGAGCGTGCCCGTCTTCGCTCGTACGAGCCCTGCCGCGCCGTCGGTGTAACGGTCGGTCAGGGTGCCGGTGAAGCCCGCGACGGGGAGGCCGGTGAGGACGGGGCGGAGGCCGGGGCGGGCGGGGTCGGCGGCCTTGACGAGGAGGCCGGTGAGGAGGTTCGCCGTCAGCTTGTCGTCGCGGTCGAGGCCGCTGCCGTCGTGGAAGGAGGCGCCGGACATCGGCAGGCCGAGCTTGCGCAGCTGCGTGGCGATCGCCCTGGCACCGCCGTCGAAGCTCGCGGGTTCGCCGCTCGCGAGAGCGGTCTGCCGGGCCAGGGCCTCGGCGATGTCGTTGTCGCTGTTGGTCAGCATGCGCTCGACGAGGGCGGACAGCGGGGGCGAGGAGACGGTGGCGAGGGTCTGGGCGCGGGTGGTGGCCTTGGAGGGGCCGGGGGGCGTCGTCTTGATGCCGGCGTCCTCGAGGAGGGCCGCGAACTTGGCGGCCGCGTCCTGCGCGGGGTCGGTCACGCGGGTCACCGGACCGCTGTCGGAGTCGTCGGTGCGGCCCTCGTCGACGGCCAGGGCGCTGACGGCGGCGAGGTTGTCGTTGACACCGATGGGGTGCAGTGCGGGGCCGGTGTAGAGCGTCGTGTCGTAGGAGAGCGTGACCTTGTCGATGCCACGCTCGTGGAGTGCCTTCGCGGTGTCGGCGGCGAGCGTGGGCAGGCTCGCCCGGCCGTCGGTCCGCTTGCGGGCGGTGAGGGTGGGGTCGCCGCCGCCGACCAGGACGAGTTCGCCGGTGTCGGGTTCGAGGGCGGTGCGGGTGGTGAGGCGGTGGTCGGCGCCGAGGGCGGACAGGGCGGCGACGGAGGTGGCGATCTTGGTGGTGGAGGCGGGGATGAGGGACTTGCCCGCGTCGACGCCGTAGAGGCGTCTGCCGGTCGTCACGTCGACGACCACGGCGGCGCGGCTGCCGTCCGGTGCGGAAGCCTCCAGGAGGGGCGCCAGAACGTCCGACAGGGCCTTGCCGCCGGGGTCGGCCTTCTTGGTGTCTACGGCGCCCTTGACGCCGCCCAGGCCCGTGAGGACCGGCGCGGCGCTCGGCGCGGGCCGCGGTACCCCCGCCGTCGTGCCCGAGCGGCCGTGATCTGCGCCACCTGACCGCTCCAGGGCGGCGGCCCGGCCCCGCTCGGCCGTACGCTGACCGTTGGCGTCCCAGGGGCCTGCCACGGTCACCGCACCGGCGGCCAGTGTCAGGCCCGCGGTGACGGCGCCCGCGGTGTACTGCCAGGTCCTGACGGTCTGCGGACGGGGGAGGTGTGCGGGCCTGAGCCGCACGGTGTTCGCCAGCCGCGCGATCCGCGGTCGCGCGGCCGTCGTGGCCCGCGTCAGACGCGGTCGTACGGCGTTCGCGATCCGCACCACCTGCGGTCTCGCGGCTCGCCAAGGCCTCAGCTCTGGCACGACCACCAGCCCCTTTCGCGATCACACACCTGCGTGAGGGACACTTAACCACCAGAACTATGTGTTGATCATGGAGGAGCCACCGGTGGAGTTCGACGTCACGATCGAGATCCCGAAGGGTTCGCGCAACAAGTACGAGGTGGACCACGAGACCGGTCGGATCCGCCTGGACCGTCGCCTCTTCACCTCGACCGCCTACCCGACCGACTACGGCTTCGTCGAGAACACCCTCGGCGAGGACGGTGACCCGCTGGACGCGCTGGTCATCCTGGACGAGCCGACCTTCCCGGGCTGTCTCATCAAGTGCCGTGCGATCGGCATGTTCCGGATGACGGACGAGGCGGGCGGCGACGACAAGCTGCTGTGCGTTCCGGCCACCGACCCGCGGGTGGAGCACCTGCGCGACATCCACCACGTGTCGGAGTTCGACCGCCTGGAGATCCAGCACTTCTTCGAGGTGTACAAGGACCTGGAGCCCGGCAAGTCGGTCGAGGGCGCCAACTGGGTGGGCCGCACGGACGCCGAGGTGGAGATCGAGCGGTCGTACAAGCGCTTCAAGGAGCAGGGCGGCCACTGACCGGCCGGTTTGTCTTCCGCGGGCCGCGGCACCCTGTGTGGGGTGGCGCGGCCCGTGTGCGTACTCATGCGCATACTGAGGCCTACGGAAGGTGTCGTTCAGGGAGCGGTGCGAGGTGACGGAGGCGGAGGACCGCAAGCCCCGGTCGGACGAGGCGCGGTACGACCCGGAGATCACGTCCGAGTTCGCCGTTCCCCGGGGCCTCGGCGTCCCCAAGGCGGGTGGCGATCCGGAGACGACCTCCGAGTTCGCCGTCCCGGAGGGGCTGGAGGCGCCGCAGCCGCCGAGTCCGGAGCCGGAGGGCTCGGCGTTCAGCACGCCGCGCACCTACAGCACCAGGACCGCGCCGGCCGCGTTCACGCCGGCCACCGGGGTGCCGCTGGTCAGTCTGGTCAAGGACGCGCCATGGCAGGACCGGATGCGCACGATGCTGCGGATGCCGGTGACCGAGCGGCCGGCGCCGGAACCGGTGCAGCGCGTGGAGGAGGGCGGTCCGGCCGTCCCCCGCGTGCTCGACCTGACCCTGCGTATCGGGGAGCTGCTGCTGGCGGGCGGTGAGGGCGCCGAGGACGTGGAGGCCGCGATGTTCGCGGTGTGCCGGTCCTACGGCCTGGACCGCTGCGAGCCCAACGTCACCTTCACCCTGCTGTCGATCTCGCACCAGCCGTCGCTGGTGGAGGACCCGGTGACGGCGTCCCGGACGGTACGGCGGCGGGGCACCGACTACACGCGTCTGGCGGCCGTGTTCCGGCTGGTGGACGACCTGACGGACCCGGAGACCCATGTCTCCCTTGAGGAGGCCTACCGGCGTCTGGCGGAGATCCGCCGCAACCGGCACCCCTACCCCGGCTGGGCGCTGACCCTGGCGAGCGGGCTGCTGGCCGGTGCGGCTTCCGTGCTGGTCGGCGGTGACCTGATCGTGTTCGTCGCGGCCGCGGTGGGCGCGATGCTCGGCGACCGGCTGGCATGGCTGTGCGCGGGGCGGGGGCTGCCGGAGTTCTACCAGTTCACGGTGGCCGCGATGCCGGCCGCGGCGATCGGGGTGGCGTTCGCACTGGCGCACGTGGACGTGAAGGCGTCCGCCGTCGTCACCGGTGGGCTGTTCGCGCTGTTGCCCGGGCGGGCGCTGGTCGCGGGCGTGCAGGACGGCCTGACGGGTTTTTACATCACCGCCTCGGCCCGCCTGTTGGAGGTCATGTACTTCTTCGTCGGCATCGTCGCCGGGGTGCTGGTGGTCCTGTACTTCGGCGTGAAGGTCGGCGGCGAGCTGAACCCGGACGCGGCGCTGGCCAACTCTGAACGGCCGATGGTGCAGATCGCGGCCTCCATGCTGCTGTCGCTGACCTTCGCGGTGCTGCTCCAGCAGGAACGCTCCACCGTGCTGTGGGTGACCCTCAACGGCGGCGTCGCGTGGTCGGTGTACGGCGCGATGCACTACGTCGGTGACATCTCGCCGGTCGCTTCCACGGCCGTGGCGGCGGGTCTCGTGGGCCTGTTCGGGCAGTTGCTGTCGCGGTACCGGTTCGCTTCCGCGCTGCCGTACACGACGGCGGCGATCGGGCCCCTGCTGCCCGGTTCGGCGACCTACTTCGGGCTGCTGTCCATGGCCCAGAACGAGATGGACAAGGGGCTGGTGTCCCTGGCCAAGGCCGCGGCACTGGCCATGGCCATCGCCATCGGGGTCAACCTGGGGTCGGAGATCTCCCGGCTGTTCCTGCGGGTCGGCTCCGCCGGGAAGCGGAGGGCCGCGAAGCGGACCAGGGGTTTCTAGGCGCCCGGGAACTCCCGGGCTCACCCGTTCAGTGGTTGCGGTGGTCGTACGGGTACTGGTTCTGGTCGTACTGCTGCGGGGGGTACTGCTGCTGGTCGTAGTAGTGGTTGTCGTAGCCCTGGTTGCCGTGCCCCTGGTTGGCATGGCCCTGGCTGCCGTGCCCCTGGTTGTCGTAGCCCTGGTTCCAGTACTGCTGCTCCTGCTGGTACGGCTGGTCGTACTGCTGCTCCGGCCGCTGCTCCGGCTCGATGCGGCGCAGCCTGGTCGTGGCGTCGTCCATGACCGGCGGCTGCTGGTACACGGGTGTCTGGGGCCGCTGCGGGGCCTGCGGCTGCGCCTGCCCGGCCTTCTTGTTCTTGCCGCGCGCGCGGAGGAACTCGATCGCGATCGGGATCACCGAGACGAGGACGATCAGGATCAGGATCGCCTCGATGTTGGTCTTGACGACGTCGATGTTGCCGAGCCACGAGCCGAGCAGGGTGACGCCCGCGCCCCACAGGACGCCACCGATGACGTTGAAGATCAGGAACGAGCGGTACTTCATGCCGCTGACGCCCGCGACGATCGGCGTGAACGTGCGCACGATCGGCACGAAGCGTGCCAGGACCAGGGACTTCGGGCCGTACTTCTCGAAGAACTCGTGCGCCTTGACGACGTTCTCCCTCTTGAACAGGCGCGAGTCGGGGCGGTTGAACAGGGACGGGCCGACCTTCTTGCCGAACATGTAACCCGCCTGATCGCCCAGGACCGCGGCCAGGCAGATAAGGGCGATCGCACCCCACAGCGGGAAGTCCAGCTCGTCCGACGTGATCAGCAGACCGCAGGTGAACAGCAGCGAGTCACCCGGAAGGAAGAACCCGATGAGCAGGCCGGACTCGGCGAAGACGATGAGCAGCAGGCCCCAGATGCTGTAGGTGTCCAGCAGATAGTTTGGGTCGAGCCAGCTCGGGCCGAGGGCGAGTGTCGTCACGGGTCCGGGCTCCTGAGGGGGGTGAAGGCGGCTACGGCGTCCATGTGGGGCGGCACAAAGCTATCAACGCGATGTGCCCGCCCCAGGTTCCACCGGGGCCTCCAGGATGCACTGTGCGGCAGCCGGCACAAAGCCGTGAGCCATGGGATCCGGGGACTACGGGGGTGGCCAGGGGCCCCGGCCGCAGACCATGGCACGCGCCTGGTGGAACAGGCACGCGCGCGTGGGGGTGACGCGTCCCGCGTTCCGGTGGGACGTACCGGGGACCGCGGACGGGGGCACCGAAGTGTGCGCGTACGGGACCGCGGTGGTCCGGGCCCGGGAGTGCCCCGGGCCCGGACCTCAGGACGCGGTGTGCCGGCCGGCGTTCGCGAGGATCGCGTCGCGCAGGTGCTCCGCCAGGCCCGGCCGCATGGAGTCGTAGTACGCCTTGAAGCGCTCGTCCGAGACGTACATCTCACCGAGGCACCGGTGCATCTCGTACGGGCACTCGAAGAACCACCTGCTGATGTGCTGCCGGTGCTCCTCGGCCAGCTCCACGGCCGCCTCGGCGGACGGCTGCTCACCGGCGGCCACCAGGGCGGCGTACCGCTCGCTCCAGTCGTCGACCTCGGCCTGCAGCCGCTTCCAGTCCTCCTTGGTGTAAGTGGCGGCGCGACGCTGTGACTCGGCGTACGTCTCCGTGCCGCCCCAGCGCTGCTCGGCCTCCTCGCGGTACTGCTCGGGGTCCTTGTCCCCGAAGACCTCGAACCGCTCCTCCGGCGTGAGGTTGATGCCCATCGTGCGTGCCTCCATGGCGTGCTCCACGGCCGCGGCCATCTTCTGCAGCTTCTCGATCCGGGCGGTCAGCAGTTCGTGCTGGCGGCGCAGGTGTGCGCGCGGGTCCGCGTCCGGGTCGTCGAGCAGGGCCGCGACCTCGTCGAGCGGGAAGCCCAGCTCCCGGTAGAACAGGATCTGCTGGAGCCGGTCGAGGTCGGTGTCGTTGTAGCGCCGGTGTCCGGCGTACGTCCGCTCGCTCGGTACGAGCAGGCCGATCTCGTCGTAGTGGTGCAGGGTGCGCACCGTGATCCCGGCGAACCCCGCGACCTGTCCCACGGAGTAGCTCACTTTCCGCTCCTTGTCGTCGGTACGCGCTCCACGCTGAGGCCTCACGCCACGTGAGGTGCAAGCCTGAATCCGTTCGGGGTGTTGTGTGCGTTCTGTCCGTTTATGGTGAGCCCGTGGCCCAGGACACCGCGCAGCAGGCGCCGCCGACCGCTTCGACGGCCCCGGCACGGGCTCTGCTGCCGTTCATCCTGCCCGCCGCCGTCGTGGGCGTGGTCGCGAGCCTGATCTTCGTCGGGGTGAGCACGGCGGCGGAGAAGCTCCAGCACCTGCTGTGGGGGCCCCTGCCGGACGCGCTCGGGGTGGGCCGCTACTCGGTGCTGTGGATGTTCGTGATGCTCGTGGCGTCCGGGATCGCCGTCGGGCTGGTGGTCTGGAAGGTTCCCGGCCATGCCGGTCCCGATCCGGCCACCATCGGCCTGAACGCCCCGGTCATGCCGCCGGCCGTGCTGCCGGGCCTGGTGCTGGCGACCGCGCTGATGCTGGCGGGCGGCCCGAGCCTCGGCCCGGAGAACCCGATCATCGCCGTGAACGTGGGCCTGGCGGCCTGGCTCGGCGGGCGCTTTCTGCCCCGGGCGCCGGGCGCCCTGTGGCCGGTGCTGGCGGAGGCGGCGACGATCGGCGCGCTGTTCGGCACGCCGGTGGCGGCGGCGCTGGTCATCTCCGAGGCGCTGGCGGGGCGGCCGATGCGGGGCCGGCTGTGGGACAACCTGCTCGCGCCGCTGACCGCCGGCGCGTGCGGGGCCATGACGACCACACTGGTGGCCCATCCGACCTTCGACCTGGGTCTGCCGCCCATGGGTCACCCGCATGGCACGGATGTCCTGGCGGCCCTCGTGGTCGCCTCGGTGTCCGCGCTGCTCGGCATGTGCGCCGTCCACGCCTTCCCGTACGTCCACACGGCTTTCCGGCGGCTGCGGCACCCGATGCTGATGCTTCCGGCGGGCGGGGTCGTCCTGGGTGCCCTGGCGGCCCTGGGCGGCCATCTGACGCTGTTCAAGGGGCTGTCGGAGATCGGGGAGCTGGCCCGCGACCCGGCGGGCTGGTCGGCGGGGCGGTTCGCCACGATGACGGTGGTGAAGCTGGCCGCACTGCTGGTCGCCGCGTCCTGCGGCTTCCGCGGCGGCCGCATCTTCCCCGCGGTCTTCGTCGGCACCGCCCTGGGCCTGTGCGCCCATGCGCTCGTGCCGGCCGTGCATCCCTCGCTGGGCGTGGCCACGGGCGTCCTGGGCATGCTCCTGGCGATCACCAGGCAGGGCTGGGTGAGCCTGTTCACCGCCGCCGTCCTGGTCGCCTCGCCCGGCGTCCTCGCCCTGCTGTGCATCGCCTCGCTGCCGGCCTGGCTGCTGGTGACGGGGCGCCCGCAGATGCAGCTGCGCGAGGACGGCAGCCCCGTCCGCTGACCCTCATCCCTCTGGAGGCATGTCCATGGCCCTGCACAAAGGTCCCGAGAAGCACGAGGAGCGGGCGATGTCGGTCAACCCGTTCTTCGGGGAGGCTAACCCCGTCGGCGGCATGACCGAGGCCCCGCCCACACACCGGCTGCCGGACGCCCCGCTGCCGCCGTCGACGGCGTACCAGCTGGTGCACGACGAGCTGATGCTCGACGGCAACTCCCGGCTGAACCTGGCCACCTTCGTCACCACCTGGATGGAGCCGCAGGCCGGGGTGCTGATGGCGGAGTGCCGGGACAAGAACATGATCGACAAGGACGAGTACCCGCGGACGGCCGAGCTGGAGCGGCGCTGCGTGGCGATGCTCGCCGATCTGTGGAACGCACCGGACCCGTCGGCGGCGGTGGGCTGTTCGACGACCGGGTCGAGCGAGGCGTGCATGCTCGCCGGGATGGCTCTGAAGCGCCGCTGGACGAAGCGCAACGCCGACCGGTACCCCGGTGCGCGGCCCAATCTGGTCATGGGGATCAACGTCCAGGTCTGCTGGGAGAAGTTCTGCAACTTCTGGGAGGTGGAGGCCCGGCTCGTCCCCATGGAGGGCGACCGCTTCCACCTTGATCCGCAGGCGGCCGTGGAGCTGTGCGACGAGAACACCATCGGCGTCGTCGGCATCCTCGGCTCGACCTTCGACGGGTCCTACGAGCCGATCGCGGAGCTGTGTGCGGCCCTGGACGCCCTCCAGGAGCGCACGGGGCTGGACGTCCCGGTGCACGTGGACGGTGCCTCCGGCGGGATGGTGGCGCCTTTCCTCGACGAGGACCTGGTGTGGGACTTCCGCCTCCCGCGCGTGGCCTCGATCAACGCCTCCGGGCACAAGTACGGGCTGGTCTACCCCGGTGTCGGGTGGGCCCTGTGGCGGGACAAGGAGGCGCTGCCCGAGGAACTGGTGTTCCGGGTCAACTACCTGGGCGGGGACATGCCGACGTTCGCGCTCAACTTCTCCCGGCCCGGCGCCCAGGTGGTGGCACAGTACTACACGTTCCTGCGGCTGGGCCGCGAGGGCTACCAGGCGGTGCAGCAGTCGACGCGGGACGTGTCGACCTCGCTCGCCGAGCGGATCGAGGCGCTCGGCGACTTCCGGCTCCTCACGCGCGGGGACCAGCTGCCGGTGTTCGCACTGACCACGGCCGACGGCGTCACGGCGTACGACGTCTTCGACGTCTCCCGGCGGCTGCGCGAGGGCGGCTGGCTGGTGCCCGCGTACACCTTCCCGGCGAACCGTGAGGACCTGTCCGTGCTGCGGATCGTGTGCCGCAACGGCTTCTCGCACGACCTGGCCGACCTCTTCGTGGACGACCTGGCGCGCCTGCTGCCGGAACTGCGCCGGCAGCCGCACCCGCTGACCCGGGACAAGGGGACGGCCACCGGCTTCCACCACTAGCGGCCCGGCCGCGTTCGGGCCACGGCGGCCGGCCCCGGTTGCGCCCACGCCGGCCCGAGCGCGCGGCCCCCGTGGTTCCGCCGCTAGCGGCCCAGTCGCGCGAACTTCCGTACCGCCAGCGGGAAGAACACCACCAGCAGCCCCAGCGGCCAGGCGACGGCCGCCCAGACGTGTCCCGGCTCGCCGCCCGGACTGCCCAGGAGGTCCCGTACCACCGCCGCCGTCTGGGACAGCGGGTTCCACCGCACGACCGTACCCAGCCAGTCCGGCATGGAGTCCGGCACGGCGAAGGCGTTGGACAGGAAGCCGACCGGCCAGACGAGGATCTGCACGGCCTGCACCATCTCGGGCCGACCGGCGATCAGGGCGAGGTGGATGCCGACCCAGAGCATCGCGAAGCGCAGGAGCAGCAGCAGGCCGGCGGCGGCCAGGAAGGCACCGGGGCCCCCGTGCGCCCGCCAGCCCAGTGCGTACGCCACCCCGCCCACCAGCACCAGGGCGGCCGCCGACTGGAGCATGTCGGCGACCGAACGGCCCACCAGCAGGGCTCCGTTGGCCATGGGCAGGGAGCGGAAGCGGTCGATGACGCCCTTGTCGAGGTCCCGGGTGACGTTGAGCATCGTGCCCTCCAGGCCGAAGGCCATGGTGAGCACGAGCATCCCGGGCACCAGATAGTCGACGTAGTCTCCGGCCACGCCCCGGCCGCCGCCGACCAGGTAGCCGAACATCAGCAGCAGCATGACCGGGAAGACCAGCGCGACCAGCAGCTGCCCCGGCTGCCGTGCCCAGCGGGCGAGTTCACGCCGGGTCATGGTCCAGGAGTCGGTCAGGCCGTACGTCCTCGCCTCCCGCGCCTCACTCGTGCTCATGCGGACTCCTTCCCTCGGTTGCCGTCCACTCGGTTGTCGTCCACTCGGTTCTCGTCCACTCGGTTGCCGTCGCCGGTGAGGTGCAGGAACACCTCGTCCAGGGTGGGGCGGCGCAGGGCGATGTCCGCGGCCTCGATACCGGCGGCCTCCAGGGCCCGTACGACCCCGGAGAGGGCGGCCATGCGGTCGGTGACCGGGGCGCTGAGCAGCCGGCGGTCGGCGTCCACGGTGGCCCCGGAGACGGGCAGCAGGGCCACCGCGTCGCCGAGCCGGTCCGCGTCGCGCACGACGATGTCGATGCGGTCGCCGCCGGTGAGGGTCTTGAGTTCGTCGGGGGTGCCGTCGGTGACGACCCGGCCCCGGTCCACGAAGGCGATGCGGTGGGCGAGCTGGTCGGCCTCCTCCAGGTACTGGGTGGTGAGCAGGACCGTCGTACCGGCGCCGACCAGGGAGCGGACCGAGGACCACACTTCGGCGCGGCCGCGCGGGTCGAGGCCGGTGGTGGGCTCGTCCAGGAACAGCACCTCGGGGTCGGTGATCAGGGAGGCGGCCAGGTCGAGGCGGCGGCGCATGCCGCCGCTGTAGCGGGCGACGGGGGTGCGGCCGGCGCCGGTGAGGTCGAAGCGCTCCAGGAGTTCGGTGGCGCGTACGCGCGCGTGGCGGGCGCCGAGGTGGTGCAGGCGGGCGAACATCTCCAGGTTCTGCCGGCCGTCCAGCTGCTCGTCCAGGGCCACGTGCTGGCCCAGCAGGCCGATGCGCCGGCGGACCGCGCGGGCGTCGGTCAGTACGTCGTGCCCGGCGACCTCGACGCGGCCACCGTCGGGCCTGAGCAGTGTGGACAGGATCCGGACCAGGGTGGTCTTACCCGCGCCGTTCGGGCCGAGCACCGCGTGCACGGTGCCGCGGGTGACGTGCAGGTCGAGCCCGTTCAGGGCGTGTCGGGTGCCATAGGTCTTGCGTGCGCCTTCGACGATGATCGCCGTGTCGGCCACGGGCCACTCCCTCTCGATCCTAGTCAAACTTGACTACCTCACGGAGGTTAAGGCATCCGGAGCATGTAGTCAAACTTGATTAGTGGCGGTCCTCCGGATGCCGCTCCCCCGTCGCGTACGGGTTCTCCTGCCCTTCGCTCAGCACGCCGACGAACGGCTCGCCCTCCCCGGCGAAGGTGTACGCACCTGCCTCCAGACGGCCGATCAGCCCCTGGGTCCAGGCCGCGTCGGAGTCGGCCGTCTGGACCCAGAGGTTCATGATCTCGCCGATGTGACCGAGCTGTTCAGGGCCGTCCTCGGGGATGTAGTGCTCGGTGACGGCCGCCCGCCACGCCCCGATCCGGCGGATGCGCTCCCGGAGCAGCTCCAGCGCCTCGGCCCGGGGCAACGCGACCAGGAAGCCGATGGCCGCCGACTGGATGTCCATCTTCTGGTCGTAGGAGACCAGGGACTCGCGCAGCAGCCGGAAGAACTCGTCCTCGCCGCGGTCCGTGATCTCGTACTCGGTACGCGGCGGCCCCCCGGCCGTGGACGGCGCGATCTCGTGCGCGTGCAGCAGTCCCTGCTTGGCCATCTGCTTCAGGGCGTGGTAGATCGAGCCCGGCTTGGCGTTGGACCACTCGTGCGCGCCCCAGTACTCCAGGTCGTTGCGGACCTGGTAGCCGTGGGCCCGCCCGTGCTGGCGGACCGCGCCCAGCACGAGAAGACGGATCGCTGACATGCTGTCCAGCGTAGGGCCGGACAGCTATCCCGCCTGCTCCAGGGCCACCAACTCGAAGGCGGTCTTCCCGTCCAGGGATTCCCGGATGATGTCGGCGTGACCGGCGTGCCGGGCCGTCTCGCGGATCAGGTGCAGGCACAGCCAGCGTACGGAGACCCGCTCGTCCGGCGGGAACCAGGGGTCGTTCGGCAGGGGGAAGGTGTCGTCGAGGCTGGGCGCGGAGCGGACGAACTCCTCCGTCTCGGCCGCGACCCGCTCCCAGTACGCCAGCTGCCCGGCCAGCGTCTCGCCCTCGGCCAGGGTGAAGCACTCGTGCCAGTTGGACTCGTCGCGCTTGACCGCCGGCGGCTCGCCCTTGGCGCGCGCGACCCAGCCCTGCTCGACCTCGGCGACGTGCTTGACCAGCCCGGCCAGCGACAGCTCACTCGCGCTGGGGCGGGTCGAGGCCTGCTCGTCCGTCAGCCCAAGTACCGCCCGGCGGATGCCACCGCGCTGTTCGGCGAGGAAGGAGAGCAGCGCCCCCCGCTCGTCGCCCTGGGCCTCCGCACGCACGTGACTGACCATGACCGCCCGCCTTTCATCGCATCCGTTTCCTGACAACGACGACGCTACGGGCCCTTGCGGTCAGCTTCTGTCCGCAAGGGCCCGGCACCCCGGAGGAAATTCAGAACGGGAAGCCGCTGCGACCGTGCTGCACCGAGATCCACTTGATGGTGGTGAAAGCCTCCAGCGTCGTCTCGCCGTTCAGACGACCGATGCCGGAGTGCTTCTCACCGCCGAAGGGCACGAGCGGCTCATCGTGGACGGTGCCGTCGTTCACGTGGAACATGCCGGTGTCGATCTGCTTGGCGAAGGCGACACCCCGCTCGATGTCACCCGTGTGGACGGCGCCGCTGAGGCCGTACGGGGTGTCGTTGACGATCCGGATCGCCTCCTCCTCGCCGTCGAACGGGATCAGGAAGACCACCGGGCCGAAGACCTCCTGCTGCAGCAGCGCGGAATCGGCGGGGACGCCGGTGAGCACGCTGGGCTCGACCAGGTTGTTGGTCGTGGCGCCCTGCACGAGGGCCGTGGCGCCCTCGGCGATCGCCTGCTGGACGGTGCCCGAGAGGGCGTTCGCCTGCGCGGAGTTGATCACGGGGCCGATGACGGTCTGCGGGTCGCGCGGGTCGCCGACCTTGAGGGTCCTGACCTTGGCGACGAACTTCTCGGTGAACTCGTCGGCGACGGCGCGGTCCACGAGGACCCGGTTGGCGGCCATGCAGACCTGCCCCTGGTGGACGAACCGGCTGAAGACCGCCGCGTCCACCGCGTAGTCGATGTCGGCGTCGTCCAGCACCACCAGCGCGCTGTTGCCGCCCAGTTCGAGCACCGAGCGCTTGAAGTGCCTGGCGCAGACGGTGGCGACGTGCCGGCCGACCTTGTCGGAACCGGTGAAGGAGATGACCTTCGGGATCGGATGCTCGAGGAACGCGTCACCGATCTCGGCTATGTCGGTGACGACGACGTTGAGCAGGCCGCCGGGCAGTCCGGCCTCCTCGAAGATCTTGGCGATCAGGGTGCCGCCGGCGATCGGGGTGTTCTGGTGCGGTTTGAGGACCACGCCGTTGCCGAGCGCCAGGGCCGGGGCGACCGACTTCAGCGACAGCAGGAAGGGGAAGTTGAAGGGGCTGATCACTCCCACGACCCCGACCGGCACCCGGTAGACGCGGTTCTCCTTGCCGTCGGTCGGGGACGGCAGGATCTTGCCCTCGGGGCGCAGGGCCAGATGGACCGACTCGCGCAGGAACTCCTTGGCGAGGTGCAGCTCGAAGCCGGCCTTCACGCGCGTGCCGCCCAGTTCCGCGATGATCAGGTCGGCTATCTCCTGCTCGCGCTCCTCTATCAGCCTCAGCGCCCGCTCGAAGACCGCACGCCGCGTGTAGGGGTTGAGCTCGGCCCACTGCTTCTGGGCGCGGGCGGCCGCCCGATAGGCCTGGTCCACCTCACCTACCGTGGCCACCGTGATCGAGGCGAGCTTCTCGTCGTCGTACGGGTTGAAGTCGATCACGTCCCAGGAGCCGGTACCCGGACGCCATTCCCCGTCGATGTACTGCTGGGCCAGGTCGCTGAAGTAGGACGACATGTGATCCCTCAATCACTAGCGGACGCCAGATCCTGGTCAAGGTCTGATCACACGTCATCGTACTTACGTGTCAAGAGAGTTGGAGGAGACCTCGGAGAAGGTCGCGGCTCTCGTCCGGCCCGGGACTGTCCTGCTGCAGCTCCTTCAGAGCCTGCTCGTATTGGGCGACGTCCTCGCGCTTGTCCAGATAGAGGGCACTGGTCAGCTGCTCCAGGTAGACGACGTCGGACAGGTCGGCGTCGGGGAAGCTGAGGATGGTGAAGGCGCCGCTCTCACCGGAGTGCCCGCCGAAGCTGAACGGCATGATCTGCAGCCGTACGTTGGGCCGCTCGGAGATGTCGATCAGATGCTGGAGCTGACCGCGCATCACCTCGCGGTCACCGTAGGGGCGGCGCAGGGCGGCCTCGTCCAGGACGATGTGGAACTCGGGGGCGTTGTCGGAGAGCAGGTACCTCTGCCGCTCCAGGCGCAGGGCGACCCGCCGCTCGACGTCGGCGGCGCTCGCGCCCTTCATGCCGCGCCGGACCACCGCGCGGGCGTACTCCTCGGTCTGCAGCAGGCCGTGCACGAACTGCACCTCGTAGGCGCGGATCAGGGCGGCGGCGCCCTCCAGGCCCACATAGGTGGGGAACCAGCTGGGCAGGACGTCGGTGTAACTGTGCCACCACCCCGCCACGTTGGCCTCGCGGGCGAGGGAGAGCAGGGACTCGCGCTCGGCGTCGTCGGTGATGCCGTACAGCGTCAGCAGGTCTTCCACGTCTCTGGTCTTGAAGCTCACCCGGCCCAGCTCCATCCGGCTGATCTTCGACTCTGAGGCGCGGATCGAGTACCCCGCCGCCTCGCGCGTGATCCCCCGTGCTTCACGCAGTCGCCTGAGTTGCGAGCCGAGCAGCATCCGCCGCACCACCGATCCGGGCTCTCCCGCGCTCACTTTCGCCAGCCTCCCCAACCGTCTCCAGGGCCCGCAGTCTGCCACTAAAACACTTCGAGCAGTACTCGTGCGGTTACGGAAACGGAAAGAGGTCGGCCGTTTCTGCCCGCTCGGGACCAGACAGAGGTAGGGACCACTGACGGAATTCGCTGTGAAGATGGCAGAAAAAATGGCCAAGAAGCGGTACGGGCTGGGTTATTTCGGTCGCGTGCACGTGCATCTGCCCTTGCATCTGCCCTTGGCTTCCGAAACCATGGTGCCGCGCCACCGCTGCATCGCAACGACCGCGACTCCCGGGAGTGCCTCGCATGGGGACGAATGGATCGACCATGCTCAAGCCGTTACGGCAGGGCCTTCCGCCACTGGACCCCACGGCCGCGTCCGATGCCGCGTCCTGCGCCCTGCCCGCCCGTTACGAGGCGGTGCGCGAAGCGCGGCGCTTCACCCGTGACACGCTCGACCAGTGGACCGTCGGCGACCGGTTCGACGACATATGTCTCGTCGTCTCCGAACTCGTCACCAACGCTCTGCGCCATGCGCTGCCGGCCGACCATGGGCGCTGCGACGAACACGGCCAGTCCGTGCGGCTGCATCTGATGCACTGGCCCGAGCGGCTGGTGTGCGCGGTGCGGGACCCGAGCCACGAGACCCCGGTCCCGCGCGACTCGGACGACTTCTCGGCCGAGTCGGGCCGCGGCCTGTTCCTGGTCGACTCCTTCGCCGACGGCTGGGGCTGGCATCCGCTCGCGGGCACCCTCGACGGCAAGGTCGTCTGGGCGATGTTCCGGCTCCGGTCGGCCGGCTGACGCACCGCGACACTGAGCGACGCCCGGTGTCTACGCGCGTCACCCCAGGCTCTCCAGTGCACGGACATCGTTGCCAACGGAGCTGTCGCGAGTTCAGGCGGTCAGCTCGCTATCAGATGGTCGAACTCGCCGTCCTTGACGCCGAGGAGCATGGCCTCGATCTCCGCGCGCGTGTACACGAGCGCGGGCCCGTCCGGGAAACGCGAGTTGCGTACGGCCACCTCGCCGCCCGGCAGCCGCGCGAACTCCACGCAGGAGCCCTGCGAGTTGCTGTGCCTGCTCTTCTGCCAGGCCACCCCGTCCAGCTGCGTGGCAGCCATGCCGTTGTACACGTCAAACCCCCCGTAAACGCCGTCAACGTCGCGGTCCACAGGTCGCTCCCCGGTGGTGCACTGGCTGTGTGGCCATAGATGCTGTGGTCAACTGATCCGGATCATAGCCCCGTTTCACGTGCAGCTGCTTGAGCAGATGCACGTGCATGGTGCATGGTGCCGCGGTTACCGCTTTGGCGTGCTCTTTACCCGAGCCGTTCCAGTGCCTGCCCCAGAGCGGGCAGCACATGCCCTCTCCAGCCCCCGCCCATGATCTTCCACGCCATCATCTGAGCCGGATCGTCCGGATCGAATCCCTCGTGCACTAGGAAGAGACGCGTACCGCGCCCTTCCTGTTCCAGGGTCCAGGTGATGGTCCAGTCCGCGGGATTGGCCGGATCGGCGTCCACCCACCGGAGGGACAGCATCCGCTCGGTGTCGTAGGCGAGCACCCGCACCTCGACGACACCGGAGAAGCGGGAGTTGGGACGCGGGACGGAGGTCATCCGGTACCGGTGGCCGACCTGGAGCCGGAAGTCCTCGGCGCCGGGCATCTGCCAGCGGGCGAGCAGCTCGGGGTCGGTCAGGGCGCGCCAGACCTTGGCGGGCGGATGCGGGAAGAACTGGTCGACGCGGATGGTGGTGAGGTCGCCATCCGCGCCGCCCTCGGCTGTGCTCATGACGGGTCATCGTCCGGCATACGGTCGAGCAGTGCACCGAGGCCCTTCAGCCGCTCGCGCCAGAACCGCTCGTACGGGTGGAGCCAGTCCTGCACCTCGGCGAGCGGGGCCGCCTCGAGGCGGTAGATGCGCTGCCGTCCGGAACGCTGTTCGGAGACGAGGCCGGCTTCCCGGAGCACCCTGAGGTGTTCCGAGAGGCTCGGGCGGCGCATGTCGAAGTGGTCGGCCAGGGCCTGCACGGGCTGTGGTCCGCGCTCGCGCAGCAGCCGTAGCACCTCGCGACGGGTGGCGTTGGCGAGCGCGGCGAAGACACGGTCCTCGACGGCGGCCTCTGGGGCCCCGACTGCGGGCATGACCGGCCTTTCTACTGGTGAGCCTCCGTGAGCAGCATCAGACCGTTGCCGTCCGGGTCCCGGAACGAGGCCATCCGCCCCCACGGGTGCTCGTCCGGGCCGTGCACCTCGGTGCCCGCCTCGGTGAGCCGCGCGCAGTCGGCGTCGACATCGGTCGTCAGCAACATGATCCCCCGGGTCGAGCCGGGCTCGAAATCGCCCATCCCCGGTCCGGACAGCGTGAAGACGGTCTGCGCGCCCTTCGGCGCGACCTGGAGCCACCGCCCTGGCGGCATCCGCACGTCGGCGGTGACCTCGAAGCCGAGTACGTCCCGGTAGAAGCGCAGGGCACGGTCCTGGTCGGCGACGGGGAGGGTGACGAAGGAGGCGTGGCTGATGTCCATGCACCCAACAATAGGTAGGGACTTTCCTACGGGTCAAGCGTAGGGAGATCCCTACCTGTCGATCCCGGGGGCACCTGGACGAGCAGGGCGGCGACGCCATCACGCGCGCGTTCTTGATGGCCCGCGCCAGCGGCCGCTGCTACCACGCGCCGACCCGGGACAACCCGCGGCTGCGGATCCCGCAGCGACCGGGGATGGGTTTCCGCAGCAGATCGGTGTCCTGCGCACCCAAGGCGGCCCGCGACCGCGCGTCGGCCTGGGGCGTCTCACCCGGGGGCACCATGCCGTGGTGCACGACGGTTCAGGCGGCGGCCGCCACGAGGTCGCGGTGGAGCACGACGACACGCCGGGCACCCCGGCGAGCAGCCGGCCCGGTGGCCGGCTCGGGGGCGTCGGCGCGCAGTCCGCCCACGAGGCGGCACCGCGAGGCTCACACCCCGCCCCGCTTCCCGTACGGGCGCTCGAAGCGCTCCACGCGCCCGGCGGTGTCCAGCGCGCGGGCGGCGCGGGTGCAGAAGGGGTGGCCGACGTTCGAGATCCCGATGTCCACGACCGGGCTCACAAGGGATTCCTGCCCGGCGTCCGGAAGTCCCCCTGGTAACTGCTGGTAGCTTGCTGCGGGCCGTCCGGCCGAGGGCGGCCGGCCGCTACAGCTTGGGAGTTTTCCGGTGACTTCTGCGACTGCGAGAGTACGGAGTGCGGCCGTGGCCGCGGGACTGGCGGGCGCGCTGGCGCTGACGGCGTGCAGCGGCGGTGGCTCGAAGGACGGCTCCTCATCCTCACCCAGCACCACCACGGCTCCGACGGCCACCGGGTCCCCGGGCGTGACCGGCGCCTCGGCCAAGCTCCAGGGCAGCTGGATCACCACCGCCGGAGGCAAGGTCGTGGCCCTGGTGATCACCGGGAAGAAGGCCGGGATCTTCGCGACCGGCGGGACCGTGTGCAGCGGGACCGCGGGCGCCCAGGCCGGCATGCGGATGATCCATCTGACCTGCGCCGACGGCAGCAAGGACCGGGTCACCGGGATGGTCGACTCGGTGGACGGCAAGGCCATGAAGGTGACCTGGTCGGGCAAGCTCGGCCAGGAGACGTACACCAGGGCCGAGGGCGGCAAGCTGCCGACGGGGCTGCCGATCCTGAAGCAGTGACGCGGCGCCGATCGGCCCGGCGCGAGGCGGCGGACCGGCGGGTCACCCGATTCAGTGGTCCGGAAAGACGTCCGAAGGCGGTCCGGCAAGGCGCCCGAAGCGGTGATCGGGGAGGGGCGCGCGAACGGGGCCGGTGCGCAGGCGCCATGATGCAGGGGCACCGTCACGACCTCGATGGGGACCTGCTCATGCGCGCTTTTCCGCTCACCGTCACCGCCCTCGCCACCGCCCTTCTGCTCACCGCCTGCGACGACGGCGGGGGCAAGAGTGGCGACAAGAACAGCTCGGCCTGCAAGATCGGCGGGGTGTCGGTGCAGATCGGGACGGCGAGCGTGGCGCCGGCCGCCGGTGACTCCGGAGAGGTGCCGGTCAGCATCACCAACCACAGCGCCCCCTGCACCCTGGACGGCTTCCCCGGCGCCGTGCTGAACACCGGCGACGTCGAGCACAGGGTGCCCGCCCTCGAAGGCGCCAAGGCGCAGAGGCTGAAGCTCGCCAAGGGGGATTCGGCGTCCTTCACCATCAGCTATGTGCGCGGCGAGGCGGGCGACAAGAGCAGCCTGGCGGCGAAGACGGTGAAGGTCAGCCTGCCCGGCTCCACCACCGTCCGGAGCTTCCCGTGGTCGTATGGCCCCATCGCCGCCAAGGGCACCGGCGACGAGCCGAACGCCGCCGTCAGCGCCTTCCAGCAGGTCGGGGACTGAGGCGGACCGAGGCTCACGGCAACCGGTGCCGACCCTCGACTTGGGCGCGGTCGGCCGCCGCCGTGCCCTCCGTCCAGCCCGCCGCGTCGCTCACGCCGCGCAGCCGGGTGGTGGTGGTCTCCGGGAACATGCGTTCCAGGCGGCCGCTGACGGCTATCGCGCGCGTGGCCAGCACCGGCAGCAGGTCCCGGGTGACCTGGGTCTCGGCTGCGGCCGCGAGCCGGTCACCGACACGGTGGGCGTAGGCGGCGAGGAACGACTGCCGGAAGGTCTTGGTCCGTTTCCGCCCGCCGGCTCTCTGGGCCGCCTCCGCCTTGGTCATCGCGTGTGTGGCCTGCACCAGCAGCGAGGTGTAGAGCAGCTCGACCGCCTCCAGGTCCGCCTCGAAGCCGACGACCGTGGAGAAGCCGAGCGGTTCGTTCCACACCGCACGGCAGTGGTTCGCGGTGGCCACGGCGTCCAGCAGGACCGCCTTGGCCTGTTCGTAGGGCGGCTCGACCCCGATCCTGCAGGCGCCGGGCGTGTCCGGGGCGGGCGCCTCGGCGGCGAGCAGCGCCTCGTCGACGCTGTGCCGGGCCATCAGCTCCTGCGCCTTGGCGCTGAGCGCCTCCGCCTCCTCCGGATAGCCGGTCGCCTCGGCCTTGGCGAGCAGCGCACGGATGCGGGTGAGCATGCGGGAGGCGGCCGGGCCGGGAGCGCGGCGGGACTCCTCCTCCAGCGGCTCCAGGGCGGGCAGGCGCAACAGCAGGCGGTACAGCTCCAGAACGGCCGTGGCGTGCGAGAAACGGTCGGTCTCGCGTGCGGGACCCTCCGGCAGCGCTTCCAGCTGAGCGGCCCAGCGGCGCCCGCGCGGGCGGTCCCGCCCGGCCTGCGCCCGGATCAGCGCGGCGGCCAGGCGCTCGTGCACCTCCTCCAGCTCGCGCCGCACGAGCCGGACGACGTCGGCGGGCTGCCAGCCGCGCCGCCAGGCCGCCGCCACGAACTCCTCGCCGCGGCGGGCTAGTTCACCATCCGCGGCGGGGTCGGCGGCGAGCAGGGAGGCACCCGTGTCGAGGCCGGTTTCGGTGTCGTCGTAGAGGGCGGCCCGGAAGGCCCGCTCGACGGTACTGGCAGTGCTGGTCACGCCGTCGATCGTGCCACGGCCCACCGACAGCGGGCGGAGGTCGTCCACAGGCTGTGGACAACACCTGGGTGGCGTCAGGCGCGGGCGGCCCGGTTCATGGTGCGGCTGTGGGCCGGCGGCCGGGCACCCGGCGAGGGCGGGCAGCCGGGCCCCGGGCGCCCGCAAGCGTGGACAGCCAGGTCCCGGGTGACGGCGGGCAGGCGGGCAGGCGGGCAGGCGGGCAGGCGGGCACGCGGGCACGCGGGCACGGGCAGCCGAGGTGCGGCCGGGCGAACAGGAGCAACTCTCCGGGAGTTCTCTCCTCACTGCTGCGGCGCAGCCGCCGGGTGTTCCGGGGCCGGGACCACTTCCGCGGGGCGGTGGTCGCGGGCAGATGTGAATTGTCAACCATCGGTTGACACCTCTGGAGGCGCAACCTACGGTTGACACATGGCGACCCACGAGAACATCACGGCATCCGTGCGCCTCGACGATCTCATCGAGGCCATCAAGAAGGTGCACACCGAACCGCTCGACCAGCTCCAGGACGCGGTGATCGCGGCCGATCACCTCGGAGACGTGGCCGACCACCTGATCGGCCACTTCGTGGACCAGGCCCGCCGCTCGGGCGCGTCCTGGACCGACATCGGCAAGAGCATGGGCGTGACCCGGCAGGCGGCGCAGAAGCGGTTCGTGCCCAAGGAGTCCGCTGACCTCGACCTCAGCCAGGGCTTCAGCCGCTACACCCCGCGTGCGCGGAACGTGGTCATGGCCGCGCACAGCGAGGCGGTGGCCGCCCGCACCCCCGAGGGCCGGCCCGAGCACCTGGTCCTCGGGCTGCTGGCCGAGCCGGAGGGCCTGGCCGCGAAGGCGATCACCGCGCAGGGCACCACCCTGGACGCCGTGGGGCAGGCCGCGACCGCCGCGCTCCCGCCCGCCGCGGACGACATCCCCGACCTGATCCCCTACGGCCCCGCGGCCAAGAAGGTCCTGGAACTCACCTTCCGCGAGGCCCTGAGGCTCGGCCACAACTACATCGGCACCGAGCACATCCTGCTGGCCCTTCTGGAGCACGAGAACGGCCAGGGCGTCCTCAGCGGCCTCGGCATCACCAAGACGGGAACCGAGGAGTACGTCGGCAAGATGCTGGCGTTGCTGCTGGAGCAGACGGAGGCAGCGGCAGCAGAGTCGGCGACCGGCCCCACGGACCGCTCTGAGGACTGAAGGCGCAGGTCAGTCCCATTGTCAGACCCGCCTGCCACACTCGCAGTCATGACGGACCGGTGGGCGCTCGCACCGGCCGAGGACCGTGGCGTGGACGTCGCCCCCCTCGGCCCGGACGGGCTGCCCGCCGGACCGGTGCGGCGGGAGAGCGATCTCGCCGGGGCGGTGCGGAGCCGCCCGGAGGTGACGCGCTGGGTGTGGCGGTCGACCCCCGAGGTCTATCCGCGTCTGCTCGCCACGGGGGTGCGAGTGGAGCGGTGCTACGACATCGAGGACGCCGAGACACTCCTGCTGGGCCACGAGGGACGGTACGGCGAGCCACGCTCGGCCGCCGCCGCCCTGGCCCGCCTCCGCGGCGGCCCCGTACCGCCCGACCCGCCGCAGCGCGCGGCCGAACCGGGCGCCCAGTCCCCGCTGTTCGAGCCGGCCGGCACCCACCTGCCCCTCGACGACCTCCTCGCGGTCTACGCCGATCAGCAGCGGCGGCACCAGCGGACCGCCCACCCCGACCGGATGCGGCTGCTGACGGCCGCCGAGTCGGCCGGGATGCTGGTGGCCGCCGAGATGAACCACGTGGGCCTGCCCTGGAGCGCCGAGGTCCACCGCGAGCTGCTGCACGACCTGCTCGGCGAGCGGTACGCGGGCGGGGGCGAGCCGCGCCGCCTCGCCGAGCTGGCGGACGAGGTGTCCGCCGCCTTCGGCCGCCGGGTCCGGCCGGACCTGCCCGCCGACGTCGTCAAGGCCTTCGCGCAGGCCGGGATCAAGGTGAAGTCCACCCGCCGCTGGGAGATCCGGTCCGTCGACCACCCGGCCGTCGAGCCGCTGCTGGAGTACAAGAAGCTGTACCGCATCTGGGTGGCACACGGCTGGTCCTGGCTACAGGACTGGGTGCGCGACGGCCGTTTCCGCCCCGAGTTCCTCGCCGGCGGCACCGTCACCGGGCGCTGGGTGACCAACGGCGGGGGTGCCCTGCAGATCCCCAAGGTGATCCGTCGGGCCGTGGTCGCCGACCCCGGCTGGCGGCTGGTGGTGGCCGACGCCGACCAGATGGAGCCGCGGGTGCTGGCCGCCGTCTCCCGCGACCCCGGCCTGATGGAGGTGGCCGGCCGCGAGAGCGACCTGTACCAGTCCGTCTCCGACCGCGCCTTCTCCGGCGACCGGAACCAGGCCAAGCTCGCCGTGCTCGGCGCGGTCTACGGCCAGACCTCCGGCGACGGCCTGAAGAACCTCGCCGCGCTCCGCCGCCGATTTCCCAAGGCCGTCGCCTACGTCGACGAGGCGGCACGCGCGGGCGAGGAGGGCCGGCTGGTGCGGACCTGGCTCGGCCGGACCTGCCCGCCGGCCGCCGGCTCCGGCGAGGACTCGGCGGAGGAGGCCGGCATCCCCGTCGGCGAGGACGACACCGAGGCGCAGACCGACGGCCAGGGCTGGGTGCCCGGCTACGCCTCCACCAACTCCCGTGCGCGAGGCCGCTTCGCGCGGAACTTCGTCGTGCAGGGCAGCGCCGCCGACTGGGCGCTGCTGCTGCTCGCCGCACTGCGCCGGGCCTGCGCGGACCTCAAGGCCGAGCTGGTCTTCTTCCAGCACGACGAGGTGATCGTGCACTGCCCCGCAGAGGAGGCCGACACCGTCGCCCAGGCCATCCGCGAGTCCGCGGACCTCGCCGGGCGGCTGACCTTCGGCGAGACACCGGTGAGGTTCCCGTTCAGCACGGCGGTGGTGGAGTGCTATGCCGATGCCAAGTAAGCCGGCCGCCTGGCCCGTTCAGTCCGCGAGCAGCCCCCGCAGCTCCTCCAGCACCGCCTGCTCGTCCGTCCCGTCCAGCGCCACGAGCGCCGCACGCCAGGCGTCGTACGCCTCCGCCCGCCGTCCCTGCTCGCGCAGCAGCAGCCCGTGCTGGTGCCGGGCCAGGCCGCCCATGTAGCGGTCGGCGCGGGCTTCGGCCCGGTGCAGCAGCTCGGCACACTCGCCGCCCGCCCGCTCGCTCTCCCCCAGCTCCCGCAGCGCGCGGACCAGGCCTAGCCGGGTCTGGGCCTCGCCGTGCCAGTCGCCGTGGCCGCCGAGGATGCGCAGGCTCTCCTCGAAGTGCCGCGCCGCGGCGGCCGGTTCACGGAGGGCGAGGTGTGCGTAGCCGATGTTGCAGTGCGCCGAGTGCTGCACGATGACCGCACCGATCGCGTCCCCGATCGCCAGCGAACGCCGGTGCTGCTCGATGGCGGCGCGCGGGTCGATGTGCTCGTAGAGGTTGCCGAGATGGCTGTGGGTGACGGCCTCGCCGTAGGGGTCGTTCAACTGCCGCGAACAGGCGAGGCTCTGCCGCAGCGCCTCCCCTGACTCCTCGTACCGGCCCAGCCCCTCCAGCAGCAGCCCGCGGTTGTTCAGACAGCGCCGGATCCGGGAGGCCGTGCCGAGCCGTCGCCAGATCTCCAGGGCCCGGTCGGTGAGGGCGAGGGCGTCGTTCTGCCGGCCGGTCAGGAAGTGCAGGCCCGCCAGGTCGCCCAGCGCGTACGCCTCGGCCGCCGCGTCACCGAGCCGTCGCGCCGCCTGCAGCCCGGCCCGCCCCAGCACCTCCATCTCGGCGACCCGTCCGCTGCGCTGCACGTACGGGAAGAGCAGTCGCACGAGCGTCGAGAGGTGGGCGGCCCGGCGTACGTCGGCTGTGTCCGCATTCCGTGCCACCAGGGTGACGATGTTCTCCAACTCCAGCTCAATCCACGCGAAGGCCACCTCCGCGGACTCGAAGACCGGCAGTGCGGCGACGTCCGCGGCATGCTCGGGTGGCTGTGCGGAGGTCGGCCGACGCCGGTCGTCCTGGTCGAGCCCCGGCTCCACGATCGCCATCAACAGGCGCTCGGCGACGGCGGCGTACCAGCGGAGGGCGGCCAGATCGGGGGCGGGGGTGCCAGTGCCCGGGGTGGCTGGGGCAGGCGCGGAGTTCGTGGCGGAGGCCGGGGCATGGGCAGCTTGGGCCGGGGCTTGGGCAGGGGTCGTGCCGGGGACCGGGGCGGCGGCACGGAGGGTGCCGAGGGGGTCGGCGTTGCTGTCCGCTCCCGGGTCCGCCAGTTCGCGGGCGAAGTCGCGGACCAGGTCGTGCGGGGCATAGCGGCCGTACGCCGTCTCCTCCAGCAGGGCGACGTCGACCAGGCGGTCCAGGGCGGCCTCGGCGCGGCGGGGGTCGGTGCCGGTGAGCCGGGCGATCAGCGGGGCGCTGTAGGCCGGCAGGTCGAGCGCGCCGATGTGGCGCAGGGCGAGGGCCGCGTCCCGGTCGGCTTCGCGCTCGGCGGCGGCGAGCGCGTCATGGGCGACGGCCAGGGAGCGCCGAACGCTCAGGTCGTCGTACTCCAGGTGGTTCAACCGTCCCCCGGTGGCAGCCAGTTGGTACGCCAGCACGTCCGCGGTGAGTGCGCGGCGGGCGGCGAGCCGGGCGGCGACGACACGCAGCGCGAGCGGGAGCCGGCCGGTCAGCTCGACCAGTGCGTGACCGGCGTCCAGTCCCTCGCGTCCGCTCACCGCGCGCAGCAGGGCCGCACTGTCCTCGCCGGTCAGCGGGCCGAGCGGAAAGCGCCGGGCACCGTCGAGGGCGGTCAGCGGCGAACGGCTGGTGACGATCACCGCGCAGCCGGGCCCGGCGGGCAGCAGAGGCCGTACCTGGGCCGCGTTGGCCGCGTCGTCCAGCACCAGCAGGATGCGGGCGGGCGCCAGCAAGGAGCGGAGCAACGCGGCCGCGGCGTCCGGGTGTTCGGGGACGTTGCGGGGCTCGACCCCGAGGTCGCGCAGCAGGGCGGCGAGTGCCTGCACGGCGGCGAGCGGGACCATGCCCGGGGTGGCGCCGTGCAGGTTGACGTAGAGCTGGCCGTCGGTGAAACGCTCCCGCAGCTCATGTGCCACATGCAGGGCCAACGCGCTCTTGCCGACGCCCGCCATACCGCTGATCACGGCGACGGCAGGGGCCGGTGCGGGCGGCTCGGTCAACGCCCGGCACAGCTCCCGGCGTACATCGGCGCGGCCGGTGAAGTGGGCCGGAGGAGCCGGCAACTGGGCCGGGCGCGGGGTCTGCTGCCGCGTGGCGGAGTCGGCTTCGCGGGGGGATGCGGGAGGCGTCGTGGCGCCAGCCGTCCCCGAGTCGTGTCCCGGACGCCGCTGTCGGCTGTCCTCGGCGACTCGCCGCCGGTCACCGTGCCCCTCGCGTTGCCGCTGTCCCTCGCCGCTCCCCCGCAGCACCTCGGCGTGCGCCTCACGGACCGCCGTGCCGGGCTCGATACCGAGTTCCTCGACCAGGCGGGCACGCAGGTCACGGTGGACGGCCAGGGCCTCGGCCTGGCGGCCGGTGCGATGCAGGGCGAGCATCAGCTGACGGTGGTACGCCTCGCGTAGCGGATACTCGGCGACGAGAGCCGCCAGCTCGGGGACCAGTGCGGCCAACCGGGCACCACCCAGCGCGAGTTCGGCGTCATAGCGCCACTCGAGCAGAAGCAGCCGCGCCTCCTCCAGGCGCTGCACGAGGGCGTATCCACCGAGGTCGGCGGGGAGCCCGCTGAGCGGGGTGCCGCGCCAGAGCGCGAGCGCGGCCGTGCAGGCACGTACGACGCCCGGCCAGTCCCGCAGGGCGTGCGCGGCACGCGCCTCGCTGACCCGTACGTCGAACACGTGCACGTCCAACTCGCCGTGATCCACGCGCAGCAGATACCCCGGCGGTACGGCCCTGAGCCGGTCGGGGTCGTCCAGAAGCCGGCGCAGCCGGGTGACATGGTTGTGCAGGGAGGCCTGAGCGGAGACGGGCGGCGCCCCGCCCCACAGGGCGTCCTTCAGCGACTCCACGGACACGACCCGGCCGGCCTCCAGCAGCAGGGCGGCGAGCAGGGTGCGCACCTTGGGACTACCGATGGCGCGGACACCGTCGTCGGAGGTGTCGTCCGGGGCCTGGGAAGCGCCGGCGAGGGTGCTGTCGGCGGGTTCGCCGGAAGGGCCGCCGGGGGTGCCGTACGAGATCTCGTACGGCGGTCGGTCGTAGAGGACGGGCGGTCCCAGCAGGCCGAACCGCAGCTCGTACCGCCGCATCACGCCGCCCCACTGCCTTCCCGCGCGGTCGGGACCGACCGTGCTCCGCGGCGGGCGCGCGCCCGCCGTTCCCTGGCGGATTCCCGCCCTGTCCACAACGGTTTCCCGCCACCTTCTGTTTCGCCGCTCCGGCTCAGGACCCGCCCGTCCCACCGCCTGTTCCCCTGTCGCCGGGGCGACTTCCGGCCAGCCGGTCCGCGACCCGCCGTGGAACCGTTGGCCACATGTTAGCGATCCGTTGGCGCATCCTGATGTGATCATTCCATCGGATCTGGCTCGACGGCGCGCGCGTAAGTCGCGTAACTCGGGGGAGTGTCGCCGCTGGCCGGATCCGGGGACGCAAGGGGCCCCGGGCGGCGGAGGTGAACGACCGGGGCTCCGTCCCGTTCCCTTCGCCGGGCCGCTGGACTCCCTTTCCCGGCCGCTGCGTTCGGGGCTTGCCCTTCCGGCCCGTGGCACGGCGCGGACCTTGGGGGCCGTCGCACAGCTCGGACTCCGGGCCCAGCCGCAGACCCAGAGATGCCCCGCCCCCGCACACGGTCAGATCACCGGCGGGCGGCCGAGCCGGGTGAGCCGCCACACCGCCCGCCAGCGCATCGCCCGTCGCTCTCCGGCCGGCTCCCGCACCCCCTCCAGGAATCCGCCGAACCATGCCTTCAGCCCCGGCCGGGAACGGGTGCGGGCGAGCGTGAGCAGCGTCCACACCCCCAGGTGCACCGGGATGAGCGGCAGGGGCAGTCGACGCCGGACGAGCCTGACGCGGTCGCGGGCGTTGATGCGGTAGTAGACGGCGTGCCGGGCCGGTGAGGTCTTGGGGTGCCGGAGCAGCACCCCGGGGGCGTGCAAAAGCGTGAAGAAGATCATCTCTGACCAACCGCACACCTGGTGGTACGCCCACCGCACATGACAGGCCGCTGCCCCCTCACAGGAGAAGAAGGAGCAGATCGGCGGCGTGAAGGACGAGCCCTGGCCGAGGCGAGAAGCAGCAAAGATCCTCGCCGCGAAAAGGCGGACGGGGTGGGAAGATCAGCGATCTGGAGGCCGGCCACGACATGGGCCCCGACACCGGCAGCGCCCATCTCACCGCCAAGGACAAGGCGGGCAGGCCCATGAGCGACACCTGCACGGTGACCCGCGGCAAGGGAAAGTGGCACCTCGTCGTCTTCACCGGGCAGCCCGTGCCGCAGGCGCGGACGGTCCAGCGCTCCCCCTCAGCCCTCGTCGGCGACGCGGACGGTCCAGCGCTCCTCGACCTTGGCCAGGCGCCAGTACGCGATGGCCACGGCCCAGACGACGACGAACAGGCCGGCGATGACATAGCCGACGTTGTCCAGGTCCAGGGCCGCGATCCAGCCCGTGACGTCATCATGCAGGCCGAGCTTGTCGTGCAGGACGCCGACCAGCTCGATCGTGCCGACGAAGAAGGCCACGGCGATGGACAGGCCGGTGATGGTGAGGTTGTAGAACACCTTCCGCACCGGGTTGGAGAAAGCCCACTGGTAGGCGAAGTTCATGAACGTGCCGTCGAGGGTGTCGAACAGGCTCATGCCGGCCGCGAACAGCAGCGGCAGGCACAGCACCGCGTACCACGGCAGACCCGCGGCGGCACCGTTGCCGGCCAGGGCGAGGAGCAGAACCTCCGTCGTGGTGTCGAAGCCGATGCCGAAGAGGAAGCCCAGCGGGAACATCTGGCCCGGGCGGCGGATGGACTTGGTGAGCCGGCCCAGGAGACGGTTCATGAAGCCGCGCGAGTCGAGGTGGGCCTCCAGTTCCGCCTCGTCGTAATGTCCGGCGCGCATCGCCCTGAATACGCGCAGGATGCCGAAGAGCGCGACGAGGTTGAGGGCGGCGATGAGGTACAGGAAGCTGCCGGAGACCGTGGTGCCGACGGTGCCGAGGACCTGGTGGGTTCGGGAGCCGTCGTTCATGAGGGTGCCGGCGAGCTTCGCGCCTCCGGCGACCAGGGCGGCCATGGCGACCACCACGCTGGAATGCCCGAGCGCGAACCAGAAGCCCACCGACACCGGCCGCTTTCCGTCGGCCATCAGCTTGCGGGTGGTGTTGTCGATCGCCGCGATGTGGTCCGCGTCGAAGGCATGCCGCATGCCGAGCGTGTACGCCGTGATGCCGAGACCCAGGCCGAACGCCTTGGTGCCCACCTCATAGTGACGGGGAATCACGAGCAGGAACAGGATGCCGAACGCGACCACGTGCAGGGCGACGATCACGCCCAGCAGGCCCACGGTCCGGACGGTGTCCTCGCGACGCCAGCGGAACGACGGGGACGGGGTGGCGGCGGTTTCGGGCACGCCTTCGGACACGGTCATGCGTTCACGCTCCAGCACCTCGTGGATCAGCTTCGTGATGCCGTGGCCGGTCTCCTGGCTGACGGGTCGCCGCGCCCGCCCCTGCCTTCCCGGCTGTGCGGCCAGTGGCGTGTAGGGGGCGGGAACTTCCCGATCACAGTGGCGAGGGCCGCTCCGGTCTGAGCCCTGAGGGCTGTCACCGGTCTTCCCGAACACCACGGCCTGCTCACACTAGGGGGCGGTGGGTAGCGGCTGCAAGGCTGCACAGCTGAACAGGTATGGAGGCGCGGGGCAGGTGGCTGCGATGATGGGGGCATGCATCTCGTCCCCGCGGATCGTGCCGGGCAGCGCACCATCGACGGCCATCGGGTCTGTGACGCCATCGCCGCCGTCGGCGAGCCGGAGCGGGTACGCGCCTGGGCCGATCGCTTCTCGCTGCTCTCCGATCCCGGCCGTCTGTCCCTGCTGCTCGCGCTCCACGAGGCCGGTCGGCTCGTCGACGGATCGATCTCCGCACTGCTGAAACACTGCGTCTCACCCGACTGACGCGCTACCGTCCGCTGCCGCGCCCCTTCTCGATGCTCGCTCCCACGTGGTCACCCAGGCCATGGAGCCGCCCTGCCTCTGCCACAGAGCCGGTTGCCGCCCTGACCCGCGTGCGCCCCACCCCGGTCGAGGCGTAACAACCGTTCTATAGAGTGATGATGACTGATCATCACTGTCGTTGATGAAGCAAGGCAGTGCGACGGCGACCTGCCGTACAGAGAAACAGGGGAACCACATGAGCCTGATACGCAAGCGCGTCGGCACGATCCTCGGCATGGGCGCGATGCTCGTCGGGGTGGCGCTCACCGCCGGGGCCGGCACTGCCAACGCCATGGACCCGGACGGGTCGTACACCATCACCATCCACAATTCCAGCGGGAAGGTGATCGGGTACGCCCGCTGGAACGCCGACCCGCAGCCCGCCCCCGACATTCCGGGCGATGCCCTCATCGCCAAGGACGTGTACGCCGACGGCTTGGGAATCGAGGCGGAGCTCAGCAACGGCCGCATCGCTTCCACCCGGGGCCACGACTCCCCCTACATGAAGATCGTCCCCGGCAACCTCCCCGAAGGGAAGGCGTACAAGCTGCGGGGCTGCATCGTGACCAGCACGTACCGGGAGTGCTCGCCCTGGCACGACGTCCGCGCCTGAGCCGCGAGGCGCGCGCGTGCCCCCCGTCCACCCAGGCGGATCCGCGAGGACATGGCTCCCGGGGATGCCGCCGCGTCCGGGGGGCGCGGCACGCGCGCGCCGCAGCCGTCGTCTCCGCTGAACGAGAAGACCCCGGGTCGGACGATGTCCGACCCGGGGTCTCAGTGGAGCCGCTTTCGGGATTCGAACCCGAGACCTACGCATTACGAGTGCGTTGCTCTGGCCATCTGAGCTAAAGCGGCGCGCTGCCCACACCATGGTGCGATCAGCAACGTCGGTAAGTCTACACAGTTTCCAAGGGTGCTTCGCACCCACCCCGGAGCCCTCCGCTCCGGGGTGGGTGGACGGGCTATGAGCAGCGCTTTCCGGCGGTCGGCGGGGTGCCGCGGAGCAGATAGGTGTTGATCGCCGTGTCGATGCAGCTGCTGCCACGGCCGTAGGCGGTGTGGCCGTCACCGACGTAGGTCAGGAGGCGGGCCGAGGAGAGCTGGCGGGCCAGGGACTGCGCCTCGCGGTAGGGGGTCGCCGGGTCGCGGGTGGTGCCGACCACCACGATCGGCGCCGCACCCTTCGCCTCGATGCGGTGCGGTTCGCCCGTCGCCTTCACCGGCCAGTACGCGCAGTTCAGCGAGGCCCAGGCCAGGCCGCCACCGAAGATGGGGGACGCCTTCTCGAACTGGGGCAGCGCCTTCTCCACCTGTTCGGGGCCGGAGAAGGCCGGCGGCAGGTCCAGGCAGTTCACTGCGGCGTTGGCCATCATCAGGTTGCTGTAGCGGCCGCTCTTGTCACGCTCGTAGTAGCTGTCGGAGAGCACGAGCAGGCCCGCGCCGTCGTTCTCCTTCATCGCCGAGAACAGCGCCTCGCGCAGCTGCTCCCACGTCCCCTCGTCGTACATCGCCGCGATCACCCCGGTGGTGGCGAGCGCCTCGCCGAGCCTGCGGCCGCCCGGGTCGCCCGCCGGGATGGGGTGGGTGTCCAGCTTGCGGAAGAACGCCTTGAGGTGGTCGCCGACCTGTGCGGGCGTCGTACTCGTGCCGCCGAGCGGGCAGTCGGGGTGCCGTACGCAGTCCTTCGCGAACTCCTGGAACGCCGTCTCGAATCCCGCCGTCTGGTCGAGGTTCAGCTCGCGGGCGTCGAGGCTGGGGTCCATCGCGCCGTCCAGGACCATACGGCCCACCCGCTCCGGGAACAGACCGGCGTACGTCGCCCCGAGGAACGTGCCGTACGACGCCCCGACGTAGTTCAGCTTCCGGTCGCCCAGCACCGCCCGCACGATGTCCATGTCCCGTGCCGTCTCGACGGTGGAGACGTGCCGGAGCAGCCGTGCCGAATGCGCACCGCAGCCCTCCGTGAACTTCTTGTCGGCCGCGACCAGCGCGTTCCGCTCCCCCTGGTCGTCGGGCGTCAGGTCCGTCTGCGTGTATGCGTCCATCTGACGTCCGTCGAGGCATTCGACGGGCTCGCTGCGGGCGACGCCCCGCGGGTCCACCGCGGCCATGTCGTAGCGGGCACGGACGTCCGCCGGGTAGCCGATGCCGGCGTACTGCTGGAGGTAGCTGATCGCGGAGCCGCCCGGGCCACCCGGGTTGACCAGCAGTGAGCCGAGCGGCTTGCCCTTGCCGGTGGCCTTCTTGCGGGCGACGGCGAGCCGGACGTCGCCCGAGCCGGGCTTCGCGTAATCCAGCGGGGCCTTGATCGTCGCGCACTGGAAGCCGGGGGTACCGCAGCTGCGCCAGTGCGGCCGCTGCGCGTAGTACGGCGTCAGCGCCGACGGCGTCGACCGCGGCAGCGCGGCCAGCGCCGCGTCCACCGTCCCGCCCGTCGACATGGTCGGACTCCCGGAGGAGCAGGCGGTCACGAGCAGCGCGGCGGCCGTGAGGAGCGCGGCCATGAGACGGTCCATCGTCGGGATGTGGGTGCCCCGGGGCCGGAGCGGAGATCGGCGGCAGTGGGATGACCTGGTGTGCATCGGGAGATCGTAACTCTGCGCGACGACTTGGAGGCGCTATGTGTGCGGCGTGGGCTCGTACGGGGGACGCCAGACGTCAACGGTGGTACGGGCGGAGGAGTCCGGCTGAGGCACGGGGAGGCCGGAGTTCGGCACCGATTCTCAGGCGCCGGGCCTGGACAGCGGTACGCGGACCGCGGACTTCGGCAACGGTAGGGGAACCCCGGCCCTCGACCGCGGTACGACGGCCGGAGCGTATCCGCCGGCCCGTGGCCCGCCCAGGTCGTCATCCCGCCCGCAGGGCCATCGTCATCGCCTCCACCGCGAGCAGCGGGGCCACATTGCGGTCCAGGGCTTCGCGGCAGGCGGCGACCGCCTCGATGCGGCGGAGCGTGGACTCCGGGGCGCTGCCGCGGGCCAGCCGCTGCAGGGCGTCCTCGGCGTCGGCGTTGGCGATCGCCACTCGGGAGCCGAGCTGGAGGGCGAGGACGTCGCGGTAGAAGGCGGTGAGGTCGCCGAGGGCGACGTCGAGGCTGTCGCGCTGCGTGCGGGTTCTGCGGCGCTTCTGCATGTCCTCGAGGTCCTTCATCACACCTGCCGTGCCGCGCGGCAGCCGGCCCCCCTGCACCGCGCCCAGTGCCGCCTTCAGCTCCTCGGTCTCCTTGCCGTCCATCTCTTCGGCGAGCTGCTTGGCGTCCTCGGCGGCCGCGTCGACCAGTTCCTGGGCCGCCTTGAGACAGGCGCCGACCTCGTCCAGGCGCAGCGGGAGCTTGAGCACGGCGGCGCGGCGCTCGCGGGCCGCCGGGTCGGTGGCCAGGCGCCGGGCCCGGTCGACGTGGCCCTGGGTGGCGCGGGCGACCGCCGCCGCGATCTCCGGTTCGATGCCGTCACGGCGTACGAGCATGTCGGCGACGGCGTCGACGGAGGGTGTACGCAGATTCAGGTGGCGGCAGCGGGAGCGGATCGTCGGCAGGACATCCTCGATGGAGGGGGCGCACAGCAGCCAGACCGTGCGCGGGGCCGGCTCCTCGACGGCCTTGAGGACCGCGTTGGCCGACTTCTCGTTCAGCCGCTCGGCGTCCTCGACCAGGATGATCTGCCAGCGGCCGTTCGCCGGGGAGGTGAACGACTTGCGGACCGTGTCCCGCATGTCCTTCACCAGGATCTCGGAGCCCACCGCGGCGACCGTGTTGACGTCCGCGTGCGTGCCGAGCAGCGCGGTGTGGCAGCCGTCGCAGAAGCCACAGCCGGGAGAACCGCCGAGAGCGCGGTCCGGGCTCACGCACTGCAGGGCCGCGGCGAAGGCTCTGGCCGCCTGGTTCCGGCCTGCCCCGGGCGGGCCAGTGAACAGCCAGGCGTGCGTCATCTTCGACGCCTCGGGCGGCGGCTCGTCGGCCGTGGCGGCGGTGACGAGGGCGTCAGCGTCCCGCGCGGCGGCGCCGAGCACCGCGCTCACCTTCTCCTGCCCGACGAGGTCGTCCCACACGGTCACGGGTCACGCCGCCCTTCCGTCACACTCCACGTTCCGGAATCCATTGTGCGGGTGGGCACTGACATTGATGGTGACACTCAGGTTCCGGTGGCCGTGCCTCGGGCACTGCCTGACGCCCTGAGCAGGAACGGCTCTCAGCCGCGCCGACCCCGCCCACGGCCCCTGCGGCCCTGTTCCTCGTCGCGGTCGCCGGAGTCCTGCCCGTCGTACGACCCCAGCAGTTCGTCCGCCAGAGTCGGCAGGTCGTCCAGCGGGGTCTCCTCGGCCCAGTCGGGGCGCGGCCGGCGGCGGGGCGTGCCGTCGGCCTCGATCCGGGGCATCTCGCGCGTATGCCCTTCGGAGCCGTCGGGACCGGCGGTGGGCCGCTCGTCCCGGAAGAAGCCGGGCGGCACCCGGTCCGTCGGGGCGTCATCCCGTACGGGCGGCAGTACGGCCGTCTCGTCGGCCGCGCCCGGGGTCACCGGCGGCAGTACGGCCGTCTCGTCCGCCGCGCCTGCCGGAGTCACCGGCGGCAGCACCGCCGTCTCGTCCGCCGCACCCGGAACCACCGGCCGCAGCACCGCCGTCTCGTCCGCGGCGCCGGAGGCGACCGGCAGTTGCGGCAGCTCGGCGGTCACCTCGGAGTCGGCGGGGACACCGTGCACGTCCTCGGCGGAGCCACCGCGCTCCGCGCGCACCGGACGCAGCACCGTCGTGTCGTCGGCGCCCGGTTCCGGCCGGCCCGCCTCCGGCCTCCCCCCGGCGCGCGTGCCCGCCTCGGGCGTGCCGGGTGAGACCACCGGTGTCGGGGCCGTCTCCTCGGCACCACGGGCACCCGGCGACGCCGCCGGCGTCGCGTGGGGAGCCACGCCCGGCGTGGTCGGCAGAGGTGTGCTGGGCCTGCGGGCCGCCGCGTCGGCCGCCGCCGCGGCCTCGGCCGCCTGCCGGCGGGCCTCCTCGGCACGCAGCAACGCCTCCTCGGCCTTGCGCTGCTTCTCCAGGCGCCGCGCCTCCTCCTCGGCGCGCAGCCGGGCCTGCCGGGCCTCCTCCTCGGCGCGCAGGCGGGCCTCTTCCTCTGCCTGCCGGCGCCGCCGCTCCTCCTCGGCCTTGCGGCGGGCCTCCTTCTCGGCGCGGGCCTTCTCCTCGGCGAGCAGCCGCTGCCGCTCCTCCTCCGCGCGCCGGGCCGCTTCCTCGGCCCGCTGCCGGGCCTCCTCCGCCTGCCGCTCGGCCTCGCGGCGCTGCGCCTCCTCCAGCTCGCGGCGCTTGCGCTCCTCCTCCTCGGCGCGCAGCTTGGCGAGCTGCTCCTGGCGCTCACGCTCCAGGCGCTCTTCCTCGGCCTTGCGGGCGGCCTCCTCCTCGGCCTTCCGGCGGGCCTCCTCCTCGGCCTTCTTCCGTGCCTCCTCCTGGGCCTTGATCTCGGCCTCGGACAGCGGCAGCACGGTGTCGAGCCGGCGCCGGATCACGGTGGTGACGGCCTCGGGCTCCTGCCCGGCGTCCACGACGAGGTAGCGGCCGGGGTCGGAAGCGGCCAGCGTGAGGAAACCGGCCCGCACGCGCGCGTGGAACTCCGCCGGCTCGGACTCCAGCCGGTCCGGCGCCTCGGTGAACCGCTCGCGGGCGGTCTCCGGGGAGACGTCCAGCAGGACGGTGAGGTGCGGGACGAGCCCGTTGGTCGCCCAGCGGTTGATCCGGGCGATCTCGGTCGGGGAGAGGTCGCGGCCGGCGCCCTGGTAGGCCACGGAGGAGTCGATGTAGCGGTCGGAGATGACGACCGCGCCGCGCTCCAGGGCGGGGCGTACGACGGTGTCGACGTGCTCGGCGCGGTCCGCGGCGTACAGCAGCGCCTCCGCGCGGTGGGACAGGCCCGCCGAGGACACGTCGAGCAGGATCGAGCGCAGCCGCTTGCCGACCGGGGTGGCCCCCGGTTCGCGGGTGAGTACGACCTCGTGGCCCTTGGCGCGGATCCACTCGGCGAGGGCCTCGGCCTGGGTGGACTTGCCGGCGCCGTCACCGCCCTCCAGGGCGATGAAGAAGCCGTTGGCCGCCGGGGCCGTGACCGGGTCGTCGCCACCGAGCAGGGCGTCCTTCAGGTCCTGGCGCAGCGGCACGCCGGAGCGGTCGTCGACCTTGGCGAGCACCAGCGCGGCCACCGGCAGCAGCAGCGCGCCGACCAGCATCAGCGTGAAGGCCGCGCCGCCGTGCGCGAAGACGAACTTGCCGTTCTCCAGCCGGTGCGGGCCGATCAGCGCCGCGACCAGGGGCGCGATGAGGGCGCCGAGCGCTATGAAGACCCGGACGACCGCGTGCAGGTGCTCGGTGGTGCGTGCCCGGCGGTACTCCTCGGTCTCCTGGTCGAGCAGGGCGTGTCCCGTGTGGGCCGCCACGCCCGCGCCGGCGCCGGCCAGCGTGACGATCAGCAGCACCGTGGTGACGTCCGGGACGAGTCCGGCGGCGAGCAGGGCGATGCCGGTGAAGGCGATCGCGAGAGCCAGAAGCCGGCGGCGCGAGAGCGAGGGCAGCAGCGCGGGGGCCGTGCGGATCCCGACGGCGACACCGCCGGTCAGGCCCAGCACCAGCAGACCGTAGAGCACCGGGCCGCCGCCCAGGTCCTTGGCGTGCAGCACGCACACCGCGACGGCGGCGGCGATGGCCCCGGCGACCGCGGCGCAGGCCGGGACGAGCAGCGGGACGGCACCCGTACGGCCCTTGTCGACCCCGGTTCCGGTGCGCGGGCGGCGCAGGCCCTCCAGCGGGGACCGCGGACGCGGGGTGCGCGTGCCGGGCAGTTCCAGGTAGGTCAGCACGGACAGGGAGGCGGCGAACAGACCCGCCGCCACATACGACCCGAGGGCCACCTGGTGCTGGTCGAACCAGGCCACGCCGGTGCCCAGCAGGTTGTTGAGCAGGGCGGCCATGACCAGGGCGGCGGCGGCCAGCGGGATCGCCAGGAAGCTGGTGCGCAGCGCGAGGCGGCGCAGGGCGTCCAGGTGATCCGGCAGCGGCCGTACGGTGGCACCCTCCGGGGGAGGGGCGGGCAGCAGGGCGGGGGCCGCGCTCTCCCGGCACACCGTCCACAGCCGCTCGGCGACTCCGGTGACGAAGGCGGTGACCAGTAGGAGGGCGAGCGCGTTGTCCGGGGTCCAGTCGATCCACAGGGGCGCCACGATCAGCAGCGCGGCGCGCAGGCCGTCGGCGCCGACCATGGTCCAGCGGCGGTCGAGCGGGCCCTCCTGGGAGGTGAGGGCGGTGAGTGGGCCGAGGAGGACCGCGCCGAAGAGCAACACGGCGAGTACTCGCGCCGCGAAGACCGTCGCCACTGCGAACGCCACGCCCCGGTAGCCGCCGCCGAACGTGCCCCCGGTGATCGCCGCCTGGAGGGCGAGGACGACCAGGACGAGGAGGGCGAGGGTGTCACCGACCCCGCTCACCAGCTGCGCGCTCCAGAGGCGCCGCAGCTGCGGTCGGCGCAGCAGGGAACGGACGGCGCGCTCGCGGGAGTCCGCGACCAGGGCGTCGTCCGGTGCGGTGGTGGGGGCCGTTGGCTGCTCGGCTCGCGTCATGCGTTCAGCCTATCCGCAGCCACCGACACCACACCTCGCCTGTCCGCACGTGCGCGCGCCCCGACACCAAAGAGATGCCGGGGCGTTCGTTTCGCGAGCCGGGCGGCAGGTTCCTCCCACCCGGCGGGGCGTCAGTCCGCTGCTCAGTCCTCCGTGCCGGAAGCCGTCGCCTTCGAAGCCGTCGCCTTCCTCGTGGTGGTCTTCTTGGCGGTCGTCTTCTTCGCGGCGGCCGTCGTCTTCTTCGCCGCCGTCTTCTTGGCGGCGGTCTTCTTCGCCGGGGCGGTCTTCTTGGCCGCCGCCTTCTTCGCGGTCTTCTTCGCGGGCACCTTCGCGCGCTTCTCGGCGAGCAGCTCGAAGCCGCGCTCCGGGGTGATCGTCTCCACGCTGTCACCGGAACGCAGGGTCGCGTTGGTCTCGCCGTCGGTGACGTACGGTCCGAAGCGGCCGTCCTTGACCACGACCGGCTTGCCGGAGACCGGGTCCTCGCCCAGCTCCTTCAGCGGCGGCTTGGCGGCCGCGCGACCGCGCTGCTTCGGCTGGGCGTAGATGGCCTGCGCCTCTTCCAGCGTGATCGTGAAGATCTGGTCCTCGGCCTGCAGCGAGCGCGAGTCCGTGCCCTTCTTCAGGTACGGGCCGTAGCGGCCGTTCTGCGCGGTGATCTCCACACCGTCGGCGTCGGTGCCGACGACGCGCGGCAGCGACATCAGTTTCAGCGCGTCCTCGAGGGTCACCGTGTCCAGCGACATGGACTTGAAGAGGGAGGCCGTGCGCGGCTTGACCGCGTTCTTGCCGGTCTTCGGGGTGCCCTCGGGAAGGATCTCCGTGACGTACGGGCCGTAGCGGCCGTCCTTGGCGACGATCTGGTGACCGGTGGCCGGGTCGGTGCCCAGCTCGAAGTCTCCGCTCGGCTTGGCCAGCAGCTCCTCGGCCAGCTCGACGGTCAGCTCGTCCGGCGCCAGGTCGTCCGGGATGTCGGCGCGCTGGTGCTGCTCGGTGTCCTTCTCGCCGCGCTCGATGTACGGGCCGTAGCGGCCGACGCGGAGCACGATCTCGTTGCCCACCGGGAACGACGACACCTCGCGCGCGTCGATCGCGCCCAGGTCGGTCACCAGCTCCTTGAGGCCGCCGAGGTGGTCTCCGTCGCCGTTACCGGCGTCCGCGGCGGAGGCGGCGACAGTGCCCTCGCCGAAGTAGAAGCGCTTCAGCCACGGCACGGCCTTGGCCTCGCCGCGGGCGATGCGGTCGAGGTCGTCCTCCATCTTGGCGGTGAAGTCGTAGTCGACGAGCCGCCCGAAGTGCTTCTCCAGGAGGTTGACCACGGCGAAGGACAGGAAGGACGGCACCAGGGCCGTGCCCTTCTTGAAGACGTAGCCGCGGTCGAGGATCGTGCCGATGATCGACGCGTACGTCGACGGACGGCCGATCTCGCGCTCTTCCAGCTCCTTGACCAGGGAGGCCTCGGTGTAGCGGGCCGGAGGCTTGGTGGCGTGGCCGTCGACCGTGATCTGCTCGGCGGACAGCGGGTCGCCCTCGTTGACCTGCGGCAGCCGGCGCTCGCGGTCGTCCAGCTCGGCGTTCGGGTCGTCGGCACCCTCCACATAGGCCTTCAGGAAGCCGTGGAAGGTGATCGTCTTGCCGGAGGCGCTGAACTCGACGTCCCGGCCGTCGGCGGCGGTGCCGCCGATCTTCACGGTGACGCTGTCGCCGGTCGCGTCCTTCATCTGGGAGGCGACGGTCCGCTTCCAGATCAGCTCGTAGAGCTTGAACTGGTCTCCGGTCAGACCGGTCTCGGCAGGGGTGCGGAAACGATCACCCGAGGGGCGGATCGCCTCGTGCGCCTCCTGCGCGTTCTTCACCTTCGCGGCGTAGGTGCGCGGCTGCGGGGGCAGGTAGTCGGCGCCGTACAGCTGCGTGACCTGGGCGCGGGCGGCCGCGATCGCGGTGTCGCTCAGCGTCGTGGAGTCCGTACGCATGTACGTGATGTAGCCGTTCTCGTACAGCTTCTGCGCGACCTGCATGGTCGCCTTCGCGCCGAAGCCGAGCTTGCGGCTGGCCTCCTGCTGCAGCGTCGTCGTGCGGAACGGGGCGTACGGCGAGCGGCGGTACGGCTTGGACTCGACCGAGCGCACGGAGAAGCGGGTGTTCTCCAGGGCGGCGGCGAGGGCGCGGGCGTTCGCCTCGTCGAGGTGGAGGGTGTTCGCGCTCTTGAGCTGTCCCAGGGAGTCGAAGTCGCGGCCCTGCGCGACCCGCCTGCCGTCGACGGTCTGCAGGCGGGCGACCAGCGACGACGGGTCCGACGGATCCCCCGCGCGGCCGGTCGCGAAGGTGCCCGTCAGGTCCCAGTACTCAGCAGACCGAAAAGCGATGCGCTCGCGTTCCCGCTCCACGACGAGCCGGGTGGCGACGGACTGGACGCGGCCGGCCGACAGGCGCGGCATGACCTTCTTCCACAGGACCGGCGAGACCTCGTAGCCGTAGAGGCGGTCGAGGATACGGCGGGTCTCCTGGGCGTCGACCAGCTTCTGGTTGAGCTGGCGCGGGTTGGCGACGGCCTCGCGGATCGCGTCCTTGGTGATCTCGTGGAAGACCATCCGCTTGACGGGGATCTTCGGCTTGAGGACCTCCTGGAGGTGCCAGGCGATCGCCTCGCCCTCCCGGTCCTCATCGGTGGCGAGGAACAGCTCGTCGGAGTCCTTCAGCAGATCCTTGAGCTTCTTGACCTGCGCCTTCTTGTCGGCGTTGACCACATAGATCGGCTGGAAGTCGTGTTCGACGTCCACACCGAGGCGGCGGACCTCGCCGGTGTACTTCTCGGGCACCTCTGCGGCGCCGTTGGGAAGGTCGCGGATGTGCCCGACGCTCGCTTCGACTACGTAGCCGGGGCCGAGATAGCCCTTGATCGTCTTCGCCTTGGCAGGCGACTCGACGATGACGAGTCGGCGGCCGCCCTGTGCGGTCTCGCTGGTCGGGGACAACTTGGCTCTTCTCTCCGGTCGACGCTGGGGCCTCCCCAGGGCCTTCGTCCCGGGGTCGCGGCGTACTTCTGGCTCGTGTGACGCTGCGGAGTGTGACGGTACATCCCGCCCCGGTGTCAAACGGGAAAAGCCCACAACGGCCACTCGAACGGTAACCCGACTACCGCCATTCCTGCCGCCCGGAGTGCCCGGCGACCTCGCCGCCCCTGTCCGGAGGGTGACGCTCCCTGTACTCCGCAGCACGGTCACGGCCGCACGCCCACCGACGTCAGAGGCAGGTCAGGCAGTACACGGCGAGGGCCAGCGCGACGGTCCCGGCCGTGCCGGCGAGGGTGGCCGATGCGACCCGGCTCACACCTGCGGCCACCGGCTCGCGGCGCCGCAGACGGACCCCGGTCCACGCGAGCACGGCGCCCCCGAACAGGGCGAACACCACTGCCGCGAAGATCGCCGGTGTGCTCTCCATCCCCGACCCGCCCTTCCGTCCCGTCCGGCTCCGCCCAGCGCCGGGAGAGTGGCACACGCGGGAGACCGGGGGGCGACCTCGGGGTGAACGGGAGGTCGACGCAACATCGAACACTTACTCGAACAGGGTCGGCTCGGGCTCGGCACCCGTATTTTTCCGGCCTTTTTCGACTGCGCGCTCCAGTGGGCACCTCATCACCCGAGTCGCCATCTCGGACGCCGCGGTTTCCGGTGCGGTTCGCAAGGGCCGGTCAGCGGCGGGGCGGACCACACGGCACGGGCTGATGAGGACTGCTGTTCATGCCAGTGGGCCGGGGCGCGGCCCTCCGAGCTGGGCGCTGCGTCAGCTGCGGTGCGGAGCGGCCAGCAGACCTCGGCAAAGTCGGCGTGGACAGCGCCCTCAAGGTCAGCTTCCGGCAGAGCGCACCCCCGACCGGTTGCCCGGCCGGATGAACGCCGCCCGGCGCCTGGTCCTGACCGGCTCCCTCGCCGCCGGCACCGCCCTGGCCGGCCTGCTCGGCGAACCCTCTCGCTCCGCGCCGCGCTCTGGGCCGGCGCCCTCGGCCTGGCACTCGCCTGGCTACTTTTCCCACGGATGTGCTTCCTGTGTGCACCCCAGCCCGTGCCACCGGGATACGACGAGGATCGGACGCGGCCGTCGGACGATCCGAGCGCGCTACGACGGCACGTCTACCCGGGGGTACGGCACCTGCACGGGGCCGTACCCCCGGGCTCAGCGCACCGGCTCCAGGAAGCCCTGCTCCACCAGCAGGCGGATCTGTGCGGGCGTCTGATCGCGCAGCACCACCGGGTCCTCGCCCATGAGTTGCGCGATGGCGTCCAGGATCAGGCCCGCGCTCAGCGTGCCGTCGCAGACACCCGCGAACCCTGCGCCGACGGTGTCCACCTTGGTGGCCCGGCGCATCCCTCGGTGCTGGCGCAGCACCACGTGCTCCGGGTCCTCGGCGCCGGGCAGCCCGACCTGCTCCTGGACCACTTCGCCAGCGAGCTTGAAGTGGCTGTCCAGCAGCGCCGCGTCGTCGTGCTCCCGGAGATAGTCGAGGCGCGCGAAATGGGCCCGGATCGTCTCCCCGAGGGGCTGCTCGACCGGGTGCGGCCACTCCTCCACGGTGACGGTGGGTTCGTCGGACCCGGTCCTGCGCAGGGTGATCCAGCCGAAGCCGACCGCCTTGACCTTGCGTGCCTCGAACTCGTCGAGCCAGGCGTCGTAGCGCGCCTGGTACTCCGCCGGATCCCCGCGGTGGTCGCCGGCGTCCCTCAGCCACAGCTCGGCGTACTGCGTGACGTCCTGTACCTCGCGCTGCACGATCCAGGCATCGCACCCGCGCGGCACCCACGACCTGAGTCTGTCCTGCCAGTCCTCCCCCGCCACGTGCTGCCAGTTGGCGAGGAACTGCGCGAATCCGCCCTCGTTCAGCCGTTCCCCCGCCTGCTGAACGAGCGAGCGGCACAGATCGTCCCCGCCCATGCCACCGTCCCGGTAGGTCAGCCGGGCGCCCGGAGAGATCACGAAGGGCGGGTTGGACACGATGAGGTCGAACGTCTCGTCGTCCGCGACCGGCTCGAACAGCGAGCCCTCGCGCAGGTCCGGTGCGGGCGCGCCGGAGAGCGCGAGCGTGAGCGCGGTGATGTGCAGCGCGCGCGGGTTGAGGTCGGTCGCCGTCACGCGCGTGGCGTGCTGGGCGGCGTGCAGCGCCTGGATGCCGGAGCCGGTGCCGAGGTCCAGGGCGGAGTCGACGGGCGTACGGACGGTAATGCCGGCGAGGGTCGTGGAGGCGCCGCCGACGCCGAGGACGACCGCTGTGTCCGCCTGACGGCCCTGCTGTCCGATGCCGCCCGCGCCACCGACCGCGCAGCCGAGGTCGGAGACGATGAACCAGTCCTCGCCGCCCGGTCCGCCGTAGGGCCGTACATCCACGGTCGCGGCCACCTCGTCGCCGCCCACGCGCGTGAGCCAGCCGGCCGCCAGGGCCTCCTCGACCGGCAGCACGGCCGCCACGCGCGCGTGGGGCACCGGTTGCTGGAGCAGGAACAGCCGCACGAGCGTCTCCAGCGGCGTGTCGCCACGGGTCGCCCGCAGGGCGGGCACGGTCTCGCTGCGGGCCAGCGCCGCGTACGCGGGGGCTCCGAGCAGCTCGAGCAGCCCGTCGGCGGTGAAGGAGGCGGCCAGCAGCGCGTCCCGCAGACGCCCTGCGGTCTCGGGCCGGTCGGAAGCGGGCAGGGGGGCGGGTCCGGAGTCAGTCACGCCCCCCATTGTGGCCCGTACGACCCACGAGAGGTGGCCTCAGCGCGCCCCGGACAGGACTTCGGGACCGTCCCGCAGACGCCTCGGCACGCCCCGCGGACAGGGGCACCGAGCCGTTCCGCGACCGGCCCCGGCACCTACGGGCGGAGGCCGCCGGGCCCCGGCCCGCTACCGGTCTCAGCCGGCCGTCGAACCCGTCGGAGACGAAGCCGACGCGGCGACCTTCTTGCAGCTGGCCTGCTGGGCGATCGCGTCCTTGACCTCGCCCTGCTGCAGGTTCTTCAGCGCCTCGGTGCCGCTCTTGTGCTGCTTCTCCAGCTCCGTCATCTGCACGGCGATGTCGTGCAGCCCCGAGGCGAACTTGCCCTGATTCTTCGTGTTCAACGCGTCGACCTGCTTCTTCAGGCCGGCGTAGGAGGCGGCGAGGCCGTTGAGGTTCTTCACCACGTCCTGCTGCCGCTTGGCACCGCCGTCCACCCCGGGAGGCACACCGGCGTCGCTGATGGCGGCGGCGATCGCCTTGTAGCCGTCGGCCATGTCCTGGAAGGCCTGCGAGTCCGTCTTCTGGAGGGTCTCGGGCTTGGCGGTGTCGGCGGCCGTCGTGCTGATCGCCGCGTTCGCCGCCTTGATCTTCGCGTCCTGCGCGGGCACCGCGTCGCACACCGACTTGGCCCAGGCCTCCAGCTTGGGGTCGGGCCCCTTGTCACCGCTGCTGGTGCATCCCGACAGCGCCACTACCAGTACCGCACCGCCGGACAGTGCGGCCGCGAGCTTCTTGTTCACCGGATTGGTCCCTTCCATGGCTCTCGGCCCCCGGAATCTACACGGCGGCCGGCCTCCCTCCACCACCCGAATGACTCACAAGTCATTCTTTGTGACTCTTCGCACCATGGGAGAGAAGGCTCACGACGTGGGTGAGCCCTCACAAGGAAGCGGGCGGGCGGCACGTCAGCGCGCGCCGTCCGCCCGCCCGTTGAGCAGGCCTTCTCGCTGTGGCCTACGACACCACCGCCGTATCCGGCGAGTTGGCGACCCGCGGGGCGCTCTCGTCGTCGCCGACGGCGATCCCGCGCCGCTTGGAGATGTACACGGCGACCACGATCACCAGAAGTGCGAAGGTCGCGATCCCGATCCGTACGCCGAGGTTCTTGTCGTCACCGTAGGAAAACTTGATCACCGCGGGCGCGATGAGCAGCGACACCAGATTCATGACCTTCAGCAGCGGGTTGATCGCCGGTCCGGCGGTGTCCTTGAAGGGGTCGCCGACGGTGTCGCCGATCACCGTGGCCGCGTGGGCCTCACTGCCCTTGCCGCCGTGGTGGCCGTCCTCCACGAGCTTCTTGGCGTTGTCCCAGGCACCGCCCGAGTTGGCGAGGAACACCGCCATGAGCGTGCCCGCACCGATCGCACCGGCGAGGTAGGAGCCGAGCGCGCCGACACCGAGCGTGAACCCGATGAAGATCGGCGCCATGACGGCGAGCAGACCGGGCGTGGCCAGCTCCCGCAGGGCGTCCTTGGTGCAGATGTCGACGACGCGCCCGTACTCGGGCTTCTCGGTGTAGTCCATGATCCCGGGGTGCTCGCGGAACTGCCGCCGCACCTCGAACACCACCGAGCCGGCCGATCGTGACACGGCGTTGATGGCCAGCCCGGAGAAGAGGAAGACGACCGCGGCGCCCGCGATGAGGCCGACGAGGTTGTTGGGCTGCGAGATGTCCAGGGACAGGCTCAGCGGAGAGCCGGGCCCGCTGAGCTTCACCCCGACGTCCTGCACGTTGGTGGTGATCGCGTCGCGGTACGACCCGAACAGCGCCGACGCGGCGAGGACGGCGGTGGCGATGGCGATGCCCTTGGTGATGGCCTTGGTGGTGTTGCCGACCGCGTCCAGGTTGGTGAGCACCTGCGCGCCCGCGCCCTGGACGTCACCGGACATCTCGGCGATGCCCTGCGCGTTGTCGGAGACCGGCCCGAAGGTGTCCATGGCGACGATCACACCGACCGTGGTGAGCAGGCCGGTGCCGGCCAGGGCAACCGCGAACAGCGCCAGCATGATCGACGTACCGCCGAGCAGGAACGCCCCGTACACGCCGAGCCCGATGAGCAGCGCGGTGTAGACGGCCGATTCCAGGCCCACCGAGATGCCGGAGAGGACGACGGTGGCCGGGCCCGTGAGGGAGGTCTTGCCGATGTCCCGGACCGGGCGACGGTTGGTCTCGGTGAAGTAGCCGGTCAGTTGCTGGATGACGGCGGCGAGCAGGATGCCGATGGCCACCGCGACCAGCGCGAGGATCCGCGGGTCGCCGTCCTTGCCCCTGATCGCGGCATCGGTGACGCCGTTGAGGTCGGAGTACTTCGCCGGCAGATAGACGAAGACCGCGACCGCGACCAGCGCGAGGGAGATCACCGCGGAGATGAAGAAGCCGCGGTTGATCGCCGTCATGCCGCTGCGGTCGGCGCGCCGCGGGGCCACCGCGAAGATGCCGATCATCGCGGTGATCACCCCGATGGCGGGCACCAGCAGCGGGAAGGCGAGACCGGCGTCGCCGAAGGCGGCCTTGCCGAGGATGAGCGCGGCCACCAGGGTGACGGCGTACGACTCGAACAGGTCGGCCGCCATGCCCGCACAGTCGCCGACGTTGTCGCCCACGTTGTCGGCGATGGTCGCGGCATTGCGCGGGTCGTCCTCCGGAATGCCCTGCTCGACCTTGCCGACCAGGTCGGCGCCGACGTCGGCGGCCTTGGTGAAGATGCCGCCGCCCACACGCATGAACATCGCGATCAGGGCGGCGCCGAGGCCGAAGCCCTCCAGCACCTTCGGCGCGTCGGCCGCGTACACCAGCACCACACAGGAGGCGCCCAGCAGGCCGAGCCCCACCGTGAACATGCCGACGACGCCGCCCGTGCGAAATGCGATCTTCATCGCGGTGTGCGAGACGGTGGTGAGATCCTTTTCGGGTTCGCCTACGGCCGGAGTGGCTTCCCGGGCCGCGGCGGCGACGCGCACATTGGTGCGCACGGCGAGCCACATGCCGATATAGCCGGTGGCCGCCGAGAACGCGGCTCCGATCAGGAAGAACACCGAGCGGCCGGCACGCTGATTCCAGCCGTCCGCGGGCAGCAGCATGAGCAGGAAGAAGACGACGACGGCGAATACGCCGAGTGTGCGCAGCTGCCGGGCGAGATACGCCTTGGCACCTTCCTGGACCGCCTCCGCGATCCGTTTCATGCTCTCGGTGCCCTCGCCCGCCGCGAGTACCTGACGCACCAGGATTCCCGCGACCACCAGCGCGGCCAGGGCGACCGCCGCGATGACGGTCACGAGGATCCGGTTGTCTTCGGTCAGGACCGCGGCTGCGAGAGTTGTGGGATGACCCAACTGATGAGGGGTAGAAAGCCCCGCCATTCGTCCTCCTTGACGCTTGGGCTGAGCTCAAGATGTGGACGGATTGTAGGTACCCGCGAGTGATCTAAACAGGGGACGGTAAACGGAATTGGCCTTCTCGCGCTCTTCAGCGAACGATCGAGGTCACGCCATCGAACCCGGAAGAGGTAATGCCCTAAAACCATTGACGGCCACATTGACGCTTGATCGAATTATCGGGGTATTGATCGTGAATTCCTTCACGAATTCCGCAGGGTGCCGGAAATACGACAAGGGCCCTGCTCAGCAGGGCCCTGATGAGGTTGCGTGACGACTCAGAGAACCGCCGCGGTCGGCGGTGCGGTCGGCCAGGTCATGCGGATCAGGCCACCGTTCCGGCCGGTGGTGACCTCCACATCGTCGACGAGGCCGCTGATGACCGCGAGGCCCATCTCGTCCTCCTCGATCTCCGCCTCGTTCTGCTGGGCGCCGGGCGTGTCGCCGCCCGGAGTGGCGTGCGGGGCCTCGTCGCCGACCTCGATGGAGAACTGTTTCTCGTCCTCGATCAGCGCCACCTTCACAGGCGCCGTGATGCCGCTGCTCAGATGGAGACCGACGGCACGGGAGCAGGCCTCGCCCACGGCGAGGCGGACCTCGTCGAGAACGGCCTCGTCCACTCCGGCCCTGCGTGCCACCGCTGCCGCCACCAGCCGGGCGGTCCGGACGTGCTCGGGCAGCGCGCTGAAGCGGAGTTCGACGATGGCCATGCATCCCCCTCGCGACTACGGGCGGGCGGTCGGGCGGGCGGGGCCGCCGAGCGCCCGCACCCCTGGTGTACTTCTCTGCCCGGGCCGCTTCGTCTGCATCGGCCCAGGACGGGACCAGCCGGCGTCCGGGCCCCGACAGGAGCCCGACGCCGGCGAGCGGTCCGGGGTCAGTCGGTGGCCGCCACCGCTTCCTCGACCGAGGTGTGGATCGGGAACACCTTGGTGAGGCCGGTGATGCGGAAGATCTTGAGAATGCGCTCCTGGTTGCAGACCAGGCGCAGCGAGCCCTCGTGGGCGCGCACTCGCTTCAGGCCGCCGACCAGCACGCCGAGTCCGGTGGAGTCGAGGAAATCCACGCCCTCCATGTCGACGACGAGATGGAAATTGCCGTCGTTCACCAACTCGACCAGCTGCTCGCGCAGCTTGGGCGCGGTGTATACATCGATTTCGCCACCGCCCTCGACGACCGTACGATCGCCGACGGTACGGGTCGACAGGGACAGGTCCACGGATCCTCCAGCACCTTGCTATCGAGCGGTCGCCCCTCGGGCACCTCAGCTTGCGGCCCTCGGGACGCAACGCCAGCCGCGATGGCATTCAATCACTTACCGGCAGGCGTGCACGACGCCTTGGCTCCATTGTCCGTCACTCCAGTGACACACTCGGTGCCGATGGCCAAGAATCACCGATCCGAACGATCCCTGGTGGACCCGGCGTCCCGCCCGTCCGCGGGCACGATCCTGGACCGACTCGCCTCCGGGCCGAGCCGGTCTGTGCGCATCACTCATACGGAGCACTTGCCCCCGCGCGCGGGTCGGCATGCCGTCTGGCCCGACCGGATTCGCTCGGAGGTGATCGCGGCTGTTCAGGCGTGCGGCATCGAGCACCCCTGGGCCCACCAGGCGCTGGTCGCCGAGCACGCCCTGGACGGCGACTCGGTGGTCGTCGCCACCGGCACCGCCTCCGGCAAGTCCCTCGCCTACCTCGTACCGGTCCTGTCCACCCTTCTGGACGGTTCCGAGGCCCCGAACGGACGCGGCGCCACCACCCTGTATCTGGCCCCCACCAAGGCACTCGCGGCGGACCAGTGCAGGTCGGTGAAGGAACTTTCACAACCTTTGGGCATCGCCATACGCCCAGCCGTGTACGACGGCGACACCCCGGTGGAGGAACGGGAGTGGATCCGCCAGTACGCCAACTACGTCCTCACCAACCCCGACATGCTGCACCGCGGGATACTCCCCTCCCACCCCCGCTGGTCCTCCTTCCTGAAATCCCTCAAGTACGTCGTCATCGACGAGTGCCACACCTACCGGGGTGTCTTCGGTTCGCACGTCGCCCAGGTGCTGCGCCGGCTGCGCCGGCTGTGCGAGCGCTACGGATCCGCGCCCGTTTTCCTGCTGGCCTCGGCGACCGCCGCCGAGCCCGCCGCCGCCGCCCGACGGCTGACCGGTCTGCCGGTGGTCGAGGTCGCCGACGACGCCTCCCCGCGCGGGGAACTGGTCTTCGCCCTCTGGGAGCCCCCGCTCACCGAGCTGCACGGCGAGAGGGGCGCGCCTGTACGGCGTACCGCCACCGCCGAGACCGCCGACCTGCTGACCGACCTCACCGTGCAGGGCGTGCGCTCGGTGGCCTTCGTACGGTCCCGCCGCGGCGCCGAGCTGATCTCGGTGATCACCCAGGAGAAACTGGCCGAGGTCGATCGCTCCCTGGTCCGGCGTGTCGCGGCCTACCGCGGCGGCTACCTCCCCGAGGAGCGCCGTGCCCTGGAACGCGCCCTGCACTCCGGCGAACTCCTCGGCCTCGCCGCCACAACCGCCCTGGAGCTGGGCGTGGACGTCTCCGGCCTGGACGCGGTGGTGATCGCCGGCTACCCGGGCACGCGCGCCTCCCTGTGGCAGCAGGCGGGCCGCGCGGGCCGGTCCGGACAGGGCGCCCTCGCGGTCCTCGTCGCCCGGGACGACCCGCTGGACACCTTCCTCGTCCACCATCCCGAGGCACTGTTCGACCAACCGGTGGAATCGACGGTCCTCGACCCCGACAACCCGTACGTCCTCGCCCCGCACCTGTGCGCCGCTGCCGCGGAACTCCCGCTGACCGAGGAGGACCTGGACCTCTTCGGCCCTGCCTGCGCGGACGTGCTTCCGCAGCTCGAGGCAGCGAAGCTGCTGCGCCGGCGGACCAAGGCCTGGCACTGGACCCGCCGGGAACGGGCCGCCGACCTCACCGACATCCGCGGCGCGGGCGGCCGTCCGGTACAGGTCGTCGAGGCCGGCACCGGCCGCCTGCTCGGCACGGTCGACGCGGGCGCCGCGCACTCCACGGTCCACGAGGGCGCCGTCCACCTGCACCAGGGCCGCACGTACCTGGTGCGCTCCCTGGACCTGGAGGACTCGGTCGCCCTGGTCGAACAGGCCGACCCGCCGTACTCGACGGTCGCCCGCGACACCACCTCGATCTCCATCCTGGAGACGGACACCGAGATCTCGTGGGGCACCGGCCGCCTGTGCTACGGCTCCGTCGAGGTCACCAACCAGGTGGTCTCCTACCTCCGCCGGCGTCTGATCACGGGTGAGGTGCTGGGCGAGACGAAACTCGACCTCCCTCCTCGTACACTGCGCACACGCGCGGTGTGGTGGACGGTCACCGAGGACCAGCTGGACGAGGCCCGGATCATCCCGGAGATCCTCGGCGGCTCCCTGCACGCCGCCGAGCACGCCTCGATCGGCATGCTGCCCCTCTTCGCGACCTGCGACCGCTGGGACATCGGCGGAGTCTCGGTCCCCCTCCACCCCGACACCCTCCTCCCGACGGTCTTCGTCTACGACGGCCACCCCGGCGGCGCGGGCTTCGCCGAGCGCGCCTTCCACACCGCCCGGGCCTGGCTCGCCGCCACCCGCGAGGCCATCGCGTCCTGCGAGTGCGAGGCCGGCTGCCCGTCCTGCATCCAGTCCCCCAAGTGCGGCAACGGCAACGACCCGCTGCACAAGAGGGGGGCGGTACGACTCCTCACGGTGCTGCTGAGAGGGGCGCCGGAGGAGAAGACGGAGGAGCATGCCGAGGGGCAGGAGGAGAAACAGGCGCTGGAGCAGCCGACGGAGGGGCTGGGGGCCGGCCAGGGAAGGCGCCGATGAAGGACGGGGACCGACGGAGGGGCTGAGGCCGGCTTGCCAGGAACCGGAGCCTGGCAACACTGCGGGCTGCCTGAGGCCTCGGCGGTCAGCGACCGGGCGGCTCGGTACTGCCCGACACCGGGACCTGGGGCCCGCCCGGGACGACTGGTGGCACCGGGCCCGCCGGCCCCGCTCTCGCCCTCACCTCCGCCGCGAACGGCCCTCTTCCCGAGGCCACGGTCACGTCCGAGGTCTCGCCCACGATCGCGCACCGCACCAGCCGTACCCCCTGATCCACCGCCAACCGCTCGGCGCGTACGCAGGCCTCCGCACCGCCCTCCGCCCAGTGGTCCGCCGTCGCGAGCGCCGCCAGATCCGCACCGCCGGCCGCCCGGTGCCGGGCGACGACCGCCTGCCCCAGCGCGAGCACGGCACCGAACACCACGCACAGCAAGGCGATCGCCCCCAGACTCCAGACGGTGGCCGACCCTCGGTCGGAGTTCCCCCGGTCGGAGCGCCTCCGAGCGGAGTGCCCTTGGGGGAAGTGACCCCGGACGGAGTGCTGCCGACCGGAGTGCTGCTGCCCGCCCCGCGCCTCACCCCCCTTCACGGCCCTCCTCCTTCGCAGCGCCCACCGTCTCCTCGGCCAGTGCCACGGCCTCCTCACGCACTTCGAAAGGCAGCCCGCCGAGCATCGGCGGCCTGGCCACCACCGTCACCCGGACCTGGTCGCCCTGCCGCCCCACCGTCACGCGCGCCCCGCGCGGCGCCGCCTCCCGGGTCACCGTCAGAACCGCGCCGGCCGGGTCCTGGCGGGCGGCGGCCCGGGCGCCCGTGCGGGCGGCGTCCACGCACTGGATCTGTGCCGCCACCACGAGCAGCCCCCAGACCAGCGCCATCGTGAACGCCACCAGCACGGAGAGCACCACGGCCGCCTCCGCGGTCACGAACCCGCGGTCCCTCCCTCGCTCACATCCGCGCACTGAGAGCCTTCTTCACGATGGCCTGCAGCTCCGCCCTGACCTGGCCGCTGGTGACCACCTCGTAGAGCAGCAACGCGAAGCCGACGGCCGCGATGATTCCCATCGCGTACTCGGACGTCACCATCCCGGCGTCCTGACGGCGTCGGCGGCACATCCCCCGCAGCCGTACCACCGCTTCCTTGATCTTCCTGTTCATCTCAACCCCCATGAGGTCCATGCCTGCTGTCGTTCTCCGTGGTCGACGTCCCGCGCTCAGCCGCTCTCGTACCGCTCACCTCCCTCCCATCACCCCGCCCGCCAGTCCGATCACGACGGGCAGCACGCCGATCGCGATGAACGCGGGCAGGAAGCACAGTCCGACCGGCGCGGAGATCAGTACGGCCGCCCGGCGCGCCCGGGCCGTGGCGGCGCGAGCCCACTCCGCACGGGCATCCGAGGCGAGGCGGGCCACCGGGCCGGCCGCGGGCACCCCGGACTCATCGGTCCGCTCCAGAAGCCGTGCCAGGGTTCCGGCACCGGGCAGCGCGGCCAAACCCCGCCAGGCGTCCGCCGGTTCGCCACCGAGCCGTACCTCCGCCGCACCCCGCGCCAGCGCTTCCCCTACGGGCCCGCCGAGGGCCTCCCCCACCGCCTGCGCGGCGATCACCGGGCCGGCGCCGGCCGCGACACAGGCCGCCAGCAGGTCAGCGGCGAGCGGAAGTTGGCGCGCGGCCGCGGCGGTGTCGAACGCCTCCACCCGGACGGCTGCCGCCTGGCGCTCCCGCCACCGCCACAGCACCACGCCCACGCCGAGCCCCAGCAGGACCCCGCCGACTCCGCCGACCAGCACCCAGGCACCACAGGCCGCCCCGCCGGCCGGCAGCCATCGCCGTACCAGGCCCGGGACCTCGAACGGTGCTCTGGCCGTGGGGACTCCCAGGCCCAGCAGCTCGGCCACCCGGCGCCGCGCCCGGCGCCGCCGGCGTGCCGTCTGCCATCGCTGCACACCCCAGCCGAGGGTCAGCACCACGACCCCAGCCATCCCCAGCCTGTGGACGACTTCCCCGCTCATGCCGCCCACCCTCCCCACCCGATCTGGCTCATTCCGCACATCCCGGCCGCCTCGGCCACCCCGAGCAGCACCACCCCAGCCGTCACCAGCCTCCTCACAACGCCTCCGCTCCCCGTACGATCCGCACCGCCCACCACAGCCCGGCCGCCTCGAACGCCGCCCCACCCACCAGGCACCCCAGTCCGGCCCCGGTGTGCAGGAGCACGTGCAGCGGGTCGGCGCCCATGGCCGCGCCGAGGAGCAGGCCGAAGGCGGGCAGTGCGGCGAGCAGCACCGCCGTGGCCCGGGAACCGGACAACTGGGCACGCAGATCCGCGCGTTGGTCTCGTTCGGCGCGCAGGGCCGCGTCCAGCCGGTCCAGGCCGGCCACGAGTCCCGCGCCCTGGTCAACGGCCACCCGCCAGCACGCGGCCAGTCCGAGCAGGCCCTCGCCGCCCGGCTGCCGGGCCGCCGCGGTGAGCGCGCCGGGCACATCCCCGCCGAACCGCGCGGCCGCGACCACGGCCGCCTGCCCGTCACCGAGTCCGCCGGAGTCCCGCGCGACTCGCATCAGTGCCTCACCGGGCTGCCGTCCCGCACGCACCTCCCCGGCGAGGGCCCCGCACAGGGCGATCACGGCCCCCGCCCGCTGCTCCCGGGTGCGCCTGGCCCGCCGGGCTCGCCGCACCCGGCGCAGCACCGGCACCCCGGCCGCCCCCGCGGCGACCGGAATCACCGATGTACCCAGCAGCGCGAGCAGCAGCCCGGCCATGAGCGCCCACCACTCGGCCCCCACCCGGCCACGCAGCCATCGCAGTCCGCCGAGGACCTGCTGCCAGGAGGGTGGACCGGTGGCCACCACTCCGCCGCCCGCGAGCAGCGACCGCGCCCGCCGCATCCCGTAGTGCCGTCCGCCCAGCAGCCAGACCATCGCGCCCAGGCACAGCGCGGCCCCCATGGACGTCTCATCGATCACTTCGTCACCTCTCCCGCTCGCTCGCGCACCCGGCCGAGCCGCCGAGCAGTTGCTCCAGTCGCTCCCAGCCGCGCTCCCGCGCGAAGGCCCGCTCGCCCCAGCGCAATGCCGGCACCGTCCGCACCAGCCCCGTGGCGTCCCGCTCCAGCACATGCACCTCGGCGATCCGGCGCCGCCCGGACCGGTCCCGTACGAGGTGCAGCACCACGGAGAGGGCGGCCGCCAGCTGGCTGTGCAGCGCCGCCCGGTCGAGCCCGGCGGCCGTGGCCAGCGCCTCAAGACGGGCCGGCACGTCCGCGGCGGCGTTGGCGTGGACCGTGCAACAGCCGCCCTCATGGCCGGTATTGAGCGCCGCGAGCAGATGCACGACCTCGGGTCCGCGCACCTCTCCGACGACCAGCCGGTCGGGCCGCATGCGCAGCGCCTGCCGGACCAGGTCCTCCAGGGTGACCAGGCCGGCACCCTCCTGGTTGGCGGGCCGGGTCTCCAGCCGGACCAGGTGCGGATGATCCGGTCGTAGCTCGGCCGAGTCCTCGGCGAGCACGATCCGTTCACCCGGTCCGACCAGGCCCAGCAGGGCGCTGAGCAGAGTCGTCTTACCGCTTCCCGTGCCACCGCTGACGAGGAAGGACAGCCGGGCCGCCAGCAGAGCCCGCAGGATCCGGTCGCCGCCCGGCGGCACGGTGCCCGCCTCCACCAGCTCCTCCAGCGTGAACGCCCGAGGCCTTACCACGCGCAGTGACAGGCAGGTGCAGCCGACGGCGACCGGGGGCAGCACCGCGTGCAGCCGGGTTCCGTCGGGCAGCCGGGCGTCCGCCCAGGGCCGGGCGTCGTCCAGCCTGCGCCCGGCCACGGCGGCCAGCCGCTGCGCGAGGCGTCGTACGGCCGCCGCGTCCGGGAAGGTCACCTGTGTCAGTTCCAGGCCGCCGCCGCGGTCCACCCACACCCGGTCGGGTGCGGACACCAGGACGTCGGTGACGTGCGGGTCGGCGAGCAGCGGTTCCAGGGGGCCGGCGCCGACGAGTTCGGACCTCAGCTGCCGCGCCGTGCCCAGGACTTCGGCGTCGCCGAGCACCCGGCCCTGTTCACGCAGCGCCTGGGCCACGTGCGCGGGGGTGGGTTCGGCGCCGCTCTCGGCCAGCCGGCGCCGGACGCCGTCGAGCAGGGCCGCGCCGTCGGCCCGGTCGAGTCCGGGGAGGGTCATCGGGTGCCTCCCGCCTCGACCAGGGCCCGCTCCCAGAAGTGCACACAGAAGCGGGCGAGCGGGCCGCGTCCGGTCGCGGCGGGTGGTTTCGGGCCACCCTGGGGGCGCAGCAGTGCCGGTTCGACGGGTACCTCACCGGCCAGCGGCAGGCCAAGCAGCCGGGCCACCTCGTGGTCGTCGAGGCCGGGCGCGTATGGTCCGCGGACCGCGATCCGGACATCGCGTACGACCATCCCGACGGCGGACGCGACGCGTCCGGCGGCCGCGACCGCCCGCAGTTCGGCGGGGACGACGAGCAGGGCCAGGTCGAGCTGGGCGAGGGCTTCGGCGACGCCGTCGTCGAGGCGGCGGGGCAGGTCGACCACGACCGCGCCGCCCCGCCGCCGGGCGGCGGCGAGGACCGCGCGCACCGCCTGGGGCGGAATGGCGACGCAGTCGCCGCGGTCCCAGCTGAGCACGCGCAGGGCGTGCAGTTCCGGCAGCGACTCCTCCAGTGCGCCTCCGCCGAGCCGGCCGCGGGAGGCGGCGAAGGCGGGCCAGCGCAGTCCGTCGGCACTCTCGCCGCCGAGGAGTACGTCGAGTCCGCCACCGAGCGGGTCGGCGTCCACGAGGAGGGTGCGCAGTCCCTCGCGCGCGGAGGTGACGGCGAGGGCGCAGGCGAGCGTGGACGCGCCTGCTCCGCCCCGGCCACCGATCACCCCGACGGTGAGGGCCGGACGGCCGACCCCCTCGGCCACGTCGGCGATGCGGTCGACCAGCCACTGTTCGCCGTCGGGGAGCATCAGGACGTGGTCGGCGCCGATCTGCACGGCTCGTTTCCACACCCCCGAGTCGTCCTGGTCCCGGCCGACCAGCACCACTCCGCGCCGCCGCGTGGCCCCGCGGACCCGGCGGGCGGCGTCGTCGCCGACCAGTACGAGCGGGGCCGCCTCCCAGCCGTCGCCGTGTTCCGGTACGCCGTGGTGGACCTCGGGTGTGGCACCGGCGGCCGCGCACAGGCGCAGCAGATCGTCCAGGAGCTCGGCGTCCTCGGTGAGGATGAGCGGCCGTCCGGGCCGCCCTTCGCCGGCCGGCGGCGGGTCGTGGGTGATGGTTCCGGTCACGCTGTTCCCCCTTCGCTGCGTGTTCCGCGCAACCCCTGCGGCCACGCGATTCCCAAAGATGTGAAGAACCGGCAAGCGGCCTCCATATGAGCGGCCGATAGGAACCGGCCATACGCGCTCCGGCAATCAGAACCGGCCATGAACTCCGCCGCGGCCGGAGGCGCTTGAATCACGGTGCAGCGATCCTCGAAATCTCGTGGATCTTGGTGGAAAACAGTGGACAACTCGGATGCTGTGAATATCGCCGTCACCCATACCGGTGACTCCCGCACTGATCCCCGCACGCCTTCCGCAGAGCATCCCTACGATTACCGTGAGTAACGGACTGTGGGCATGCAGAAGAAGCGGCCGGAGCGTCACAGCGCCGGCCGCGCGACCGCGTACGGGAGAGGGAGGAGCGAGAAAACCCACCCGGACATGCGACGACCCCCGCCGGGGGGGAGAGCGGGGGTCGTCCCCACGGCCGACTCGGGGGGGGAGGAGTCGGGCCGGGTTAGCACGGTCGCGAACGATCCGTGACTTCCATGGTGTACCCGAGAGCCCTCTCAGGCAAACCCACGCGCCCCACCTTACGCCGAATGGTGGGCGCATATGCTCAGGGACGTGGAAAACCACTCCCTGCCCCGCGCAGCAGCCTTCTTTGACCTGGACAAGACGGTCATTGCGAAGTCGAGCACTCTCACCTTCAGCAAGTCCTTCTACCAAGGCGGGCTGATCAACCGCAGGGCCGCGCTGCGTACCGCATATGCCCAGTTCGTCTTCCTGGCCGGCGGCCTGGACCACGACCAGATGGAGCGCATGCGCGAGTATCTGTCCGCCCTGTGCCGCGGCTGGAACGTCCAGCAGGTGCGGGAGATCGTCGCCGAAACCTTGCACGACCTCATCGACCCGATCATCTACGACGAGGCCGCCTCACTCATCGAGGAGCACCACACGGCCGGGCGGGACGTCGTGATCGTGTCCACCTCGGGCGCCGAGGTGGTCGAGCCGATCGGCGACCTGCTGGGCGCGGACCGGGTGGTGGCCACCCGCATGGTCGTCGGCGAGGACGGCTGCTTCACCGGGGAGGTGGAGTACTACGCCTACGGCCCGACCAAGGCCGAGGCGATCAGGGAGCTGGCCGCGTCCGAGGGCTACGACCTCGACCGCTGCTACGCCTACAGCGACTCCGCGACCGACCTGCCGATGCTCCGGGCGGTCGGGCACCCGCACGTCGTGAACCCGGACCGCGCGCTGCGCCGCGAGGCACTCGCGCGCGGGTGGCCGGTTCTGGAGTTCCGCCGCCCGGTCCCACTCAAGAAGCGGCTGCCCACGCTCTCGGTCCCGCCCCGCCCGGCACTGGTCACGATGGCGGCGGTGGGAGCGGCCGCCGCGACCGCCGGCCTCGTCTGGTACGCCAGCCGGCGCCGCGGCACCGCCTGAACGGCGCCTGTTTCACCCCGTTCGAACCCGAAAGTAAAGAAGTGCAGGCAGGGGTTCCGCTTACTCCCGGCTCGCGGTACAAAGAACTCAGGCCCGCGAGACCACAGGACATCCGTGAGGATCACCTACCCCTACGCACCTGGCCCCACGGACCCCGCATGAACACCGGGCACCCACGCGACGTCGACCCGTCGATTACGGGCCAGCCGCACCAGGTGACGGGCGAAGTTCCCGACCTGATGGGCATATATCGAGGACGCTTGGTAACTGGGTGAGCATGCCAGCGGCGGTACGAGAACTCGTACCGCCGCAACCCATGTCGGGGGGTACCCTCAGGCCGCCCCGCGCTGCAGCGCCTCGCACACCGCCGTCGACTCACGGACACCCAGCTCGATCGCCCTGCCGCAGTGAGCGATCCAGGCGGCCACACCCTCTGGGGTGCCGGAGACGTATCCGTCCAGTGCGGCCAGGTAGGAGGCGCGGCCCAGTTCTGCGTGGCCGACCTCGGCCGGGCAGACCGCCTTCGGGTCCAGGCCGCTGCCGATCAGCACGATCCGCTCGGCCGCGCGCGCGACCAGGCCGTTGTGGGACACGAAGGGGCGCAGCGCGAGCAGTTCGCCGTGCACCACTGCGGCCGTCACCAGCGCGGGCGCGGACGTCCCCGCGATGATCAGGTCCGCCAGCCCCTCGAGGCGACCGGAGACCTCGCGGGCATCCGGCAGCGGCAGCTCGATCAGCGGCTCGTCCACCGCCTCGCCGGCCTGACGGGGTCTGCCGACCTGCTCGTCCTTGTCCGCCGCGGCGACCAGGTGCAGGCGGGCCAGCACCCGGAGGGGCGACTGCCGCCAGATGGACAGCAGCTGTCCGCCCTCGGCCGACAGCCGCAGGGCCGCGCCCACGACCCGTGACTCGGCGTCGGCACCGAAGTCGGTGCGTCGCCGCACCTCCTCGAGGGCCCAGTCCGCGCCGGACAGCGCCGCCGAGCCACGGGCACCGCGCAGGGCCGCCTCGGAGGTGATCGCATTGCTGCGGCGCCGCATGATCCGGTGCCCGTAGACCCGGTCCACGGCCTTGCGCACGGACTCCACGGACTCGGCCACACCGGGCAGCGAGCCCAGGGCCGCGAGCGGATCGGCGTTCGCGCCTGTCGTACTCATGAGTACGACAGTACGCATCCCACGGGCCAGCCCCACGAAGGAGTGGTCTTCTTCACTTCCCATGCCACGTACAGCGATCACGCGACTACGCTTCGTGAACATGAAAATTGCTTTCGTCGGGAAGGGCGGCAGCGGCAAGACCACGCTCTCCTCCCTCTTCATCCGCCACCTCGCGGCAGCCGGTGCCCCGGTCGTCGCCATCGACGCGGACATCAACCAGCACCTCGGTCCCGCGCTCGGCCTCGACGAGGCGGAGGCGGCCGCGCTGCCCGCCATGGGTGAACGGCTGCCACTGATCAAGGACTATCTGCGCGGTGGCAATCCGCGCATCGCCTCCACCGCGACGATGATCAAGACGACCCCGCCCGGGGAGGGCTCGCGGCTGGTCCGGGTGCGGGAACCCAACGCGATCTACGACGCCTGCGCGCGTCCGGTGGAACTCGACGGCGGCGCCGTCCGTTTGATGGTCACCGGCCCCTTCACGGACGCTGATCTGGGGGTCGCCTGCTACCACTCCAAGACGGGAGCGGTAGAGCTGTTCCTGAACCACCTCGTCGACGGCCCCGACGAGTACGTCGTGGTCGACATGACGGCCGGTTCGGACTCCTTCGCCTCCGGCATGTTCACCCGCTTCGACATGACGTTCCTCGTCGCCGAGCCGACCCGGAAGGGGGTCTCCGTCTACCGCCAGTACAAGGACTACGCCCGTGACTTCGGCGTCGCACTGAAGGTCGTCGGCAACAAGATCCAGGAACAGGACGACATCGACTTTCTGCGCGCGGAGGTCGGGGACGACCTGCTCGTGACGGTCGGCCGCTCGGACTGGGTGCGCGCCATGGAGAAGGGCCGCCCGCCGCGGTTCGACCTCCTCGAGGAGGCCAACTCGCGTGCCCTGCACACCCTCCGCGCCACCGCGGACGCCACGTACGAGCTGCGGGACTGGGAGCGGTACACACGTCAGATGGTGCACTTCCACCTGAAGAACGCCGAGGCGTGGGGCAACGAGCGCACCGGGGCCGACCTGGCTGCGCAGGTCGACCCCGGGTTCGTGCTCGGCGAGGGCGTGGCAACGCCCGTGTGACGCTACTGCTGGACCGCCGGCGCCCCGGGGGCGCCCTTGGGTGCCGGGGCCGGGCGGCCGGAGAGGAAGGACGCCCAGCCCTGCCGGGGGGCTTCGCCCACCTTGAGGCTGCGCAGCTTCTTCAGGGTCTCGGGGTCCTGGGCGTCCAGCCAGTCGACCAACTGATGGAAGGAGACACAGCGCACCTCGGGCTTGTTGCACACCTCCCGCACCACCTCTTCGACGGCGCGCATGTAAGTGCCGCCGTTCCAGGACTCGAAGTGGTTGCCGATGATCAGGGGTGCGCGGTTGCCGTCGTAGGCGCGGTAGAAGCCCTTGATCAGGCCGTCGCGCATCTGATCGCCCCAGTAGTCGAACTTGTCGGGGTCGCCCTGCGTCTGGGTGCCGGACTGGGTGACCATGAAGTTGTAGTCCATGGTCAGCTGCTCATAGGTATGGCCGGGGAAGGGCACCAGCTGCATCGACAAGTCCCACAGGCCCTGGTTCTTCTTGGGCCAGACCTGGTCGTTGACGCCGCTGGAGTCATAGCGGAAGCCCAGCTGGCGTGCGGCCTTCATGAAGTTCTTCTGCCCTTCGAGGCAGGGGGTGCGGGCGCCGATCAGCTCCTTGTCGTAGTCGAAGGGCAGGGGGGCCGCCTTCTCCATGCCGGTGTTGGTCTTCCAGGTCTTCACGAACTGCTTGGCCTGGGCGATCTCACTCTTCCACTCCTCCACCGACCATTCGCCGACCCCGCCGCCGGGGCCGCAGAAGTGGCCGTTGAAGTGGGTGCCGATCTCGTTGCCCTCGAGCCAGGCCAGCCGCACCTGCTTGACGGTGTCGGCGATGCCCTGCTCGTCGTTGAAGCCGATCTCCGAGCTGCCCCGTGAGTGCTGCGGTGGTCTGTAGAGGTCGCGCTTCTCCTCCGGCAGCATGTACACGCCGCTGAGGAAGTACGTCATCGTCGCGTGGTTCTCCTTGGAGACCTTGCGGAAGTGGGAGAACAGCTTCTGGCTGTCCTCGCCGGCGCCGTCCCAGGAGAACACCACGAACTGCGGGGGCTTCTGACCGGGCTTCAGCCGCTCAGGCGTGGGCACGTATGGCTGCCCGCCGGTGTACGCGGTGGATCCGTCACCGATCAGGCGGAGCGCGCTGTTGGGTGCCGGCGCTCCCCGCCGCGGGCCGGACGTTCCTTCCTTCGAGCCGTGGGAGCCGTTCGCACAACCGGCGAGCGACGTGGCACAGGCCGCGGCGACCATGGCACCGACGGCGATTCTCTGGGTGGCGGCCATGTTCCGCCCACCTTCTTCCTTCTCTCAGACGAACGCTGACGAGGGCCTTTGTGGCTATGCGCCGGGTTTGGACCGACAGCGTCGCCAAGGTCCCACGGGCCCGAGAGGGAATTAATACGACAAGCCGATGAAATGCTCGCTTCATCCGAGTGGGTGACTAGATGAGCCAGATGCCCTGAAAAGTTATGCATTGTCTTTACTCTGCATTACGGTTCATTTACCGAGTGTTGATTCATCCCGCCGCTGCACGCCGTGACCCACGGCCGCGACCGAGCCCGCCCCACGACACGGGTCCCACCCAGTCCGCGACCGCGCCGCCCCGGAGGAGACGGGAACATGCCGACAACCTGCACACCCCCTCACGCCCAGCACCCCCACCCACCGCAAAGCCCCGCTCCCGGGCGCCGCCGCCGCTTCCCCGTCGAGGGCGCCGATGTGTCCGCCGCCGTCGCGGTGTTCCTCATCGCCCTGCCGCTGTCGCTGGGCATCGCCCTTGCCACCGGCGCCCCGCTCCAGGCGGGCCTCGTCGCCGCCGCCGTGGGCGGAGTGGTCGCCGGCCGGCTCGGCGGCTGCCCCCTGCAGGTCAGCGGCCCCGCCGCCGGGCTCACCGTCGTCACCGCCGATCTGATCCACCGGTACGGCTGGCGGGCGACCTGCTGCATCACCGTCCTCGCCGGTCTCGCCCAGCTCGGCCTCGGCTGCCTGCGGGTGGCACGCGGCGCGCTCGCGGTCAGCCCCGCCGTGGTGCACGGCATGCTGGCCGGCATCGGCATCACCATCGCCGTCGCCCAGCTGCACATCGTCCTCGGCGGCAGCCCGGACAGCTCCGTCCTCGCCAACCTGCGGGCACTGTCCGCCCAGTTGGCCCACCTGCACCCGGCCGCCGTGTCCATGAGCGCGCTGACCCTGGCCCTGCTTCTCGCCTGGCCGCGCCTCCCGGGCCGCGTCGGCCAGGGACTGCGCAAGGTGCCGGCCGCCCTCGTCGCCGTCGCCGGCGCCACCGCGACCGCCACCCTCGCGGGTCTGACCCTGCCCCGGGTCGACCTGCCGTCCTGGCGCAGTCATGCGCTGGCCGGACTGCCCGAGGGCCCGGTGCTCGGGATCGCGGCCGCCGTGCTCACCACCACCCTGGTGTGCAGCGTGCAGTCACTGCTCGGCGCGGTGGCCGTGGACAAGCTGGTCGCCGCACGGCCCGGCCCGCAGTCCCGCGTCGGCCGCTCCGATCTGGACCGGGAACTGCTGGGTCAGGGCGCCGCCAACATCGTCTCCGGGGCGCTCGGCGGCCTGCCCGTGGCCGGGGTGGCCGTGCGCAGCACCGCGAATGTGAACTCCGGTGCCGTGAGCCGGAACTCCACGATGCTGCACGGCGTTCTCGTAGTAGTCGCCGCGCTGCTGATGGTCCCGGTCCTGGAGGAGATCCCGCTCGCCTCCCTCGCCGCCCTGGTGATGGCCGTCGGCATCCAGATGGTGTCCCTCCACCACATCCGCACGGTGACACGCCACCGCGAAGTGCCGGTCTACGCCGCCACCACACTCGGCGTGGTGCTCCTCGGCGTCCTGGAGGGCGTGCTCCTCGGGGTCGCCGTGGCGGTCGCCCTCGCTCTGCACCGCCTCACCCACACCCGCATCACTCATGAAGACAAGGAAGGAGTCCATCACGTACGTGTACGAGGCCAGCTGACGTTCCTCGCGGTGCCCCGGCTCAGCAGAGCCCTGCATCTCGTACCCCAAGGCGCCCACGCCGTTGTGGAGTTGGACGGATCGTTCATGGACCACGCGGCGTACGAGTCACTGCAGGACTGGCGCAGCTCCCACACCGCACGGGGCGGCACGGCCGAACTGTCGGGCCGGCGCGGCGGAATCCGGACCGCCGAGCCGACCGCGTCCGACGAGTGCCGATGCCGGCCCTGGACGCCCTGGCGCAATCACCAGTCCTGCTTCGCGGGGGCTCCGGCAGCCCCGGCAGGCCGGGAAGCGGCGCGGGAACTGGCCCGTGGCATCAGCTCGTTCCAGCGCAATACCGCGCCGCTGGTGCGGGAGGAGCTGGCGCGGCTCGCCCGGGAGGGCCAGCAGCCCTCACATCTCTTCCTCACCTGCGCCGACTCCCGGCTCGTCACGTCGATGATCACCGCCAGTGGTCCCGGCGACCTGTTCGTCGTCCGCAACGTCGGCAACCTAGTGCCGCCGCCGGCCGAGGAGTGCGGCGACGACTCGGTGGCGGCCGCCATCGAGTACGCGGTGGACGTGCTCGGGGTGCGCTCCATCACGGTGTGCGGGCACTCCGGGTGCGGGGCGATGCAGGCGCTGCTGGCCGCGGAGAGCGCGGGCGGGGGCACCCCGTTGCGGCGGTGGCTGCGGCACGGGCTGCCCAGCCTCGCGCGGATGGCCGGCGACCGCCGCGCCTGGCCCCGGCTGGCCGTGCGGGCGCCCGCGGACGCGGTGGAGCAGCTGTGCCTGATCAATGTGGTTCAGCAGCTGGATCACCTGCGGGCGCACGCCCCGGTCGCCCGGGCGCTGGCCAGGGGCGAACTGGAACTGCACGGCATGTACTTCCATGTAGGGGAGGCGCAGGCGTATCTGCTCGCCCGGACGGAAGGAGGCACGGTCTTCGAGGACGTCACGGAAGGCGTCACCGGAAGCGCCGGCGAAGGCGTCACGGAGTGTGAAGAGGTACGCAGTGCGGTGTGAACGGCGGACGTCCAGACAGGTCTAAACCAATTTTCCGGCCGACCCTTGTCATCGGCCCCCCCGTCTGATGAGCTGTGGCCTGGGACACAACGGACACCCTTGGAAAGGGAGATGTCGTGAGCAACGAGAGCCTGGCCAACCTGCTCAAGGAAGAACGCAGGTTCGCGCCCCCCGCCGACCTGGCAGCGCACGCCAACGTCACCGCGGAGGCGTATGAACAGGCCAAGGCTGACAGGCTCGGCTTCTGGGCCGAGCAGGCCCGCAGGCTGACCTGGGCCAAGGCGCCGACCGAGACGCTGGACTGGTCGAACCCGCCGTTCGCCAAGTGGTTCAGGGACGGCGAGCTGAACGTCGCGTACAACTGCGTGGACCGGCATGTGGAGGCCGGGCACGGGGACCGCGTCGCCATCCACTTCGAGGGCGAGCCCGGCGACAGCCGCTCGATCACCTACGCGGAGCTGAAGGACGAGGTCTCCCAGGCCGCCAACGCCCTGCTGGAGCTGGGTGTCCGCAAGGGCGACCGAGTCGCCATCTACATGCCGATGATCCCGGAGACCGCGATCGCGATGCTGGCCTCGGCCCGGATCGGCGCCGCGCACTCCGTCGTCTTCGGCGGCTTCTCGGCGGACGCGCTCGCGACCCGTATCCAGGACGCGGACGCCAAGGTCGTCATCACGGCCGACGGCGGCTACCGGCGCGGCAAGCCGTCCGCGCTCAAGCCCGCCGTGGACGAGGCGGTCGAGAAGGCGGGGAACGTCGAGCACGTGCTCGTGGTGCGCCGTACCGGACAGGACGTGGCCTGGAGCGGCGAGCGCGACATCTGGTGGCACGAGCTGGTCGGGCGGCAGTCCGCCGAGCACACCCCGGAGGCGTTCGAGGCGGAGCACCCGCTGTTCATCCTCTACACCTCGGGCACGACGGGTAAGCCGAAGGGCATCCTGCACACCTCCGGCGGGTACCTCACCCAGACGGCGTACACCCACTGGGCGGTGTTCGACCTCAAGCCGGAGACGGACGTGTACTGGTGCACGGCCGACGTCGGCTGGGTCACCGGGCACTCGTACATCGTCTACGGGCCGCTGGCCAACGGCGCGACACAGGTCATGTACGAGGGCACGCCGGACACCCCGCACCAGGGCCGGTTCTGGGAGATCGTGCAGAAGTACAAGGTCACGATCCTCTACACCGCACCGACCGCGATCCGGACCTTCATGAAGTGGGGCGACGACATCCCCGCCAAGTTCGACCTCAGCAGTCTGCGGGTCCTGGGGTCGGTCGGCGAGCCCATCAATCCCGAGGCGTGGATCTGGTACCGCAAGCACATCGGTGCCGACAAGACGCCCGTCGTGGACACGTGGTGGCAGACCGAGACCGGCGCGATGATGATCTCGCCGTTGCCGGGCGTGACCGAGGCCAAACCCGGTTCGGCGCAGCGTCCGCTGCCCGGCATCAGCGCGACCGTCGTGGACGACGAGGCGAGCGAGGTGCCCGACGGCGGCGGTGGCTACCTGGTGCTGACCGAGCCGTGGCCGGCCATGCTGCGCACCATCTGGGGCGACGACCAGCGGTTCCTCGACACCTACTGGTCCCGCTTCGAGGGCAAGTACTTCGCCGGTGACGGCGCCAAGAAGGACGACGACGGGGACATCTGGCTGCTGGGCCGGGTGGACGACGTCATGCTCGTGTCCGGGCACAACATCTCCACCACCGAGGTGGAGTCGGCCCTGGTCTCGCACCCCTCGGTCGCCGAGGCGGCCGTCGTCGGCGCCGCCGACGAGACGACCGGCCAGGCGATCGTCGCCTTCGTGATCCTGCGCGGTACGGCATCGGAGACCGAGACGCTCGTCGGCGAGCTGCGCGATCACGTGGGCGCCACGCTCGGCCCGATCGCCAAGCCCAAGCGGATCCTGCCGGTGGCGGAGCTGCCGAAGACCCGCTCCGGCAAGATCATGCGCCGGCTGCTGCGGGACGTGGCCGAGAACCGCCAGCTCGGTGACGTGACCACACTGACCGACTCCACGGTCATGGAGCTCATCCAGACCAAGCTCCCGGCGGCGCCGAGCGAGGACTGACCCGCACAGCAGGGCCCGAAGGGGCACCCGGACGACGACGCGCCGGGTGCCCCCTTCTGCGTCTAACGTGAGAGCACCGGTCCCGGCCGCCCTGTTGGGTAAGGTGATAAGAGCGTCAAGGACGCGACAAGATCCACAGGTGCGCCGGGAAGTCTGGTCGGCATGTGAGCCGTCCTGTCCAGCCACCGGAGGTCCCGCCGTGACCGCCCCCCGCACCCCGATGTCCCCTCGTAAGGTCCTCGGACGCCTGTCCCTGCGCGAGCGGACCTTCGTCGCGGACGCGCTGCGCACCGAGACCGTCGGCGGCGTCCTGCTGCTCATCGCCGCCGTCACGGCGCTGGCCTGGGCGAACATCCCCGCCCTGCACCACAGCTACGAGACGGTGAGCCACCTGCACTTCGGCCCCGGCGCGCTCGGTCTGCACCTCTCCCTCGCCCACTGGGCCGCCGACGGCCTCCTCGCCGTGTTCTTCTTCGTCGCCGGCATCGAGCTCAAGCGCGAGCTGGTCGCCGGGGACCTGCGCGACCCGAAGGCGGCCGTGCTGCCCATGGCGGCGGCGCTGTGCGGCATGGCCGTACCGGCGCTCGTCTACCTCCTGACCAACCTCCCCGGGCGCGGCTCCCTGCAGGGCTGGGCGGTGCCCACCGCCACCGACATCGCCTTCGCGCTCGCCGTCCTCGCGGTCATCGGCACCGCGCTGCCCAGCGCCCTGCGCGCCTTCCTGCTCACCCTCGCGGTCGTCGACGATCTCTTCGCGATCCTGATCATCGCGATCTTCTTCACCGACCGGCTGGACTTCGCCGCGCTCGGCGGGGCCGCCACGGGCCTCGTGGTCTTCTGGCTGCTGCTGCGCAGGGGCGTGCGCGGCTGGTACGTGTACGTGCCGCTCGCCGTGGCGGTCTGGGCGCTGATGTACAACAGCGGTGTGCACGCCACCATCGCCGGTGTGGCGATGGGCCTGATGCTGCGCTGCACCACCCGGGAGGATGAGGAGCGCTCGCCGGGCGAGCACATCGAGCACCTGGTGCGGCCTCTGTCGGCCGGGCTCGCCGTGCCGCTGTTCGCGCTGTTCAGCGCCGGGGTGTCGCTCTCCGGCGGGGCGCTCGGGGACGTGTTCACCCGGTCGGAGACGCTCGGCGTCGTCCTCGGCCTGGTCGTCGGCAAGACGCTCGGAATCTTCGGCGGCGCCTGGCTGACCGTCCGCTTCACCCGGGCCTCGCTCAGCGACGACCTCGCCTGGGCGGACATCTTCGCGGTGGCCTCCCTCGCCGGGATCGGTTTCACGGTGTCGCTGCTCATCGGCGAACTGGCCTTCGACGGCGACGCCGTCCTCACCGACGAGGTAAAGGCGGCGGTGCTCACCGGATCACTGATCGCGGCGGTGTGTGCGACGGTGCTGCTGAAGATACGCAACGCCAAGTACCGCAGGCTGTGGGAGGAAGAGGAGCGCGACGAGGACCTCGACGGCATCCCGGACGTCTACGCCCAGGACGACCCGGCGTACCACCTGCGCATGGCCGAGATCCACGAGCGCAAGGCCGCCGAACACCGGCGGATCGCCGCCGAGCGGGCGGCCGCGGCGCGCCACGGGCTTGCGGAAGTGCCGGGCGGGGCAGGCGAGGAGGGCGACCGTCCGGCATGATCTGACGAGACGGTACAAGACGGCCACACGAGCTGGGCGGCCCACCCACGGCCACCCGGGCACGACGGCCACGCACCCGGCCTACGAGCACCACGGCCACCCAACAGGGCACACTTGCGGCACGAGAAACCTCAGAGGGAGAACGCGATGAGCGCACCCGACGGCAGCCCGGTCGGCGCCGAACGCAGCATCGGCCAGCTGTTCGCCTCGGCGACGACCGAATTGTCGGCGCTGGTGCACGACGAGATCGCGCTGGCCAAGGCCCAGCTCAAGCGGGACGTGAAGCGCGGCGCGGTGAGCGGCGGCGCTTTCTCGCTGGCGGGCGCGGTGCTGCTGTTCTCCCTGCCCATGCTCAACTTCGCCCTCGCCTACGGCATCCGCACCTGGAGCCACTGGAACCTGGCGATCTGCTTCATGCTGTCCTTCGCGGCCAACGTGCTGGTCGCCGGCCTCCTCGCGCTGATCGGCGCGGTGTTCGCGAAGAAGGCCAAGAAGGGGCGGGGCCCGCAGAAGGTGGCGACCTCGATGAAGGAGACTGCGGGCGTCCTGCAGAACGCCAAGCCTCACCCGCGGCCGGAGCTGCCCGAGGACCGCACCCCTGCGGCCATCGAGGCTGTGGCACGCTCATCCTCATGACGGACCCCTCCGCCCCCTCGGCCGTACGGATCGACCTGCCCCACGGGCAGAAGGTGACACACCGGGACGTCGCCGCGAACGGCGCCCGCTTCCACATCGCCGAACTCGGCGACGGCCCCCTGGTGTTGCTCCTGCACGGCTTCCCGCAGTTCTGGTGGACCTGGCGGCACCAGCTCGTCGCCCTCGCGGACGCGGGCTACCGGGCGGTGGCGATGGACCTGCGGGGCGTCGGCGGCAGCGACCGCACGCCCCGCGGGTACGACCCCGCCAACCTCGCCCTGGACGTCACCGGTGTGATCCGCTCGCTCGGTGAGCCGGACGCCGCGCTGGTCGGCCACGACCTGGGCGGCTATCTGGCGTGGACGGCGGCCACGATGCGGCCCAAGCTCGTCAGGCGCCTCGCCGTGGTGTCGATGCCGCATCCGCGGCGGTGGCGAGCGGCGATGCTCCGGGACGCCCGGCAGACGGCCGCCAACTCCTACATCTGGGGATTCCAGCGGCCGTGGATCCCGGAGCGTCAACTCACGGCCGACGGCGGGGAGCTGGTGGGCCGTCTGATCCGGGACTGGTCCGGGCCGCGGCTGCCGGAGGACGAGACCGTGGAGACGTACCAGCGGGCCATGTGCGTCCCCTCCACGGCGCATTGCGCGATCGAGCCGTACCGCTGGCTGGTGCGCTCGCTGGCCCGCCCGGACGGCGTCCAGTTCTACCGCCGGATGAAGCGGCCGGTGCGGGTGCCCACGCTGCATCTGCACGGCTCGCTGGACCCGGTGACCCGGACGCGCAGCGCGGCCGGTTCGGGCGAGTACGTCGAAGCGCCGTACCGCTGGCGCCTGTTCGACGGTCTCGGCCACTTCCCCCACGAGGAGGACCCGGCGGCGTTCTCCACCGAGCTGGTCAACTGGCTCAAGGACCCCGAGCCCGACCGGTGAGCGCCGCGGTGACCGCAGGGTGACAGGGCCGATGCGTGGAGTATCCGATTAGTGAACACTTGTCCCCCGAACGGCCACATGCCTGCCGCATAGGCCAATTGGGGGGCGCGGAGGCGATTATCGACCATGAGCCGGGGGCACACGTCCGGGTATGGGCTGGACGCACGACTACAGTGACGCACCCCGCAACCGCCGCTCGGCCGCTGGTCTGAGCACGCCTCAGCGAGGCACGCCGCAACTGGCGGAAGCGGACCTCCGGGTGGGGATCCCGCGCATCCTGCGCCGCCGGGCCCGCTGGGTCTCGATGCGTCTGCGTCACCCGCGCGGCTGAACGCCCGTTCCGGGGATCACAGGGCGCAGTTGTCCGTACCCACCTGCTCGTTCGCCGTGCGTCCCCGCTCGACGTCGGACTGGATTTCGTCCGCCGTCAGCGCGTAGCCGGTGTCCGCGTCGTCGAGGGACTTGGCGAAGACCACGCCGTACACCTTGCCGTCGGGCGTGAGCAGCGGGCCGCCGGAGTTGCCCTGGCGGACTGTCGTGTACAGCGAGTAGACGTCGCGGCGGACCGTGCCACGGTGGTAGATGTCCGGGCCGTTCGCGGTGATGCGCCCACGCACCCGCGCGGCGCGCACGTCGTAGGAGCCGTTCTCCGGGAAGCCCGCGACGATCGCGCCGTCGCCACCGGCCGCGTCCTTGCCGGTGAACTCGAGGGCGTTCGCCTTCAGGTCCGGTACGTCGAGGACGGCGATGTCACGCTCCCAGTCGTACAGGACGACCTTGGCGTCGTACTTGCGGCCTTCGCCGCCTATCTGCACGCTCGGCGCGTCCACGCCTCCGACGACGTGCGCGTTGGTCATGACCCGGCGGTCGGCGAAGACGAAGCCGGTGCCCTCCAGGACCTTGCCGCAGCTCTGGGCCGTGCCGGTGACCTTGACGATGGACCGCTGGGCGCTGGTGGCGACCGGGCTGCGCGCGAGGGCGGGGTCCGGTGGCCGGACGTCCTTGATCGGCTCGTTGGAGAACGGGCTGAAGACCTGCGGGAAGCCGTTCTGCGCGAGGACGGAGGAGAAGTCCGCGAACCAGGTGTCGGCCTGCGCGGGCAGCGCCCGGGAGACGCCGATGAGCACCTTGGAGCCGCGCACCTCCTTGCCGAGCGTCGGCAGGGTCGTACCGGCGAGAGCGGAGCCGAGCAGCCAGGCGACCAGCAGCATCGCGACGACGTTGACCAGCGCGCCGCCGGTGGCGTCCAGGGCGCGGGCGGGGGACCAGGTGATGTGCCGGCGCAGCTTGCTGCCGAGGTGGGTGGTCAGGGCCTGGCCGATGGAGGCGCAGACGATGACGACGACCACCGCGACGACGGCGGCGGTGATGCCGACCTCCGCATTGTCGGTCACGGCGTCCCAGATGACGGGCAGCGTGTACACGGCGACGAGGCCGCCGCCCAGGAACCCGATCACCGACAGGATGCCGACGACGAATCCCTGGCGGTAGCCCACGACCGCGAACCACACGGCCGCGACCAGCAACAGGATGTCCAGCACGTTCACCGCTTCAGGCCTCGCCTACTCACTCCGCTCCCAGCAACTCGACCGGGGGCCGGCCCGCCACGCAGTGGTGGTGGGACACAGCGTCCCCCGGGGGATACAGCACGGGGATCACCCTGTCATGCGCGCCAGTCGAGCGGGACCTGTTGTCCCCGGTCCCAGGGGCGCTCCCAGCCCGCGTAGTGCAGCAGTCGGTCGATCACCCCGGCCGTGAAACCCCAGACCAGGGCCGATTCGACCAGGAATGCCGGACCTCTGTGCCCGCTGGGGTGGACGGCGGTGGCGCGGTTGGCGGGGTCCGTGAGATCCGCCACGGGGACGGTGAAGACGCGGGCGGTCTCGTTCGGGTCGACGACACCGACCGGGCTGGGCTCACGCCACCAGCCGAGCACGGGTGTGACGACGAAGCCGCTGACCGGGATGTAGAGGGCGGGCAGGACGCCGAAGAGCTGGACACCGGAGGGATCGAGACCGGTCTCCTCCTCGGCCTCGCGCAGCGCGGCCCGCAGTGGACCCTCGCCCTGCGGGTCGCCGTCCTCGGGATCGAGCGCGCCGCCCGGGAAGGACGGCTGCCCGGCGTGCGAGCGCAGCGAGCCGGCCCGCTCCATCAGCAGCAGCTCCGGGCCGCGCTCCCCCTCACCGAACAGGATCAGCACCGCGGACTGCCGTCCCGAGCCGTTCTCCGGCGGCAGGAAGCGGCTGAGCTGGAGCGGCTCGACCGTCTCGGCGGCCCGCACGACCGGGTCGAGCCAGTCCGGCAGCCCCTCCTTGCTGAGCGTCACCGCACCGCCCCGCGTCTCACTGGCCCTCGTCATCGCCACCCCCGTCGCTCTGCCCGTCCAACGCCCGAGGGCCTCGGGATCGTTCCGTCACGCGGCCCCCAGGGGGGGCGCCGGTGTGCCACCCGCGTCGAGATAGGCCTGTGGCGGGTTCAGCCGCTGGCCGGGGAAGCCGCCCTTCTCGTACTTCAGGAGCTTCTTCGCCTTCTCCGGGTCGGTCTCGCCCTCGCCGTAGGCCGGGCACAGCGGGGCGATCGGGCAGGCGCCGCAGGCAGGCTTGCGGGCGTGGCAGATGCGGCGGCCGTGCCAGATGACGTGGTGGGACAGATCGGTCCACTCGCTCTTCGGGAACAGCGCGCCGACGGCGGCCTCGATCTTGTCCGCGTCTGTCTCCTCGGTCCACCGCCAGCGCCGTACCAGCCGCTGGAAGTGCGTGTCCACGGTGATCCCGGGCCGGCCGAAGGCGTTGCCGAGGACGACGAAGGCGGTCTTGCGGCCGACACCCGGCAGCTTGACGAGGTCCTCCAGCCTCCCGGGCACCTCACCGCCGAAGCCCTCCACGAGCGCCTTGGACAGCCCTATGACCGACCGGGTCTTGGCCCGGAAGAAGCCGCAGGGGCGCAGGATCTCCTCGACCTCCTCCGGGTTGGCGGCGGCAAGGTCCTCCGGGGTCGGGTACTCGGCGAACAGCGCCGGGGTGGTCTGGTTGACCCGCAGGTCGGTGGTCTGGGCCGACAGCACGGTGGCGACCAGCAGTTGGAAGGGGTTCTCGAAGTCCAGCTCGGGGTGGGCGTACGGATACACCTCGGCGAGTTCGCGGTTGATCTTGCGCGCCCGTCGCACGAGCGCCGTCCGCGACTCCGGCTTCCATGGCTTCACGGCCTCGGTCACCGCCGTCGCCGCCTTGCGCACCTTGCTCACTGCCATGCACGAAGGCTACGCCGACGGGAGTGGCGCCCGTGGCCGATCACCGGGACGACCGGCCCGTCGGACGACCGCTCCCCCGGCGGGCCCCGAAAGCGGCCACCCGGTGCTGTCCCTGCTCTCCCCTCATGTCCTCCCCTGCCCAGCCCGCCGACCGATGCGATCAGCGCACCAAACGATGTCCGGACCGTGCGATCACCGGCAGGGACTAGTCTGATTCATACGATTTGTCCCAATTACAGAATGTCGTTCGCCCACAGCGGAATCGTCGTGTGCCACCCCTCGAGAAGCCCCGAACAGCCCCCTGGGCCGCACTCCCACCGGCTGTTCGGGCACCCGGCCGGGCAGTGGCCACCGCCCGGGATGTGGAAGATCGGCCCCCGATTGGACCCCTGCCGCTTACCTTGGGACACCTGTACGGCATCCTTGTGACAGATCACACTGTTTGGACCGTCCGGCAAAATGGGGAACACGGACCCCTGGCACATGGGGGAGCAAGATCCCCTGAGCAGGTCGACAAGGAGAGAACTCGTGGACGACGTTCTGCGGCGCAACCCGCTCTTCGCGGCTCTCGACGACGAGCAGGCCGCCGAGCTCCGCGCCTCCATGAGCGAGGTGACCCTCGCACGTGGCGACTCCCTGTTCCACGAGGGCGACCCCGGTGACCGGCTGTACGTCGTCACCGAGGGCAAGGTGAAGCTGCACCGCACCTCCCCCGACGGCCGCGAGAACATGCTCGCCGTCGTCGGACCCGGAGAGCTGATCGGCGAGCTGTCGCTGTTCGACCCGGGACCGCGCACCGCGACCGCGACCGCGCTGACCGAGGTCAAGCTGCTCGGTCTCGGCCACGGCGACCTCCAGCCCTGGCTGAACGCGCGCCCCGAGGTGGCCGGCGCCCTGCTGCGCGCCGTCGCCCGCCGGCTGCGCAAGACCAACGACGCCATGTCCGACCTGGTCTTCTCCGACGTCCCCGGCCGTGTGGCGCGCGCCCTGCTGGATCTCTCCCGCCGCTTCGGCGTGCAGTCCGAGGAGGGCATCCACGTCGTCCACGACCTCACCCAGGAGGAGCTGGCCCAGTTGGTCGGCGCCTCCCGCGAGACCGTGAACAAGGCCCTCGCGGACTTCGCCCAGCGCGGCTGGCTCCGGCTGGAGGCGCGGGCCGTGATCCTGCTGGACGTGGAGCGCCTGGCCAAGCGGTCGCGCTGACGCCGGTTTTGGCCGTACGGCAGTGGCGCCTGCCCGCTCTTTGGAAGCCGGGCCCCGCTGTCGTGCCCGCCGTTGCTGGGGCTCCCGCCCCCGAACGGCCCGTCTTTCCCCGCCCGCGCCCGAAAACCAGCTGACCGGGGCCGGTGTGCGCGGCACCGTGGCCCCATGACCGATCCCTCGTCCCGGGGCCTGGACGCCCTGGGTCACATCGCCCGCGAAGGGTCCCTCGCGCGCGTGCCCGTCGCCTTCCGCCCGGTCGTCGCGGCGGCCCGCGACCGGCTCCTGGACGTCTTCGGTGCCCGACTGCACAGCGCCTACCTCTACGGGTCGATTCCGCGCGGTACCGCGCGCGTGGGACGCAGCGACCTGGATCTGTTCGTCGCCCTCGGCGAGGAGCCGGGCGAAGCCGACCGGGAGGCCGTCCGAGTCCTCGGCAAGACCGTCGACAAGGAGTTCCCGCAGATCGACGGCGTCGGCACGCTGCTCTACGGCCGGGACCGGCTGCTGAGCGAGCTGGAGCGGTACGACCTGGGCTGGTTCGTCGCCTGCCTGTGCACCCCGCTGCTCGGCGACGACCTGGCCGCGTACCTGCCCCGCTACCGCCCCGATTCCCTGCTGGCCCGCGAGACCAACGGCGACCTCGCCCGGTGGCTGCCGCACTGGCGGGAGCGGATCGAGCAGGCCCGGGACACCGAGGAGGCCCGCCGGCCGCTCGTGCGCTTCATGTCACGGCACCTCGTCCGCACCGGCTTCACGCTCGTGATGCCCCGCTGGAACGGCTGGACGAGCGACCTGCGGGAGATGGCCGGGGCGTTCGGCGCGTACTACCCCGAGCGGGCCGCACAGCTGCGTACGGCGGCGGAGTACGGCTACGAGCCCCTCGGCGACCCGGTGGTGCTGCGGTCGTACGTCGACGACCTCGGGCCCTGGCTCGCCGAGGAGTACACGCGCGTGCACGGCGTCAAGACCGCGCGGCCGGACTGACGGGTGTCTCCCGGTGAAGGCCGGCGGATCAGATCGGTGGATCAGGCCGGCGCATCGGATGGCCGGGAACCGGAAGACGCCCTCAGATCAGCCCGTGCTCGCTCAGGTACTCCATCTGGGCCCGCACCGACAGTTCCGCCGCCGGCCACAGCGAGCGGTCCACGTCGGCGTAGACATGGGCGACGACCTCGGCCGCGGTGCGGTAGCCGTCCTCGACCGCCGTCTCCACCTGGGCGAGCCGGTGGGCGCGGTGTGCCAGGTAGAACTCGACGGCGCCCTGGGCGTCCTCCAGGACCGGGCCGTGGCCCGGCAGGACGGTGTGCACGCCGTCGTCCACCGTGAGGGACCTCAGCCGCCGCAGCGAGTGCAGATAGTCGCCGAGCCGCCCCTCGGGATGCGCCACGACCGTCGTCCCGCGCCCGAGGATGGTGTCGCCGGTCAGCACCGCCCGGTCGGCCGGGAGATGGAAGCACAGCGAGTCCGCGGTGTGTCCGGGGGTCGGTACGACCCTCAGCTCCAGGCCGCCGACGGTGATCACGTTCCCGGCGGCCAGGCCCTCGTCGCCGAGCCGCAGCGCCGGATCGAGGGCACGCACGCGCGTACCGGTCAGTTCGGCGAAGCGGGCGGCGCCCGCGGCGTGGTCGGGGTGCCCGTGGGTGAGCAGGGTCAGGGCTATGCGCTTGCCGGCCTTCTCCGCCGTGTCCACGACGGTACGCAGGTGGCCGTCGTCCAGCGGGCCCGGGTCGATCACCACGGCGAGCTCGGAGCCGGGCTCGGCGACGATCCAGGTGTTGGTGCCGTCGAGGGTCATCGCGGAGGCGTTGGGCGCGAGGACGTTGATGGCCCGTTCGGTGGCCGGGCCCGACAGGACGGCGCCCCGGGGCTGGCCCGGCAGGGCTGCTGCGTCGGTCATGCGGGGCCTCCCCCGGTCGTCGTCGGAGTGGTCGTCCCAGCCGGCGTCACCGCGGTCGTCCCGGCCGTCGGGATGTGCTTGGTGAACTCGTCGTGCCCCGGCCAGGACAGGACGATCCCGCCGTCCTGGAGGCGGGCGCTCGCCAGCACCGCCGTCATGTCGCGCGCGGGGGCGGCCGCCAGCGCCTCGGCGGCGGTGGCGTACGGAAGCAGCTGGCGCAGCGTGGCGATGGTGGGCGGCATCATCAGCAGCTCGCCCCGGTCGTAGCCGCCGGCGGCCTCCTCGGGGCGGATCCACACCGTGCGGTCGGCCTCCGTCGAGGCGTTCCGGGTGCGCTGCCCCTCGGGGAGGGCGGCCACGAAGAACCAGGTGTCGTAGCGGCGGGCCTCGAACTCCGGGGTGATCCAGCGGGTCCAGGCGCCCAGCAGGTCCGAGCGCAGCACCAGGCCGCGCCGGTCCAGGAACTCGGCGAAGGACAGCTCACGCGCTACCAGGGCGGCCCGGTCCGCCTCCCAGTCCTCGCCGGTGGTGTCGCCGACGACCGAGCCCGCGTCGGGCCCGGCGAGCAGCACGCCGGCCTCCTCGTAGGTCTCCCGTACGGCCGCGCAGACGATGGCCTGGGCGCCGTGCTCGTCCACTCCCAGCTGCTCGGCCCACCACGCGCGCGTGGGGCCCGCCCAGCGGACCTGGCGGTCGTCGTCGCGCGGGTCGACACCGCCGCCGGGATACGCGTACGCGCCTCCGGCGAAGGCCATGGAGGCGCGTCTGCGCAGCATGTGGACGACCGGGCCGTCCGCGGTGTCCTTCAGGAGCAGCACCGTGGCCGCGCGCCGGGGGGTCACCGGGGTGAGGGTGCCGTCCGCGAGCGCGCGGATGCGGTCCGGCCACTCGGGGGGGTACCACTGACCGTTCGCCATGGCCGGAGGCTATCCCGTATAGGGCGAATGTTCGAGAGGTGCCCGAGGTCAGCGGGCCGCGGTGGGCTACTGGGCGAGTTCCACCTGGATCTCGACCTCGACCGGCGCGTCCAGCGGCAGCACCGCGACGCCGACCGCGCTGCGGGCGTGCACGCCCTTGTCGCCGAGGACCTCGCCGAGCAGTTCGCTGGCGCCGTTGACGACACCGGGCTGCCCGGTGAAGTCGGACGCCGAGGCGACGAAACCGACCACCTTCACCACGCGCGCGATGCGGTCCAGGTCGCCGGTGACGGACTTCACGGCGGCCAGCGCGTTCAGCGCGCAGACGCGGGCCAGGTCCTTGGCCTCTTCCGGCGTGACCTCCGCGCCCACCTTGCCGGTGACCGGGAGCTTGCCCTCCACCATCGGCAGCTGGCCCGCGGTGTAGACGTACACACCGGACCGTACGGCCGGCTGGTACGACGCCAGCGGCGGTACGACCTCCGGCAGGGTCAGGCCCATTTCGGCCAGTTTGGCCTCGACCGCGCTCACGCCTGCTTCTCCCGCTTCAGGTAGGCCACGAGCTGTTCGGGGTTGTTGGGCCCCGGCACGACCTGGACGAGCTCCCAGCCGTCCTCGCCCCAGGTGTCCAGGATCTGCTTCGTGGCATGGACGAGCAGCGGCACGGTCGAGTATTCCCACTTCTTGGTCATGAGGCCGACTGTAGCCGCTGTGGCCACAGGGGCAGGCGGCCGACCACGGCCCTCTCCGCCACCGGCCACATGGCCGACCGCGACCGCTCTCCGCCACCGGCCACATGGCCGACCGCGACGGCCGTTTTCCACCGAACACGTGGCCGACTATGACCGCCGTTATCCACAGCCTCCCGCGTGAGTGTCGCCCGGACTGGTTAGTCTCGAAGGCGTGAGCAGGCTCCAGGTCGTCAGCGGCAAGGGCGGGACCGGAAAGACGACGGTCGCCGCCGCCCTCGCGCTGGCCCTCGCGACCGAGGGGAAGCGGACGCTTCTCGTGGAGGTCGAGGGCCGGCAGGGCATCGCACAGCTCTTCGAGACGGAGGCGTTGCCCTATGAGGAGCGGAAGATCGCCGTCGCTCCAGGCGGCGGGGAGGTGCATGCCCTCGCCATAGACCCCGAACTGGCCCTTCTGGACTACCTCCAGATGTTCTACAAGCTGGGCGGGGCGGGCAGAGCCCTGAAGAAGCTGGGCGCCATCGACTTCGCCACCACCATCGCACCCGGCATCAGGGACGTCCTGCTGACCGGCAAGGCGTGCGAGGCGGTGCGCCGCAAGGACAAGAAGGGGCGGTTCGCGTACGACCACGTGGTCATGGACGCCCCGCCGACCGGCCGCATCACCCGCTTCCTGAACGTCAACGACGAGGTGGCGGGCCTCGCGAAGATCGGCCCGATACACAATCAGGCGCAGGCGGTGATGCGGGTGCTCAAGTCGCCGGAGACGGCGGTGCACCTGGTGACGCTGCTGGAGGAGATGCCGGTCCAGGAGACCGCCGACGGCATCGCCGAACTCCGCGCGGCGCGACTGCCGGTGGGCCGGGTCATCGTGAACATGGTCAGACCGCAGGTGTTGGACGCGGCCGACCTGGAACTCGTACGGACCGTGGAGCGTTCCTCAGTAGCACAGGCGCTCTCGGCCGCGGGCCTCGGCGGGGCCCGGCGGGGCGGGAACGCCGAGAAGCTGGTGGTCCCGCTGCTGGACCAGGCGGCCGAGTACGCCGAGCGGTACGCGCTGGAGCAGGAGCAGCGCGCGGTCCTCGGCGAGCTGGGCCTGCCGCTGAACGAACTGCCGCTGCTCGCCGAGGGCATGGACCTCGCGGGCCTGTACGAACTCGCCACGGAACTGCGGAAGCAGGGGTTGTCATGAGTCCGGACCCGGCCGAGGCGCAGGACACGGCCCGTCGCCTCTCCCCCGCACGTGCGCTCGACATCGACCCGCTGCTGGACGACCCCGGGACGCGGATCGTGGTGTGCTGTGGCTCGGGCGGGGTCGGCAAGACGACGACCGCGGCGGCCCTCGGGCTCCGAGCGGCCGAGCGGGGCCGCAAGGTGGTCGTCCTGACCATCGACCCGGCCAGACGGCTGGCCCAGTCGATGGGCATCGACTCCCTCGACAATGTGCCACGCCGGGTGAAGGGCACCGAGGGCGACGGCGAACTGCACGCCATGATGCTCGACATGAAGCGCACCTTCGACGAGGTCGTGGAGGCGCACGCGGATTCCGAGCGGGCGGCCGCGATCCTGGCGAACCCCTTCTACCAGTCGCTCTCGGCGGGCTTCGCGGGCACGCAGGAGTACATGGCGATGGAGAAGCTGGGCCAGCTGCGGGCGAAGGACGAGTGGGACCTGATCGTCGTCGACACCCCGCCGTCCCGGTCGGCGCTGGACTTCCTGGACGCGCCCAAGCGGCTCGGCTCCTTCCTGGACGGCCGGCTGATCCGCTTGCTCACCGCGCCGGCCAAACTGGGCGGCCGCGCGGGCATGGCCTTCCTGAACGTCGGCATGTCGATGATGACCGGCACGCTGGGCAAGCTGCTGGGCGGTCAGCTGCTGAAGGACGTGCAGACGTTCGTGTCCGCCATGGACACCACCTTCGGTGGTTTCCGTACGCGCGCGGACGCCACGTACAAGCTGCTCCAGGCGCCCGGTACGGCGTTCCTGGTGGTGGCGGCCCCGGAGCGGGACGCGCTGCGCGAGGCCGCGTACTTCGTGGAGCGGCTGGCCGCGGAGAACATGCCGCTGGTCGGTCTGGTGCTGAATCGGGTCCACGGGAGCGGCGCCGGCCGGCTGTCGGCCGAGCGGGCGCTCGCCGCTGCGGAAAATCTTGAGGACGCCCGCATTGTGGATCAGGGGGGCGGGAAAGCTGGACTTCGTAACTCTCCCGACACGTACGGCAGTTCAGGCACTTCCGCACCCGAGGCAGCAGCCGGTGACACCGCTTCCGAGGAAGGCTCCCCCGCCGAACCGGAAGGCTCTCCCGCCGAAACGGAGTGCACCGTCGACCGGCTCACCGCGGGCCTGCTGAGGCTGCACGCCGAGCGCATGCAGCTGCTCTCGCGCGAGCAGCGCACGCGCGACCGGTTCACCGCCCGCCACCCCGAGGTGGCGGTGGTCGACGTACCCGCACTGCCCGGCGACGTCCACGACCTCACGGGTCTGCGTGACATCGGCTCCCTGCTGGCCGCGGGTGCGGTGGGGCGGACGGAGTCGGCGTAGCTCCCTCCACGGACGGCTACGCGCAGTCGTACGCGCCTGGGCGCATACGCGCGTACCGGAGCGCAGTCGGAGCCGACCAGCGCGCAGGCGTGCGCGTACGGTCGTAGCGCGCGGCTGCGGCGGGGCCGTGGGCCGCTCGTGGCTCTCCAGGCGTAGGCCCGGTCGACGCCTCTCGTGCCCCATGGCAGGCCGCGTTTCGCCCCGGGCATGTGCCTGACCCAGGTTTCCCGTGGCGTGCGCCTGAATCTTCCCGTGGCGTATGCCGGATCGGGGTGATGTGCCTCCGGGGCGCGCCGGAGGGTGATGCCCTCAGCTCACCGCCGCGTAGTTCTCGTACACCTCGTCGTTGTCGAGGGGCACGATCCCGACACCCCGCTCGTACTCCGAGCGAGCGGTTTCCAGCAGCCTGCGCCAGGAGGTCACCGTGGGCCGCCGGCGCAGCAGTGCGCGGCGCTCCCGTTCCGTCATGCCTCCCCACACGCCGAATTCGACGCGGTTGTCCAGCGCGTCGGCCAGGCATTCGGTGCGTACCGGGCACCCGGTGCACACCGCCTTGGCCCTGTTCTGCGCTGCTCCCTGAACGAACAGTTCATCCGGATCGGTAGTGCGGCAGGCGGCCTGCGCACTCCAGTCGGTTACCCAGCCCATACCGGCGCCGTCCTCTCCCGAATCGAGGCTCCCCCACGGCGGCAGCGGCATATTCACCGCCGCCAGTTGAGGACGTTACGGAAGGTGGGCACAGCGCAACACCCCCTTCGGGCCCAATCTTGAATGGCCCGAACGGACTATGGGTAAGCGGCAGATCACCCGCGGGAGTGAGCTGGCGACATATGCGACCATCCCGGCAATCCGGGACAGCTGTGGTGCGCCACACCGGGCGCCAGGTGACACACGAGGCGGATTCGGACACGTCCCCCTCAGAAAAACGGGGCACGACCGGAACGATTCGGGGTCGCCGGACGTATTGATACGTGGCCGCACTGCTGTGACAGTTGAGAGCAGCTTAGGCCAACGCCTGCGCGCGTGTCCGGAAAATGCGAACGTAGGCGTCTTGATTTGTCATACCGAGTCGCGGACCGCCGCGGTCCGGTGCTAGCGGCGCTGTCCGTCGCGCTCCGCCCGTACGTCACGATCCGGCACCCGAACATCCCGACAGGGAGCCGGTCCCTCGGAACGCTCATAAGTACGGATTAGGCTGCCCCCATGCCAAAGAAGCGCTCGGGCGGTGGCCTGTCGGCGACGCAGCAGGCCGCCAAGTTCCTCGGTGTCAGTGTGCTCGCGGGAGCCGTGATGGCGGGCATCGCGCTGCCCGCGGCCGGTGCGCTGGGCCTCGCGGCCAAGGGCTCGGTCAAGAGCTTCGACGAGATCCCGGCCAGCCTGAAAAGCCCCCAGCTGAGTCAGCGCACGACGATCCTGGACGCTCGGGGCCAGAAGGTCGCGACCGTCTACTCCCGCGACCGTACGGTGGTCGACCTCAAGGACATCTCGCCGTACATGCAGAAGGCGATCGTCGCGATCGAGGACTCGCGCTTCTACAAGCACGGCGCGGTCGACCTCAAGGGCGTGCTGCGCGCGCTGAACAAGAACGCGCAGAGCGGCGGGGTCGCCCAGGGCGCCTCCACGCTCACCCAGCAGCTGGTGAAGAACTACTTCATCGAGGAGGCCGGCGACGACCCGACGAAGGTCGCCGAGGCCACCCAGCAGACTCTCGGCCGCAAGATCCGCGAGCTGAAGTACGCGATCCAGATCGAGGACAAACTCGGGAAGAAGAAGATCCTCGAGAACTACCTCAACATCACCTTCTTCGGCGAGCAGGCCTACGGCGTAGAGGCCGCCGCCCAGCGCTACTTCTCCAAGCACGCCAAGGACCTGAACGTGCAGGAGGCCGCGCTGCTGGCCGGCATCGTGCAGTCCCCGAGCCGCTACGACCCGGTCAACGACGAGGCCGAGGCCACCAAGCGGCGCAACGTCGTCCTGCAGCGCATGGCGGAGCTCGGCGACATCTCCCAGCAGGAAGCCGACGAGGCCAAGGAGAAGCCGCTGGCGCTGCACCCCAGCCGCGCCAAGAACGGCTGCATCACCGCGGTGAAGGGCGCCGGCTTCTTCTGCGACTACGTGCGCCAGGTCGTCCTGACCGACCGGACCTTCGGGAAGACCAAGGAGGCCCGGGCGAAGCTCTGGAACCAGGGCGGTCTGACGATCCGTACGACGCTCGACCCGCAGGCGCAGCGGTCCGTGCAGGCGTCCGTCAAACAGCACGTCTACAAGAGCGACTCCGTCGCGACCGCCGCGACCATCGTCGAGCCCGGCACCGGCAAGATCCTCGCCATGGGGCAGTCCCGCCCGTACGGCGTCAACACCAAGAACCACGAGACGTCGATCAACCTGTCCGTGAACCAGGACATGGGCGGCGGCGCCGGCTATCAGCCCGGCTCGACGTTCAAGCCGATCGTGGCGGCGGCCGCGATCGAGGGCGGCAAGCCCGCGACGCAGCAGTACTCGTCGCCGTACGAGATGACGTACCCGAGCCCGGTGGCGAAGTGCGACGGCAAGTTCTGGCGTGACGACCCGCGCAAGCCGACCAAGCTGACCAACGAGAACGAGTCGGAGCACGGCCCGTACGGCATGAAAGAGGCGACCGCCAAGTCGGTCAACACCTACTACGTGCAGCTGATCAGCGACATCGGCATCTGCCCCGTCACCGACCTGGCCAAGAAGATGGGTGTGGCGCGCGCGGACGGCCGCAAGATCCAGCAGGCCCCCTCCATCGCGCTCGGCACCCAGGAGATGTCCCCGCTGACGATGGCGAGCGCGTACGCCGCCTTCGCCTCGCGCGGCATGTACTGCACCCCGATCGCCATCGAGTCGATCACCCAGAAGGCCGGCAGGGAGCAGAAGTCCCTGGAGGTGCCGAAGTCGACCTGCTCGCGCGCGATGTCGGAGACGACCGCCGACACCGTCAGCACGCTCCTCAAGGGCGTGGTCGAGGACGGTACGGGTCAGGAGGCCGGTCTCGGCAGCCGCCCGAGCGCGGGCAAGACGGGTACGACGGACGAGCGCTTCGCGGCCTGGTTCGTCGGTTACACCCCGAACATGGCGGGCGCGGTCTGGGTCGGCGACCCGCAGCACAAGCGCAAGATGATCAACATCTCCATCGGCGGCGTCCCGCACGACAAGGTGTTCGGTGGTGAGGTCCCGGGCCCGATCTGGCGCGACATGATGAGCGGCGCCCTGGAGGGCAGGCCCGCGCCGGACTTCAACCTGGTCGACATCCCCGACGAGGACAACGGGGACGGCCGGGGAAAAGGGGACAGGGGGGCGAACGACGGGAACAACGGGGACACGGGACAGGTGATCGGCGGACTGATCGGCGGCCTGACGGACGGGGGCACCAGTGACGGTGCCACCACGGGTGACACGACCACCGGCGCCATCGGTGGCACCTTCCCGACGCCGACCTTCTCCCTCCCCGGCAACTTCATCCAGGGCCAGAGCAACGGCGGCGGCAACGGGCGTGGCAACGGGGGCCGGCAAGGCTAGGTCTCCGCAGGTACGGCGGCGGGGCCGCACCCCTCGGAAGGGGTGCGGCCC